>JAHHTQ010000002.1 GCA_020024555.1 Angelakisella sp.
ATTTATGCCAAAAGAGGAAACTTTTTGCAAGAGAAAAAGTTTCTTTGAAATTACACCTTTTGTGCATATTTTTCTGGTAATAGGGTTTTATGACGGTCTGAATTTTAATTAGATTAAAATATATATTTTAAGCAAAAGGAGATAATGAAAAATGGCTTATATTTCTTGTGATTTTAAAAGCGAAGTATTGGATATGGATACAGTATTGAGGGTGATTTTACCCGAAAGCGGAGTGAATGAAGATACAAAAGTCCTTTATCTTTTGCATGGAATAAAGGGGAACAGCTCGGCTTGGCAAAGGTTTTCCAGAATAGAGTCGTATATAAGAGACTATAATATTGCTGTTATTATTCCCGAAGTTCAACGTTCTTTTTATATAAATATGGAATACGGACTGAAATACTTTGACTATATAACAAAAGAGCTTCCGCAAGATGTTAAGAAATTTTTTAATTTGAACATCAAAAGAGAAAACAGTTATGTAATGGGACTTTCTATGGGCGGATACGGCGCGCTGAAATGCGCCTTTACATATCCTGAAAATTATATAGGTTGCGCAAGTTTCAGCGGCGCGGTAGACTTAAAATTTTTATTGGAATATATGATAACAAATGATGATTCTATAAAAAATGAGGCTAAGGGAGTTATAGGGGATTCGTTAAAACCTGAGAATGATTTGTTCTGGTTACTGGAAAATCACACTGTTGAAGAAATACCGAATATGTACATCAGTTGCGGAGACAAAGACTTTTTGAAAATGCCGAACTACAAAATGCGTGAGTATTTAAACAGCAAAAATTACAAATTCCTGTATGAAGAATGGGAAGGCGAGCATACGTGGGATTTTTGGGACGTTTCTGTTGTTAAAGCGCTGAAATATTTTGATTTAATAAAATAAAATTATAAATGGTAGAGTATGAGGAGGAAATATATGGAAAAATCTAAGGTTTATTTTACAGATATGCGTACAAGTGACGGCAACAGTCTTTTAAAGAAGCTTGACAGACTAATGCAAAAGGCAGGTATAGAGAATATAGATTTCAACAACAAATTTGTTGCCATAAAAATGCACTTTGGAGAGCCTGGAAACCTATCCTTTTTGCGTCCCAATTATGCGAAGGTAGTTGCAGATAAAGTAAAGTCTTTGGGTGGATACCCATTTTTGACAGATTGCAATACTTTGTATGTAGGCAGACGAAAAAATGCGCTGGAACATATTGACAGCGCTATGGAAAATGGTTTTTCGCCAATGTCAACAGGTTGTCAGATGATTATTGCAGACGGATTGAAGGGTACTGATGACGTAGACGTACCCGTAAACGGTGGCGAGTATATAGAAAAAGCGCATATAGGCAGAGCCATAATGGACGCCGATATTTTTATTGCCCTTACACACTTTAAAGGTCACGAGGCAACAGGCTTTGGGGGCGCATTAAAAAATATAGGTATGGGTTGCGGAAGCCGTGCGGGCAAAATGGATATGCACGCAGGCGGAAAGCCCGAAGTACTTGCTGAAAAATGCGTAAAATGTACAGTCTGTTCAAAAAACTGCGCGCAAGATGCGATTTCTTTTGAAACAGGCAAAGCGTATATAGATCATAATAAATGCGTTGGTTGTGGCAGATGTTTGGGCGCTTGCAATTTTGATGCAATAGTAAATAACAACAGTGTTGCCAATGATGAACTTAATTGCAGAATAGCAGAGTATACAAAAGCAGTTATTGACGGAAGACCATGTTTTTATATAAATGTTGTTACAGATGTTTCTCCATACTGTGATTGTCATGGCAATAATGATATGCCGATAATACCAAACGTAGGATTATTTGCGTCATTTGACCCGGTAGCGCTTGATGTTGCATGCGCAGATGCCTGCAACAAAATGCCTGTTATCTCGGGCAGTAAGCTTGACGAAGAAACACATCATCATAATCACAATGACCACTTTACAAACACGTTCCCTGAAACCAATTGGAGAAGCGCGGTTATTCATGGTGAAAAAATAGGTATTGGTAAAATAGACTATGAATTGGTTGTATCTAAATAAAAATTAAAAATATTTAACAGAATGATATTTGTATAAATATTGTTCTGTTTAGCGTGTAAAAAAATGTATAGCCATTCGTAATAATGACGAAGTCTATAAAAGTTTTACTCAATTTTTTTCAAAAAATTGCGGTTCTTAGGCAGAGCCTAAGACGTTTTCCGCAGAAAACGGAACGCTTTTGCCGTGCAAGCGCATTTTTGAAGGTGAATTTTGGCATTTATGCCAAAAGAGGAAACTTTTTGCAAGAGAAAAAGTTTCTTTAAAATTACCCTTTACGTGCATATTTTCTTGAATATGGTTTTTTGACAGTCTGAACAGAATGATATTTGTATAAATATTGTTCTGTTTTTTTATGCAAAAAAATCTTGATTTAATTTTTAATAGGATTTTTCAGATATATTTTTTAAATACTATGGTGATATTGTACAAGAATTTTAATTAGTTATGTTAATATTGCGATTTTATTGTTATTTTTAATATAAAAAGTACAAAATATTATTTAAAAAGACAATATATAAGACATATTTTCATAATTTTACAATGATTGTGCATTTTCTATATATTTTGACATATTAAAAATAATTTAGTGTTAATTTCATACAAATTTTACTTGAATAAATAAATGTAATATGGTAATATATAGGTGAGGAGAGTGATATAAAATGGTTAACAGAAAAAATACAGATTTGCCGTTATATTTATTCCATCAAGGCACAAATTCACATAGTTATAAATATATGGGTGCAAATTTTGTTGATAAAGACACAGTGGTTTTCAGAGTTTGGGCGCCAAATGCCAAAAGCGTAGCCGTTGTGGGTTCTTTTAACAATTGGAGTGGTAGTTCACATATTATGAACCGAATATCCGAACAAGGTATATATGAAATAGAGATTTCGGGTGTAAAAGTATTTGACAGTTACAAATATCGAATATTTACAGAAAACGGAGACTCATTTGATAAAAGTGACCCGTATGCATTTCATACAGAGACAAGACCGAATAATGCCTCAAAAATTTATAATATAGATAATTATAAATGGAGTGACAAAAAGTGGATAGAGAAACGGGAAAAAACAAATCCTATAACTTCACCTCTCAATATTTACGAACTGCATTTGGCGTCTTGGAAAACATATTCAAACGGCGAGCCGTTTAATTACAGACAAATTGCAGACGAACTTTCGGAATATGTTTTGGATATGGGTTATACGCATATAGAAATTATGCCTGTTACAGAATATCCGTTTGACGGTAGCTGGGGATATCAGGTTACAGGTTACTTCGCTCCCACATCTCGATTTGGTACGCCTGATGATTTTAAATATTTTGTTGAAACTTTCCATAACAAAGGTATTGGTATAATTATGGACTGGGTACCTGCTCACTTTCCGAAAGATGCTAACGGACTTGCAAAATTTGATGGTAAAAGTTGCTATGAATATGATAATCCGTTAAAAGGCGAACATAAAGAATGGGGTACATACGCTTTTGATTATGGCAGAAATGAAGTAATCAGTTTTTTAACATCAAGCGCTGTATTTTGGGTAGAGGAATATCATATTGACGGAATACGTGTTGATGCTGTTGCGTCTATGCTATATCTTGATTATGGCAGACGTGATGGTGAGTGGCAGGCAAACATAAACGGTGGCAGAGAGAATCTTGAAGCTGTGGCACTGCTGCAAAATATAAACAAGGCAGTACTTAGCGAAAATAAAGGCGTAATGATGATAGCGGAAGAATCGACTGCTTGGCCAATGGTAACAAAACCTGATTATGTTGGTGGCTTAGGCTTTACATTCAAATGGAATATGGGTTGGATGAACGACTCCCTTACTTATGCGTCAATGGATCCGTATTTTAGAAGTTTTAATCATGACAAACTCACGTTTGGTATGTATTATGCTTTTTCCGAAAATTTCATATTACCGATATCGCACGATGAAGTAGTACATGGCAAGGCATCGTTATTAAACAAAATGCCGGGAGATTATGAAAATAAATTTGCGGGACTACGTACATTTTTAGGCTATATGATGAGTTTCCCCGGTAAAAAATTATTATTTATGGGTAGCGAGTTCGGACAGTTTATTGAATGGAACTATGCGCAGGAACTGGACTGGGTATTGCTTGATTATGAAAGTCACCGTAAAACAAAAGATTTTGTAAAAACACTTAACAGATATTATAAAGATAATTCTGAGTTTTGGGAAATCGAAGACAGTTGGGACGGTTTTAGATGGTTAAACGCCGATGACAATACAAGAAATGTATTTTCTTATTTGCGTACCAATGAAAAAGGTGAACAGAAAGCTGTAATACTTAATTTCGCGCCTGTTAAGTGGGAAAATTATGTTTTGGGACTTCCGAGTGACATAACATCATTAAAATTAGACGTAAATTCAGATTGGGAAGAATTTGGCGGAAAATCAGAACATAAAGAAGATACAATACGGGTAAAAAGCGTAGCGGTAGGTGAATATAATAAAGGTGTAGTTATAGATATACCGCCACTTTCGGTAATGTATTTTTCAGTAAGAAGAAAAAAAGAAGTAAAAAAAGAAGTAAAAAAAGATGTGAAAAAACAAGAAGTTAAAAAAGAGGCTAAAAAACAAGAACCTAAAAAAGAAGTTGAAAAAGAGATTAATAAAAAGAGTGTTAAGTCCAAAAAAGTAAGCAAATAGAAATATTATGTATATATGTAAAGAATGTTTAATAAATTTTATTAAACGAGGAGGTATTTTTTGATGGCTAAAAAGAAAGAATGGCTAGCGATGTTACTGGCTGGTGGACAGGGAAGCAGACTTTATGCGTTGACAAAGGCGCTTGCGAAGCCCGCTGTACCTTTTGGTGGAAAATATAGAATAATAGATTTTCCATTATCAAACTGCGTAAATTCAGGTATTGATACAGTTGGAGTACTAACACAGTACCAACCGCTAATCCTCAATGAATATATAGGAAACGGACACCCGTGGGATTTGGATAGAATAGACGGTGGCGTATTTACTTTACCGCCATATCAAAGCAATAAAGGTTCGGACTGGTATAGCGGAACAGCTAACGCAATTTATCAAAATATACAGTTCATAGAGAGATATGATCCCGAATATGTTCTTATACTGTCAGGTGACCATATATATAAAATGGATTATAACAAAATGCTTTCATATCACAAAGAGAAAAATGCGGATTGTACAATAGCAGTGCTTGATGTTCCAATGGAAGAAGCAAGTAGATTTGGCATAATGAACACCAATGAGGATTACTCGGTATATGAATTTGAAGAAAAACCAAAAGAGCCGAAGAGTACGCTTGCATCAATGGGTATCTACATATTTAATTGGAAAAAACTGAAAGAGTACTTAATTGCAGATGAGGCAGATCCAAAGTCATCAAAAGATTTCGGAAAAAATATTATTCCGAAAATGCTCGGTGGCGGAGAAAGACTTTTTGCCTATCCGTTTGACGGATACTGGAAAGATGTTGGTACAATAGACAGTCTATGGGAAGCAAATATGGATTTATTGAACCCACGTGTGCCGATGGATTTGTATGATGAAACTTGGAAGATATACGCAAGAAATCCTGTGTTACCTCCGCACTATGTTGCCGATACCGCGCATGTAATAGACTCTATGGTTACAGAAGGCTGTTACATAGAGGGAAATGTGGATTTATCGGTACTGTTTGCAGGTGTCACTGTTGAAGAAGGCGCGACTGTATTAAATTCCATTGTTATGCCCGGCGCTGTTATTAAAAAGGGTGCAAAAGTCAGTTATTCAATATTAGCCGAAAATACTGTAATAGAAGAAAATGCAATTGTAGGTGAATGTCCGGAAAATTCAAATGATTTGGAAAATTGGGGTGTTACAGTAGTAGCAGAAGGAGTAAATGTAGGTAAAAATGCTGTTATACCACCAAAAACAATACTTGAAAATGATGTGGAGGATAAATAACTATGACAAATAAGAGCTTGTTAGGTATAATATTTGCCAATATGCACGATGAATTTATACACGGCTTGACAATAAACAGAACAACAGCATCTGTACCATTTGGAGGTCGTTACAGACTGATAGACTTCACACTGTCAAATATGGTAAACAGCGGAATTACAGAAGTCGGTGTTATAGCGAAAAGTAATTATCGTTCACTAATGGACCATGTGGGTTCAGGTAAAGAGTGGGATTTATCGAGAAAATGTGGCGGACTCTCTATACTGCCACCATATTCAACATCTACAAACGTAATATACAGAGGTAATATAGAGGCGCTTTACGGTGCGCTTCACTATATTGAAAATTCCACTGCCGAATATGTTGTGCTTTCTGACAGTTGCACAATCCTTAATATCGATTTGCAGGATTTGGTAGATGAACATATATCAAAAAATGCGGAAATAACAGTTGTTTATTCACAAAATAACAATAAGGAAAAGTCCAATGTGGACAGAATTTATTTGGATTGTGATGAAGAAGGTTTCTTGACAGCAATAACATCTGATATAGCAAAAGAAGAAAAACCGGATATTTTCAATAAGCAATATTGTAATATAATGGTAGTGAAAAAAGATAAACTTTTGCATATGACAAGAGAAGCTATGATAAAGAACAGATTTAGCATAGAAAAAGATATATTGCCAAGAGCAGTGAACAAAAAAAATGTTTATTGCTATGAGAAAAAAGGTGTCGTGCTGAATGTACGGGATATGGATTCTTATATAGAAGCAAATATGCAACTTCTTGATAAAAATGTCCGTGATTCGTTGTTTCAAAAAGACAGACCCATATATACAAAAGTAAGAGACCAAGTGCCAACAAAATACGGCATTAATGCAGATGTAAAAAACAGTTTGATAGCTGACGGTTGTATAATAGAAGGAACAGTGAGAAATTCAATTATATTCCGTGGGGTTAAAATTGAAAAGGGGGCAGTGGTTGAAAATTCTATTGTAATGCAAAATACATACGTTTCTGAAAACGGAACTTTGGAGTATGTTGTTACAGATAAAAATGTTGTAATAGGACAGAACAGAAAACTGTGCGGATATATAACCTACCCAATATACGTTGAAAAAGGCAGACATATTTAAAGGAGAATTAGGTAATGGCAGATTTCAGTATTGATGAAATGCAGGAAATGCAAAAAATTCTTCAAGATAAATATAAACATAAGTGGGAACAGATTTCACCGGATACAGGAAAAAATAAGCTCTTGTGGATGATAGGGGAAATAGGGGAAGTTATCGATATCATCAAGAAAAACGGTGACGATAACGCAAACGGAAACACAGAAACAAGAAAACATCTTGTTGAAGAGTTAGCAGACGTTCTTATGTATTATAATGATGTATTATTGTGCTTTGGCATTACTTCCGATGAATTGAAGCAGGTATATACAGAAAAATTTAAGAAGAATATGGAACGTTGGTAAATTAGGTGAAATTTGTGATATTATTTTAAAGGAAATTTTGCTTGGTAAGTATAAGTGTAATTTATAGTTAGGAGTAAAAAAATGAAAATATTATATGTTGCCAGTGAGGCAGTACCTTTTATTGCATCAGGCGGACTTGCAGATGTTGCAGGTTCATTGCCAAAAGCGTTAAACAAAAACGGTATGGAGTGCTGTGTTGTAATTCCTTTTTATTCGGGGATAAAAGAAGAACTTAAACAGAAAGCGGAATATGTAAAATATTTTTATGTGCCGCTTGGTTGGCGAAATCAATATTGCGGATTGTTTAAATATGAATTAGACGGTGTTACATACTATATGCTTGATAATGAGTATTACTTTAAACGTTCATCAATATATGGTTATTTTGATGATGCTGAGAGATTTATGTTCTTCTCAAAAGCAGTACTCGAAATGCTTGTCAATATAGACTTTTGCCCTGATATAATCAGTTGTAATGATTGGCAGACAGCTATGATACCTGTATTCCTCAATATATTTTACAGAAATGTTGAAAAGCTCCGCTATGTAAGAACAACATTTACTATTCATAATATTGCATATCAAGGAAGATTTGATTTGCAAATTGCGAAAGATATTGCGGGGATTCCTGATAGATACTTATCAATGGTTGAGTATGACAAAGACATAAATATGATGAAAGGCGCAATAGAACAAGCCGATATGATAACGACGGTAAGTCCGACTTATTCGCACGAAATTCTCGATAGTTGGTATGGCTTTGGACTTGACAGAATACTCCGTGAAAAACAATATAAGCTTTGCGGTATACTCAACGGTATAGATACAGATACGCATAATCCTATGAAAGACCCAAATATCTACGAAAAATTTTCAGCAAAAAATTTGAAGGGAAAAGCAAAGAACAAAGAATGTTTGCAGAGGGATTTGGGACTTGAAATTGATCCGAACAAGCCTATAATCTGTATTATATCAAGGCTTGTAGCAATGAAAGGTCTTGACCTTGTACGATATATTTTTGACGGCATAATGGCGCAAGATGTGCAATTTGTTATATTGGGCACCGGGGATTATTTATATGAAAGCTTCTTTAATGAAATGGGAATAAAATATAAGGGAAAAGTAGCTTTCCGTAATGAATTTTCACAGCCACTTTCAAAGAAAATATATGCAAGTTCAGATATACTTTTGATGCCATCGAAGAGTGAGCCCTGCGGACTTGCGCAAATGATAGCTTTGCAGTATGGCACACTGCCGATAGTAAGGGAAACAGGCGGACTTTGCGACAGCATAAAGGACTTAGGCGGAGAAAACGGAAACGGATTTACATTCAAAACCTATAATGCTCACGATATGCTTGACGCTGTAATACGCGCAGTAGATTTGTACAGACATAAACCGGAGTGGGAAAAAGCCGTTAAAAAGTCTATGCAAAGCGATTTTTCTTGGGAAAGCAGCGCAAAACAATATATTGATATGTATAAACGTGTATTGGAAAATTAAAAGATTGGATATTTAAATGTAGTATTGGGTATCAGATAAGTTTTTCTATTATTAATAATGGAGGATATTATATGAAGACTAAAAAAATACTGTTTTTTATAATAATCGTAATTATTATAATTGCTTTATTTATAAGCAAAGCTTTTAAAGGAAACAAACCTTTTGATAAATTATCTTTTTCTGATATTTCCAAAGTTTCTGTGGAACTTTTTCCTCCAAATAAAACATACAATTTAAATGAAGATGAAATTACAGAATTTGTATCTTTATTAAAGACAGTGGTTGTCTATAATAAGGATAACTCATATCAAGATTATTGTGGACAAACGGTGATATTCAATATTACAAAAAAAGATGGCGCAACGCTTTCTGTAACTCCGTTCGGTAAATTTATGATTATAGACGGTATAGGATACAGAACAAAAGAAAGTCCATCTTACAATTTACATAAGTTTGCCAATAAAATTTCTGCCGGAGAATGAATATTATAAATAAAGAAGAAGTAATGATACAAGTCATTACTTCTTCCAGAGTTTTTAAAAAGATATAGTCATTTGTTATAATGACGAAGTCTATAAAAGTTTTACTCAATTTTTTTCAAAAAATTGCGGTTCTTAGGCAGAGCCTAAGACGTTTTCCGCAGAAAACGGAACGCTTTTGCCGTGCAAGCGCATTTTTGAAGGTGAATTTTGGCATTTATGCCAAAAGAGGAAACTTTTTGCAAGAGAAAAAGTTTCTTTGAAATTACCTTTTTGTACATATTTTTTTGGAAATATAGTTTTTTGACAGTCTAGAAGAAGTAAAGATACAAGTCATTACTTCTTCTTTATTTTTTGTAAAAAATAAGATGTATAATAAAAGCAAAAGCACGACAGTAAGTGTGGACTGTCGCGCTTTTGCTTTTTAAAATGTAAAGTGAGGATAGTGTAATATCAGTTAGTGTGTTGAAAATATTACACAAGTGTTATTTGATAAAGAAAAACAATTTATATTTAATAACACTGTATAATGTTAACACATAAGTGTCAAAATGTCAAGAAAAATACTAAATTAACGAATTTTTAAGTGTTTATATAATATATTTATATAAAGGTAAAAAAATTATTGTTGTAATAAAAAATATTTTATACATCAAATGTATATTTATACATTTGATGTATAAACAATATTCAATCCTTGTGCATTTTATAGTATAATAATTATTAAACTTTAATTATTATATGCAGATTTACACAAGTAAAAACAATAATTTTGAATATTTGTCTCTGTATAGAGAATAAGTGTATTTTACTGAAACACACTATTTTCTGTTTTGTATTTATTCACAATACAAAATTTGACGGTTTTAAAAATGCAACTTGCAAAAATAATTGAGCAAAATTTTGTTTTAAGAATAAAATGATATTAATATGGTACGGTTGAGTAGAAAAATATGTGAAATTATATAAATGCAGGTGCTTTAATAAAGCCATTTGTCTTAATATTGCTCATATAAAAACAATGGAGGTTTTAAAATGCAATTTATAAACAATAAAAATTCATTTTTTGCTTGACATTTAAAAAATAATCGTGTATAATTAGAAACATCAATCGTATTTGTGTTTACAAAAGATACACACAGTATTAAAAAGATGCACACAGTATTAAGTAAATGTACATAATTATTGTATATACGATTAATAAAATTTTTTATGTGAAATCTTATGACATGGAGGTACTAGTAATGAAAAAGAGAATTCTTGCATTGGCAATCGTATCAGCGATGGTACTATCAATGGTAGCATGTGGTTCAAGCACAAACACAGGCACAGACACAAGCACAAGCACAAGCGGAACGACAACTCCTGAAAATAGTACAAGCACTACTGTAAGCGGGGTTAGAACACTGAAAGATTACAGTGAAATCAGCCCTAAAAAATGGTCTCCTCATGAGTGGGAATCAAATGATGAGCAATATATCTTGAAACACACAGTAACAGCTTTATACAACTTCTATCCAAATGATACGATGGATAACTATGTGGTTGTACCGGAAGCGGCAGCTGCAATGCCTGTTGACGTTACAGCAGAATATGCAGGTAAATACAATGTTCCTGCTGACGCAAAGAGCGGTTATGCTTTCAAAATAGCGCTTAACAAAGATATGAAATGGGAAGACGGCACTCCAATCAACGCAGATACATACCTTTATTCCTATAAACAACTTTTAAATCCTAAAATAAAGAACTTCCGCGCAAGTTCTGCTTATCAAGGTAACTTTGTAATAGCAAATGCGGAGAAATACTATAAACAAGGCGAACAATTCCTAGATGCAAATGACGGTAAGGCAAAAGACGAAGAAATGCTTGTTTCATTCAAAAAACCTGTTATATTCTTTGGCGCTCCTGCCGAAAACTACTATAAAAATGCAGAACACAAAGATAAATTTATAGTAAATGGCGTGGATTTATTTGCTAAATACAGCAAAGAAGACTACTATCCGTTAACACCTGAACTGAAAACAGAACTACTTGCTCTTTCAAAAAACTTCGGTGACGGTTCAGAAAATTCATACAAAGAATTCTGTCTTTACAAAGTAAAAAATGACGAAGTAGATTTTGAAAAAGAGGTTGGTTTGATTAAAAACAGTGATTATGAAATAACATTTGTTCTTGATAAACCGATTACAGACTTCTATCTAAAATATAGCCTAGCATCAGGTATTCTTGTAAATGAAAAACTTTATGACGGAAATATGGCTGACAAAGGCGATATAAAGAAAACAACTTATGGTACAAAAGCGGATAACTATATCTCATACGGTCCATTCAAACTTGCATCTTTCCAAGCAGATAAATTAATTGTTTTGGAAAAAAATGAAAATTGGTTTGGTTGGAACAATCCTGAAATAGCTAAACACTATAACTATGACAGAATAGAGTGTCAAATTATTCCTGAGCAAAAGACATCTCTACTAGAATTCAAAAAAGGTAATTTGGACTCAGTTGCTCTGACAACAACAGATATGGAAACTTATGCAACAAGTGATTATCTGCAACTGACACCACAAAGCTTTACATCAAAACTAACATTTAACTCAGACAAAACAGCTCTTAAAACAAGAGAAAAAGCCGGAGTAAGCAAGAGCCTACTTGCATACAAAGATTTCCGTAAAGCTATTTCACGTTCAATAAACAGAGCAGAATTTGTGGCTACTTGCACAGCTGCCGCTGACCCAGGTTTTGGTCTACTGAATACACTATACATCAATGACCCTGAGAAAGGTACACGTTACCGTGATTCACAACCTGCAACAGATGCTCTACTGTCTGTTTATGAAGCTGACAGTATGGATACTATGACAGGTTACAACATTGACGAAGCAAGAGAACTGATTAAAAAAGTTTACGAAGAAGCAAAAGCTAACGGAGATATAAAAGACAGTGATAAAGTAGAATTTGAACTTGCAGTATATATGCTAGATGAGACATCACAAAAAATGGTAAACTTTATCAATGATTCACTTGCAAATGCCACAAAGGGTACTCCACTGGAAGGCAGAGTAAGCGTTAAAGGTGTTGTTGACCAAGACTACTACAACAGCGCAAAAGCAGGTAAATTTGATATAATCATCTCTACATGGGGCGGCGCTTCAATGGATCCATTCGGTCTATCAGAACTATACTGCGTAGATGAAAAGATAAATGAGTATGGATTTAGACCAAAAGTAGAGAAAACAACAATTACTGTTGAAGGAAAAGAAATGACAAAGACATTCTACGAGTGGTATGATGCTCTATGTAACGGTGAATATGCCGCTGCTACACCGGAAGTAAGAACACAAATTCTTGCAGGTATCGAGAGAGGTATTTTGGAAACTTATGTAACAGCTCCTATATACTACCGTACATCTGGTTCTCTACTATCTCACCGTGCAACAATGGAAACAGAAGAATTTTTACCGGTAGTTGGATTTGGTAATGCTATTTTGGATAAATCAGATGCTGAGTGGGCTGAATACTGTAAATCAAACAACTTTGAACTAAAATATTAATTAATTCAAAAAAATATAATATTAATTAATAATAAAGATTTAACAGCTCTGTTTTTTAAATAAAACCGGGCTGTTAAATCAATTTGTTGTATAATAAAGCTTTATATATAGTCGAATTGTATTGGTTTTTTTTGTATTTTGTACAATTATATATATATAAAACTTTATTTGCAAAATATATTTTCATTATTATAAGAAAATATATTATAATATATAAAAAAGTAATTAAGAAAAAGGTGTTAAAAAACTATGAAAACCTTAAAGTATGTTTTAAATAGAATAGGGCTAATGTTAATGACGTTTTTTATCATTATGACAATTTGCTTTGTATTGATAAGAATGTTGCCTAACCCTGTCCAAGAAGGTGCGGGGGACTTCGCCGCAGCTACAAAAGCTATGCGTGAAGCGTGGGGCTATGACAAACCTATATTGATACAATATGGGATATTCCTAAAAAATGTATTTACAAAATGGGACTGGGGATTCTGTACAACAGTTGGTACTTACCTAAGCCCTGTTACCAGTTATGTTGTCAGCAAATTGCCTGCGACAGTAATATTAAACGTATATTCATTACTGTTTAGTCTGCCATTGGGCATACTTTTCGGTATTTATGCAGCTTTGAAGAAAAACAAATGGCAAGATCAGGTAATTTCCGTATTGGTAATGTTGTTTATTTCTGTACCAAGCTATGTATATGCGTTTATAGTACAGTACTACCTAGGATTTAAATTTAATCTGTTCCCACTGCAAATGGCGGCAGGTAATAATTACCTTGCTCCTGAAATGCTAAAATCTATGGTTTTGCCTGTACTTTCACTGTCATTTTCGGTAATGGCTGGATTTATGAGATTTACCCGCGCGGAATTGACGGAAACTCTTACAAGTGAATATATGTTGCTTGCAAGAGCGAAGGGTTTGACACGTAAACAAGCAACATATCGTCACGCTCTACGTAACGCTTTTGTTCCTATTTTGCCTATGATTTTGAGTGAATTTATAGGTATTATGTCAGGTTCGCTTGTTATAGAAAAAATATTCGGTGTACCGGGAATTGGCGCTATTTATGTAAATGCGATTAATTCAAGAGATTACAGCGTATTTTTATTTATAAGTATGTTCTATACAATTATAGGTCTGGCGGCAAATATCATTGTCGATTTAAGTTATGGGTTCATAGACCCAAGAATTAGAATGGGTGGAGGTAAAACAAATGAACTCTAATCAATTTCCTGATATTCCAAAAGAAAAGTTTGAATTCGTGAAACGTGAAAAGGGTATTCACGATGAAAAATTTGAAACAAAGCCTGTTGGTTATTTTAAAGATGCTCTGATAAGATTTTCAAAAAACAAAGGTTCGGTTGTTGCTACAATAATAATTTTTATATTGCTGTTATTTGCAATATTTGCGCCAATATTTTCAAATTATTCTATTGATTATGCAGATTTGTATTATAAAAACGTATTGCCAAAATCAAACCTGTTTTCAAAGATGGGATTTTGGGACGGAACAACAAAAGAGACTGTAAACAGTCAAATGTATGATTATTACAGCGCTATTCCCGGCGCAATAGAAAAAGTATACAAAGTTGAAGAATCAGGTGATGGCAGACGTAAGAGCAAATACTACACAATAAAACTTGATACTTATGACAAAGTTGGTTATCAATACAAAACAGTTACAAAAAAAGGATTGGATAAAATTATCGAGTATGAAAAAGCAAATAATATTCAAATTTTATATCCAATGATTGACACATCTAAGATTAAAGCAAAACAGTTCAAGAATGATCCAAACTTTTGGTATGTTGCAGACGCAAAGGCAAACGCCACAAGAACGGCAAAAGATGAACTGCAACCAAACTACATAAAATCAGATGACAGTTTAAGAAATGACGGTTATGCTTATTGGAAAAAGTATAATGAAAATCAATATCAAGTAAGGGTACTATATAAAGAATATTACTACATAAATCATGGATACTATCCTTCATTCATTTTTGGTTGTGATGCTTATGGTCAAGATATATGGGTAAGACTTGCAGGTGGCGCAAGATTCTCTTTCCTACTTGGTATCGTTGTAGCTTTGACTAACATTATTATAGGTGTTATTTATGGTTCAATAGAGGGTTACTACGGTGGCGCGGTAGATATGCTTATGGAACGTATTTCCGATATACTGAGCGCAGTTCCGTTCATAGTAGTTGCTACTTTGTTCCAGTTGCATTTGGGACAAAAAGTTGGTATAATCGGCTGTCTGCTATTCGCCTTTATTTTGACAGGTTGGATAGGTGTTGCGCGTCGTACACGTACACAGTTCTATCGTTTTAAAGGACAGGAATATGTACTTGCCGCGCGTACGCTTGGCGCCAAAGACAGCAGACTGATATTTAAACATATTTTGCCAAACTCACTCGGTACTCTTATCACTTCAAGTATCTTGATGATTCCGAGTGTTATATTCTCAGAATCATTCCTATCATACCTGGGTATTGTCAACTTGCAAAGTAAGTATATGACAAGTGTCGGTACACTTTTGTCAAACGGTCAAGGTGTGCTTTCAACATTCCCGCATATTATATTTTTCCCAGCATTATTTATCTCATTACTAATGATTTCATTTAATATATTTGGTAACGGTTTACGTGATGCCTTTAATCCATCTTTGAGAGGAGCAGAAGAATAATGTCACAAAACGATTTAATAAATTTGTCAGTAAAAGATCTAAGTGTCTCCTTTCGTACAAATACAGGTACTGTAAAGGCGGTTCGTGATATCAGTTTTGATTTGAAAAAAGGTGAAACCCTTGCAATCGTTGGTGAGTCAGGTTCAGGCAAGAGTGTATCTGCAAAAGCAATTATGGGTATTCTTGCGCCAAACTCGATAATAGAAAACGGTCAAATTATATATACGGATAACGACGGAAATTCAGTAGACTTTTTATCACTTAAAGAAGAAGAATTTTATAAGTACCGTGGTAGAAAAGTATCTATGGTGTTCCAAGACCCAATGAGTAGCCTTAACCCAATCGTAAAAGTCGGCAATCAGTTAACTGAGGCTATGATACTTAACGGTGTAAGCAAAGAAGAAGCAAAGGTTAGAGCTATTGAGCTAATGAAACAAGTAGGTATTCCTCATGCCGAAGAACGTTTTGAACAATATCCGTTTGAGTTTTCGGGCGGTATGCGTCAAAGAATAGTTATAGCTATCGCTATTGCGGCTGATCCGGATATACTGATTTGTGATGAGCCTACAACAGCTCTTGACGTTACAATACAGGCGCAAATACTTGACCTAATACACAAACTTATAAAAGAGAGACATATATCTTGTATATTTATCACACATAATATGGGTGTTGTTGCGAATATCGCTGACAAAATAGCAGTAATGTACGCAGGTAAAATAGTAGAATACGGAACAGTTGATGAAATATTCTATGACCCACGTCACCCATATACTTGGGCATTACTTGCATCTATGCCCGACCTTGATACAACAGAAAAATTGGCAGCTATTCCCGGCACACCTCCAAATATGGAGATGCCACCTGTTGGTGATGCATTTGCGGCAAGAAATGAGTATGCTATGGAGATTGATTTTGAGGAACAACCGCCTCTATTTGAGATTACCCCTACCCATAAGGCGGCAACATGGCTGTTACACCCAAATGCTCCACATGTAGAGCCACCAAAAATAGTTACAGAAAGAATAAGACGAATGACAAAGAATGCAGAGGTGAAGACTAATGAGTAACGAACAAAACATAAACAGCGAAGTTATCTTAAAGGTCGAGAACCTAAAACAATACTTTGGTACAGGTAAAAATGTTCTTAAAGCAGTAGATGGCGTTAGTTTTGAAGTTCATAAAGGTGAAGTACTTGGTATAGTTGGTGAAAGTGGTTGTGGTAAAACAACTGTCGGCCGTACTATTATTAAACTGTATAATGCAACAGACGGTAATGTTTACTTTAAAGGCAGAAGAATTGTTGCGGGTACACAAACTCTTCAAGAAGAACTTAAAAAAGCTAAAAAAGAGGGCAACAAAGAGAAAATCGCTCAAATCCGCGGTGAAATAGCAAAGGCTAAACATGACCAAAAATACTGCGATAAAGACTATATGCACGAGACAGGCACAAAAGAAAGTCTTGTAACAAAAATTCAGATGATATTCCAAGATCCGATAGCGAGTCTTAACCCACGTATGACAGTACGTGAAATAATATCAGAGGGATTGACAATACGAGGAATAAAAGACAAAGAGTTTATCAATAATAAAGTATATGAAGTGCTTGACTTGGTTGGACTTGTTCCCGAGCATGCTGACCGTTACCCACATGAATTTTCAGGTGGACAAAGACAACGTATCGGTATTGCGCGCGCGATAGTTATGCAACCGGAAATAATGATTGCCGATGAGCCTATTAGCGCTTTGGACGTTTCAATTCAGGCGCAGGTAATAAATCTTCTTAATGATTTGCGTAACAAAATGAATTTGACAATTTTGTTTATTGCTCACGATTTATCGGTTGTTAAGTATTTTTCTGATAGAATAGCGGTTATGTATTTTGGCAGATTGGTTGAACTTGCAAGTTCCGATGAACTGTTTGCCCACCCTATGCACCCATATACAAAGAGTCTTCTTTCAGCTATTCCTATACCAGACCCACATTATGAAAAACAAAGAGTAAGAATAATTTATGACCCTGCGGAGTCACATGATTATTCAAAGAGCAAACCTACTTTGCAGGAAGTGCGTCCGGGTCACTTTGTTTTGTGTAATAATGAAGAAGCAAAAATATACAGAGAAGAATAAATCTTTTGATGTGTAAGACGGGAGTTAAGAAGATAAAACCGAGATGTGTTTTAATTTATAGTATAATTTAGATTATTTATAGCAAAATTTCTCTTTTGGGGTAATTAAATGAATAAAAAAAGAAAAATTACATTATATTTAACAGTAATAATAATAGGGCTATTGATTGTTTTCGGAGTATGTTCTTCAAAAGATTTTTTTAACGAACCGATATTTTCTGAAAAAATACGCATTTTAAGTGACGCTTGCCTATTGCCTGCTGTTATTTACTGTGGAATAGGCGGACTTGTATATGTATCAAATAATGGCTTTTTCAGAATCTTTTCTTTTGGTACAAGAAGAATTTTAAGTCATTTTTCCAAAACCAGTGATTTTAGAGAAAGATATAAAGATTACTATGAATACTATATTGAAAAAGATGCGGATAAAGCAAGTTTTGGCTTTATATTATATCCCGGTTTAGGCTTTTTGCTCTTATCAATCGTATTTATGCTTTGGTTTAATTATATTTCATAAAGTTTATACAAATGAGATGTGATGTAATTTGATAATATTAAAAGATATACAGACTTTGAACAAGTCCAATAAAAAATGACATAGAAAAAAATGAACCCCTTGTGGTAGCCTTAAATAAAGACTATCATAAGGGGAATTTTTTATGTTTGTTTAATAATTGTTATTTATAGAATAATGCAAATCAGACCACTGCAACCCTCATTTATTATTCGTTCAATAGTTTCCTGAATTTTAATTCTTGCGTCCTGTGGCATACGGTAGAGTTTATTGTGTAAACCTTCGTTTACCAGTTCGTGTAAACTCTTGCCGAAGATATTACTCTCCCATATCTTTTCGGGAGTGTCTTCAAATTCTTGAAGAAGATAATGCACAAGTTCCTCCGACTGTTTTTCACTGCCAACAATAGGGGAAACTTCTGTTGTAATATCTGCTTTCATCATATGTATGCTTGGTGCAGATGCTTTTAATTTAACGCCATATCGACCGCCTTGTTTGACTATTTCAGGTTTTTCCAGTGTTAATTCGTAAAGTGAAGGCATAACAATACCATAACCTGTTGCGTTTACTTCATCAATAGCGCCACGTATTTTATCATACTGTTTTTTGATTTCGGTTAGTTCCAGCATACAGGGCATAAGGTCTTCTTCACTGTTTAGGTTTAACCCTGTCTCATCGCTCAAAATTTTATAAAAGATACCGTCGCTCATATCAATTCTGCAAGAGACTTGTCCGCTGCCAAGGTCAATGTTGCTTGCTTTCGCATAGTCAATATATTCACATTCTGTCAGTTCTTTTATCACATCGTCAATATTATTTATACTGCTGATTTTTGGCGCAGTTGCTTTTATTGTATCATATACGGAACGTTTTAGCTTATGCTCTTTTGGTAAGTTCATAAGCCAAGTAGGAACATTAATTGCAACTTGTTTAACGGGAAATTGATAAAGAACAGCTTTCAGTATATCTGATATTATTTCTTCATTTAGTTCCAGACAGTTTATTGCAATTACCGGTACATCGTATTTTTTTACCATACTTTCACGAAGTTCTCTGTTTTCTCTGCTGTTAGGTTCTTTACAGTTAAGAAGTATAACGAATGGTTTGTCGATTGCTTTTAATTCCCCAATTACCCGTTCTTCTGCTTCCACATATTCTTCACGTGGAATATCAGTTATGCTGCCGTCTGTTGTTATTACAATACCTATTGTACTGTGTTCTGTGATAACTTTTTTTGTTCCTATTTCTGCCGCCATATTAAAAGGTATTTCTTTTTCAAACCATGGTGTCATAACCATTCTAGGTTCATTGTTTTCTATATATCCGATTGCCGCAGGTACTATGTAGCCCACACAGTCAATCATTCTTACGTTTAGTGAAATATTATCTTCTAGTTTGATTTTTACGGCTTCTTCCGGAACAAATTTGGGTTCGGTAGTCATAATCGTTTTGCCTGATGCCGATTGCGGAAGTTCGTCTATTGCTCTGTCTTTTACAGTTTGATTTTCGATATGTGGAATAACCATATTTTCCATAAATTTTTTTATGAATGTGGATTTACCTACTCTGACAGGGCCAACAATACCCAAATAGATATTTGAGTCGGTTCGTTTGGCTATATCTTTGTAAACTGTTTTATTGTTCATAATTGCACCGTCTTTCATTTAAATATTTTTATGATTAATTTAGGATACATAGTTTCCGATAAAAAGAATATCCTTTAAGATATATATATTTTGATATTTAACGGTTTATACATATAGTAATGTAGATATTTATATTTTGGTAACACCACATAATTAACACTATTCGTTTAAAACAGTGCGTTACATAAAAATTTTTCCTAACGATTTACGTAAATGCCCGAAAATACATCTGATATATTTAATCCGATGAAACAATTATTAAAGTTATACGTTATCTGTAATTGTGGTATTACTTTTGTTTATTTTAATAGGTGTTTGTAAATAATACTTATAAAATAACAAAACTATTGTTTTATTATTTTTTTTATCATATAATATATATGTGACAGTGTAATATAAATAAAGTAATTTTTTAGAAACGGGGCTTTTATTATGAATAATTTAAGAGAAAAACTGGGATTGCCAAAAGAAATACAAAAAATACACTGTATAGGCGTGGGCGGTTCCGGAATGTTTCCGATTATACAAATATTAAAAAGTTGCGGTTATGATATTAGCGGAAGTGACAATAATGAAAGTGACATAGTCGCTACTGAAAGAAAAATGGGCATTAACGTAATTATGGGACAAAGCGCCGATAATATAAAAGACGCTGATATGGTAATGTATACAGCGGCTATACTTGACACAAATGAAGAACTTGTGGCTGCAAAAAATTCAGGCGTGTATCTTTATGAGAGAGCCGAGATTTTGGGAGCTATATCAAAAGCTTTCGATAAGGCGATAGGAGTTACGGGAACTCACGGAAAAACAACAGTGACATCAATGCTTACGCAAATATATTTTGGCGCAAACCTTGATCCATCGGCTGTAATCGGAGGTAAATTGAAGGCGATAGACGGATATGGCAGAGCGGGTGAAAGTGATATATTTTTGTATGAGGCTTGTGAATTTAAAGACCACTTTTTGCAAACCTATCCGGACATTTCTGTAATACTCAATATTGACAATGACCATATGGAGTATTTTGGTACAATTGAAAATGCCATTAAATCTTATGTAACTTTTGCAAACAAATCAAAGAGGGTTTTTTATAATATAAGTGATAAAAATACAACGATTGCAATAGACAGCGTAAATGAAAATGTAGAAAAAATCAGTTTTGGGTGGGATAACAATGCGGACTTCTATCCTGAAAATATAGTTATAACTGACGGATTTACACGTAGTTTTGATTTAATGCGCAAAGGTGAATGTTTGGGGAATATAGCAATATCAGTGCCGGGTAAACATAATATACTGAATGCCGTATGCGCCTGCGCTGTGGCATATAGCGATGACATACCTTTTGAAAAAATAAAGGCTGAAATAGTAAAATTTACAGGTGCTGGCAGACGTTTTGAGCTTGTGGGTAGATATAAGGGCGCAACAATAGTAGATGACTATGCCCATCACCCGGCAGAAATAGCGGCAACATTAAATGCCGCAAAAGAACTTAATTTTAAAAGAATATGGGCAGTTTTCCAACCGTTTACGTTTTCACGTACACAAATACTACTGAATGAATTTGCAAAAGCTCTTTCGATTGCCGATAAAGTGGTGCTTAGTCCTATTATGGGAAGTCGGGAAATCAATACTTGCGGAATAAAATCAGAGGATTTATGCGAAAAGACAAAGAACTGTATTGCCTTGCCATCGTTTGAAAAAATGGCTGAATATATAAGGGACAATGCCGAAGAAGGTGATATTATACTCACATTGGGTTGCGGAGATAT
The DNA here is from genome assembly GCA_020024555.1 of Angelakisella sp. Taxonomy (GTDB): domain Bacteria; phylum Bacillota; class Clostridia; order Oscillospirales; family Ruminococcaceae; genus Angelakisella. The sequence continues at coordinate 21,770 of JAHHTQ010000002.1, forward strand.
ATATAAATGTGCAAGAATGATATGTAAATAATAAAAATAAAGAAACAACGGGGAAATGTATGGAGAAAAAACAAATTAAAACAATGGCTTTTTATGCGGCGCTGGTTGTATTTTTTTATTGGGGTCTTGAAAATTTAAATGTTATAAAGAACGGTATCAGTTATACCTTTACGCTTATAGGTCCGTTTATTATGGGTTTGGTGTTTGCATTTATAGCAAATATCCCTATGAGCGCTATGGAGAGAACGTTTTTAAAGAAAATTAAAAATAAAAAGGTTAAGAGAAGTATATCCCTTGTAACTACAATTTTTTTGTTACTGGTTATCATATTTTTTATGTTGTTTTTGGTAATTCCTGAACTAGGCAAAAGTGTTGCGCAGATAGGCCCTGCAATTAATCCGTTTCTTACAAGAATGGGAGAAAATTTAGCAAAAATTACGGCTGACAGACCTGAAATAATGCAGTTTATAAAAGAGCAAATACCTGATACAAAGACAATTATCAATGCAGTAATACAATTTGCAAAAGTAGGACTGGTTGGAACAGTAGGCTCTACAATAAGTGTTATTATGCATTTTGTCAATGGTATTGTTTCATTTGTCCTTGCTTTCATTTTTTCCGTATATATATTATTGCAAAAAGAAGAAATGGCAGTGCGTTCAAAACGATTGCTACACTATCTTATAGGTGAAAAGAAAACAGACAGTTTGGTATATGCGCTTGAAGTATCAAGAACAATTTTTTCTAATTTTATATCAGGACAATGTTTAGAGGCTGTTATTTTAGGCTGTATGTTCTTTGTAACAATGACAATATTCAGACTTCCTTATGCTGTGCTTGTAGGCGTGCTTATTACAGTAACGGCTCTTGTTCCATATATAGGCTCATTTATAGGGTTTATAATAAGTTTGTTTTTAATATTTATGATAAGCCCTATAAAAGCAATATGGTTTATAGTTTTATTCGTGGTACTTCAACAAGTTGAGGGCAATCTTATTTACCCGAAAGTTGTCGGTGACTCGATAGGACTACCTCCTGTTTGGGTTCTTTTGGCGGTACTTATCGGTACGGGCGGATTTGGTTTAATGGGTTTACTTTTCTTTATTCCTCTGTTTTCAGTATTCTATACATTGTTGTGGGATAAAATTGACGGAGTAAATAGTTTGGAAGAAAACAAAAAAGCAGAAAACAAAGAGAAAAAAATAGCTTTAAGTAAAAAAGCAGGAGGCAATAAATGAAAAAAGTTTTGGGTGTACTTTTTCATAGATTTACAATAATTGGTATAGCAATACTTGCGCAAGTTATATTTTTTGTATTTATGGTGGAAAAGTTCAAAAATTCATTTGTATACGTATACACGTTCTTGACTATATTGTCGTTTATAGTGGTTTTTTATATTTTGACGGGTAGATCAAATCCGGCATATAAACTTGCGTGGATAGTTCCTATGTTATTGTTCCCTATTTTTGGCGGCATATTTTACTTAACTTTTGGTAAAGTAAGACTGACAAAAAGTGAAAAGAGAAAAATGGAGTCCGTAGCTAAAAATATTGTAAAGTATAAACACCATAACAGTGAAATAATAGATACATTGGAGCGGTATGATAAAATAGCCACCTGCCACACAAAATATTTGTTTAACTATGCCCATTCGCCAATATGGGAAAGAACAGAAGTAAAATATTTTCGCTTAGGTGAAGAAAAATTTGAAGCATTGGTTGAAGAATTAAAAAAAGCAGAACATTTTATATTTATGGAGTATTTCATTATTCACGAAGGTAAAATGTGGGATACAATACTTGAAATTTTAAAAGAAAAAGCGCAACAAGGCGTAGATGTAAGGGTTATTTATGATGATGCAGGCTGTATGTTTACCCTTCCATACGGTTACGATAAGAAGTTACGGAAAATGGGTATAAAATGCGAAATTTTCAACAAGTTTGTACCTGTGATTAATATGCGTTTTAATAACAGAGACCACAGAAAAATATGTATAATAGACGGAAATGTCGGTTTTACAGGTGGTATAAATCTTGCAGATGAATACATAAATGAAATAGAAATTTGCGGACACTGGAAAGATACGGCTGTTATGCTAAAAGGTGACGCTATATGGAATTTAACACTTTTCTTTTTGTCAATGTGGTCATTCCTTACAAATACCAATGATGACTGCTTGGATTACAGACCTGATAAATATCACGAGTTGCCTGTGGTTGGCGATGGTTATGTGCAACCGTTTGCCGACAGTCCGCTTGATATGGAGTGCGTGGGTGAAACTGTATATCTTAATATGATAAACAAAGCGCAAAAGTATATATATATAACCACACCATACTTAATAATAGATAATGAGATGGTTACAGCTCTGTGTATTGCCGCAAAGAATGGTTTAGATGTACGGATAATAACACCGCATATTGCGGACAAATGGTATGTTCACGCTGTTACACGTTCATATTATGATGTTTTTATAGAGAGTGGTGTGAAGATTTATGAATATACGCCGGGATTTATACATGCAAAATCTTATGTATGCGATGACAAATATGCGGTAGTAGGCACAATAAATATGGATTACCGCAGTTTGTATTTGCATTTTGAATGTGGTGTGTTTATGTGCGGTTCAAGCGTTGTGCTTGATATTAAAAAAGATTTTTTGGACACGCAAAATCTTTCACAGGAGATAACTTTGGATAAATGTAAAAAAGTATCTGCTGTTATACGTTTTTTACGTACGTGTTTAAGAATTTTCGCACCGCTTATGTAAGGGAAAATTCCGCGCAATATAATATCTGTATTTGTTTGGGATTACCTAAGTTATATTTTATTTGGAGTTGATTTATCATTAATACTGATGAAAGAAGAAAAGAAATACTGGCGCTGCTACAAAAAAACAAGTTGCCGATTAGCGCTACGCAACTTGCAAAAAATTATACTGTAAGCAGACAGGTAATAGTGGGAGATGTGGCGATTTTGCGGGCAGAGGGGAACAATATTACCGCAACCCCCCGTGGATATATACTTGAAAAACAGATAGAGAGCAGCTATATAGTAGCTTGTAAACATTCAAAAGAAGACTTGCTTGATGAACTTTACACAATTATTGACGAAGGCTGTGGAATAGTTGACGTAATAGTTGAGCACAGCGTTTACGGGCAAATAACAGGTACGTTGCACTTGTTCAGCAGAAAAGACGTTGATATGTTTTGGGATAATTTTTGTAAGAGTAATTCGCAACCGTTATGTTCGCTTACTGATGATATACATTTACATACACTGTCTTGTCCAACGCCAAAACACTATGAAAATGTACTTAGCGCCTTAACACAAAAAGGATATATTTGCAAATAAACAGTTTATTCACAATAAAATCTGTCAATATTATGGTATGTTCATAATATCTTTTTGTATTATTATAATTTAGTAACAAAAAGGACATCTTTTTTAGTTTTTTATTAATAAAAACTATGTTATACTTATGCGATACAGAACTAATAATAAGGAGAACATAATGGAGAAATTACGAAGAAAATTTTATAGAATGGAATATAAATACGGCAAGTATGCTATTCATAATTTAATGATGTATATTACCATAACAATGGTTGCTGTATATATTCTTAATTTTATGATAGGTGTGCCTATAATTAATATGTTGTTTTTTAGCCGCGCAGCTGTTTTTGCCGGACAGGTGTGGAGAATAATAACATTTATATTTATACCACCTATGAGCACATCACTTTTTTTGGTTGCTTTGGCGCTCTATTTTAATTATTCTATCGGTACAACGCTCGAAAATTATTGGGGAGCATTTAAGTTTAACATTTATTATCTGATAGGACTGATAGGCGCGGTAATAGCAGGATTTATATCAGGTTTCGGCGATGCGTCTTATCTTAATCTATCTTTGTTTTTGGCTTTTGCTCAACTGTTTCCGGATACGGAATTCTTACTTTTCTTTATCATTCCAATAAAAGCAAAATATCTTGGATATTTTAGTATGTTACTTTTTGTGCTTGCTTTTTTTGCAGGTAATTTTTCCACAAAAATGGCAATACTGTTTTCTGTTTTAAACTTCTTGCTGTTTTTCGGAAAAGACTTTTTCGATGATATAAAATATCAAATAAATATCTACAAAAACAAAAGACGTTTCAATAAAAAATAATTTCATTAATAACAGAGTAATTTATGTTTGTAGGTTACTCTGTTTTGTTGTATATTGGTGTAAAAGGTGGTGTGATATTTGGCTGAATATTCCGAACTAATAAAAAAATTCGATAAAATACGTGATTATATGCGTGACTTCTATATATATGGTTTTAGAACACGTGATGATTTTTCCATAAAGAGCTTGCGTAGTTACGACAACGAAAAACGCAGAATTGAAAGTTATTTACACGATATAATGAGTTTTAGACAAGACGAAAACGGAAAGAGTGTCTTTATTTCTGTTGATTGCGCATCTATCAATACAAATCCGCTTTATCGCGCTTTTAAAACAAAGTCTTTTACTAAAAACGATATAACACTGTATTTTATTATACTGGATATATTAACCGAGCATTCGGCGCTGTCAACATCGCAAATAGCGAATATAATTTTTGATGAATATTTATCGGTTTTCGAAGAACCTATTATATTTGATTTATCTACTATAAGGAATAAATTGAAAGAATATGAAAAAATAGGGATACTTACATCTGAAAAAGATTGTAAGAATCTTTTGTACTCACTGTCAAAAGATGATATTGACATAAATAATTATTGCGATGCAATTACTTTTTTTACGGAAACTTCGCCAATGGGGGTTGTGGGTAGTTTTTTGCTCGATAAGTGCAAAAGTGTTCAAAAATGTTTATCTTACAAACATCACTATATTATGAATGCGCTGGATAGCGAAATAATAGAAGTTATATTGCAGGCGATACACAGTAAAAGAAAGATAGAGATGACAAATTTTGTATCAAAAACCCAGAGAGAAAAAACAGTTATAGTTACTCCTTTAAAATTTTTGATAAGCGTACAGGGTGGCAGACAGTATATAGCTTGCAAGCAAGAAAGTACGAATATAATGAAAAATTACAGACTTGATTATATAAAGAAAGTTGATATTTTAGGTAAAGACGGTTTTTTTGATGACAGTTACAAAAAATTGGAAGGGATACTTCTAAATACTTGGGGAGTAAACATAGGTAACACAAAAGATTTGGAAAAGATAGTTCTGACATTAAGAATTTTGCAAAATGAAAAGTATATTGTAAATCGACTGTTAAAAGAGGGACGTGGCGGAAAGGTTACGCAGATAGAGGATACTGTATATACTTTTGAAAAAGAATTATATAATGCGCAAGAGGCGCTTCCTTTTATAAGGACTTTTATAGGTAGAATAATAAAGTTTGAGTGTACGAATGAAAAAGTGAAAAATACGTTTTATAAAGATTTGGAAGAAATGCAAAAGATGTATGGGGAGTGAAAAAAAGTGTTATTCAGCGAAATATACAGCACATACTACACCGCTATGGCAAAACTCATTGAAAAAGCAATAGACGGAGAATTGAGTAATAAAAATGCCAATGAGATAATTAACAGCGTAGCTTTTTCTGAGAGTTTTGTATATATTTTGGATAATATAAAAAGTGAACAGTGGCAACTGATTACAAAGGACTTTAAGACAAATATCAAAAACTATCCGAAAATGCCGATTACAAATTTACAAAAGAGTTTTTTAAAAGCAATTTCGCTTGACAACCGTTTTAGGTTGTTTTGTGATGATATCACAGGTTTGGACGATGTAGAGCCTTTGTATTTTGAAAATGATTTTTATTGTTTTGATAAAATTCTTGACGGAGACCCGTACAATGATGAAGAATACATAAAAATATTCAGGACTGTTTTGAGTGCAATAAAAGAACACAGACGTTTGAATATTGTATTTCGCAGTGGAAAGGGTATTATCAGAAAAGGCGTATATTTCCCGCAAAAGTTGGAGTATTCGGAAAAAGATGATAAATTCCGTATAATATGCAGTGGTGGTTCGGTTATTAATATGGCGCGTATAAAAACCTGTACTTTTGGCGCAACAGTCAATATACACAAGGTTAAGCCGATTAACAGAAATGAAAGTACGGTTCTTATAAGTATAAAAAACGAAAGAAAGGCGCTTGAACGCTGTATGCTTCACTTTGCAAATTTTAAAAAAGAAACAAGGCAGATTGATGATAAGTTTTATGAAATGAAACTTACATACTATAAAGACGATGAGACGGAAGTACTTATACGCATTTTGTCTTTTGGACCTATGCTCAAAGTTATCAGTCCGCAGAGCTTTCAAGATTTAATCAAAGAGAGACTGAACAAACAAAAAAGTTGCGAACTTAGATAGTTTTATTTAAGTTCGCAACTTTTTTTCAATGATAGAGGAAAAATTTTACTGTATTATAGTGTTGCAAGCAAAAACAATTTGTGTGAATATTAAAAATATTCCACTCTGCCAAAGGTGTTACCAAATGGTATTGATGTTTTTGTTGTGCATATTGGCGCAACTTTATGTTGTTGTTGGGTTCAAATCCCAACTCCTTTTTTACTATATTTTGTATATAGCTGAAAACATTATATTTTATAGGTTTAATGAGTCAAAGATGATTGTTACAAATAGTTCTGATTAAATTCAAGTTAAATATTAACCTTGCCGAAAGTGGATACCGATAGTGGTTTTAATTATCCAAAGTTTTTTTACTTTCGATTTTTAAATAAATTATCTTAAACGTTTCGCCGTAAATAGTTAACGGACTATTTGTAATAAAAAAATCAATTTTTAATTTACGGAGGGTAGAGATTATGACAAAAGTTATTTATGAAAACGAAAGAGGCTTATTGTTCAAAGACGGTAAGTTTATTGATGTATTATACAGTGGCAAACATTATTTTTTCAGAAAAAGTTACACAGTGGTTGTGGTAAAACTTGACGAGGAATTTAAACTGAAAGATTTTTCCATTGAACCCTTACTGCAAAATGAAAAGTTATGTAAGGAGTTATCCATAATAGAAGTGCCTGACGAAAGTATCGTACTTCATTATGTAAACGAAAATTACAAAGAATGTCTGACAAAGGGTAAATTTGCTTTTTGGAATGTGTATCAAAAGCATACTTTTATGACTGTTTCCACAAAAGATGTGGAAGTATCGGAAGATGTGCCAAAATACATATTTAGTGAAATCCCTTTTGATTTGTACAAAAAAGTAATTGTACAAAGTTACGAGAAAGCAAGACTTTGTTATGACGGAAAATTTGTAAAGCTTCTTGGTGAGGGTACGTATTATTTTTGGAATAACGGTACGAAGATAGATGTGGACTATGTGGACACAAGACTTTTGCAAATGAATATGCAGGGACAGGAAATGCTTACTCTTGATAAAGTAGGATTGCGCATAAACTTTGTTTGTAATTATAAGATTACAGATTATGTTAAAATACATACCGAAATAGAAGATGTAACAAATCAAATATATGTTTCATTGCAACTTGCCTTGCGTGAGTATATAGGTAAATACAGACTTGATGAGATACTTGAAAATAAAGATAAAATATCTGAATATATGTACGCAAAACTAAAAGAAAAAGAAGAAAGTTTCTTTATAGAAGTGTATGAGATAGGTATAAAGGATATTATCTTGCCGGGTGAAATACGTGATATTATGAATACAGTATTGATTGCGGAAAAGAAAGCGCAGGCAAATGTAATAACACGTAGGGAGGAAGTGGCTTCTACAAGAAGTCTACTGAATACCGCAAAACTTATGGACGAGAATAAGACTCTTTATAAACTCAAAGAGCTTGAATATTTGGAAAAAATCTGTGAAAATGTTGGAAACATAAATGTTGGTAGCGGGGCGGATTTGCTCTCTGAATTGTCTAGAATTATGAAAGGATAGGTGTTTTTATGATAGAAATCAACGGTAAATACAGCACTGCGAAAATTTTTACGGATATTGTGGAAGAAGATGCTGTGGAACAGATAAAAACACTTTGTCAGCAAGAATTTTGCAATGGCGCAAAGGTTAGGGTAATGCCGGACGTACACGCAGGAAAGGGTTGCGTAATTGGATTTACCGCAAATCTTGGTGAAATGGTTATTCCGAATATTGTCGGAGTGGATATTGGTTGCGGAATGCTTACGGTAATGCTCAAAGATATGGATATTGATTATAAGAGACTAGATGATGTTATCCGTGAATTTGTACCCAGTGGCAAAAAAGTTCACGAAGGCAGAGAAGTCCGTTATCCAAAGCTTCAAGATATGGTTTGTTACAGAAGTCTAAAAGATACAAAGAGGATAGAGAAAAGTATAGGCACACTGGGTGGCGGAAATCATTTTATCGAGATAGATGTTGATGATGAAAACAATAAGTATCTTGTTATACATACAGGTAGCAGAAATCTCGGTAAACAAGTTGCTGAACACTATCAAAATTTGGCGTTTGACATACTGAGCGGAAAAGATAAACTTTTTGACGAACAAGAGGCGCTTATTGAAAAATACAAAGCAGAGGGAAGAAAAAAAGAACTGCAAAGCGCCATTAAAGAACTCAAAAGAGAGTTTTCGGCAAAAGATGTTGATATACCAAAAGATTTATGTTATTTGACAGGTAAATACAGAGAAAATTATCTTCACGATATGCACATATCACAGGAGTATGCAACACTTAACCGCAAGACAATAGCCACAAATATACTTAAAAATTTGCTTGGTAAAACTTTGGAAGACTATGAGTACTTTGAGACAGTGCATAACTATATTGACATAAAGACAGGTATTGTGCGAAAGGGCGCTGTTTCCGCGCAAAGTGGCGAAAAACTTTTAATTCCGATTAATATGCGTGACGGAAGCCTAATTTGCATAGGTAAAGGGAATGAGGATTGGAACTGTTCCGCCCCTCACGGCGCCGGCAGATTATTCAGCAGAACAAAGGCAAAAGAAAAGTTCAGCGTTGAAGAATTTGAAAAGACAATGAACGGTATTTATACGACATCTGTAAATCAAAATACACTTGATGAATGTCCGATGGCATATAAAAATATGAGTGATATAGTGGATAATATAGAACCGACAGCGGAAATTATTAAAATTATAAAGCCAAAGTATAATTTTAAAGCGGGTGAATAGTATTGCTATATAGGAAAGATTTTTTCTTTATTATTTTTTTGTAATAGAGAAAAAATCTTTTTTGCGTATGGGTTAATATATTTGTAAAGGTTTTTTTATATATGAGTAAATGGATTTTTTAAAATAATATGATATAATATTATTCGGTATTCTTAATTTTATTAAATACACATAAAACAGTTGTTGTCAAATGTGTTAAATTTTATTGAGGAGGACAAAAAGGAAATGAAAGCTATTCTTGTATTAATAGATAGTTTAAACAGACACAATATGACTTGCTACAATAAAGAAACAAAGGTAATGACACAGAATATTACTGAATTTTCGGAAAACTGTGATGTTTACCACAATCATTTTATAGGCTCTACACCGTGTATGCCTGCAAGACGTGACTTGTTTACAGGCAGACTTAACTTTTTGGAAAGAGGTTGGGGCGGAATAGAACCATTTGATGTAACCCTACCGAATATATTAAAAGAAAACAAAATATATACACATATTGAGACAGACCACTATCACTATCTGGAACTCGGCGGAGAGGGATATTGTCAGATGTTTGATACTTGGTCGATGCAGCGTGGACAGGAGAGCGATCCATGGGTGTCAAGAGTTATTAAAGAAGAAATACCTGAGCACTATGGCAGAGCGCGTCCACAGTATGAACTAAACAGAAAAATGTTTAAAGATGAAACTCTTTATCCAACACCAAAGACGTTTGAAAGCGCTTGCGAGTGGCTTGACAATAATAAAGATGCAGATAATTTCTTTATGACACTGGAAGTTTTTGATCCACATGAACCTTTTGACTGTCCGGAAGAATATCTTGCAATGTACAAAGACACATATAAGGGTAAACGTTATGACTGGCCTGAATATGCACCGGTATCCGAGCCGGAAGATGCCCATAAACACATACAAAACAGATATGCGGGAACTCTTACAATGACTGATAAATGGTTTGGTAAATTTATAGAAAAGCTCAAAGAAGTTGGAATGTATGACGATACGCTGATAATATTTACATCAGACCACGGACATTTACTTGGCGAGCATGGATTTTTGGCAAAAAACTATATGCATCAGTATGATGAGCTTGCTCATATACCGCTACTTGTACACAATCCAAAGCAACAAAACAGAGTAGATAAATATAAGCTTACACAAAATATTGATGTAATGCCGACAGTGTTGGAGTACTTTGGAATAGATGTGCCAAAGACAGTACAGGGAATATCTCTGTATAAAGAAAATAATCGTGAAGGAGTGCTTTATGGTGCATTCGGCAGAGCGGTAAATGTTGCCACCACAAGATACAGATATTTACGGGCGCCAAAAGAGGATAACCTGCCTTTGTATCAATATACGGCAATGCCGACAACTATGCGTGAATATATAGGTGTAAAAAATGCCGATGAAATAGAGTGCGGAAGATTTTTACCATATACAAATTTCCCTGTTTACAAAATACCTGAAAATAAAATTAATAATAAGTATATAAAAGAGACTTTGTTATTTGATATGGATTATGATTCAAAACAGGAAAATCCGATAAAAGACAGTGAAGTTGAAACCAAAATGACAGAACTCTTGAAAAATCTGTTAAATGAGTACGAAGCGCCAAAAGAACAATTTGAGAGACTGGGACTTGTTGCAAAGAAGAACAGTTAAAGTAATACTCTATTTGTGATTTTTCGGCATTATCTTAAATAAATTTTTGTCAATATATAGCATTTTATATAAAAAAATTTTAAATGGAATAAAGGTTTATCTAATTTTAATATTTTGTAATTTTAAAAGTTATGATATACTGATTTTGTAAAATACTATAAAATATTTGTCTTTATTGTATTTTATGTAAAAACAGAGTAGATTAATGAGCGTTAAGTGCCGTTTGAACGGGGAGTTGTCAAACGGACGAAAGATTTTTCAGAAAAATTTGCGGTTCATTTTTCGCATCCCGCTGTTATATAATAATTGGATTTGAGTTTGAGTATGTCTTTTTTTAGAGCAAAAAATCCTACAAAATTATATTGATTTTGGTTATATAACTGTTGAGAAAATCTGTTGTTTGCTTTTAACACATTTATTTTTGAAAAGTTATTATTAAAGGAGGATTTTTTTGTGATTAATGAAACAAACAACGTATTTAAAACACCATTTTCGGTAAGGTATTGGAAAGAGGCTTGCGGTGAGCTTAAAAAAACAAAAATGCTTGTTGTAACAGCGCTTTTTATTGCGCTTAAAATTTCAATGTCATATCTGTTTATTCCAATTCCCGGAATAAACGGACAGAGAATATCAATTTCGTTCTTTGTGGTTGCGCTGACCTCTATGGTTTGCGGACCGGTTTTGGGTGGTATGGCAGGTATGATAAGCGATTTGATAGGCGCGCATTTATTTCCGACAGGTCCGTTTTTCTTTGGTTATACCATTACCGCAACGGTTAGTTCTTTTATATATGGATTGTTTTTTTACAGAGCGAAAATATCTGTAACAAGAATTTTTATTTGCAAGCTTTTGGTAAATATGCTTGCTCATGTGGGTTTAAATTCCCTGTGGCGCGCAATGATTACAAATGTGGACTTTACAACAATAGCCATACTCAATTTGCCTAAAAATATAATAATGTTACCAATAGAGACATTTTTGTTATATCTGTTTTTTAAAGCATTGGCACCTATTCTAAAAAGGGAAAATCTTATAAAAATATAATTAAGTATTATTTAAGCAAACAATGTGTAATGATAAAATTATATCATTGTTTGCTTTTTTGTAACTTTATTGTTAATATTAAGTATATAAATCTCTTTTCATTTACAAAATATTATGATATAATATATTAACTTTTATAATTTCTATTTATAAATAAGTGTTTTTTAAATGAGAGTTTTTATAAATTATTCTTAAAAAAAAGGGGGAAGTAATGGTTGGATAAACTAAATCTATATAGACCGCTTTATTTGATAGTTTTGATAATGAGTGGCGTAGGTTTTTGTACTTCTTATTTTGTAAGTAAAGAATATTTTGTTTTATGGTCAATTATTTGGATAATAACAGCGGCCGCTACTTTGGTTAGGGGTTATTTTATCAGTAGGGACAATAAAAATTATTATAAATATCTGCGCAATATGATGAACAGCAGATTTGAAAAAAAAGGTATGGATATGCCTATTCCTGTGGTAATAATATCCGATACAGGCTTTGTTCTTTGGAGTAATCAGCTTTTTACCTTAAATATCGCTGACGATGAGACAAATATTTTTGAACTGTTGCCTAACATAGACTATACGTTTGAAGATCATAATGAAGGATATAATGTAACAGTTCAGGGACATAATTATACAGCTTTTGTAATACCGATAGTTTATAATAATGAGAAAGCTTTTCAGTTATTGTTCATAGATGACCATAATTTAAAACAATATTCACAGCTTTATTTTGATACAAGACCAAGTGTTATGATAATGCAAATAGATAATTACAGTGAGATGTTTGTTGACGCAAAAGAAAATGAACGTACAAAAATCACAGGTGACATAGAGCACATAATAGATGCGTTTGCTGATGAAAACCACGCATTTTTGCGAAAAGTTGATAAAGATAAATATGTCAGTGTTGTAGAAGAAAAATATATGCGTTCCATAATAAAAGATAAGTTTAAGATACTCGATAATGTGCGTGGCGTAGACGTTGGCGAAAAGATGACTCCGACACTGTCAATAGGGGTTGCGAATACCGAATGGGATTTGTATAAATCCGAAATAGACGCAAGACAGGCGTTGGATATGGCGCTCGGCAGAGGCGGTGACCAAGTAGCAATGAAGCAGAAAAACGGTTATGAGTTTTATGGTGGTCTGAGCAGAGGCGTTGAAAAACGTAATAAGGTGCGTACAAGAATTGTTGCAAACGCTATATCCGAAACACTTAAAAATTGCAGTAATATATTACTTATGGGACATCGCTTTTCGGATTTGGATTGTTTGGGTTCATCAATAGGTATGTGCGCGGGTCTTCGTGACAGAGATAAGCAGATAAATATTGTCATAAATAAGAGCAAGTCTCTTGCGCTTTCGCTTTATAATAAAATGCAAAACGATGAATTTTATTCAAAGGTATTTATCTCACCGCAACAGGCAGAGGACTATGTTGACCAAGATACGCTGCTTATAATTTTGGATACGCACGTACGGGATTTGCTTGAAAGTCCGGAGATATACGATAGATGTAAAAATATAATTGTTATTGACCACCACAGAAAAATGGTAAATCATATAGACAACAGTATTATATTTTTCCACGAACCAAATGCGTCATCAGCTTCGGAAATGGTAACGGAACTTGTGCAATATCTTGCGAAAAAACCTGATAAGATATCAATTTTGGAAGCAGAGGCGCTTTTATCGGGTATAACGCTTGATACCAAGAACTTTACTATGCGCGCGGGCGTACGTACATTTGAAGCGGCGGCTTTTTTGAGAAAACTCGGCGCTGATACAATAGAAGTAAGAAATTTGTTTGCATCGAATATTGATGATTACAAACAACGCGTACGTCTCGTATCTTCGGCAGAAATATACCATAACTGCGCTATTGCAAGCAGCGAAGGGGTTTCGGACGGCGAAGATATAAGAATAATAGCTTCGCAAGCGGCAGATGAACTACTTACAATATCGAATGTTGACGCGTCATTCGTAATGTTTGAAACAGACTTTGGCACGTCTATTTCGGCAAGAAGTATGGGTAGGGTAAATGTGCAGTTAATTATGGAGAGTTTGGGTGGCGGCGGTCATCAAACAATGGCGGCGGCGCAGTTCCAAAATGAATCTATGGAAAATTGCCGTCAAAAATTACTTATTGCAATCGAAGATTACTTTATTGGAACAGAAGAAGAAAAGTAGTTTTTTAAAAAATATAATCTATTTTATAGAATAAACAGAGTAAATAATAAAAAGATTGGAGATAAAAAGAAATGAAAGTTATATTATTACAAGATGTTAAAGGTTCGGGAAAAAAAGGTGAACTTATCAATGTATCTGACGGATATGCAAACAACTTTTTGATAAAGAAAAAACTGGCGGTAGAGGCTAACAATCAAACACTTACAGAGATGAAAAACCGTGATGAATCTATCGCGCACAAGGCAGCGGAAGAACTGAGAATTGCAAAAGAAAACTCAGCAAAAATTGACGGAAAGACAGTAAAAATCATAGCAAAAGCAGGCAATGGCGGAAAGCTATTCGGTTCTGTTACATCAAAAGAAGTTGCTGAAAATATAACAAAACAACTGTCGGTAGAAGTTGATAAGAGAAAAGTAAGTCTATCTTCTGATATCAAAGCTTTCGGAACATTTACGGCAGAGGTTAAATTCCATGTTGGCGTTGTTGCAAAAGTTAGCGTAATGGTTACAGAGGAGTAATTTTTTATAATGGAAGAAAATCAAAATTTTTCCACAGATGTGTTTTCGGTAAATATGCCTTATAGTTTGGAAGCAGAACAATCCATACTTGGAGCGGCTATATTAAAACCGGATTTACTGACAGAAATAATGAATAAAGTTAAGCCTGAGTATTTTTATCAAAAAAATAACAGGCTTATTTATGGTGTGCTTATAGAAATGTTTACAGGCGGTAATGGTATTGATATCGTTACTATTTTGGAAAATGTAAAAAATCTCGGTATTTTTGACACACCACAGCAGGCAAGGGTATATATATATTCGCTTGCAGAAATACTGCCGTCCGTATCAAATGTAGAATCATATATTGAAATTATAAAGCAAAAATATATTTTACGTTCACTGATTGATATATCAAAAGAAATTGTTACAAATGCAATGGACAGTAGCGCAGACGCAACGGCTCTGATGAATTTGGCAGAACAAAAAATCTATGATATTCGTGAAGGTAAATCCGACAATACGCTTGTTCCGATTAAAGATGTTTTGATTGAAACTTATGACCACTTGCAAAAATTGAGCGGAGAAAGACGAAATGACTATTTGGGTATTTCAACAGGATACTCGGCGCTCGATAACTATATTACAGGTCTTAATAAAAGCGACCTTTTGCTTATAGCGGCGCGTCCCGGTATGGGAAAGACAGCTTTTGCGCTTAATATTGCGGCAAATGTTGGTATACGTGGAAAAAAGACAGTGGCTATATTTTCGCTAGAAATGGGTAGAGAACAGCTTGCGCAACGTCTTTTATCATCAGAAGCGTTGGTTGAAAGTCAGAAAATAAAGATAGGTTCGCTGAATGATGATGACTGGACAAGCATAAGTAATGCGACAGCTTCGCTTGCGCAGACCGATATATATATTGATGATACCGCAGGTGTGACAGTTGCGGATATGAAGGCAAAACTCAGACGGTTAAAAAATATAGATTTGGTTGTTATTGACTATTTACAGCTAATGTCAACCGGTAAGAACAGCAATAACCGTGTTCAAGAGGTATCTGAAATTACACGAAATTTAAAAATTATGGCGAAGGAACTTAATATTCCCGTTATCACCCTTTCGCAGTTATCCCGTGGAACAGAGAGCAGAACAGACCACAAACCTATGCTTTCGGACTTGCGTGAGTCAGGCTCAATAGAACAAGATGCCGATATAGTAATGTTTTTGTATAGAGAGGGTTACTATAATGATGAGGCAGATGACCAAACAACAGCGAAATGTATAGTGGCAAAAAACAGACATGGTTCAACAGGTACGATTGATTTGTACTGGGACGGTCAATATACAAGGTTTAGTAGTATTGAATATAGAAATTAGATATAAGGATTTTTATAAAAATGTATGAAAATGAACTGATTAAAACAGCGACAAAGACAATTATTGACTATGATATGATACAAAAAAATGACCATATAGTTATAGGCGTATCGGGTGGAGCGGATTCGGTTGCGTTACTGCTCTTTTTGTGTAATATTAAGGAAAAATATAATCTGCAACTTACAGTGTGCCATATAAACCATTGTTTGCGTGGAGAAGACAGCGATAATGATGAAAAGTTTGTTTTGAATTTGTGTGAAAAATTGGGTGTAAGTTGTGATGTTCTTAGATTTTCGGCAGATATCGAAGCTCAGGAAAATCGTATAGGTATAGAGGAATATTCACGCAAGAAAAGATATGATTTTTTTAATGCTCATTGTGGCAGTAACGGTAAAATAGCCACAGCGCATAATTTAAACGATTCGGTAGAGACAGTGATTTTTAATATGACAAGGGGTACGGCAACAAAAGGCTTATGCGGAATACCGTATAAACGTGAAAATATCATACGTCCGCTACGTGATTGCACCCGAGATATAATAGAGGATTTTGTTGTAAATAACGGTTATAATTATTGTACGGACAAAACAAATTTTGAGGATATATATAATCGCAACAAAATAAGGCTGAATGTAATTCCTGAACTTATGAAGATAAATGGGAATTTATTGAATACAGTAAACAGAATGTCAGCGCAGCTATACAGTCAATATAAAATGGTGGAGGAATTGGCAAGAAAAACCCTTGAAAATTCCATAATTGCGGAAAAAACAAATGATATGGATATATGTTATAACAGAAAAGCTTTGACAGATAATTATGATTGCGTAAACTTTGAGATTATAAAGCAAATAGCAGACAATATAGGGACAGAAGTAAGCGAAAAAAAACTTGGACTTATAAATAAGATGCTTATCGATGGAAAGGGCGCTTTACAATTATCAAAAAAACATACGATGAAAATAGATGGCAAATATGTGTATATAGAAAAAATAAAAGAGCCATATCCGTATTTTAGGCAAGAAATCACCTTGCCGAAAGTCAACGAAGAAGTGAAATATGAAATTTTAGATTCAAAATTTATAAAAATTTCAAATTTAGGAGAAATTTGTAAAGAAAATAATAAAAAAATTCACAATAAAGACTTAACTAATTATATAAAATGTGATAAAATGGTAACATCTTTGTTTATAGAGCAAGTTTCTGATAAAGATGAAATTTACAGACAAGGCAGAGACCATAAACTTACCTATTTGTATAGATTGGGAACAAAAGGTTTTTCTGATTTTCATATTTCAAAAATGTTTGTAATAAAAGATATTGACAACAATATTCTATGGGCAGAAAAATTTGGAATTAATGAAAAAGCGGTTAATAATTACGTTAAAAAAAATATATATTTAATAAAAGTTTTGGAGGAATAAAAAAATGGGTTTTTTTAACAGTGGGAGTATAGAAAGGATACTTATAAGCGAAGATGAAATTAAATCAGCAGTAAAAGAAATGGGAAAAAAGCTGACAGAAGACTACAAAGACAAAGAAAATGTAACAGTTATCGGCATTTTAAAAGGTTCTTGCGTATTTATGGTTGACCTAATCCGTGAAATAGACCTACCTATAACTATTGATTTTATGTCAGTGTCAAGCTACGGCAGTGGTGTTAAAACATCAGGCGTAGTTAAAATCATAAAAGACTTGGATTCAAATATCGAGGGAAAAGACATAATAATTGTTGAGGATATTTTGGACAGCGGTAAGACTCTTAGCTATTTGGTTGGACTGCTTAGCGAGAGAAATCCAAAAAGCATAAAGATTGTTACGCTTTTGGATAAACCGGAAAGACGTGAAGTAGATATCAAACCTGATTATACATGCTTTACTGTTCCAAATGCTTTTGTTATAGGTTATGGTCTTGATTATGATGAAAAATACAGAAACCTACCATATGTTGGCATACTAAGTCCAAAAGAATATATGGATAAATAATATATAAAGAAATAAAGACAGGAGTGAAACTTTTGCAGAACAAAAACAGTAAAAAGGGCATAATAATTTATATTGCAATCCTTTTAATTCTTATGTTTGTTGCATCAAGAGTATTTACAACAAATATGAGTGAAAAGCCACGTCCATATAACGAGATAATATCGTACTTCCAAAATGAGAAAGTAGAAAGATATACCCTCAATTATGGCACAGGTGAGCTATCAATCAAATTAAAAGGTGAACTTAAAGAGATTAAGTATTTAGTGCCAAACTTGGGACTCTTTGTTGAAGATACGCATGATTTGGTAAAACAGTACAACATAGAACACCCTGAGTCACAGATAGTACAGGCATTTATTCCGCCGACAAAAATGCCGTGGTGGGCAACAATGGTACCATCACTGCTACTTCTTGTTATAATGGTTGTATTTTGGTTTGTTATAATGAGACAGGCACGTGGCGGCGGCGGTAATCCGATGGCATTTGCCAAAGCAAAACCAAAGACACTTACAGGCACAGACAAGGTGACCTTTGATATGGTTGCAGGCGCGGAAGAAGAAAAACAGGAACTTGCTGAAATAGTGGATTTTCTTAAAAATCCGCAAAGATATAACGCGCTTGGCGCAAGAATACCAAAAGGCGTACTGCTGATGGGACCTCCCGGAACAGGTAAGACATTGCTTGCAAAGGCTGTTGCAGGCGAGGCAGATGTGCCTTTCTTCTCAATTTCAGGTTCTGATTTTGTTGAAATGTTCGTAGGCGTAGGCGCGTCACGTGTGCGTGATTTGTTTGAAAATGCGAAAAAATCGGCGCCCAGCATAGTTTTTATCGATGAGATAGACGCAGTTGGCCGTCGTCGTGGCACAGGTCTCGGTGGTGGTCACGATGAACGTGAGCAAACACTTAACCAATTACTTGTAGAAATGGACGGTTTTGGCGCAAACAGCGGTGTAATCGTTATTGCCGCTACTAACCGTAAAGATATACTCGACCCTGCTCTTTTGCGTCCGGGTCGTTTCGACAGACACGTAACAGTTGGCTATCCTGATGTTAAAGGCCGTGAAGAAATCCTAAAAGTTCATACAAGAAACAAACCGATTGCGCCTGATGTGGATTTGCGTGTAATTGCTCAAACTTCGGGCGGATTTACAGGCGCTGACCTTGAAAACCTAGTAAACGAGGCGGCTCTTGGCGCAGCAAGAAAAGCGAAGAAAGCTATAACAATGGACGAAATACAGGAAGCTACGCTAAAAGTTATCATAGGACCTGAAAAACGTTCCCACTTGGTTGTGGAAAAAGAAAGACACCTAACAGCAGTACACGAGGCAGGTCACGCAATAGTTACATTCTATTGTGAAACACAGGATAAGGTACATCAAGTATCAATTATTCCACGTGGCGGCGCAGGCGGATTTACTCTTTCTTTGCCTGAAAAAGATGTTATGTATCGTACACGCAATCAGATGTATGAAGATATTTGTACACTTCTAGGTGGACGTGTTGCAGAGCAACTTGTTCTTGATGATATTTCAACAGGCGCATCTAACGATATTGAGAGAGCTACAAATGTTGCGCGCGCTATGGTTACCCGTTACGGATTTAGCGAAAAACTTGGCACAATGGTTTACGGTAAAGATGATAATGAAGTATTTTTGGGTATGGATTTGCAACATGACAGGGGTTACAGTGAACAGATTGCCGCTGTTATTGATGATGAAATCCGCGCTTTGATTGATAAGGCTTATGCGCAGGCAGAAAAACTTATCTCTGAAAATATGGATAAACTGAAAGTTCTTGCAGATTATCTTGAAAAATACGAGAAAATCGATGGCGAAACTTTTGCAAAACTAATGCGTGGTGAAATTTCCACAGACGAGCTTGAAGTTGAAGCAAAACGCGCAGAGGAAGAAGAACAACGTAAACGTGACGAGGACAAAAAGAGAATTTTGGAAGACGAAAAAAACAGAGAAAATTCACAGTCTTCTCACGAGAGCCATATTCAAGGGGTTAAGGACAGTTTTGTTCGCAAGGTGCATAATTTACACGAAGGTCGTGAGAATAATCCGCCAAAACAAGACGGTAATCAAAATCTTAATACAGATGTAAATTCCGATGTAAACACGAATACAGAAAGTACAGACGTAATTACGGAAAACTCCGAGAACAAAGAGAATACAGATAACTCTGAAAATAAAGAATGATTGATAATAAAAGAGGTACCGGTATTTTAATACTGAAACCTCTTTTATTTTGAAAAAAATACAATATCAAAAAAAGGAAAGAAGCTAAGTGTATAGCCTCTTTCCTCTTTATTGTTATTATTATTAATTTATTATTTATGTGGAATTTGTTTTCTGTAACTATATTATACTAAAAAAAAAGGTTACTAATCCACCTTTTTTGGTTACGAACAGTATCTTTTTAGATTACAAATATGTAATAATTATTTATGAATATATATTCTTTGAGTGAATTCATAATAATTATAAATCTTTATAAAATCAATATATTATATATACTTGACTTTATAAAATTATCTTTGTATAATATCAAATAATGTGTTTAGCTATTATTTATATATAATATTACAATAAAAATAGCATATTATATAATTAAATAAAAAGTACGAAATACTTAATTTACATAGTTTGGAGTATTTTTATTCTATATTTTTTTAAAAAAGGAGTATTTTATTATGGCACAAGAAGTTTTAATGACAGAAGAAGGATATAAAAAATTAGCGGAAGAATTAAAAGAATTAAAAACTGTAAAGCGTACGGAAATATCAGAGACAATAAAAGTAGCAATCGGCTTTGGCGATTTGTCTGAAAACAGTGAGTATCACGAAGCAAAAGACGAACAGGGCAGAATTGAAGGCAGAATTGCAGAGCTGGAAGAAAAACTAAAACATATCAAGATAATAAACAAAGATGAAATTTCAAAAGATACTGTTTCTATTGGTTCTATTGTTACTATTGATGATGATGGATTTGAAATGGAATACAAAATAGTAAGCGCTGCTGAAAAGGTAGAGGAAGGTGAAAACGCAATAACAGATATTTCACCTGTCGGTAAGGCGCTATGTGGTCACAAAATTGGTGATATTGTCAGTGTTGACGCTCCGTCAGGCACATTTGAAATAAAAATCGTTAATATAAGAATATAATCATTAAATAACAAAAAGGTTCTTTCAGAGATTTTAAAAAATCAAAGAGAGAACCTTTTGTTGTTTTTTTCAGTAAATAATGATATACTTAGTCTAATGTTTTAATAATTAGGAGAAAAAATGAAATTTAAACGTATTTATATAGAAATATCCAATATTTGTAATTTGAGGTGCGCATTTTGCAAAAAATCAAATAGGGAGAAAAATATTATGAGTGTGGAAAATTTTAGAAAATATGCCACACAAGCCCGTGAATACACGGAGTATATATATTTGCACATATTGGGTGAGCCACTGCTTCACCCGAACTTTTCGGAAATATTGGGAATTTGCGAGGAACTTGGTTTTAAGGTAAATCTTACAACAAATGCAACTCTCCTTACAAAAATGTCAGATACAATAATAAATTCAAAAGCAATGCGACAAGTAAATATATCACTTCACGGATATCAAGAAAAAACCCATGGTAACCTTGAAATTTGGCTTACCCAACTTGTAGACTTTGCAAAGAAATTTGCAGAAAATGGCGGATATACTGTATTTAGGTTTTGGACAATGGGAAAAAATAACGAAGTATACGATACGGATATTAAAAGTATGGAACTATTGCAGAAAATAACAAACTCGCCAAAGGATATATATGAACTGCGTAAACACCGCTCGATAACATTAATGGACAATGTTTTTGTGAGTTTTGACAAAGAATTTAAGTGGCCGTCAATTAATGATGAATTTATAGGAACTGTGGGAAAATGTCACGGCGCAAAGGATATGATAGGCGTACTTTGCGATGGTTCAGTCGTACCGTGTTGTCTTGACGGAGAAGGTGAGTGTAGACTTGGAAATTTAAATCAAAATACGCTTACCCAAATACTGAATACAGAAAGATACCAAAATATGTACAATGGTTTTTTGAAAGGACGGCTTACAGAGGAACTCTGCCAAAAATGCACTTTTAGATTGAGATTTACCAAAAACAGTTTATTATAAAAATCATTTTGATTTCTTTTGCATTTCGTCAAAAGGTTTTAAAGGACGCATAAAGCCGTCTTTTAGCGGACTGCATATATCACTGGCAATTATTTTGTCTTTGTACATCAGTATGTTAATATAGGCTTCTGTTTTGCCTTCATTGTAGTTTAAAACTTTAAATTTATATTGATTTACTTTTTTACCTTTGTATTTGTCAAGGCGATATCCGTTTTGACGTTGGTTGATTATGTATTGTGTGTATATTTCATCTTCTTTTTTTGGTATTGTAACAGTAGTATTATAAAAAGGTTCGCTTTCCACTTCCCAACCAAAAGAGTTAATCCATTCTACAATTTCTTCGGTATTTTTGCAAGTAGGTGTTTTATTTAGTTTAACAACACTCATAGCTTGATTGTTTAAAGGTATGAAAACTATAATTAAAACAACGATTGCAACACTTAAAATAATTGATAAAATATTTTGTTTTTTTAATTTTAAGCTGACAGTAAACATTATTAACCTCCATATAAATTAATATAAATAGCCTTAATATTAATTTATATGCTTATTTTGATAAGAACAGAACAAATGAAAGGAAAAATTAAATGTCAAAAGAGAGAATAGATAAAATAATATCTTCACAAGGGAAGTACAGCAGAAAAGATGTTAAAACTTTGGTCTCGCAAAAAAGGATTATGCTGAATGGTGAGATTATAAAGGATAGCGGAATAAAGGCAGATGCCAAGAACGATAGAATAACAATTAACGGTGAAGCTTTATTTGTAAGAAAGAATATATATCTTATGCTCAATAAACCGAAAGGCGTTGTATCCGCAACCGATGACAGAACGCAAAAGACGGTTATTGACCTAGTTCCAGACGAATTTAAAAGAAAGGGACTTTTCCCAGCAGGCAGACTCGATAAAGATACAACAGGCTTTGTTCTCATTACCGATGATGGAGATTTTGCGCACAAAATACTTTCACCGAAAAATCATATCGAAAAAAAGTATATGGCTACGCTCGATATACCAATAACAGAAGATATGAAAAGAGGCTTTAATGCGGGTATTCAGCTAAAAGGTGAAAAAAAGTGTATGCCTGCAAACCTTGAAATAATAGATACTAATACAGCGCTTGTGACAATTCATGAGGGAATGTATCATCAAATAAAGCGAATGTTTGGCTGTTATGGCGCAAAAACGGTGGGATTGCACAGAATATCAATGGGTAATCTTTGTTTAGACAAATCGCTAAAAGAGGGAGAGTGTAGAGAGATAACGACAGAAGAACTGCAAAAGATAACAGAATAGTAAATTTGACTTAATTTTAAGAGGAGAAAAGGGAAGTATGAGTAATTTTTTGACACCGAATGAGGTAATAGAGGCGAATATTAACGGAAGTATAACAAAAGCAAAAAGAAAAATTTTACCGATGTTTCTTTTGAGTATAGTGGCAGGTATGTTTATAGCCTTTGGAGGTTCTGCAAGTAATGTGGCTGTTCATAATATACAAGATGTGGGTATTTCAAGAACAATAGCGGGCGCAATATTTCCCGTGGGACTTATGATGATAGTATTTGTCGGTGGTGAACTGTTTACAGGTAACTGTTTACTGTCGCTTGCGGCGCTGGGTAAAAAAGTATCATGGAAAAGTACTGTTATCAATTTGATTGTTGTATATATAGGTAATTTTTTCGGCGCGTTAATGCTTGATACTCTTATTTTTTA
The DNA here is from genome assembly GCA_020024555.1 of Angelakisella sp. Classification (GTDB taxonomy): domain Bacteria; phylum Bacillota; class Clostridia; order Oscillospirales; family Ruminococcaceae; genus Angelakisella. The sequence goes on from JAHHTQ010000002.1 coordinate 45,566, forward strand.
TTCAGGACAATTAAATTATACAAATGGCGCTTTGGGCGCGTATACAATAAAAGTTGCGCTTGCAAAAGTTAATATTGAGCCTATAACAGCGTTTGTTTCGGGCATACTATGTAATATGCTTGTGTGCATAGCCATTTTAATGGCGACAGCGGCAAAGGATATTGCAGGTAAAGTTTTGGCAATTTTTTTTCCTATATGGGCATTTGTCATATCAGGCTTTGAACACTGTGTGGCAAATATGTTCTATATACCTATGGGACTGTTTGCAAAACTTAATCCTACATACATAGCAAGGGCAAATGAATTATATAATATTACGGAAGAACAGGTACAGGGGCTTAATATAGGCGCTGTGTTCCATAATCTATTGCCTGTAACTTTGGGAAATATAGTAGGTGGAGCAGTGGTTATAAGTTTGTTTTATTACTTTATAACAAAGTATGATAAAAAATAAAGAATAATTTATCAGAATAGAAATAAATTATTAATAAAATAGAGGTGTTTTGTTTGTATAATGACAGTGTATACGGTATAGTTTTAGGCGGTGGCGGTTCAAAAGGAGCATATCAAATAGGTGTGTGGAAAGCTATAAATGAACTTGATATTAAATATTCAGCGGTTACAGGCACATCTGTCGGCGCATTAAACGGCGCGTTTATGGCGCAGCACGATTTTGAAGAAGCGCTGTATCTATGGAACAATATGGATAATACTGCTGTTATGAACGATATGCCTCAGCTTACGGAAAAAGACAATAATTTTTTTGACGTAATGCGCGCATTTACCCGTCAAATAGTACTTAAAGGCGCTGTGGATATTTCGCCGCTGGAAGAACTGATAAAGACAAAAGTTGACGAAGACAGACTAAGACAATCTGATGTGGAATTTGGACTGGTTACTGTGCAAGTTCCGTCTATGCAAGAAAAAGCTGTATTTGCAAAAGATATTCCACAAGGAAAGCTTGCCGATTATCTGCTTGCATCGGCATCTTGTTTCCCTGCTTTTAAGGCTCACGCAATAGATGATGTCCGTTATATTGACGGTGGTTACAGAAATAATATACCTGTTGATTTAATTGAACAAACGCAAAATCATATTGATGAAATAATAATTGTTGATGTTGACGGAGTAGGCATAATAAAAGAGGTTAAATCTGAAAAACCAATTACACTTATTAAAAGTTACTGGGATTTGGGAAACTTTTTGATATTTGACAGTAAGCAGTGCAGAAGAAATATTCAGCTTGGATATTTGGATACTATGAAGGCTTTTGCCGATTACGAGGGAACAATATATACGTTTGCCCCAAACGAAAAGACAAAGCTTGATAATAAATACAGGGAAAAGCTTAACAAGACAGTTGATGTTATTTTGGAAAAAGCAAAAATAGAAAGTAGAAACTTAATATCGGAAGTTGTTGCTGACAGAATGATTGCAACAATAAAAGAACGAATGAGAGTAAAAGGTGAATTAAAAGAAAATCGGGCATATTTAGATTATATGTCGGAATTTTGCGCGGAAATTTTTGAATTTGATTCGGTTAATGTATATTTATCAGATGAGTTTATTGAGAATATTATAGCAGAATATAAAAATACACTGAAAGAAAATATAGTTATTTTAAACAGAATAGCGAATGAAAAGTGGTTATCAACAAAAATACTGACATCTATTAATAATAAGAAGATTTTGATGTTGGCAATACAAAGAAAACTACACAGGTTGATATTGGGGCAAGAAGAATTTTTGGCGATAGAGCTTGTTTTGGCGATGTTCCCAAAAGAGTTTATGGGGTCTGTTTTTTTGGAAATGTTGATTAATTAAAGCAAAGGAGAATAAATCATTGAAGATAATGTCAGTAGATATGGGTGACGCGCGCACGGGGCTTGCGGTTTGCGATAAATCGGAATTTTTGGCGTCACCTGTAACCGTTATACACGAGTGGAACAAAACGACACTTGCGCAAAAAGTGGTGGATAAGGCAAAAGAACTTGGCGTAGAACAAATAGTTGTAGGTAATCCGCTTAATATGGACGGAAGTGCGGGAAGTCGCTCACAGATGTGCCACGACTTTGCAGATAGTTTGCGTAGTTTGTGCGATATAGATGTAGTTATGTGGGACGAACGCAACACAACCGTTACAGCTACGCATTACCTTAATGTTACAGACACACGTGGTAAAAAAAGAAAAAATGTTGTAGATGCGGTTGCGGCAACCATTATTCTTGAAACATATTTAAATTACAGAAAAAATAGCAGAGAGGTGTAGGATATGGCGCATTTTGAAAAACAACTTACTGAGGAACTAAGATATGGCGGTAAAATTTTTGATGTGAAAAGTCATCAAGTTGAACTGGAAAACGGGAAAACATCACAGAGAGATATCGTATATCATCATGGTGGCGTATGTGTTATTGCTTTCGATGATGATGATAATATTTTTTTGGTGGAGCAGTACAGAATGCCAACAGGTAAGGCAATACTTGAACTTCCCGCAGGAAAGCTTGAAAAGGGCGAAAATCCTATGGAGGCGGCTTTCAGAGAGCTGGAAGAAGAAACAGGTTATATGACAAAAACTTTGTCATTTGTCACAGAGTTTTACCCAACACCTGCATATTGCACTGAGAAGATAACAGTTTTTTCAACAAGAAATTTATTAAAGACAGAGCAACATTTAGACGAAAATGAATTTTTGGACGTTGTAAAAGTTCCTTTTGAGAAAGCGGTTGAAATGGTATATAACAATGAGATTATAGATGCGAAAACACAGATAGGAATACTTATGATGTATATGCAAAGACAAAAAGCTAATCATAATGATTAAACTTTTTGATACGAAAAGTATTCTGAAAGGAAAGTGACTATATGAAAAGAAAAAAAAGACATACGGGTTTGGTTGTTTTTACAGTAGTTTTGTTAATTATAGCTATTGTGGCGTTTAGTGGTTATTATGTAGTAAAAAACGAAATAAGCGGAGATGTCCGTGATGATAATAAAATCAGTATAAGCATACCGAAAGGCGCTTCTACGACAAAAGTTGCAAATATACTCGAAGAAAACAATGTAATAGGAAACAGTAAAATATTTAGACTATATTCAAAATATGTTGAGGCAGACGGAAAGTATCAATATGGTGATTTTACGGTATCTCCTGCGTGGCATTATGATAAAATAATCAATACATTGACAACAACAAAAGATAAAAAAGAAACTGTAAAAGTTACTTTTCCGGAAGGATATAACGCATTCCAAATGGGAGAAGTACTTGAAAAAGCGAATATTTGCAAGAAAGATGAGTTTATCGAAGCGCTGAACACACATACTTTTGAACAGGAATTTTTGAAAGAAGTATCAGATGATGAGAAAAAACTTGTTAAGTACGAAGGTTTTTTGTTTCCAGATACTTATGAGTTCTTTGCTGATGTTACGGTTGATGAAATAATCAATACTATGTTTAATACATTTGCAAAAAAAGTATATACGGAAGAAAACAGGGAACTGTTGAAAAAATCAGGTTTTACATTGGAACAATGGGCAATATTTGCGTCTATTATACAAAAAGAATCTGCCAATGTAGAAGAAATGTATAATGTTTCGTCTGTATTTACAAACAGAATGTCGAATGAGGGCGAATATCCACGTCTTGAAAGCTGTACAACCAATAATTATTATATTGATTATATTAAGCCTTTTTATAATAACAAGCCACCGCAAGAAGTGGTTGACGCCTATGACACATACAGTAAAAACGGTTTGCCGATAGGCGCTATTGCAAATGCAGGTACAGATGCTTTTAAAGCCGCGCTAAAACCAAATGATACTCCGTATTACTTCTTTGTGACAGATGTTGAGTATACACACTATTACGGAAAAACATATCAGGAACATTTAAAAAATATCGAAAAAGCAAAGGCTATAAATAAAAAACATGGTATTGACGGCTTAATAAGCTAAGCTAATATAATATTAAAAAAACAAGGACTTTTATTATTACACATTTGTTTTAATAAAAGTCCTTGTTTTTATAGTAAAAGCACTGGTTAAAAAAAGATTAAGAAAATATGATGTTATCAAGTAAGACAAAGTTTAAGAACGGCAATACATACTTGTACAAAAAGACGCAAAAATCCGTGACATAGAGAAAAGTATTCGATAAGTGCAGTGTGTAGATTTTTTGAAGTTTCACGAAGTGGATATTATGATTATGTGAAACAATGGATATACCTGCAAAAGATTTGCCACTTGATGAAAAAATCAAGGGGTATCAAGATAAATGTAGTAAAATCTACGGATACAGACGGGTTTACATTTGTCTTAAAAGACAAGGGATACGGCAGAATCCCGTCAATATTGAGACGTGGCAACCTATAAGATAACGCATTGGCAGGATTCAATTAAAAACAAAACTGACTCCGATAGAAAAACGAAGTCAGTTTGTTGCTTAAAATTTTATATTTCTACCAAAAGGGACTTTTTTGTACTGTCCGCACAAATTGGTGCCGTTCAAATTTCATTTTCAAAAATCTGTTTGATATGGTATAAATTTGATTAATTTTAATATTTAGAAAAAAAATCACTTATTTTTAACAAATATAGTTAATATTTTTTTCCATAAACCAAACTTAATAGCAGCTCCTGTACCGCCTGCAAGTATTGCTATTGCAGTCAACAAAATAATTACTGTTTCTGTTGTATTGTCTGTTGTTTCAGTCTTGGTCATAGTGTCACTCTTAGCTTTATCTGCTTTTGCGCTATCATCTTTGGATTTTTCTATAACTTGCGGCTTACTTTCAGTATCTCCTTCTGTCTTATCTTTATTGCCATCAACTGTTTCAAGTTTTGGCTTATCATCAATAGTCGGTTTACTTTCCGGTTTTTGTACCGGTATTTTTGCTGTCTCAGGTTTTGTGTCGGATTGCGGTTTATAATTAGGTTTTTCAGGTTCGGGCTCGGGCTTGGACTCGGGTTCGGGTTTGGACTCGGGCTCGGGTTTGGACTCGGGTTCGGGCTCAGGCTTGGACTCGGGTTCGGGTTTGGACTCGGGTTCGGGTTTGGACTCGGGCTCAGGCTTAGACTCGGGTTCGGGTTTGGACTCGGGCTCAGGCTTGGACTCGGGCTCAGGCTTGGACTCGGGCTTAGACTCGGGTTCAGGTTTAGACTCGGGCTCAGGTTTAACAGCCCCGCCCTCTACTACCTTTACATAATTACTGTCAGCGTATATATCATCGATAACGTGTCCTGTTTCAAGCTCATCGCTTATAGTTCTATCAGCAATTGTTCTTACAAACACAGTAAAATCTGTCGGCGTATTTTGCGGCAACTTCATACTAACTTCATTTACACTTGTATTTACCTTGCTTTCCGCTATTACCTTATCTCCGTTATATAATCTTACCTGAATTTCTTTTACTCCAACTTGATTAACTTTACCCCAAGTAATGTTTATAAACTCATCTTTCAATGTATATCTTACATCTTTAACTTCATCTACTTTGGTTCTTGGGTCTTTGTAATCATTTAGTTGTATTGATGATAAATCTTTAAATTGAGGCACTCTGTCCTTTAACACATATACTGAGCCTGACATATCCTTAGATACAAGTATTACTTTACCATCTGTTACGGTAACTGTATCGCCTGTCATAACATCTTCAAGAATATCCCCGTCTTTAAAACCATATCTCTCCAATCTATCAAGCGTAATTGATTTTGTCGAGTTTTTATTACTGTTATTAAGGACTGTTATAGATTTATTATTATTGCCATAGCGGGCATAAGCGATATATTGATTATCCCTATGTGACTTAATTTCCTCAAATGCCCCATATACAAATGCATCAATATTTTGTTTACGTGTAGCGATTAGTGTTCTGTAATCTTTGAGCATTTCTTTGTTCCATGTATCTGTATTCCAGTTAAATGTTGCTCTGTTGTATGGATCTGCGCCTGATTTTTTACCTACCATACCTATTTCATCACCATAATACAGCATAGGTATACCGGGGTATGTTAATTGTAAAGTTGCTGCGATTTCCATCATCGCATCATTACCTGCGCCTGTATAGTCCCAGTTCAAAAATCTCTGTTTATCGTGTGTGGAAATAGAATTGGTTGAATTCAGTATTGTTTGATAAGGGAAGCTTTTAAAATAATTTCTCGAAAAAATACCAATATCTGCAACACTCATCAATTGACCGTTTTTATTTACCTTGTTATCCAAACTTTGATTTCCAAGCCAATTATTTGAACTTCTGTTTTCTATAAATGGCATCATAAAACCACCATAGTTCATTTTTGAGTCCCATGCTTTACCATAGTACCACTGATTGTCATTACCCCAAAACTCGCCCAATATGTACGCGTCATCTTTAACACTTCGCACTTCTGAACGGAATTCTTGCCAAATTTTCAGATTTTCCGCTTTCTGTTCGTCGTCGGTTTGTTTTGTATTGATATCCAGTTTGGGATTGGATTTGTAGTCACGTGGTTCTGTATTAACATCTTCTGCGGCGTCAAGTCTCCAACCGTCTATATTATATGGCTCTTTCAGATAACGTTTCGCTATCGCATTTTCACCTGCATATATATAGTTTTTAAGCTCAGCATTTTTATAATTAAGTTTTGCGAGATTGGTAAAGCCATGCCACGGATAAAAATCTATTGGATTTCCTCCGCCGTCAACATATTTTCCTTTTTCATAGAAATAATATGACTCTTTATACTTTTCAAACATTTCGCCCTCTGTACTTGTATGGTTAAACACACCGTCAAGTATTAAGTTCATACCGTTTTTGTCAAGTTCTGCGCTTAGGTCTACGAGAGCTTTGTTTCCACCAAAGTTTTTATCAACATATTCGTATGAATCGGCATCATACTTATGGTCGCTTCCTGATTGGAAAATCGGCATTAAATATATGGCATTTACACCCAGTACATCTTTTAGATATGGTATTGCCTCATTTACACCAACAAGGTCTCCTCCGAAGAACTGGTTATTCCATATTTTATCACTTTCTTCACCGTTAAATATTTCGCCATTCCACTCGCCGATTTCCGATGGATTTCCAAACTGTGAGATATCTTTTGACACTCGGTTATTTGTTGAGTCACCGTCTCTGAATCTATCAACCATTATTTGATAGAAAACAGATTCTTTTGACCATTTTGGAGTTTGCAAATCCGGCACTATTGAAAAACCATAGTCTATACCGGAATTTGCGTCGTTTGGATTAAACTTAGGTGGTTGGGAAGTTACGCCTTTGTTATTGTTACCTGCGCCACCACTGATCCATGCAACCATTTCCGGTTGCGCCTTTGTGTTCTTTACCTCAAAATTATAATATTTTGTACTTGCGCCAGCCTTAATAGTTCCTTCCCAAAATTCAATTTTACTGCTGTCAAAGCCTTTTAATTCATAGAACTTTGTATCTTCGATTTTGTTCATTTTTATTTTATCGGCTTTTTTTGTATCAGCATCATAGTAATGTACGTATGCCTCTGTAACTTCACCTGCTTTTGCTCTGAATCTTACTTTTACATCATCTGTTGACGTTGGTTCCATTGGCTCCATATAGTCGATACTTTGATCGGCAAACAGATAGTCCCATTGCAAATCTGTCTTTTCGCCTTCTGTATCGTACAATATCATCATACTGCTGGAAACAACTTTCAAATCAACATCATTACCATTTTGATAAATTTTTCGTTTAGGCTTATCCAAACTTACACCTGTATGGTCTGCAACTACATTCCACTCACCTGTGCTTGATTTTGGCAACCATTTTACATATTTATCATCAATCGAAGCGTTGTATATGATAAGTATATTTTTCCATTTATCGCCGTTTGCATTATTTTTTAAGTGTTGAAGAAGTATTGTATCATCACCGTTATTCAGTGTATAAACATCTTGATGGGTATGTATTTGCTCTTTTGATGTCAGTCTAAACGCAGGGTGTTCTTTTCTTAAATGAATCAGACCGCTGTAATAATCAAAAACTTCTTTAAATTCTGCCTTATCAGCCCAATCTATGTCATTTGTTTCATCATCACTCTTGTAACTGTTGTGATCCCCTTGCTTTGTTCTCAGTATCTCTGAACCACCTTGGAAAAACGGTATACCCTGTGATGTAAGTACCATACCGTTAGCGAGGATACTTTTCTTAACTTTCCAGTCAGTTAAAGCATCATCAGGTATATTTTTCCTAAATTCACCGTTATTTACACCTGTCTCACTCTTTTCTATTTGGTCCCATATAGCGTAATTATCGTGTGCCTCTACATAGTTTATAATTAATTCCGGGTCATCTACTGTTCCGTTTACCGAACCTTTTAGTCCCTCTTGCGCTTTGCCGGAATTTTCTTTATTTGTCGCGCCGTTAATAAAGCCATTGCCCGGAGAGTTATTTCCTCTCAGCCCATCTCGGTATGTGTCGTTAAACGCCGAAATTCCTTTGTTCTTGGTAGTTTGATTTTCCCATGACAACGGAGTGTCAGCCGCTTTCCATGGCTCGCCGTAAACAATAATTGATTGATCTATTTTTTGTACGGCATTTTTTATGTCATTCATAGTTGTTTTATCTATTAATGCCATTAAATCAAAACGCAAACCGTCAACCTTATAGTCATTTACCCAATGGACATTTGAGTCGACAATAAATTTGCGAACCATAGGTCTTTCTGTTGCAACTTCATTGCCGCAGCCAGAACCATTTGACTTTCTGCCGTCTTCCCATGTTCTAAAATAGTATCCGGGAACAATGTTATTCATATTGTCGGTAGATGCCATATGGTTATATACTTGGTCAAGAACTACCCTTATACCGTTATTGTGCAGACCTTGAACCATTTGTCTGAATTCCAATATTCTGGTCTTTGGGTCATTTGGATTTGTTGAGTAGCTTCCTTCGGGGACATTGTAGTTTTTAGGGTCATATCCCCAGTTTCTGTTAGGTTCGCCATTTGGCTTTCTGCCATCGAATGATAGGTCGCCGTCTTCATCAATAGATGCAATATCGTATGTTGGCAATAGGTGAACGTGTGTGACGCCAAGTTCTTTTAAATGGTCTATACCGGTCTTTACAGTTTGACCTTTTGCGTCTGTATATGTTGTGCCTTCCTGAACAATTCCCAAATATTTACCCGCATAATCTTTATTGCCACCCCAATTTTCATCAATGGTAAAATCACGGACGTGCATTTCATAAATTATTGAATCCTCAGGATTAATAGGGTCAAGTTTCTTGATTGATTTCCAACCATTAGGCATAGTATCAGAATCATTTAAATCAAGTAAAAATCCTTTATCGCCATTTAGCCCCACAGCATTTGCATAAGGGTCAAGCGCATAAGTTATTACATCTGTTTTGTTGTCTGAAATATCTCTTGATTTAAAATACAATCTATACATATAGTACTTATTATAGTTTGTATTTTTATCTATTGATATAAAATGAGTTCCGCTGTTTAAATCAAAATTCATCTGATAATAATCGGTTGGCTCATCATCTTTTTGGGTAAAATCATCATATACAAGAACTTCGACCTTGTGCGCAGTGGGCGCCCACAGTCTCAGATTAATGTTATTTTCCGTATAGGTTACACCCATATCATTACCATTGTAATAATAATCGTCAAGTACGTATCTCAACAATACTTTTGTCTTTAATTTAAACGTATTATCGGCGCTTACTTCTACTAAGCTTGTAGGATTAAATTTATCTTTTATTGCCGATGTGTCAAATTCAACCTTTGTACCGTCTCCAATAACTTTTGCAGTTATTCCTTCTTGCTCCACATCATCAATATACAGTTTGAAATTAATCTTATCTGATACAGGTTTTTGTGAAAGATAAGCTGTAATTTTAGTTTTGCTGTCCATAATAGCATTTGTAATTTTTGGCGCTGATGCTTTTGTTGCATCTTTTAATGATGTGTATATATTTGCATCATCTTTAACTATATAAACATTGTTGACATTTGCAGGTATTGTATATTGCGGTGTTTCTTCTTCCCAATTACCTTTTTTTACAATTACCTTATCTTTTGTTAAATACGCTGCTTTTCCCAAATCTGTATCTTCTGAAAATTCAACTTGTTCATCTGCCTTTACATCATTTCCAAAATTCCAAAAACTCCAATCATTATAAGAGCCATCTTGTTTGAAGAAGTGGGCAAAAACTCCCTGTTGCTCTTTTGTGGAGGCAGTTATTGTTTTTGTGGATACGTTTTTTCCGTCAACATACTGAACAGTTATCCGTGTGCCGTCTTTGACAGTATTATCGATACTTAACATTCCGTTTGATATATTTGCGCCTTGTATTTCCGGTTTTATGCTTAATATTGCGCCATCTAATATTTCCAAGTTTGCAAATTCATCGGTTTTTGCTACCACAAGTTCAACAGGACGGTTCAAAGTTACAATGTTGCTTGATGCTTTGATAGATACATTGGGGACAGGTTTTGGCTTTTTCTCCCATTTGAACTTCGAGTTTGGTGAATTGCCATATCCGCTTTCATTTATCCATTCCCATTTATTAGGGTCATTTTTGAATGATTCTTCTTTTAATAAAACATATTTATACTCATATTCTCCAGATGGCAAGTCCTCCATATCAATTTCTGCCATCATTTTCCACACATTATCATGTGGGTCATTAATCCAAGTCAGTTTATGGTTTTCGTTAATTTTCCAGCCATTAATATCACTCATAAAATAGGCTGCCGCATATCCGTCTGCTTTTACTATAACTTTTATTTTGTTGTTATCAGGGTCAGGATACAATGCTGTATATCTCTGGGAATTTACATAATTGTAATGATTATTATTAACCTTCCAACCCAAAACAAACGGACTTAATGAATCAACATTAAACATAAATCCATTTTGGATTTTATTAACCACAGGATACTCCACTGTGTTATCAGGTTTAATGTGCATTAACACCAAATCGTATGAGGAGTCTGCTCCTTTTGGATATGGTAAAAATACAGTAATATTACCATTTACAATATCAACTTTTCTATTGCTTTTTTTGTCTACCAAAGATAATTCAAAATACTCGCTGTTTGTTTTTATAATATCTTTCTTATATGACTCTGTTATATCTTCAATATGTTTATCTATATTGATTTTATCGGCAGAACTTATTTTATCATAAATTACAAACGAAGTATCGTTTATTGATGAAGTAAGTTCTACATCTTTCGACATTGCTACCGAAATACCTGTCGTATCAATAACATCATTTAACGGTATAGTATGAGCCGGAGACAGTACGTTAATTTTACCGTTTATCAAGGTAGGTTCATACTTTTCACTTTCCTGTGCCATATTCAGTACTATACTGTTTTCTTCATATACGATTTTTAAAAGAGATATAAATTCCAGTTTGTCTTCTTCACTTAGAAAATCATCTGACAAAATAGAATTTTTGTCAATTTTAAGGTTTTCTGTGGAGATGTCATACATATACATATCGTTTGCTTTTACAGTAATAGGTTTTTTGTTTACTGTAAAAGTTTCAGACGAAGTCAATTCGCCAAAAATTTCATCACTTGCTCTTGTAGCTGTAATAGTTACAGTACCTGATTTCAATATAGTGGCTACTGCGCCGTCTATACTGATAACTGATGGGTCGGAACTTGTATAAGTAACCTGTCCCTTAATACCTTTTGTCTCTAACTCAAACGATTCATCACCATAGACTTTATCACCTATTTTCACAAGTTTAAAATCTTTTGACGGTACTGTTATGTTGCTGCTGCCAATATGTGGCGGTTCGATGTTGCTTGTACCTAATTGTAAATAGGCAAAAGTCGGTGTAGTTGTCATCTGTATAATTAAAAACAATGACAATGAGAACGATAATAATTTTATAAAGTTTTTGTGCATTAAATACAATTTCCTCCTAAATGTAAAATTTTAATATTTAACATTTATCAATCCTAATTTAGAGATTATCATAATTTAATAAAAAAAGCAATCAATTATTCATTAAAAAACATCATAAAATTGATAATATGTTATTATTTTTGTGTAATATCACAGGAAAATTATATTTGGTAAATTACGGTAAAAACTATTCACTGAATATTTTTAAAACTTAAACAAATATTATAGTTATTTTACTAATTACGTATCAATATTATTTTTGCAATGTTAAACTAAATTTTATCAAGTTTGTCATTAAATAATTCTTCCGCAGTACGATATTCTATTAAAAGTTTTGATATTCGTGGTTCTCCACGTGTACGTCTGTTTAAAATTTCCGTAATTTCAAATAATGTTAATGACAATTCTTTATTTTATAATATATTGTAAAGAGTTTTGACGTAGGGAATTTCGTTATTCTGCTACTGAGTGTTTTCCTCTCTTGCATTCAATTTCATTTTATATTTTACAAAAAATTAATTTTACATTTTTTTCTTTTATTATAATTTATATTGTGCTATAATAATCATTGTGTTATTTAAAGATGTATACATAAATCTTTGGTTGCAAATAATAAAGGTAACACGTACAGTTATCAACTATCTATTCAAATAACTGTCTTGCATATAAATTTTTCATCATACTCTATAAAAGTGCTTTACAATTCATCAATTGTGTTTTCTTGACGAAAAATTAATTAATGCAATACACTGTCTGTAATTGTGCGATATAGCCATAAAAATATATTGAAAAGGATTTATTGTATAAATGAAAAAAAATAAAGATGAAAACTATATATATGATAAAGAAAATGAAATAAAATATAAAATTGCGGAATATAAAAATAATAACACAAATGAAGAAGACGCCGATGACGAAAGTGAAGATACCGAACAAAACGGAAATTTAGACGAAATATATAAGCAAGGTTCTGTGACAACGGAGGACGGAAAGCACAAAATACACTGTCTTACCATTGTCGGACAAGTAGAAGGACACTATATTTTACCGTCACAGAATAAGACAACAAAGTATGAACACGTTATACCTATGCTTGTGGCAATAGAGCAAGATACAAGTATTGAGGGACTGTTGATTATACTGAATACAGTAGGAGGTGACGTTGAGGCGGGACTTGCCATATCGGAGCTTATAGCAGGAATGAAGACACCGACAGTTTCTCTTGTTTTGGGTGGCGGACATTCCATAGGTGTGCCGCTTGCGGTAAGCGCTGACTATTCGTTCATTGTGCCAAGCGCAACAATGACCGTTCACCCCGTAAGAATGAACGGACTAATGCTGGGTGTGCCACAAACACTGTCTTACTTTGATAAAATGCAAGAGAGAATAACAAACTTTGTCGTTGACAATTCTAATATTTCGGCAGAAAGATTTAAGGAACTTATGATGACAAGCGGCGAGCTTGTTATGGATATAGGTACTGTGCTTGACGGTGAACTTGCCGTGAAAGAGGGTCTGATTGATGAAATAGGAGGTATTCACGAGGCTGTTGAAAAATTATACGGTATGATAGACAGAAGCAAAAAAGAAGAAAAGTCAGACAAAGACGCTCAAATTAACAGAGGTGACAAAGAATGATAATGTATTCGATAATACCTCAGGAGGCATTTGACGAAAGTTACTATACAGTACCGCAAACAAGCCGATTTTTCAAATATGAATATGGTTTTTTGGAGGGTGTGCCACATAACGACAATACTTTTGAAGTGGTAAATATAGTATCTACCGATCCACAGGCATATCTCGATAAAAATAAGCCATTGGGGAAAAAAATAATTTTCAAATAATAAAATATGGGTAAGTTTATGGGTTACTTTTAAACTTATCCAAATACATAAAGGAGTTTTTTACAATGTCATATTTAAACAGTATTTTACAAGGATTAATACAAGGTTTTACAGAATTTTTGCCTGTTTCGAGTTCCGGACATCTGTCACTGTTTCAGCACTTTACCGGTGTAAGTTCCGAAAGTTCGGTTGTTTTTTCTATTATGCTACATCTTGCAACTTTGGGCGCTGTTATTATCGCTTTTCACAAAACAGTGTGGAAACTTATTATTGAATTTTTTTCAATGATTGGCGACATATTTACATTAAAAATAGGGAAGAAACATATAACAAAATCAAGAAAAATGCTATATATGTTAATGCTGTCCTGTGTTCCACTGCTGTTTATTCTACCTTTTAAAGATTTTGTTATGAGTATAAGCAGTGATAATTCCATACTTGCTGAGGGTATATTCTTTTTAATAACAACAGGTATACTTTTTGTTGCCGATAAATGTATCAAGGGTAACAAAAATTGCGGTGATGTCACTCCGAAAGATTCTATTGTAATAGGTGTTGCGCAGTGTATTGCAACTCTTCCCGGAGTATCCCGCTCAGGCTCAACAATATCCGCAGGCCTACTTACAGGATTAAAAAGAGAGGCGGCTGTTGCGTATTCATTTATTTTGGGTATGCCTACAATTTTGGCGGCGGCGCTTCTTGAAATAAAGGATATAGTATCTGGAAATGTAGCAGTGGATATTGAGATGATGCCTGCAATAGTAGGTATGATAGTTGCGCTGATATCAGGAGTTTGCGCAATTAAACTTGTAAACTATATTGTAAAAACAGATAAATTTAAAATCTTTGCAATATATACGCTGATTTTGGGCACTGTTACAATAGCAACAGTAATAATTGAGAATGTTATGGGAATTTCATTTCAAAATATAATTATGTCGCTTTTTGCATAAAATATAGGTTATTAATAAAAACTGAGGTGTATTAAATGGCAGGTACTACAAAAACCAAAAGAAAGACAAAGGCGCAGAAACAGGCAGAACTGCAATATCAAAAGAGACTCTACTCAATAATATTGTTTGCTGTCGGTATAATGCTGCTTTTAATAGCTGTAATTTCCGGTGAAAAAGCCTGGAATGGTTTACATAATATAATGCTTGGATTTTTTAGTTGGTGCGCATATTTGATAGGCCCGCTTGTTATATATACAGCGATACTTGTGGATTTGGACAGAACTCCTGCCCCTACGTCATACAAGGTTATCAGTACGATAATGCTCATTATACTTCTTTGCGGAGCATCACAAATTTTTTCCAAAGTTGTACCTAACGGAAATATAAAAGACTTGTTTGTAACGCTTTACAATAACGGAAAAGAGCTGACAGGTGGCGGGGTAGTAGGCTTTTTTATCGGTATACCCTGTCTACTTTGGTTTGATTTTACAGGTTCGGCAATAATAATATGCCTACTTATATTTATTGCCCTAATGTTACTTTCCGGCAGTACAATAGTAGGACTTTTTAAGAGTTTTGCAAGACCTGTGAGAAAAATGGAAGAAGTATATATAAATGCCGTGCAACAAAAGAAAAATGCAGATCAAATTTTGCCTCAAATAGATGAAGATAGTTTTAGACCGTTGCCTCAAAAAAACGATGAATGTAAAATGAATTTTGATGACAGAGAGGCGGTAAAACAAAAGCCAAAAGGACGTTTTTTTGATGCTTGTAATGTAATGCTCGGAAAAAGTGTTGCAGTGCCTAACAGTATGCCGAATACGGATATTAATTTTGATATTGCCTGTGACACACAAGAGCCAATAAAATCACAGAAAAGAAAAAAATCAAGCAAGAGTGAAATAATAAATGATACTTTGTTGGTTAAAAACAGCAGTATAGATAAAAAGACCAATGAAGAAGACCAAAAAGATATAACAGAGTCACAGGAAAGAGAGCTTACAAGAGAAGAAATGTCTATTGACTTTTTGATAAGCAAAGCAGTTTCGGGTGAGGCAAAGATACCCAAAGAGCCAACAGTGACAAGCGACAATGGTTTGCTTAATTTTGGTAACGCGCAAAAATATAATACTGTTTTAAATAAAGACAGTATTAAAGAAGCTGAAACAGAAAAGGAAGTAACGCAAGAAGAAATAGAAAGAATAGAAAAAGAAAAGCTAAAAGAACTTTTTGAATACAAATTTCCACCGTATGAGCTACTTAATGAAGTTAAATCTTTGCCAAAAGGCGATACCACAAAAGAACTTCGAGCAAATGCGGAAAGACTGGTTGACACATTAAAGAGTTTTGGCGTACAGACACGCATTGTTGATATTTCGCGTGGACCTGCGGTTACAAGATATGAACTACAACCGTCAATAGGCGTAAAAATCAGTAAGATTACAAACTTATCCGATGATATAGCGCTTAATCTTGCCGCAGGAGAAGTAAGAATAGAAGCGCCTATTCCGAATAAGGCGGCAATAGGTATAGAAGTGCCAAACAAAGTAGTGTCCACTGTGCCGATACGTGAAATTTTAGAGAGTGACGCATTTAATAATGCAAGCAGTAAATTGTCGGTAGTTCTTGGAAAAGATATTACCGGAGAAGTGACTGTCACAGACCTTGCAAAAATGCCACATATACTGATTGCCGGCGCAACGGGCAGCGGAAAGAGCGTTTGTATAAATTCTTTGATTATAAGTATACTATACAAAGCAAAACCTGATGAAGTAAAACTTCTTATGATAGATCCAAAGGTAGTGGAACTTGGTAGCTACAACGGAATACCTCATCTGCTTTCTCCTGTTGTGACAGACCCCAAAAAAGCGGCAGGGGCGCTATGCACTATGGTTGCGGAAATGCTGAAACGTTACAAGATGTTTGCCGATAACAATGTGCGTGATATAGCAGGGTATAATAAACTTTGCGAAACAGATACAGAGCTTAAAAAACTTCCGCAAATAGTTATAATTATCGATGAGCTTGCAGACCTTATGATGGCGTCACCGAAAGAGGTGGAGGACTATATATGTCGCCTTGCGCAAATGGCGCGTGCGGCGGGAATGCACCTTGTAATAGCAACACAACGACCGTCGGTAGATGTAATTACAGGTATAATCAAAGCAAATATTCCGTCTCGTATATCTTTTGCGGTTTCGTCACAAATAGACAGCCGTACAATTTTGGACAGCAGTGGCGCGGAAAAACTACTGGGTAGAGGTGATATGCTGTTCGCGCCTGTTGGCAGCAATAAGCCTACACGTGTACAGGGCTGTTTTGTTACAGATAAAGAAGTTGAAGATGTAGTAAGTTTCATAAAAGAAAATTCAAAAGAAAACTATGACAGTGAACTAATGAAACAAATAGAAATTAATGCGGCGCAGGTTGCAACAAAGCAAGGAGGTAAATCACAAAAGGCGCAGGACAGTTTTGAAAGCAGTGATGAAGACGAATTAATCGAGCAAGCCATTGAGGTGGTTTTTGAGGCAAATCAGGCATCTACATCATACATACAAAGACGCTTGAAAGTAGGTTATGCGCGCGCGGCAAGAATAGTTGACCAAATGGAAGCGCGTGGAATAATAGGGGCGTCAGATGGCAGTAAACCAAGACAAATTTTAGTATCAAAAGCATCTTACTATGGGCAAGACAATTAGCGGGTGTTTTTGAACAGGAAAGGTTATAAAATTATGGATTGTTTATATATTGTGGTACCTTGCTATAATGAACAGGAAGTTATAAGAGAGACAACAAAGAGACTTACGGAAAAACTGTGTGATTTAATAAATAACAATATAATATCAAATGCCAGTAAGATAATGTATGTAGACGATGGTTCAAAAGATAATACTTATAGTATAATAAAAGAACTTAATCAAGAAAACCAATATGTAAGCGGAGTAAAGCTTGCGCATAACCGAGGTCATCAAAATGCGCTTGTTGCAGGACTTGAAACAGCAAAAAATTATGCCGATATAATTATATCTATGGATTGCGATTTACAGGACGATATAAATGCCATTGATGAAATGATAGAAAAATATAAAAGCGGTTGTGATATAGTATATGGTGTTCGTAATAGCCGAAAAAAAGATACTGCTTTTAAGAGAAATACAGCGCAGGCTTTCTATAAAATGATGAATTTTATGGGCGCAGAGGTAGTTTATAATCATGCGGATTACAGACTTATGTCAAAAAGAGCGGTAGAGGGGCTGTGCGAATATAAAGAAGTGAATTTGTTTTTGCGTGGAATAGTGCCTATGATAGGATATAAGACAGATATTGTGTATTATGAACGTGGCGAGCGTTTTGCGGGTGAGTCTAAATATCCGCTCAAAAAAATGATAAACTTTGCTCTTGACGGAATAACATCTCTTTCCATTAAGCCTATTAGACTGATATTGCTACTGGGTACGATGATTTTTGCTGTAAGTATAATTATGCTTATATATTTTCTTGTTATATATTTTATGGGAAAAACAGTACAGGGGTGGACATCAATAGCAATTTCCGTATGGGCAATAGGCGGTTTGCAACTGCTTGCAATAGGCGTTATAGGGGAATATTTGGGCAAAATATATCTTGAAACAAAGCAAAGACCGAGATATATTATAGAAGAAATTTTGATATAAAGTATAAAAATAACAGAATTATATAAGTTGATATTTATATAGTTCTGTTTATTCTTGCATTTTTATCCGTTAAGTAATATAATTGTTACTGTATATCTACTAATATTGTTTTTATATGTCGATTATTGCAGTGTTATTAATTTTTTTGTAGGAGGTGTATAATTTGTTAATTTCACTTGAAAATATTACAAAGAGTTTTGGAAGTGACATTATTTTTAAAAATGTTACTGCGAAAATAGAAGATAATGACCGAATAGGTCTTGTAGGGGCAAACGGAGCAGGTAAGACTACTCTTTTAAGTGTAATTACACAGGAATATGATTACGACAGCGGTACTCTTTTTATACAAAACGGATTGGATATAGGTTATCAAAAACAGAATAACGGTCTTTTGCAAAATGGTACGATTATATCTGAAATGCGCAGTGTTTTCAATGATGTTTATGCTTTGGAAGAAAAACTACACAATTTGAGAGAAAGTATATCAAAAAATTCCACACCGCAACTTGAAGAAGAATACAGAAAAACAGAAGACGCCTTTATAGCAAAAGACGGCTATAATGTTGATGTTAAGATAAATACTGTTTTGCAAGGTATGGGTTTTGCAATGCGTGACCCAAGTACCGAGATAAATAAGCTATCGGGTGGCGAACAGACAAGACTTATGATAGCAAAACTATTGCTTTCAAAACCAAAACTATTGATACTCGACGAGCCTACCAATCATCTTGATTTTAAAACATTGATGTGGTTGGAGGAATATTTGCAGGGATACAGTGGCGCAGTGCTCACTGTATCGCACGACAGGTATTTTCTAAATAAAACTTGCAGTAAAATATGGGAAATAGAACGTGGGGAGCTATATGTATATAATGGTGACTATACAAAATACCTGCAACTGAAAAAAGAGCGGATAGACCATCTCCAAAAGTTATATGATGCGCAAATGGAGGAGATTGCAAAGCTTGAAGACTATGTGGCGCGCAATCTTGTTCGCGCATCTACTACAAAAATGGCGCAGAGCAGACGCAAAAAGCTTGAAAATATGGAGCTTGCCGAAAAACCTAAGCCACCGCTTAAACCGCCCATAATAAGACTTAATTATGACGGCGAACCGGTAAAAGACGTGCTGAAAGTAGACAGCGTAACACTAAACGTAGGCGAAGGAGAAAATCAAAAAAATCTACTGAATAACATAAGCTTTAATGTGGAGCGAGGACAAAAGATAGCGATTATCGGCGGAAACGGCACAGGAAAAACCTCACTGTTAAAAGCGCTGATGAATGTGAATACATTTGAAAGCGGAAAATTTTCTTGGGGACGTGGCGTAAAATATTCATACTATGAACAGGGTAGCGAGAATATGGATTTAAATTTATCTGTACTTGAAACGCTGTGGCAGACATATCCGTCTTTTTTTGAAACAACTTTGCGCAGTATGTTGGGCGCGTTGGGGCTTAGTGGTGAAACAGTATTCAAAACAGTAGGACAGCTATCGGGGGGTGAGCGCGCAAGACTGAAACTTGCAAGTATATGCCTTGCAAACAGCAATACGCTTGTGCTTGACGAACCGACAAACCACCTTGACCTTGCGACAAAGGAGATACTTGAAGAAGCGCTTCAAAGCTATACAGGGACAGTTATAATGGTTTCCCATGACAGATATTTGCTCAATAAAATACCGGATAAAATTATAGAACTTCATGATAAAACATTGACAGAATATAATGGGAATTACGATGACTATTTGAGAATAAGCGCAATAAATAAACCGGAAACTGTACAAAAGCAGAGTGTGGAAAAACAAGTAACCGAAAATAACAGGAATTATAACAGGGGAAAAGAAGCAAGACGAAACGAGGCTAAACGCAGAAAAGAGTTTGCCGAAACCGAAGAACTGATACAAAATATAGAAAAAGAACTTTTGGAAATAGAAGAAACTCTCGCTTTGCCTGATACATCATCAAATTATCAATATTTGCAGGATTTGTGTTTACGTCAACAGGAACTGCAAGTACTTCTTGATGAGTCAATGGAAAAATGGCTTTTACTGCAAGAGTAAAAAAAGCGTAATATTTTGAATATAAAATTATTTTTTAAATATTGAATACATGGAAAAATATATTGTATAATAAAATTAGTGATTTAATTAAAATTAATATTTTAACGAGGTAAACTAAATGAAGAAATTTTCTTGGAATGAGTCGTATAATGTGATTGCACTATATGCCTTTTTAGTCATAGCGTTATCTATGCTTTTCGGTGTGTTTATTTTTAATTTTAGTTCTGTTTGTGGATTTCTGCAAACAATAATGACATTTTTGGTTCCTTTTATTTATGCTTTTGGTATAGCTTTTATACTTAGTCCGGCAGTTAAGTTTTTTGAGCGAAATTTAAAAATTAAAAAAATGTCGGATAAAGCAAAACGAAATTTTGCTATTTTAATGACATATACGCTTGCATTATTACTTATTATATTATTCTTTGTAATAGTAGCCCCCGGAATAGGGAACAGTATCGCGCAACTTGCAAAGAACATAAGCGCGTATAGCGAAAATATAAATGGGTTGGTAAATTCTCTTACAAATCTTATTCCAAAACAATATATTCCACAGGAAGTACTTAATTATATTGATAATTTGCTGGCGCAGGCAACATCGTTTTTAAGCGCCTCTTTAATGTCATTGCTTGGCTTTACAACAAGACTGACATCAGGTGTTATCAACTTTGTAATGGGAATAATAGTTTCTATTTATATGTTGGTAGACAAAGAAAGATTAATAGCGCAGTTTAAAAAGACTTCTTATGCGTTGTTTCCAAATAAATTTGTTGATTTGATGATAGAAACGGCTCATGACGGTAACAAGAAATTTACAGGATTTATTGTTGGAAAAATAATTGACTCTGCAATTATTGGTATTTTGTGCGCAATAGGTATGCTGATTTTACGTATGCCATTCGTCTCTTTCGTAAGTATAATAATAGGCGTAACAAATGTTATTCCTTATTTTGGCCCGTTTATAGGAGCTATTCCCGGAGCATTGATTGTGCTTGTTGCCGGTGGCTGGGGACAGGCAATAGGATTTTTGGTGTTTATTTTGTTACTACAACAGTTTGACGGGAACATACTGGGTCCCGCTATTTTGGGACAGTCAACAGGACTTAGCGCAATGTGGGTAATTTTTGCAATTCTTCTTTTTGGTGGGTTGTATGGCTTTGTAGGTATGGTTATAGGTGTACCGCTGCTTTCTGTAATATTTGAACTTATCGGAAGATATATAAATTACAGATTACGCAAAAAAAATCTGTCAACTGATGAAAATGATTATGCCTCGCCACAGCATAAAATACTTGATAGCGGAAATAAAAAATAAAAATTATAAGAAAAATCTCGATTTCAGAATAATTTGAAATCGAGATTTTTGCTATATTGTCAGATGTTATTTTTTATTTTTAATTTTTTGTTTTTATATATAAGCGTAGACAGTATGACAGTCAGAGGTATGGTAAAAGTAAGTCCGATACTGCCACCGATGGCTCTTATAATTTCTGTGGCGACAAGATCCAAATTTATTATTTCTTTTAGCTTTGTCCCCGATGCCATAAATAATAACATCAGTTCACAGGAACTACCGGTATATGCGAGAATAAGCGTATTTGACATTGACCCCATAATATCTTTACCTATATTCATACCGCTTTTCATTAATACTTTGTTGTTTATATCAGGTTGTAAGCTTACAATTTCATACATTGATGATGCGATAGAAATACTTACGTCCATAATTGCGCCCATTGAGCCGATTATTATGCTGGCAAACAGTACACCTTGAAAATCCAAATTGGGATAGTTGAGAAGATATACTAATTGTTGTGTGCTGTCACCCGCAAGACCTGTTATTTGCGCGCTTTTTCCAAAGATAAAAGATATCATACCGGCAATTATAACACCACCGCTTGTGCCAAGTATTGCTGTCAGGGTTTTTAGCGTAAAACCACCTATAACTATTAGTGTCACACAGATTATAACAATCAAAATACCAATGGCAACAATAACAGGGTCATAGCCGAGGAGAATAAGCGGTAACAAGATATTTATTATAATAAGCACTGTAAATGTAAGTGTTAAGATAGACTTTAAACCTTGTTTTCCTCCTATGGCTATTACACTTAGGATAAATAACGCCAATAAAACAATTAGTTGTATATCTCGGCGTCTATCATATATATGTAGATTTACAATTTCACCATTTTCGTTTTCATCAACACTTACAAGTATTTGGTCATTGTCTTTCAGTATAATATTGTATATATCAAAAGTTTCAATGGCGTTACGCATATAGTATTTTTCGCCTTTGTGTTTGCCCTCTGTTATTTCAATTTGAAATTCCTGATATTTATATTCATTAACTTCGTTTTTGTTTGTATCTATTTCATTTGTGTTATCAAAAATGATTTCAACAATTCTTGCTCTGGTCGCATTCAAACTTTTATCTTCAAATTTATTATTTTTAATGAAAAAAAATCTATAAGATATTAAAAAGATTATAGAAATGATAATCATAACAATAAATATATTTTCTTTCTTTTTATACATACTATCCTCCTCTTTGTGAATTGGTATATACACAAAAAAGAACCTATTGGGGAATAGGTCCTTTTTATTAACTTAAATAACATTATTTTATGATAAAATTATTCAGTTTATTTTTTTTCTTTTTTGTTTTTCATAACCATAAAAACTGCAACACCTGCAACAACTATCAATAGGATAACTACAACCCAAACAGTTGTGTTATTTGATTTTTCAACAGGATTTGCAACTGTCGGTTGAGAAGTTTCTGTTGAAGAAGGAGTTTCTGTTGAAGAAGGAACTTCTGAACTTGCAGAAGTTTCTGTTGCAGAAGGAGCTTCCGAGCTTTGAGAAGTTGCCGTATCTGTAATTTTACCTTCAACAAGTGGTTGTGTAAATGTAAAGTTTAGAGGATTGTTTGCTTTTAGATAGTCAACAACTACGTCTCTCATAGGAATAAACGTATCCTTGACATCTTTTGCGCCAGAGAAGTCGTATTGGTCACCGCCTGTTGACAAGAAGTCTATTGTAGCAACAGTGTATTCTTTGTCCATTTCTACTTTTGTGCCGTCTTCAAGGTAAATGTCAGCTATTCTGTCACCAAAAGGTTTGGATAGGTCAATTTCTACTTTGACACCTGATGTTTCTACCCAACCTATTTTTTCGTTATTGATACCATTGTTTAAAACTTTTTTAAGTTGTTCACCTGTTAGTGTCATTTTAACAACTGTATTATCAAAAGGTAGAATTTCGTACATTTTACCCATTGTTATTTCGCCTTTTGGTATACTGTCACGAATACCGCCTGAGTTTACTATACCAACTTGCGCATCAACATTTTTTCTGATAATGTCACTGATTAGGTAACCAAGTACTGAAACACCGTTTGACGAACGGTCATGAGCAAGGTCGATATCTGTTTTACCAACTACTTCTGACATAATCGGATCTAGTTTACTTGAAAACTCTTCAAAACTTTTCTTTGTTGTTGGGTCTTCAATCAGACTTGATTTTTGGTTGTAAACTTCATCAACAGCGGGTTCTATTGACAGAACTTCGTTTTTGTCTGACAGTTTTATTGTCAGTTTACCTATGCAACGACCATTTTTGTAAGCTTGAACAACAGGCATATCATTAACTATACCGGATACTGTTTGGTGAGAGTGTCCACAAATGATAGCATCTATGCCTTCTGCATCAACAAGTCCTGTTTCAATGATTTCACCTGAAATTTCTTTTGTATCTCTGTCTTGGAAAGCGCCTACGTGCGCAAGGGCAATAACTACATCTGCTTTCTTTTCGTCACGTATAACTTTTGCCCATTTTTCAGCTGTTTCTTTAACGTCCAAAAACTCGTAGTTTTTAACTTTATCAGCTGATGTTTGGTATGCTGTTTGTTGTGTTGAAAGACCGATAAACGCAACTTTTACACCATCTACTTCTGTTATTACATAAGGCTCTGCCCATAAAACAGGTTGATTTGTTGTTTTGTCAACAATATTCGCTGCAACGAATTTGAAGTCACCGTCTTTTTGCCATTGTTCAGCTTTGTCAATACCCCAGTCAAATTCATGGTTACCTACCGCAGAAGTAAGAAGATCCATTTCTTTGAACATTGCCGAAACAGGAGCGCCGTATGTAAGGTTTGACATAGCGCTACCTTGATAGTTGTCACCGGCAGATACAACTATTGTATTTGGATTTTCAGCTTTGTATTGTTTCACCATAGCAACCAACTTAGCCATACCCAAGTTTTTACCTTTTTCTCCGGCTTCCTCTGCCAAACTACCGTGGAAATCGTTTAAAGATAGGATTTCGATAGTTTTACCAGTAGTTTCCGCATTTGCTTCAATAATACCGGTAACAGGTAGACATACACCTATTACCATTACCATTGTCATTATAAATGACAATGTTTTTTTAATAACTGCATTTTTCATTTCTCTATCCCTTTCTAGATGAGTAATTAATATTGTGAATATAGTAACATTTTAACATAAGCACAGAAAAACCCATAAAATGCAGATGTTTTATGAGTGGATATGATTTCCGATAATTATGCTTTTCCTGTATATAATCGAATATAAATATACACAATTATATTATCACAATATTGTATTTGCTTGTATATTATAACACGTATATATAAAATATACAATACTTATTTTTTACAAAAATAAATCAGACTGTCAAAAAAAACTATTATCAGAAAAATATGTACAAAAGGGGTAATTTTAAAGAAACTTTTTTTCTTTAAAAAAGTTTACTCTGGCATTTAAGCCAAAACCCACCTTCAAAAATGCGTTTGCACGGCAAAAGTGTTCCGATTTCTGCTGAAAACGTCTTAGGCGCTGTCCAGTAACCGCAATTTTTTGAAAAAATTGAGCAAAACTTTTATAGACTTTGTCATTATGACGAATAGCTATACTTTTTATTACACGATGATTTATTTATATTATGTATTTGTCAATAAATTGTAGTAAGTTGGTAATTTAATTAAAGTTATAATGTCTTTTCACCTCTCTATATTTATAAAGATGTATATATATAGTACAAAAATATTGATTATTTGTTGTATAACGTGGTAAAATAATATTTGTATGTAAAAAAACAATAAAAATTAAAAAATAAGGAGAATATATGTCAAGAAAAGAAAATATTATGGGAACAAAGCCTGTCGGCAATTTGCTTGTGGGTATGGCATTCCCTATTATGTGCAGTATGATTGTGCAGGCACTTTATAATATTATTGATAGCGCGTTTGTATCGCAACTTGGTCAAGACGCATTAAATGCGGTTAATTTGGTGTTTCCTATACAAAACTTGATGATAGCCGTTGCCGTAGGCACAGCAGTTGGCGTAAATGCTGTTCTGAGCAGAAAACTTGGTCAAAAAGACTATGACAGCGCTAATGAAGTTGCAAATCTCGGTGTGTTTTTAGCTTTAATGAGCGGTGTAGTTTTTGCCATATTCGGTTGGCTGTTCAGTGATAAATTTATGGCGATGTTTACGGATAACGCTCAAATGGCAAGAAATGGCGCTGTGTATATGAGAGTTTGCACAACGTTTTCCTTTGCCATATTTACTGAAATAGTGCTTGAAAGAGTTATTCAGGTTACGGGTAAGACAGTTTATCAGATGATAATACAAATGACAGGCGCTGTTGTTAATATTGTTCTTGATCCTATTTTGATTTTCGGCTATTTCGGATTGCCAAAAATGGGAGTAAAAGGTGCGGCTGTCGCAACCGTTATCGGACAAATAACTGCTATGATACTAGGCTTCATCATAAACGCTTGGAAAAATCATGAGGTAAAATTATCCACACTTATATTTAAACCAAGACTAAAACCTATAATTGAAATTTATAAAATAGGTTTTCCCGCAATACTTATGCAGAGTATAGGTAGTGTTATGATATTGTTTATGAATAAAATACTTATTAGTCTCAGTGACGGAGCTGTTTGGGTGTTTGGTATATTCTTTAAATTACAGAGTTTTGTTTTTATGCCTGTTTTTGGTATTACAAATGCTTTGGTACCGATAGTTGGCTATAACTATGGCGCAGAGAATAAAGAGCGTATAATAAAAGCAATAAAAATCGGAACATTACTGGCGGTTTCGGTTATGGGATTCGGAACATTATTATTTTGGTCAGTCCCGAGATTTTTGTTGGGTATGTTCAGTCCCACGGAAGACTTGATAGCTTTGGGTGTTCCTGCTCTTAGAATTCTTTCGGTGTGCTATGTTTTTGCTGGAATCAGTATTGTTCTTTCAAGCGCGTTTCAAGCCCTTGGTGAGGGTATGTTTAGCCTAATAATGAGTATTGTAAGACAACTTTTGATTGTACTCCCCGTTGCTTATGTTTTGGCAGTCACATTGGGGTTGCCGGCTGTTTGGTATGCTTTGCCTGTTTCCGAAATATTGTGTACTTTTTTGGCAATATTTTTCTATAAAAGAGTGTATCATAAGAAGATAAATATTTTGTCTGATTAACAATATTTATTTGCAACGGTAATATACATAATATACAAAATTTGTTAATTTTTATGTGCATTTAGCTTAAATATATTTATTAAAAATATTGACGTTTTAAATTTTTTTTGATATAATTTTTGTATATTATTTAAGTACTTATATTAATAAATAAAATGAAAATTTGATGCAGATATTTTCTGTACAGTTGAAAGTAAGGAGAAAAAGTATGAAACAAGATATGATTCTTATCATAGATCTAGGCAGTGAAGAAAATACAATACTCGCGCGTGAAATACGCCAAATGGGTGTATACACAGAAATCCACCCACATGATTTGACAGAAGAGCAAATCAATCACTTGCCAAATGTTAAGGGTATTATAATTAATGGTGGTAAAAACAGAATAGTTGACGGTAAAGAAATTAATATTTCTGATGCTATTGCCAGCTACAATGTTCCGAAACTTGCTATTGACTGTGATGGTAAACCAGCTTTGCCATCAAATGAAACAGAAAAGAAAGATATCATACAAAAATTTGTGTTCGATGAATGTAAATGTCTGAAAAATTGGAGTGTGGAAAACTTTATCGCAGATCAAGTTGAACTTTTAAAACAACAAATAGGCGACAAAAAAGTTTTGCTTGCGCTTAGTGGTGGCGTAGATTCATCTGTTGTTGCCGCACTTCTTATCAAAGCAATAGGTAAACAACTTGTTTGCGTACATGTCAATCATGGTCTGCTTCGTAAAGGTGAACCTGAGGAAGTTGTCAGAGTATTCGGTCAGGAAATGGACGCAAACTTGGTTTATGTAGATGCTGTTGACAGATTTTTGGATAAACTTGCAGGCGTTAACGACCCTGAGCAAAAGAGAAAAATTATTGGTTCCGAATTTATACGTGTATTTGAAGAAGAAGCGCGTAAACAAGAGGATATAGTATTCCTTGCTCAAGGTACAATTTATCCCGATATAATAGAAAGTGGCACAAAGACAGTTAAAGCTGTTAAGAGTCATCATAATGTTGGCGGCTTGCCGGAAGATTTGAAATTTGAATTGGTAGAACCACTTAAAATGTTGTTTAAAGATGAAGTTCGCGCTTGTGGTAAAGCCCTTGGCTTACCTGACAATATGGTTTATCGTCAACCATTCCCAGGCCCCGGTTTAGGCGTTCGTTGCCTAGGAGCTATTACACGCGAAAGATTGGAGATAGTACGTGAAAGCGACGCTATTCTTCGTGAAGAATTTGCTAAAAATGGTCTAGAAGGCAAGGTTTGGCAGTACTTTACAGCTGTTCCTGATTTTAAATCAGTAGGCGTACGTGATAATATTAGAACTTATGAGTATCCTGTTATTATACGTGCGGTAAACACAGTTGATGCAATGACAGCTACTATTGAACATCTTGACTGGGCTGTTTTGGATAAAGTAGTTAATAGAATTACAGCAGAAGTTAAAGGTGTCAATCGTGTTCTTTATGATATGACTCCAAAACCTGTTGCTACGATTGAGTGGGAATAATTGAATTTATGAAAATAAGCCTTGTAAACGCTGAATTAATCGGTGCTTACAAGGCTTATTGTTTTTTTGTGGCACTACTTTGGCACTATAATTTACTGTAATAAAAAAATAGTCCAAATATTAAATACTTGATTATATAAAACAAATAAACATTAAAATTTATATTAAAAAATTATTTTGTTATGTTCAAAATAATTTATTTTCATTGCCTCTTTTACTTCCCTTAAAGTGCTTGCAGCTACTTTACGAGCATCAATAGTTCCATTTTTCAACATTTCAAATATTATATCAGTATTTTGTTCAAGTTCTTTTCTTTTTTCTCTAATCGGCAATAATTCTTTTTGAATTATACTATTTAAAAAACGTTTTACTTTCATATCACCCAATCCGCCTTTTTTATAGTGTTCTTTAAGTTCATCAAGATTAGTATATTCAGGCATAAACTCACCAAAATCTTCATCTTTACAGAAAGCGTCAAGATAGGTAAATACCGTATTTCCTTCAATATGTCCCGGATCAGATACCTGTATATGCAAAGGATCAGTGTACATATTCAAAATTTTATTTTTTATTGTATCAGATTCATCGCTTAAATATATACAATTATTTAGTGACTTACTCATCTTTGCTTTTCCGTCTGTTCCTGGAAGTCGGAGACAGGAAGAATTATCAGACAATATTGCATCAGGTTCTATCAGAACATTATCATATATTGAGTTAAACTTTCTAACTATTTCTTTGGTTTGCTCTATCATGGGGAGCTGATCTTCACCAACTGGTACAAAATTTGCTTTAAAAGCAGTTATATCTGCGGCTTGACTTATAGGATAACATAAAAATCCTGTGGGTATGCTTGTTTCAAAATCCCGCATTTGAATTTCAGCTTTAACAGTTGGATTTCTTTGTAATCTTGAAATGGTTACAAGATTCATATAATAGAATGTTAGTTCAGTTAATTCAGGAACCTGTGACTGAATAAATATTGTTGTTTTTAAAGGATCAAGTCCTACTGATAAATAATCTAATGCAATTTCTATAATATTATTGCGAACCTTACTTGGATTGTCAAAATTATCCGTAAGAGCCTGAGCGTCAGCTATCATAATAAACATTTTATCATAATCTCCATCATTTTGAAGCTGAACTCTTTTCCTTAATGAGCCTACATAATGTCCGATATGAAGTCTTCCCGTTGGTCTGTCGCCTGTTAAAATTATTTTTTCCATAATACTACTCCTAACTTTCTTTTGATTAATTTTATGTTATGCGAAAATAGAGCAATATAAAAAAGCTCCTGCCCTAAAAGGACAGAAGCATAGTTTCTGTTTGCCACCTTATAGCCACGCACTAACATGCATTTCCTGTGTTACGGTCAGGATGATCCGTCAACGCCTACTCATAATATTTTCGGGTTGCCCTCATAAGCCCATTCGCTATACTTTAAAATACTATCTTCTCATCACTGATAGTTCTCTGTAAAATCTCCGTATAGTTACTTCTCTTACTCAACAGTTTGGTTATTTTTTTGTATTATATACTTTTTAGAAAAATATGTCAAGCAAAAAAGTATATAAAATAAGTACAAATATATATATATAATAATTACTAATATCATTTTGATAACAAAATGTGCTGAAAATGTATTATAAAAACAAATTAAGGCTATCGAATAAACAAGTTAGGTTGCCATTTATGTTGTATAGCAAAACCACTAGTTAGACCAGTGGTTCAAAAAAGCTTAGGCGAAGAGGACGACAAAAAACTCCCTTTGTGTATAATAAAAGTACGGTCTGCAAGCTGTACGAAAAAACACAAAGGGGGACATTTAGAATGAGGCTAAATGATATAAATAGTTTATTACATACAAAATGAAACTGCAAGTATCATATAGTATTTGCACCAAAATATAGGAGGAAAGTATTTTACAAAGAAAAGAGAGAGGCAGTAGGAAAGATATTAAGACAATTATGTGAATGGAAAGGAGTAAAAATAGTGGAGGCAGAAGTATGTCCAGACCATGTACATATGTTGGTAGAAATACCACCTAAATTAGCGGTATCAAGTTTCATGGGATATTTAAAAGGGAAAAGCAGTACGATGTTATATGAGCAATTCGGCGAATTAAAATACAAATATCGTAATCGAGAATTTTGGTGTAGGGGATATTATGTAGATACAGCAGGAAAAAATACGAGCCGAATTGCGGAGTATATAAAGAATCAATTAAAAGAAGATGAGTTAGGAGAACAATTAACATTTGGAGATAAAGCTCCATTTGTAAAATAAAGCCTATTGCAACTGGCAGATCGTATTACACGTTTTACGTGTCGCAAAGAACAGAGGGCTATGCCCGCATATGAAAAACCCCCAGTTTGACTGGGGGATGTTTCTTTTAAAGTAACGAATTCCTTGTTTAGACCAGTTCCTTTCACCCAATATCATTTTTTTTAGTCTTTCATTTTTTATTTCCAGTTTGGCAATTTGAAGTTTTAAGATTTCATTTTCTGTAAGATATTTACCTAAATTTAAAGCAGCAAATTTATTTCCTATACGTTTTTTGATATTAAAAGCATTTGTTCCATTTATTTCATATTCTTTTAACCAACGACAAATCATACTTCTGTCAGTACTGTATTCTTTTTCTAAACTATGTACTGATACATGCTCATTTAGATGTTGAGTTATTATTTATAATTTTTGTTCTTTACTCCCAATACGTTTCTTTTGTCCTTTTTTCATATTTATCACCCATATATTTCATTGTAACATAAAAGATAGACACATGGTGGTTTTCATTGTGTCTACTTTTATCTTACCACTTCACTTTGCTGGTGACTTTTTAATACAAAAAAATAAACTGTTCTTACTTATTTTGAAGAAGAACAGTTTATTTTTTATAAATTACGGCTTTAATATTAATTCGCAGGTACATTCATTAAATGACGAAAGGGCGAGTTCGGCATTTATTTTATCCGATACGGATTTTAAATCATTTACATACAAAGCATCGTTCGGTATGGTAAAATAAATAGCAATCCACAAGTGGCGTCCTGTTCTTGTTATATCAAAAAATGAAGGGATAAAGTTCTTTTCGCCCATTATCTTATTGCAAATTTCTTTTATTTCATCAACGGTTTCCTCGTCTGGTGAAAACAGAAAAACATCTTTTATGGCGTCCCAAAGCATTTTTATGGTTTCCGGAATCATAAAAAGCACAACCACAGCAACCATTATTGAGTCAAAATACGGGGCAATAAAAGCAAGAGAGGTTTTTTCCAAAAATGTGGATATCCAAAAAGCGCCAGCCATTCCAAAGCTGTATGCAAAGTCCAGTTTCCAGCCCAAAAGCTCGGAATCTACTGTTGGAGATGATACTTTTCTATTCATTCGTTTCATAATATAGAATACTATGATGCTGAGAATACCTAGGGCAAATTGAAATAGTGCAATTTCAGCGCCGTTTACAATGTTACCGCCTGAAAAAAGTGATTCAAATACTGTTGCAGATACACTGACTGTTACCGCAATCATCATAAAACCTTTTATTATCAAAAAAACTGACTCGACTTGAAAAAAGCCGTATGGGTGTTTTTCGGATATTGGTTTTCTAAATAACGGTGTCAGGAATAGAAGCAGAGCAATAAAGATTAGCTCAGATGCATCGTATACTGCGTCCATAAGTGCTGATTGCGAATGGCTGTATATAGAAAATATCAATTCTATAATAGCGAATGCCAAACCCGCAATGAATGAAAGAAGTAGAATATTTCTTTCGGTTTTCTGACTTATCATAATTTATGACCTATCTTTCTGTATTTAATTTGTTTTTATTATACATCATTTTTAAAAATAAATATATGGAAACTTTATAAATATTTGTAAAAATCTATTAATAAAATTTCATATTTGTCTTGCCGATAGCTTTTAATAATATATGCGTGTGTGGTGCTTTTAGTTTATCAAATAAACCGTTATGTATAATAATGACAGTTTTTTTAAAGGTACAGTGGTTTGGTTAAAAAATTCATCTTTATTGAGTTTTCTAAATATTTTTTGTAAAAGTTTACTGTCGGTACTTCATAACATAATTAAGAAAAAGCCTTCTATTCAAATATGAGTAGAAGGCTTTTTACTAATCTATATGTATTGTTCATTTTAATATACTTTTTCTTATTTGAAGTAATATCATAACCAAACTAACGCCAAGTAGTATATGACCAATTCCTGCAATGCCGGATATAGAAGCATTTAGCGCGGAAGATGCTGTTATATTCAGTACTTGTATAATTCCTCTTACCAAAAATGTAGCGCCTGAGATATTCAGTCCTATATGGTAGACAGCTACAAGGCAATTTGTCTTTTTATTTGAAAAAGTAAAATTCTTTTCAAGAAGTATTAACAGTATAAAGAAAATCATTCCAAGAGCAAAGTAATGTGTGTGCATTACTGACAGTGAGGTTTTTCCCGTGAAATTATTGAATTTAGTAAATTCGCGGTAGAATACACCCAATATCATAGCAATAACAGAATAGATAACAGCAGAATTTATATAACGTTTCATTGTTTAAATCTCCTTAATTTTTATTTATTAAATTTAAAATTTCATTATAGTAGTTTATACCAAATGGAATTGTGGCAAAGACTGTAACAGATATGATAATATTTATCAGTGACAAATATGTGAAATATGGCACTATGCCTATTCTGAGAACATTAAAATCTGTGACCGACAAAACAGGTAAGAAACAATAGTGTGTTTTTCTTAAACTTTATATTTTCACCTCCATAAATAGCAGTATTATAATCATTTTTATTATTAAAGAGGTCAGAGGAAAATTTTATATGCAGATGACATTTTAACAAAGAAAATCTATTGATGTTCAACTATTCCAAACAAAAACATATCAAGCATATTTAATACGTCATTTTGAAAAGCTTTCAGTACTTCTTCTCTGTTATTTGCGCTTATCTTTTCTTGATATCTTTTTTGAAACAGTCTTATGTGATTTATCAGTAAAACAACAACAGTATCAACATCAATAGTTTCTCTTAACTTCGCATTTAAAAGTAAGGTTTTTAAACATATTTTATTAAATTCATCAACATTTTTGGTAATTGCCAAAACTTCTTCTCTCAATTCAGTCGGAAAATGAAAAAAAGCAGAAAGATAGAGCCGTTTATAAAGATTATCTCTATTAAGTATCAAATCAAAATAACAAAAATAATTATGTAATGCGCTCATAATATTCATTTGTTTTAATTCGTTAATGTCTATATTTTGCAGTTCTGTATATATACTGTCATAGCATTTACGCAGACATTCTAAATATATATCTTTTTTATCTTCAAAATATAGATATAATGTACCTTTGGCAATGCCGGCATTTTTGCAAATAGTATTTATTGAGGCTTCTCTATATCCAACTAATCCAAACTCAGTTGATGCAGAAAAAATAATTTTTTCTTTTTTTAATATTTTCTTATCTTCTAACTTCATTTTTAACCCCTTTTAAAAAAACAAAAAGACCACTTGGTTATTTTTCATTTCAGACTGTCAAAAAAACAATTGCCAAAAAAATTGACTAAAACTTTTATAGACTTCGTCATTATAATGAATTACCATATCTTTTTTACACGAAAATGACCGCTTGGTCATTTTAGCATACGTAAGAATATTATGTCAAGGTATTATTTTTTGTATTTTATATACAAAAAAAGTGCCTCCATAATGGAAACACTTTTTAAATTATAGGCTAAAATATTTTTTATTTACTAAATACTTCTTCAATATTGAAACTTTTTCTGATACAGCTTCTGGCATCGCTTAAATCTTTTAACTCACCAAAAACTATCATCTGTACAATTAAATTTCCGATTGCTGTTCCTTCAATAGGTCCTGAATATACGGGTAGCCCTGTAATTTTTGCCGTCATTTCGTTTAGGTAACTGTCTTGACAACCTCCACCAACAATATTTATGCTTGTGAATTGTTTTTCTGTCAGTAATTCAAGGCTTTTTATAGACTCCTTGTAGTATTCAGCCAGACTACGATATACACATTGCATAATTTCGCCGACTGTCTGCGGTACTTTTTGCGATGTGTCGGCGCATTCGGTTTTTATTGCGTCTATCATACTTTCAGGAGCAAGAAAACAGTCTTTATTGACATTTATAACACTTTCAAAATCTTCGTTTTCTTTGGCAACAGCGATTAAATCGGGAAAAGTCCATTGTTTTTCTTTTAAAGAGCGTTTTTCCTTGCCTTGTATATATGTTATTCCGTTTAGCTCGCGTCTGATTGACTGAATTATCCAAAGTCCCATAATGTTTTTGAGATATCGATAACGGTTGAAAGCCCCACCCTCGTTTGCAAAGTTTTGTTCAAAACTCTCTTTTGTTGTTATTGGATAGGAATTTTCCACACCAAGCAAACTCCATGTTCCGCTTGAAATATAGACAGCATTATCATCAACAGCAGGTATTGCAAGGAAAGCAGAACCTGTATCGTGCGTCGCCGGAAGAATAACGGTAGTGTCAAAGCCGAGTGTCTCTACAAGTTCGGAACGAAGTTTTCCCACAACTGTTTTCGGCATAGACAAATTATGGAAAATATGTGTTGGAAGTCCCAGTTTTTCTATAATTTCTTTATCCCAATTTTTATTTTTTGCATTGACAAGATTGGTTGTGGTGGCAATAGTATATTCATTGGTTTTTACGCCTGTAAGCCTAAAATTCCAGTAGTCAGGCGACATCAAAAGATATTCAGCGTTTTCGAGCTGTTCGGGGTGCTCTTGTTTTAGCGCCATTAGCTGATAAACAGTATTGTATGTAGCTTTTTGCGTACCTGTTTTATTGTATAAATAAAGCGGATTTATCTTTTCGTCAACCAGCTTATCCATACCGATTGTACGGTTGTCACGATATGAAACGGCGTCACCGATAATATTATCGTTTTTATCCAAAAGAACAAAATCCACACCCCATGTATCAATGGCAACGCTTATCGGGATTTTATTTGCTGATTTACAGGCTTTTAATCCGTTCAAAATACCATTCCATAGATTATCCGTATCCCAACAATAATGTCCGTTACGTTCTATTTGCAGATTATCAAATCTATATATTTCTTCGAGGATTATACTGTTATTTTCTATATGTCCCAATATATGACGTCCGGAAGAAGCGCCTATATCAATAGCAAGATAGTAATTTATCATAAGCCATTCCCCATTCGTTTTATAATACTTTATTATTTGTAGAGAGGGCCGTATGTTGCGCAAGCTCGATAGTCTTGACCTTCTTTATCCATACCGAATGCGTTCCACGCAGCCGGACGGAAAATTTTATCTTCGGGTACGTTGTGCATACTAACCGGAATACGTAGCATTGAACACATTGTGATAAGGTCCGCACCAATATGTCCATAGCTTATTGCTCCATGATTTGCCCCCCAGTTATTCATAACATCGTAAGCTGTCTTGAACGGGCCTTCTTTACCGTTACATCTTGGCGCAAACCAAGT
The DNA here is from genome assembly GCA_020024555.1 of Angelakisella sp. Taxonomy (GTDB): domain Bacteria; phylum Bacillota; class Clostridia; order Oscillospirales; family Ruminococcaceae; genus Angelakisella. The sequence goes on from JAHHTQ010000002.1 coordinate 81,522, forward strand.
GCAAGGCCATGTGTAGTCTGTGCGTTTCCACAGTGTGTCGGAAACTTCATCAGGAAGTTTCAGTGTCCAGCCCTCCGCAATTTGCAGTACAGGGCCGAGTCCCTTAACAAGATTTAGGCGAATCATAGTAACAGGCATTTCGGCATCGGTTAGGAAACGTGAGGAGAATCCGCCGCCTCTGAAATAACCAAAATCAGCGGCATTCCAAGTAGTTGCATTCATAATGTTATCAATATCATTATCCGTTACGTCATACCACTCTTTCATTGTACCGTTACCGTTACTGTCTTTTGCCTGTCCGCTTGCGTCTAGGCACGCAGCGCCTGAATTTATAAGATGCAGAAAACCGCCTGAGTCTTTTGCAATACCGTCAAGGTCATATCCTGTTGTATTTTTAACTGCCTCCGGACTCCAATAAGTACGCACATCGGCAAATATTTGCGCTCTGTTTGTCAAAAGTTTCATAAACAACATACCCAAACCATTAAGCACATCGTTTTCGGTTGCCAAAATATAAGGCTCTCTTGCGCCGTTCCAGTCAAAAGAAGTATTTAACATAGCTTCGGCAAAATCGGCATTCGGATAGAAATCTGTCCATTGACGCTGACCTTGAAAACCTGCCGCAATGGCATTGTGTCCAACCATTTCCTCTTCGCAGCCTTTTGGTAGATTTTTGTTACCGTTCATAAGGTCTTTTATTATACACATCATCTTTACAACAAATTGTAAATCTTCTTCTATTTGTTCAGGGTTTTTCTGAACCTCGGGTGGATTTTTGTCAAAACCTATTTTGCATTTTTCCTTTACCCACAGCATCGCTTTGTTAAATTCCGCCTCGTCATAGATATTGTACGACATTCGTCTTATAATTTCGACTTCGTCAACAGATTCAACACGCATACCCAAATACGATTCGATAAAATCAGAATCAATTATTGAACCACCGATACCCATACAGATAGAACCGATTTGTAGGAAAGATTTACCACGCATTGTGGCAACAGCAACAGCCGCGCGACCGAAACGTAAGATTTTTTCCGATACGTCATCGGGAATTTCGGTAGCGTCTGCATTTTGCACATCATGTCCGTATATTCCAAAAGCGGGGAGACCCTTTTGCGCGTGTGTTGCAAGTACAGACGCAAGATATACAGCTCCCGGACGTTCTGTTCCGTTAAATCCCCAAACAGCTTTTATTGTGCGTGGGTCCATATCCATTGTTTCAGCGCCGTAGCACCAGCAAGGAGTAACGGTAAGAGTTATGTCAACGCCTTCCCTTGCAAAAAAGTCCGCGCATTCGGCAGCTTCGGGTACTCGTCCGATAGTAGTCGGAGAGATGACCACTTTGACAGGTTCGCCGTTACTGTAACGTATATTTTCTTCCAATAGTTTTTTTGCTGAGCGAGCCATATTCATAGTCTGTTCTTCAAGCGAACCTCTGACGTTCATCACTCCGCGTCTGCCGTCAATAGTAGGACGGATACCAATAACGGGGTAGCGTCCTATAAGTCTGTTTTCTGCCATAGTAAAAAAACTCCTTTCAAATATATAGCTATATTATTGAATGTATTAAAATTTAATAATTATTTATCTTGTTTATGTAGTAGATTATCATCAGGATTATAAACTTTGTAGCCGGGGTGTCTGCCTGTAACCTGATAGTACCCACGTAGGTCAATCAGTTTTTGAACATTATTGCGACTGATGTCATAGCTACCCCCAAGAATTACTGCATTAATTGTGATTTTTGCCCATAGTTCAAGACTTTCCATTCTGTAAAAAGCTGTGATAACATCACTGCCGACAGCAAGCGCGCCATGATTTTCCAGTAACATAACATCATGTTCTTCAAGGTAAGGCTCTATTGAATTTGGTACTTCAACAGTGGAAGGCGTGCCGTAAGGGGTAAGTGGAACTGCGCCGATAACTGCTACGTCTTCAATCATATTGTACATATCCATAGCTTTGTGCGCCACGGCAAAGCCTGTTGCTCCCGGTGGGTGCGCGTGTACAACGCTGTTTACATCAGGACGTTTTTCGTAGCAACGCAGGTGCATTTTTATTTCGCTTGACGGACGAAGTCCCTCCGATGCCTCCAAAATATTTCCACTGCTATCAATACGGATTAGTTTTTCGGGAGTAATAAAAGATTTACTCATACCGGTAGGCGTTGCAAGAATTGTACCGTCATCTAGTCTTGCGCTGACATTACCGTCATTTGCCGCAACCCAGCCAAGTTGCCACATCTTGTGACATACGTCACAAATTTGTTCTTTAACCTCTTGAATTTGACTCATATATTTTTACACTCCTTATTAAAATAAGCGATATACTATGATATTATTATAACAACAGCCGTATTTTTTAGAATGCTTATAATATACTTATATATGTTCAAAATAAGCTTTTTATTTTTAATCAGTATTGAATTTTCAGTTTGATTTTGGTAAAATCAATATAATAATTTACAATGAACGGGGCTTTTGTGTCAGTATGTTTGACTATATAACTACATATCACTATGGAAGGTGTATAAAAAATAATGATTGGTATCTAAAATCGATAGGCGTTAATCGTGTTTATTATATTCATCGTGGAAATATATCCATTCTTTTGGACAATAGACAATACGATTTAAGAGAAGGGCATATCTATTTATTTCCTCAAAATTTAAAATTTGAATTGATACTAAATGATATAACCGAAGTAGACCATACATTTTTTGATTTTTTTACAATACCGTCAATTAAAATGAATACTTTGATTGAGATAAATCCTAAAAATTATACGCTGATTGACAGCGCGTCAAAAATTTTATTTGAACTTGCGGAACGATATCAAACCTATCCCAATATGGAAAGAAATGAATACAGTGATGTTATTGAGTCATATCTCGAAAATATGCTGTTTTTGGTGGATAAAAAATTTCCGATTTCTTTAATTCAAGATACCCGTATTAATCTTGCGCTTAACTATATACATCAAAACTACAATAAAGAAATAACACTGGAAGATTTACTTGAAATTACGAATTTGGAGAAAAATTATTTTATACGTTTATTTAAGAACAGTATGAATATCACTCCGTATCAATATATAAAAAAATATAGGTTCAATATCGCTCTGACATTACTTAAACACAAGAGTTCTATTGATGAATCTGCAATAGCAATAGGTTATTCTGATGCATCTTCTTTTTCTCATGCTTTCAAAAAAATATATGGATTTTCACCATCGCAAATTGTAAAAGGAACAATGGGTAAGTAATCAATAGAGAAAAACTGTTATATTGCCTAAAATTTTAATTTTAAATATCTGTTTTTGAACAAAGTGACATAGCTGAGCTTGACTATAAAAATAATAAATGTTAAGATTGCTAATGTGAATTTATATTTAATTTAAATACTCGGAAGGAATATTTATTATGCGTAATTCAAAAAGAAGAAAACTCAGCATAGAAATTGTTTCACTTACAATTTTTTCATCTGTATGCGCTATTTTGGTTCTCGGTTTTTCTTTGATTATGATATTTATGTTCTTTTTTTCAAAACAAGCCTATGAAGATATGCAGTACTATTTGGACAATACCCTTCAACAGTTTGATGATAAATTTCAGTATATACAAGATGGAGCAATTTCAATTAGGCACAATGTTATAATGGGGGATTTTTTTGATAAAGATAATTACAATAAAAATGATATTGAAACGCAACTGAATTATTGTTTGGACTTGTTTTCGCAAAGAAATACGTTGGGACAAAATACGCCGTTTGTTGTAAACGTATATATTTTCAATAATAAAAATGATTTTATCAGTAATCATTATTATCCCGCAACATTGGCAAGTACAAGAATGATTGATGTTGAATACAAAAAACTTCAAAAAGAATTTGATACGATGAAAACACAATACCACTGTTATGTAAAAGATGACAAAGTCGATTTATGTTTCAGAATACTTGACGAAAACTTAAAAAAAGCGGGTATATGTATTGTGTCTATAAATAAAAATGCCATTGATGAAGTTTTTTCGAGTGTTGAGAAATATAAGAACAGTTGTTGGTTGGTACTTGATAATTTTGGAAATACCATTTACGGTGTGGGAACGCAGACTCAACTGGATACGCTTTCAAAAATAGCGCCCAACTCTTTTTCCCGTCAAAAAATAGACGGGAATATGTCGCTTTGCAGTACGCTTACAAATGGATTTGGAGTAAAAACGGCAATAGCGATTGAGCAAAATAATATTTATTCTGTTTTAACGCCAACCATTATTTCATTTGTACTCGCAGTGGTAATTGTACTTGCGGTTGTGACGGTTTTAATATTCGGCGTCAGCTATCGCCTCACAAAGCCACTTAAAAAAATGGCTGATGAAATACGTTTCTTTGGACAGGAAGACCTAACTATGCGTATGCAGGATTTTTCCATACAGGAATTTCACGATATAAGCGTTGTTTTTAATGAAATGGCAGACAGAATAGACCACCTTGTTACGCAAATTTATGAAAAAGAGCTACTTGCCACACGACATCAGGTAAAATTTTTGCAAGCGCAAATAAATCCTCATTTTCAGTTTAATATTCTTGCAATGTTTAGCATAAAGGCAAAACTTGCGGGTGATGAAGAACTGTATCAAGGCTTACGGGCTTTTTCAAAGTTAATTCAAGGTAAAATTTTTCGTGAAAAAGAAATAAAAATACCGCTTTCCGATGAAATAGAACTTGTTAAGTTTTATTTATATCTTCAAAAAAGCCGATTTGGTGATAAGATTTCTTATGAAATTGATTGTAGCGAAGATGTTGAAAATTGTTTTATTCCACGACTTTTAATTGAGCCTCTGGTTGAAAATGCGGTTTCTCATGGTTTGGAGCCAAAAACAGGTAACGGAACAATTAAAATTAAAATTTATGAAAAAGAAGAAAAATTACATATTATTGTGGAAGACGACGGTGTGGGATTTGATGAACAAGAGCGCTTGAAAGAAAATGTGCAGTCGGTTAATCCGAGCCATACATTTACAGGGCTTGCAAATACACGCAGACTTTTGGAAATTCTCTACCAAAAAAATTATGAAATGAATATAAAGGGAGTACTTAACGAAGGGACACGGGTGGAAATTACTGTGCCGATAGAGAGGAGAGAGCAAAAAAATGTGGAAGGTAATGGTTGCTGATGACGAAATGTATATCCGTGAGGCGATAAAGAAAATAATCAGTTGGCAAGATATGGATTGTCAACTGAAAAGGGTTGTGTCTGACGGAAAAGAGCTGATTGATGAAATGGAGACGGAGCACCCTGATATTATTATTACCGACATTCGTATGCCGCAAATTGACGGACTTGAAGTTTGTAAGTATGTCAGTCAATATTGTCCGGAGGCAGAAATTATTATTTTGAGCGCATATTCGGATTTTTCCTATGCAAGAACAGCTATGCGCTATGGAGCGTGCGAGTATATTCTAAAAACAGAAATACTTGAAGAACTGCCAAAAGCTATTGAAAAAGCGGTTAAGAGACTTGAAAAGCAAAAAGAGGAGATACTTAAAGACTCATTTGACAGTACGGGTGAGATTGATTCAAAAGATTTATATCAACGTATGGTTCGCTATGTAGAACTCAATTACAGAAAAACCATTACGCTTGCTGATATTGCGGAATCGCTACATGCAAACCAAAGTTATCTCAGTCGTCTTTATAAAAGTTGCAGTGGCACTAATTTGTTTGATGATATTCTTAAACGCCGAATAGATAAGTCAAAGGAATGTTTGCTGGCTGCCAACTGGAAAGTCCATGAAGTAGCTGATTATGTTGGGTTTGAAGACGCCGGATATTTTTCCCGTGTGTTCAAAAAGCATACGGGAATGTCGCCAAAGGAGTTTAGAAATGCAAAAGAAACAAAAGAATAAGAAAAAAATACATAATATTTTTTTTGTTTTGTGTTGTTCTGTTTTGTTTACATTATTTTGCGGTTGTACCATAAAAGATAAAAATATTACGGAAATTACCTTAATTCATTCTTGGGGAAGCACGGAAAGCGACCATATTGCTATGCGTCAGATATATCAGGATTTTGAAAAAGCAAACCCTGATATACATTTAAACTTGGTGTCTTTACCGACAAATGACGCGCTTCTCAGAAAAGTGGAAGATATGGTAATGGTAGGCGAAATTCCGGATATTGTTTTTCTTGCGGGCAAGGGCAGGGATTCGGTATATCAATATATGGTGGACTTTAATTATGCTCTTGATATTATGCCGTCAATAATGGAAGATGAAACATTTTATAAAAATATTGCTCCTGCGAATTTAGACTATTGGACAACCGGTGAGCATAAACTCTTTACTGTTTCAGATGTTTTAATTTCTGGCGGAGGATATTGGTACAATAAGGATATTTTTGAGGCGGCGGGTATAGAAAGTTTGCCGAATACGTGGGAAGAATTTGAAACCGTATGCAAAAAAATAGAGCATTGGGCAAGAGAAAAAAACAATGATGTAAGCGCTTTGCAACCGTCTACCGAAGGATTTTTGTATTTTGCAAGTCATATTCTCGCGCAAAAAGGTATTATTAATACCAAAGAACAACTGGTGGTCGAAGATGATAAAATGAAGGAAACTCTATCCATACTCAAAGATATATATTCATATTCACTCAATAACAGCAGCGCTTATAACTATCGTGACGAGACATCTTTATTTAATAGCGGAAAGCTTGGAATATACATAAACGGTGTTTGGGGAGCGGCGATGATAAATGAAGATTTGAATGCGGAGTACGCGCTTTTGCCAAAAGAAAACAGTGGCAGTATTTGTTGCGAATCATCGGGTGTGGGGTATGTACTCGGAAATACAGGTGATTCTGTGCGTCAAAATGCAAGTATCAGATTTTTAAAGTATATGTTGAGCCAAAATGTTCAAGAACGTATTTTGTTACAAACACAGCAAGTTCCTGCAAATCCTCAGATTGATATTAATAAATTTGGGGAGAAGATGCCACGGTTTTGTCAAGCTGTATCAACAGTAAAAAATGCGCAAACAAAAATAGAAATACCCAGACAGCTATGGAGTAATCATCAAATATCTGTTTTCAGAGAAAATATAATTTCTGTTTTATCAAGAGAAATCAGTGATGAAAAGTTTATAGAAATGCTTAAAAAATAAGTAAATCACTCTATTTTACCATTAAAGTAAATAGGGTGATTTTTTTTGTTTTGATAATATACACAAGGTAGTATGTGTTAAAAACCAAATACTGTTTTTGTGCATTTTAACATAAATATTTCACAACAAAATGAAAATATTAGCTAAAAGTAAAAATATTCATACAAATGAGTCAAGGCAGTACATTTTTTTAGCGTCTGTTTTATATTACAATCTAGGAGAAGACAGGGGAAACAAATAAAAAACCCTGATGAAAGAAAAAATTTTTTAGGAGGAAGACACAATGAAAAAATTAGTTGCGTTAATACTTGCCGCAAGTATGGCAATGGGAATGGTTGCTTGCGGTGGCAATACCACACCAACAGAAAGTGGTTCGCCAAATACTCAAAACACAAGCGCAGAGAGTAAAAATGAAGAGACAAAAGGCGAACAACAAGTACTTGAATTCTATCATGGATATTACCATGCCGAAAGCGAATGGCCGGCTGCAAAAGTAATGCGTGATATTTATGATGAATTTGCAAAACAACACGCTGACGGTCCGGTTGCATTTAAACCTATTCCTGTTGAAAAAAGAGACGAAATAGTAAGCGCAAAAGTAGCAGGCGGCAGTTTCCCTGATATAGTGGATATGGGTATAGCATTACCACAATCAGCTATAAGCCAAAAATTGATTTTGGACTTAAAACCATACATAGACGCTAACAACCTAAAAGATGCAGTTGGTTTAAACTACACACAAAATAATATAGACGGCGCTATATACACAGTTCATGACCAAATAGAAACACGAGGATTATGGGTAAATACAGAAGTTCTTAAAACAGCAGGCGTTTCAGTAGAAGACCTATCAACATGGAAAGGTTTTGTTGATAGTATGGCAAAAGTAACAGAGAAGAAAAACGGAAATTATGGTTATGCATCAGGACAAGGTTCACTAAAAATGCTATATGCTTACCTTGGAAGCACAGAAGACGGCCGTAAACTTCTAAGTTCAGAAATCAGCGCAGATGTTATTAACTCAGAAACATTTGCAAACGCTTTCAAAACTATTGCAAGAATGGACCAAGTAAACGGTTCTGAATATGCTACACCTGACGTTGGTAACCTAATGGCAGACTTTAACCAAAACGGTAAAGTTGCAGTACTTTCAAATGGTGTTTGGAACGCATCGGGTATTGATGAAAAATTTGCAGAAGCAATCCAACCTATCATATTCCCTGAAAATGTTTCAATGGCAACTGCCGGTACAGGTCTGACTGTTGCGGCTAATATGAGCAAAGAAAAAACAGATTTGGCTTTGGAATTTATTAAATATATGACAAGCGAAGAAGTACAAACAAAGATATTCCTAGGTGTTCAGGCAAACCCATGCAACACAACGCTTGATTTGAATGCTCTTGCAGAACAAAGCGGTGACCCAATCGTTAAAAAATTGGCTCTTGCTTGCTCACTATGCAACAAAGCGCAAACAGTAGTCAGTGACGTATCATATAAATGGGGCGCAGATGTAGGTAACGCTATAACTAACGCTCTAATGGAATGCGCAAACGCAAACACAAATATAGACGCACGTTTTGAACAACTACAAAAAGAATTGACAGCACTAATCGGTTAATATTTAGAAGTAACTGCATTTTAAGAGGAGGAGGAGGAATTTCCCCTTCCTCCTTTTTTTCCAAGGAGGTTAAAAATGACAACAGTAAAACAAAAAAATCATACTACTGTAAGTAAACAAGAATGGAGACGCAGAGGATTTATTATTGCCTTTTTAGCTCCTACGTTATTGGCATTTTGCATATTTTACCTTTATCCTTTGCTGACAGTATTTTTCACTTCTTTTTGTAAATGGGACTATACAAACATTACTAATCCTCAGTTTTGGGGTTTCGCCGATATGTTTAATAATTATAAATATATCTTTACAACATATCCGTATTTTTGGGAGGCGCTACTCAATTCAACATTTTGGGCGCTACTTGGTATATTCTTTCAAATTCCTCTTGCAACTATTATAGCTCTTGCTTTTTCAAGAAAAATAAAAGGAATAAAACTTATAAGAAATATATACATTATTCCTTGTATGATTTCTTCTGCCGCTTTGGGTATGATTTTCCTACAACTATACAGTCCTCTATATGGTATAATCAATCCTATTATTCAAATTTTCAATCCTGAATTTTCGGGAAATATTCTATTGCAAAAAGGCACTGCTTTTTGGGCAATGACAGGCGCGTATATATTCTTTACAGGTACAACAACTCTTATGATTTTGGGTAACATAATGGCTGTTCCGGAGGAAATTCGGGAAGCTGCAATGCTTGATGGCGCAAGCGGACTGAAACAAGACTTTTTAATTACAATTCCAATGATTAAAAACACACTTAAAACAGTATCAATTTTGGCGGCAACTTCCGGTTTTCTACTATATAATGAAGTATTTTTCCTAACAAGAGGTGCGGCAGGCACATACAGTATCAGTTATGTTATTCGTGAACTTGCAATCAACAGTCCGAGGTCTCAATTCGGACGTGCAAATACAGTGGCATTTATACAAATTATAGCAGGTATGCTGATTATTCTGTTTGTAAATGTTGTCTATGAAATTCCGTCTCTATGCAAAAAACTAAGGAGGAACTAATATATGAAAACAAAATTCAAAAATCTTAATCAGTTGCCTATCGGTACACGTATTGTCACAATAATTTCGCTTATATGGGCATCAATAGTTTCTCTTACTCCGATAGTTTGGCTATTTATTTCCAGTTTGAAAAAAGATCCTTTGGCTCGTCCGGGTTTTCAACTTCCGGAGTCTATCTATCTTGAAGGTTATATATCAACATTTCGTGATTTAAATGTTATGCAGTATTTCGGCAACAGTATGTTTATTTCCATTGTATCTGTTGTTATCAGTATTGTTATGATTTCAATGTCTGCTTATGTTGTGGCAAGAATGGAATTTTGGGGCAAAAAATTAGTTAATCTAATGCTTGCCACAACACTGTTTATTCCCGCAACAGCTCTTACATATCCTGTATATAACTTAATAAATCGCCTTGGGATATATAATACACGAACAGCTCTTATTCTTATTTATGCGTGCAGTGGTATAGCTGTAAGTTTCTTTGTAATAAAGAACTATTATGAGCATGTTCCAAAAGAGCTTGAAGATGCGGCTCGAATAGATGGTTGCGGATATATGCAAACTTTTTGGCATATCATTTTCCCTGTTGCCCGCCCCGGTATAATGACAGCGGCAGTTCTTGCATTTCTAAATAACTGGAATGAATACTACTGGGCATCGCTTGTTATAATTGACAGAGAAAAGTTGACCGTTCCCGCGCTATTATCAACATTTACAACATCATTCCGTACGAATTATAACGGTTTGTTTTCGGCAATGGTGATTATTATTCTTCCTCCTATTTTACTATATTGCATATTTAATAAATTTTTCATTGAGGCACTGTCAGGCGGTGCTGTGAAAGGATAACAGCTTATGAATACTAATTTACAAGAAAGAGCAAAACGTGTTGAATGGTATATGAATGACCGCTTTGGTATGTTTATTCACTGGGGACTTTACTCAATAGTGGGTAGAGGCGAATGGGTTATGAGCACCGAGAAAATCCCCCTTGAAAAATATACTCCATACGCAGATGAGTTTAACCCTATTCACTATGACCCAAAAAAATGGGCAAAAATGGCAAAAGATGCGGGAATGAAATATGTGGTTTTAACCGCAAAACATCATGACGGATTTTGCTTGTTTGACTCAAAATTAACTGATTATACAAGTATGACATCTTGTGGCAGAGACCTTGTTCGTGAGTTCGTGGACGCAGTAAGAGGAGAAGGACTAAAAGTAGGATTATATTATTCGCTACTGGATTGGCATCACCCCGACTATCCTAAATATGATGACTTAAATCACCCTATGCGTGGAAATGAAGCATTTAAAGATGAGGTTATCGACTTTGATAATTATCTAAAATATATGCACGGGCAAATAGAAGAGCTTGTAACAAACTACGGTAAAATAGATATTTTATGGTTTGATTATTCTTATGAAAATTTGCGTGGCGAAGCATGGAAAGCGACCGAACTTGTAAGAATGGTTCGTAAACATCAACCTGATGTTATTATTGATAATCGTTTGGAAACAAGCGGAGAAGGCTTTGGCAGCATTGTCAATGAAATTCCCGAAGAATTTTGCGGGGATTTTGCAAGCCCCGAGCAAATAATTCCACCGGAAGGAATAAGAAATGTTTTGGGTCAACCTGTACCATGGGAACTATGTACTACCATTAATAATAACTGGGGATACAATCCGTCGGATTTATTATATAAGCCATCGGCTCTTTTAATCCGCAAATTAGTCGAATGTGTGAGCAAGGGCGGAAATATGATTTTGAATATCGGCCCTAACGGACTTGGAAGCGTTGATGAAAAAAGCTGTAAAGTTTTGGAAGATATGGGACATTGGCTAGACAAAAACGGTCAAAGTATATATGGCTGCAATAATGCAAATCGTCCAAAACCGGAATGGGGCTGGTATACTCAAAATGGCAAAAAGCTATACGCTCATGTGTTGGAAGCGCCTATCGGGCCTCTTGCGCTTACAGGTATTAGTAAAGATGAGATAAAATCTATTCGCCGTTTGGCTGACGGTGTGGAAATGAAGCAAGGCGATAGTTGGATTACAAAATCTTATGAGCATATTCCGTTTGTAAGTTTTGGCGACTTGCCACATTTCAGTTATCCACTGCCTGACCCTGTGGATACGGTTATCGAAATCACTTTAAAATAATACTATTTAATCCAATTAAGGAGTGATTATATGAAACAAATTACTGCAATTTTATTGGGGGCGGGACAACGTGGCGAAATATACGCAAACTATGGACTTGCTTTCCCTAACGAACTTAAAATGGTAGGAGTTGCAGAGCCTCGTGCCGACCGCAGAGAGCTTTTTGCAAAAGAACACAATATACCAAACCAAAATGCTGTTGCCGATTGGAAAGAACTTTTGGACAGAGATAAATTTGCCGATTGCGTATTTGTATGTACACAGGACAGAATGCACTTTGAACCTGTTATGTTGGCTTTGGAAAAAGGTTATGACGTATTGTGCGAAAAACCTATGAGTTATGACCGTAACGAGCTTATACAAATGGGAGAAATGGCAAAAAAACAAGGCAGACTACTAAGTATATGTCATGTTTTGCGTTATTCGCCATTCTTTGTAAAACTAAAAGAACTAATAGAAAACGGTACAGTTGGACAGTTAATCAATATACAGCATATTGAAAGCGTTGGATATTGGCACATGGCGCACAGCTTTGTGCGAGGCAACTGGAATAAAAAAGATGAGAGCTGTCCGATGATTTTGGCAAAATGCTGTCATGATATGGATATACTTACATGGCTTGCCGGCAGTAAATGCACACGTGTTTCAAGTTTTGGTGAACTAAGCCATTTTAACCGAGAGCATAGACCCAGCGACGCTCCCGAACGTTGTTTGGACGGTTGCCCGCATCGTGATACCTGCCCATACTATGCGCCGAGATTTTATCTTGAACACCCAAAAGCGATAGCAGACGGATTTAGAAAAGTTGTAAGCTTTGATACATCTAATGAAGCAGTACTGAAAGAACTTCAAACCAGTCCTTATGGACGTTGCGTATATGCGTGCGATAATGATGTAGTGGATAATCAGCTTGTTAATATAGAGTATGAAAATGGCGTTCGAGCAAGTCTTATGATGACTGCTTTTACAGAAGAATGTGAAAGAATAATTAATATTATGGGTAGCACAGGTCAAATAAAAGGGCATATGGAAACAAATACAATAGAAATATTTGACTTTGCAAGCGGAAATAAGGATATAATAAAAGTACATACACCGTCAGGTGGTTCGCACAGTGGCAGTGATGTATCAATGATGCGTGAATTTGTTGAATTGGTTGCGAATGGCGCAACGGACAGTAAAACAGGCGCAAGAGCGTCAGTTGAAAGTCATCTTGCAACGCTTGCTGCCGAAGAAAGTCGCCTACAAGGCGGTATGCCAATCAATATAAAGGAATGGACAGAAAAATAGTTTTTAATAAAGCATTATTCAATTAAATTGTAAATATTCATTTTTTCTTCTCAAAAACACATTTGCGATAGCTTTTCGCAGATGTGTTTTTATATTGTATTTAGTATAAAATATAATATAAAAAAGGCTAACGTGGTTTAAATCACATTAGCCTTATAGTATTGAATTTCTATGATAAATTTATTTTATTCAAAGTCAACATTTTGCGGTTGCTCTTTATATTCAGAAACAGCTGTTGGTTTAAATTTTGCAAGAACCAAGCTCAAAACAACCATAACAAGCGCAACCAATACCCAACCCATACCAGCCGAATAGAATGGCAGGAAACTTAAAGCATCGCTTAAAAATCCCAATCCTGCAACATCTTTAAGTGAATATATTATACTAACTATACTAACAGTAAATACAGTTAAAGGATAGATGAATTTATTGTTTTGCAGCCATTTGTCAAATAAACCAAGCAGTATCAGTACTATTGCGGTTGGATAAATTGCGTTTAGGACAGGAACAGATATACTTAGTATAGTATTCAGACCTTGATTACATATTGCAAATGAAAATGTTACGATGATATATACCCAATGACGATATTTTAATTTAGTTGTCAGTGTAGAGAAATATTGTGAGATAGATGTGATTAATCCAACACAAGTTGTCAGACAAGCAAGAGTGAATATTGTTGCAAGTACGATTGCGCCAACATTACCGAACAGTTGGTCAACTATACAGCGAAGTGTCCAAGCGCCGTTTCCCTGTATTTCATAAACAGCAGAGCTTTGCATTCCCATAAATGACAGTGCCGCATATATCAAAGTAAGTATAGAACCGGCGATTATACCTGCATAGACAGTATAGTGCATAACGTCTTTTTTCTCTTTTACTTTTAGGGAATTAAGCGTAGTAACAATAACAAGTCCAAAGTTTAAAGCTGCGATTGCGTCCATAGTGTTGTAACCTTCAAGGAAACCTGTTACAAAAGCAGTATTTTGATATGCACCCTGCGCCGGCGCAACCTCTGTTTTACCGCCTATCAAGAAACTGAAAAACAGAAAAACCATAAGTATTAATAGGCTTGGTGTCAATACTCTGCCTACCCTGTCAAGTAGTTTGTTCGGATTTAGCGCAAGCCAACCGGCTATTAGGAAAAATATAAGTGAATATAGCAGCATATACATACCAAAAGATGAATCAGCCGGAAGATATGGCGCGATTGCCATTTCGAATGGAACAGATGCCGCTCTTGGAATACCAAGTCCGGGTCCGATTGACAGATATATAAGTATTGTAAAAACAAATGCAAATTGTTTATTTACTTTTCCGGATAGTTTATCAAGTCCGTTGCATTTTGCGATTACTATTACACCCAATACCGGAAGTACCACAGCGGTGATAAGGAAACCCAGTAATGCAAACAGCGTATTTTCACCTGCATTTTGTCCCAAAAATGGTGGAAAAATCAAATTGCCCGCACCAAAAAACAGCGAAAATAACATAAAGCTTACCAACATCATTTTTCTTTTACTCAATTTCATAAAAGTTCCTCCTAATTTATTCTGAACGTTTTGTCAGTGTGTTGGCACGACACTTGTCTTAAAAAATGGCAACAAAAAAATCGCCCTTTAACTTAATAAAGGACGATTATAAACCGCGGTACCACCTTAATTCCGAATTTATTTAAAAAATTCGGCACTTACTTGTATCCAACAATACAACGCACCTATAACGTGGCTTGACTCCGACTCACCTACTAAAATTCAGTTCGCTTCTCATGGATGATTTCATCAAATGGTACATCTGACAGTTCACACCAACCACTGTCTCTCTGAAAGGATATATCCAAAGATTACTTGTTCCAGTCTAAGAATTTATGTTAGTTTCTATTGACACCGTCATTATATCACTATATAATTAACTTGTCAATAATAAAACAAAATTTTTTTTACTTTTTATAGCTCAGTTTTTAATGTTATTATTACAGAATGTAAGTAAAAGTAAAAAATAAGTAATAATCTATATATTTTTAAAAGGAGGTTATTTTGTGATAGTTCGTAAAATAAATTCAAATGAAAGCACACGTTTTAATGAAATTTTTGCAATAGCTTTTGAGCAGCCGATAGAAAATGGTCCTGCAAAGAGTGAAAATAAGAAAATACATCATTTGGCTGCATTTGACGAAAGTAATGAAGAAATGATGAGTACTATAACAATTTCAGATTATGATATAAATTTTGATGATAATATTTGCAAAATGGGCGGTATAGGCGGAGTTGCAAGTTTGCCACAGTACAGAAGGCAAGGTTGTATACGCGCTTGCTTTGAGAACGCCTTGCAATCAATGTATAAAGACGGCTATGAATTTTCTTATCTTTATCCGTTTTCGAGTAACTATTATCGAAAATTCGGCTATGAAAGTTGTGTGCGAAAATATAATGTAACCGCAAACTTATCTTTGCTTATGCCACAACAAAATTTAGGTTCGTTTTATTTAGCTGACAGCAAAAATACATTTTTAGACGAAGTAATGAGTATAGACAGAGTATGGGAAAGCTCTTATAATATGATGGTTCGTCATAATAAAGAAGATTATGAATGGCTTACAAAAAGTGAACCTGCAATAAAGCAAGATTTTACATATATTTATTTCAACGAAAACAATATAGCAAAGGCGTATACCACATTCCACAAAGAAGACCAAAGTGACGGAAGAAATTTAATTTGTACCCGTTTTTGCTTTATTGACAAAGATGGATATAACGGATTGATGAGTATATTTAAAGCATTTTCATCAGACCATAGTTTTGTCAAATTTAATTTGCCTTTTGATAGTTCTATGCAATATTTAATGTCCGAATGGTCGATGGGAGCTGTTAATTGGGAAGTTTGTCAAGCCGGAATGGTTCGTGTTATCAACGTCGAGAATGTATTAAAAAAAGCAAAATATATTGGTACAGGTAAGGCTATAATAAAGATAACAGACAAATATATCAAAGAAAATAATGATGTGTTTACAGTTTATTTTGACGGCGGTAAATTTACTTCCGTTGAACGAAGTAAGGTAGAACCCGATATCATAATTGATATTACAACTTTTTCCGCGCTTATTTCGGGTGTGTGTAATTTTAATGATGCAAAAAAATGGTTTGACGGACTGCAAATTATAAATAAAGATATAGATTTTGAAAATATATTTTACTCAAAACCATTGTTAATAACAGAGGCTTTTTAATTATATTATATAAACTCCATACATTTTTGAACTGCCACAAATTGTACAGACAATACAAAAAGCCACCTATGGAATAAAAATTAAGAATAAAACTGACTTCGCTTTTCAAGAGAATTCAGTTTTATTTTTGTTTTTTTATGCAATAATTATTCTAAAAATCAATTATAAATATATAAAAAACTATGCAAAATAAAAATAATTACCAAAGCAATCAATAAATATTAAACTAACTAAAATATTTTTAAAATACATCTATTTTACTGCTATTCACTCAATATTTTTACATTATCTCCCTAAGTTCTTAACCGCATAAAGACACTACTGCAAAAGTCTATGTAACTTTAAGTTTTAAACTCACTACTCCTCCTATTTGACTATTTGAAATCATCAAATTTCCTTGATGATTTTCGGCAACACATTTTGCATAATAAAGCCCCATACCAATATGTCCGTCTGACTGTCTGCTTTTATTATCTGTATAGAAAAAATCACAAGCATAAATGATAGATTCCTGATTAAAGCCTGTACCGCTGTCTCCAATAACAATAGTTAAATATGGGTAGTCCACATCTGCATACAAATAAATTTTTCCACCTTCGTTTGTATATCTTACAGCATTATCCAAAATATTGAGTATAGCCCGATTTACACTTTCCACTTCAATATAACAATCTTGGCTTATCGGTTCTTTTGTTTCAAAGATAATTCGTTTGGTGTCGCAAAGTTCTTCACCCATACTTACCCATTCAGCAAAAATATCTTTCAAATTTACATTTTTTCGTATTATATTTTGACTTTTCTGAGTGATGACTGAACGCAACTTTTCAAGATAGGATTCCATACGTTGCGTATTGCGTAATATAGCTTCTATGCTTTTGAGTTCATCATTACTTATATTTTGATTTTCTTCCAACAACAATTCACTGTTTCCGCTAATAACAGTTAGAGGAGTTTTTAAGTCATGAACCAAAGCTGTTATTTCACGCATTCTCTGTTGCTCCATATTCCATTGTTCATGCAAAGATACAAATAAACTACTCCTTAACATATCCATAGCTTGCAAGGTTTCGTCAAATTCTTTCACTTTTGTATAATTTACAAATGGAGTATCAAGTTTCTGCTCCATAATTTTATGAGTGGCAGATGTCAATACCATAACGTCATTACGAAGTCTTTTTGCATAATATTTAGTCCAAAATAAAATTGACAAAAATGTGGAAGCGATTATAAATATAATTAATAAAATTTGAAAATCAGGTAAAACCGATTGCATCCACTTTTTAGTATACGGCATTGAAAAATCATATTGAAGTACGCAAAAGCTGTCGTCCGGAAGATACAAAAACCTATGATATTGATTGTACGGAAAGGCAGGAATAATTATTTCTTTATTTTTTGCCGCTTCATAGATTTTTTGCTTACTACTCTCAGTTAAATTTGAATCTTTCACAATCTGTCCGTCTTTATTAAAGTATGCCCAACGATAATATGACGGAAGTTCTGACTGGATTGTGTGTCCGCTTGATAAAGCTTTCTCTAACTCGTGCACCTGCAACTCGGCTGTACCGGCAGGCAAAATTAAATTTGAAAATATAAAAAGCATCAAAATCAAAAAAGCAAGCAAAAGAACACAAACAAAAGATATTCCAACTGTCAGTAAATAATGCCAAAATAACTTTGTTAATGTAAGTCTTCTTTTTTTCATTCGGAATACTTCCATTGATAGCCTTCTCCCCAAACAGTTTTTATAGGTTCTTGTTCTTCACGTTTTAGCTTTGCGCGAATATTTTTTATATGTTCGGTAATGGCAGAACTGTCGCCGTTTCCGTCATAACCATATACTGCTTCATATATTTGTTCTTTGGTAAGTGTCTGACCTATATGAAGTGCCAAATATTCACAAATAGCATATTCGCCACGTGTTAATTTTATAGGTTTTTCCCTGCAAAAAAGCTCTCTTGCGCCCAAATCAAACGAGAAATCTCCTCTAATCATTCTAGTTGTCGGTGTACGCTGTTCCCTTCTGAGATGCGCGTTTACACGTGCCCGCAACTCCACTATACGAAATGGCTTGGACAAATAATCGTCTCCGCCTATGCCCAGCCCCATTAAAACATCTGCTTCTTGTGTCTTTGCCGTCAAAAATAATATGGGGCAATCAACTGACTTACGGATTCGACAACAAACCGAAAAACCATCTTCCTTGGGCATCATTACATCTAGCAAAATACAGTCTGCCCACTTGCATAGTTCGTCTGTCAATTCAAACCCGCCTTGTAATGAAACAACATAGTGCCCATCTCGTTCCAAAGCGGTTTTAATTAAATTTCGTACATCGGAGTCATCATCTAATACTAAAATATGTGCCAAAAAAAGCACCTCAATTCATTAAAATATACACACCCCATGAAATAGCATAAAGCAAATATATGTGGGCAGGATAGAACACATAAAAGAATTTTTGATGTCCGCTTCCTCTTTTTCCATTATAGCACAGCATAATAAGTCCCGCAAGCATACCGTACCACTCATAATAATCGGTAAACATCTGACTCCATACAAAATCGGGCATAGATGAAAGCATATAGCCTAAATATACGAAGAAATACAAAAACGTAAAACCTGAAAAAGCAAAAACCTGAAATTTTCTGTTGTTGCGGAATACATATAACAAAATACCTATAATCATAGTGATTATGCTTGAATCGGGGTTTGAATTCCAAATAGGCAAAATTGTATACCCCAAAAGCCCCAATGGTGTTGCAAATGTCGGGAACATATTACTCAAAATACCACCGACAATAGGCCAAACTATCGGAATTACTATTGCAGACAGCCCCAATAACCAACGTTTTTGTTTTATCAGGTCAATGCCCTGAAACATTACCATAAGCAAGGCAAAAGCAGTCATCATTCCATTCATCGGGAAAAAGCCGTCAGGTCTTCTTAAAATTCCTGCAAACTGCATAAAAAAGAGTAATCCGTTCATACAAACCGAGATAATATAAACTTTCAAAAAATAGCGTTTTCTGTTGTGCGTGTATGTAAATCCTTCCACCATACAAAACAGAAACAACGGAGCAGAAAGACGTCCCAACATTGAAAACCACTCAGGAATATATCCTGTGAACGCAAAAAAATAGTGTATATGGTCTAAAATCATAAAAATTAAGGCGATAGTTTTTAACGCTGTTCCACTAAGTCCCTCTTTTAAAAATAATTTTGTTTTTTCCATAAAAAAATTCCTTTCATATTCATTTGATAATATAACCTTACAACATAAATATAAGGAATTTATAAGGATTTCCCGAAAATTTTAAAATAAAAAACTTATATTCTTTCTGTATTAAACTATTCGTATAAGTTATATCTTTTATCAGTAAAAATTTATATTGACCAACTGGTATTGGTTATGTTACAGTTTATTTATATAAAACACTCAAAAAAAAAGCATAGGTGAATAAAATATGCAAAAGGAATACCTAAATTATCTTGAAAAACACCATAAGCCAAAAGTTGATTTTGATTATAAATAATTGTTTGGAAATATTCCAAAAGTAAATTTTGATAACGCAACAAAAGAAATTACATCAACAGAAAAAATACATCTAGTATTAAAAGAGAATATGAATACAAAAATAAAACAGCTTATGAAAGCTTAAAAGAAGCAATAAAAAAGTTTATGAAGATATATGTAATTTTATGAGATACTTTCATTATTTGGCAAAACCCATAAAAAGATAACAAAAAACAAGTGGTATGACTTTTATTTAAAGCCGTACCACTTGCTGTTTGTAATTTAAGTTTTTTGAATTGTTTTAACACGAAATATAAAATAATAAATATGAAACAGCCAAACTATTGCAAGGACTATTCTACCAACAATAACTTGATTCATCATAATAAAACCTATTGCCATAGTAATTGTAACAATTATCATTATGCGGACTTTGGTTTTCATTGTCATTCCTTGACCTTTGACATAGCTTTCCAGATTATTCTTGTAAAGTTTTGTTCCCTTAAACCATATATGCAAACGTTCGGAACTTTTTCCAAAGCAAAACGCCGCAAACAGCAAAAACGGAAATGTCGGCAAAATAGGCAATACTGCTCCCACTGCCCCCAAACCCAGTGATAAACAGCCAAGCACAATATAAACTATCTTCATTTATTAGCCCCTCTCTTTTTTTCCTTAATAGTAATTATTACATGCCATATTGCAAGTAACGGGTGGTATATTAACATTCTCGGCCCAGAAAAACGCATAACTTCTTTTATTTTTTCCCGCATTTTTGCACTGTAACAATGCACAGGACAAGCTGAACAGAAAGTCTTGTTTTCCATAAACGGACACTTATCGGCTCTTTTATGAGCGTAATCCAATAGTTCCTTACATTCCGTACAAAGAACTCCGCCTTTTGTTTTGTGTTTTTTATTACAATACAGTTTTATCATCTTCTCCACAACCTGCTTTTCTTTCAGTCGTTTTTTGGATAAGTCTTTTTCCATAAGTAATCATCACTTTCTTATTTAAAATAATATCTCAAAGATACAAACAATATTTTACACTAATAAATTTAACCAAAGCGCAGACAAAGGTATAAAAATTATACAAAAAAATTCATATAAAACTATGTTAAAATCAATAAGTATTAATGGTACAATATTGTTATTATATTCTATGAAAACAATCAGCTCATTCTTCCATTTTCAACGCAATACACTTTATCCGCAATTCTCATAGTAGACTTTCTGTGTGAAACTAAAATAACAGTCTTATCTTTTTGCTCTTCTTTGAGTGATTTGAGTATGACTGCCTCATTCAAACTGTCAAGATTACTTGTTGGCTCATCTAACAACATAAACGGCGCATTATGTAAAAACGCGCGGGCAAGCCCTATTCTCTGACGCTCGCCACCCGAGAGTGTGTCACCCAACTCACCGACCGATGTCTTGTATCCGTTTGGCAAATTGATGATGAAGTCGTGAATTGACGCCTTTTTACAAGCATCTTCAATTTCTTCGACAGTCGCATCTTCTTTTGCAATACGTATATTGTTTTCTATTGTGTCGTGGAAAAGATGTGTCTCTTGTGTCATATAGCTTTCTGTATCCCGCAAAGCATTTGTTGACCAACTTTTAATATCTTCATCGGAGATTTTTATACTTCCTTTTTCAACGTCCCAAAAACGCATTAGAAGTTTCAATAGTGTTGATTTTCCGCTACCGCTCTTTCCTACTAAGCCGACAAGAGTGTTTTTCTCAATAGATAGACTAAAATCTTTTAATATCTGACTGTCCTTACCGTTTTCATTGTAAGAAAAATTAATGTCTTTGCACTCAACACCTGTAAAATCTTTTGCAATACCATTTGTATTTTCTTCAACAACAGGTTTTTCCTCCAAAATTTCAAATACACGCTCTGCCGCGGCAAATGTCGGTTGTAGTGTGCTACCCAAATTTGCAAGCGCAAGCACAGGTCCAAAGGAAGAAACAAAAGCAACAAACGGCACTAACATTTCTTCAAAAGTAATTTTGCCGTCAATGTACATAGAGCCTGAAATTAGGAAAAATATAAGCGTAAGAAGTAATATAAGCGTATTTGTGATACCTGTATTGTTTCCTATACCTTTTTTCAGTTTACTTTCAAGAACAGACAAATCTTTGCTCTTTTGTCGCATTTCTTCCAGTCTTTTTTCCTCTTGTCCATATTGTAAACTTTCGTTTAATCCACGCAAATTATCAAGTACGTGATTGCCAAGTTTACCCGAACCGTCACGGAACTGACGGGCAATGTCCTTACCCTGTACCGCAATAATAAGCGGTATGCCCACACCTATTATCAGATATGAAGCAAAGGCAAATACACCCATTAATACAGAATAACTGCCAATAAACAAACTCATTATAATACTCATACCCAACGCAATCGCCACAGGCGATATGGTATGCGCATAGAATACTTCCAGTAGCTCTACATCTGACGTAAGCAGGGAGATAAGGTTGCCTCGCTCTTTTCCGTCAAGTTTTGCCGGACAAAGTTTTCTCAATGCTTTAAACAGTTTATCACGGATTAAGGCAAGCAAACGAAAGGCTATATAGTGATTGCTTGCCTGCTCGGCATAGCGAAGAATACCACGCATAATTGCCAAAACAATTACAACTGCAAAAACCGAATTTAATGCGATAGCTGAATGTGTAGCAACAGCTCCCGCCGCCTCGACAATACCCATACTGCCCAAAACCGGAATAAACGTAGAGCAGAGAAAACCCAAAATTCCCATTATAATAGCCGCCAACATATAGAGCGCCAGCGGGCGAACCATTTTTGCCATTTTCAACGCTATTTTAAAATTTTTCTTTAACATTGTTCTTCTGCTCCTTTCTTACCATATTGTTCAAGTTTTTGCTGACTTAGGAACATATTGGCATAACTGCCGTTTTTCGCCATAAGTTCACTATGCGTACCTTGCTCAGAAAATTCTCCGTTTTCTATTAAGAATATACTGTCAGCATTTACAACATTTGCCAAACGGTGCGAAATCAAAAACACCGTCTTTGTTTTTGACATTTCCAAAATCATCTGCATAATATCTTCTTCGCTCTCAACGTCAACATTTGATGCCGCTTCATCAAAAATATAAATAGGGCTGTCGTGTAAAATTGCGCGCGCAAGCGCCAAACGTTGACGCTGTCCGCCCGAAAAATTACTTCCTCTTTCTTGAAGAACGGTATCCAGTCCGTTTTCACCCCGTAAAAAGTCTGCAAGTTTAACTTGTTCCAAAACCTTCCACATTTCTGTGTCAGTCGCATTTGTTTTACCGAATTGAAGATTGTATCTTACGCTTCCTTGAAATAAATAACTGTTATGACCTATTAAAGTTATGTTCTTTAATAATTCCCTTTCGTCCAAATCACGCAGTTCTGTTCCGCCGATAAGTATTTCGCCTTGATAGTTTTTGTTTTTGCCTACAAGCAGCGCCGAAAGCGTACTTTTTCCGCAACCGCTTTTACCAACCAAAGCATAAAACTTTCCTGTTTCAAACTTCTGATTAATTCCTTTTAATATTTCTCTTTCCTTTTCGTAGCCGAAGTGAAGATTTTTAACTTCTATTGTCAAGTCATCACTTAACATTTTTTTACCTTTTTCGACATCTTCACTGTCCAAAAACTTAAAAATTTTCTCTGATGCCGCCATACCGTTCATTGCAATATGGAAAAACGAACCCAATGTACGCATAGGTATAAAAAATTCAGCTGAAAGCAAAATAATCAAAAGCGCGCCTATCATCGTGACAGCGCCTGCTGTCAGTTCTTGCAAAGCCAAAATAACACCAATTCCCGCACCGCCGAATGCAACCAAATCCATAACGGTAATTGAATTTAACTGCATTGTAAGAACACGCATTGTTACCTTACGAAAGCTCTCTGCTTCTCTGTTCATTTGCTCTTGCTTATTTTCATCTGCGCGATAAATTTTAAGAGTAGTCATTCCCTGTAAATTTTCAAGGAAACTGTCGCCCAAACTTGTATACTGTCCCCAATATTTCGCCAAAAGTTTCTTGGCAAATTTTTGTACAAATACGATTGATATAGGAATAAGCGGTACGCAAATAAGTAGCGCCAATGCCGCTTTTATGCTGACAAACGACAGTACGGCAAAAAGTGTGAGTGGCGCTATCATACTATAAAAAAACTGAGGCAAATATGCGCCAAAATATGTTTCAAGCTGTTCTACACCCTCTACCGATAACTGTACCATTTCGGAAGTTGAGGCTTTTTCTTGATAGGAATTCCCCATTTTAACCAATTTATTATATATTTTTTCACGTAAAACCTGCTTGACTTCTTTTCCCGCAAGATAACCCATTTTTGCCGCCAGCTTGCTGAAAATAAAACGTATTGACATACAGACAACTGTCACCGCAACAGCAATAAGTAATCCTTTTTTTGTGACAATACCAATAAATAAATGGTGGAAAAACACACTCCACATAAGAACCATAACAATATTGCATATCAGCATTACCCATTGACACAGAACTTGTCCGACAACATATTTTTGCGAACTCTTTACTTCCCGAACCAATCGTTTATTGACCATTATTTTCTCCTTCTGTTATTAAAGTAATTATATATAATTTTTATTTTAATAATTCAAATTGCTATAAAAATTACTTGAAATTAATCCAATACTATCAAGTAGTTAGTACCGACTATCCAGTATATTAGCATACGCTAACTGTTTTGTCAATCACAAATAACAATCTGTTAAATATTTTTCTATATATCTCTACTCAGTATTGTATTATTTATAAAAAAATCATATATTTTTGATAAATACAAAAAAAAGTGAGTATAAAACTCACTTCAGTCTGTCGAAAAAGTCTGATATTATCGGATTTTTTCTTTTTTTATGTAAAAAGAAGTGGTATAATAGAGGTACAAAAAATGTTAGATA
>JAHHTQ010000020.1 GCA_020024555.1 Angelakisella sp.
GAACCGCAATTTTTTGAAAAAAATTGAGTAAAACTTTTATAGACTTTGTCATTATAACGAATGATGATACCTTTTTTTAGACGCTGCGGCTACGTGGATACGAAAGTCCCCGTAGCCTTTTTATTTGTTATTTGTAAAAATAATTTATATATTTACTTGACATTACACCCACTGCATAGTTTATTATAAGCGTACAAACTCAGAAAGAAAGGTGATATATTATGAATATAAAAGATGCCGAAACGCTATCCGGAATTTCCAAACGCAATATACGTTACTATGAACAGGAGGGAATGTTAAATCCAAAGCGAAATCAAGAAAATGATTACCGTGAATATTCCGAGCAAGATATATGTACGCTAAAACTTATTCGAGCTCTTCGTATGGTGGATATACCACTGGACACAATACGTAATATTCTTGCAGATAAGGAAACTATTTCAAACGCGGCGGCAGAACAGGAAAAATTACTTAAACAAAGGGCAAAAGATATCGATACAGCAATAAAATTTTGCCAAGAATTTCAAAATATAACGAAATCCGACAATATAGATATTTTGCTCAATAAAATGGATTCACCGCAAAATAAGAAAAATCTATTCAATGATTGGATTAATGACTATAAAAAACTTTCATATTCACTACATCAAAAAGTATTTACTTTTATTCCTGATGATGCCGTTACCACTCCGCAAGAGTTTACCCTTGCCCTATTTAAATATGCAAATGATAACAAACTTAATATTATAATAACCAAAGAGGGTATGTATCCTGAATTCACTGTTGACGGAATTGAGTATACCGCTGAACGTTTTTATACAAAAGTAGGTTTTGCGCCTGTTGCAACAATCCGATGTACCGCAAAAAACCCGAAACAATTTGAACCCGATTTGCCTAAGTGGAAACAGATAATACTTACAATATTTCATTACAGTTGGATTTTAATAATTTTTATTTTACTCAACATTGACGTAATTATCCGTGGCGGAGGACTGAAACTGTTTTCATCTTGGAGAGGCTGGCTTGTATTTATCAGTATTTTTGTGCTTATTGCCATATCTTTGTTTCGGTTTACATTATTTACTTATAACAACAAAGATAAATAATTCAAATTTTCTATAATATGTCTGTAATATTACCGTATTTAAAAGCCGAAAAATCAACTTATATGCTGATTTTTCGGCTTTGTTTTATTATCTTTTGATATTTTAAACTTTTATATGGCTATGTATTTTTCTGATATTTATGTAATTTTATAAATTTTCCTGTGTAATAATTGCCAGTGCCAAAACTTCATCAATAATAATAGAATTGATATATTTTCCTTTTATTGCCGCCAAAATTGGATAGAGTTTCGATATTCCTTCGCATATTCCGACAGAAACAGGTGTTTTTTGTAAATCTTCCGGTGAAATTGAAATCAATCTTTTTGTAATCTCCGTCTGGGGAATATTTCCGTCAGCAGTCATAAAGTGTCCGCAAACATCTCCTACACAGCCAATATGCGACAGATTGTTTATAGCATTTTCTTCAATATAGCCTGCCCTATACAAAACTGATTTATTATGCGTAATAGCGCCAATTCCGATAATTGCAATATCCATATGTTTCATCATATTAAAGTGCTGTTTAACCATAGGTTCTTCCATAAACATTTCTTTTAACTTTGGATTGTGAACAAGTAGCGGTGCCTGTATAATACTATCCTTACAATCTAACTTCTGAGCCAACTGTTTAACGAGCTCTCTGCCGTCAATATTTAAGTTTGCATTATACATACCGCCTATAATCTGAACTATTTTTGCGTTCGACATAGTGTGCTTTGGCTGAAATTCATTTACAAAAGCGCTCAATGTTGTTCCCCAAGAAATACCGATTGTTATATTGTTTGACAAATGTTCATTTAAAAAGTCACTTGCCGCCTTCCCTAACTGAGATTTTGTATCGGTATCTGTATTGCGGGTTTTTACAATTTTCACATATTGCAGTCCGAAATAATCTTTTATTTTCTTTTCATTGACAGGAATCGAACTTGCGGAGTCATCAATAGTGATAGTTACTATATTGAGTCTTCTTGCTTCTGTCAGCATTCTTGATATTTTCGGACGTGACAAGTGCATTAGCTCTGCGATTTCGGACTGAGACATATTTCCTTGATAATACAATTTTGCTACCTTTATTATTTGTTGCCTTTTAATACTTTGTTTCATAAAATCAATACCCCCTTGTCATATATTATAAATTATATTGAACAAATGTGCAATATATATCTATTTAAATATTGCAATTTTGAAAAACATTATATATAATATATACAAAATATAGATAATAGGAGGAATATTTATGTTAGTTAATTCAAAAAAGATACTATTAGATGCAAAAAAAGGCGGTTATGGACTGCCTGCGCCTGATTATTTGGATATTGACTCTGCAAGAGTATATGCCAAAGTTGCAGAAAAATTCAATATGCCACTACTACTGTCCTATCCTCAACTACTTGACAGTAATTTTCCTTTAAAGGAGGCAGCAGTAGTCGGTAAACTTATCGCAGAACAATCAAGCGTTCCTGTTGCGCTGCATCTTGACCACGGAGAAGATGTTGATTTTATCAAAAGAGCTATTGACTTAGGCTTTACATCTGTTATGATAGACGCTTCTATGGAAACATTTGAAAACAACGTTAAAAAGACTTTGGAAGTAGTCGAATATGCTCATCAAAGGGGCGTAAGTGTCGAAGCTGAAATAGGACATGTAGGACACGGAGAATACCCAACAGAAAGTTCTGTACCCACCGAAAGCGTTTATACAGAAGTTGATGAAGCTGTTAAATTTGCAGAATTGACAGGAGTAGATTCACTTGCTGTTTCAATAGGTACTTTACATGGATTTTATGCTAAATCTATGGTTCCAAAATTAAACTTTGAACGCCTAGATGACATTAACAAAGCTCTTAATATTCCTCTTGTTCTTCACGGCGGTTCGGGCAGCGGTGACGATAATTTATGTTTATGCGTCAAAAAAGGTATCACAAAAATAAATATTTTTACCGATTTGCTTGTAGGCGCAATCAATCAAATAAATAATGATAAACCAGATAAGTATCCTGTATTAAAGCAATCCGCCGATAAAGGTATGTATGATGTTTTGTCACATTACTATGAAATATTTACAAATGTAAAATAAAAATGTAAAATATATATAGGAGATTAAATATATGGAAAAAGTTAAATTGAGAGTTCCTTTCTTTGTAGTAAACCCGAAGGCTTATATGTATGGCGATGAGGTTTTGAAACTTGCGGAGTATACAGACAAGTTGGCTAAAAAATACGATTTTGATATTTTATTTACAGCCCAGCACGTAGACCTATACAGAATATCCGAAAATTCAACAAATCTTATTGTAACAGCTCAACACATGGACGGAATGAAGCAAGGCAGCGGTATGGGACACATTCTACCCGAAGGAATAGTAGCAGCCGGCGCAAAAGCAGTATTCCTAAACCATGCCGAACACCCTTTGACAATGTCAGAACTTGCAAAAGCTATGAAACGCGCAAATGAACTTGGAATTTTAACAATAGTTTGCGCCGATACTCCTGAAGAAGCAACCGCAATAGCAACACTTCACCCAGATGTAATGGTTTGCGAACCTACATCGTTAATCGGAACAGGTAAAGTAAGTGACGCT
Organism: Angelakisella sp.; assembly: GCA_020024555.1. Taxonomy (GTDB): domain Bacteria; phylum Bacillota; class Clostridia; order Oscillospirales; family Ruminococcaceae; genus Angelakisella. The sequence continues at coordinate 3,689 of JAHHTQ010000020.1, forward strand.
GAATATATGCGCGCAACAAACGAAGCAGTAAAATCAGTTTCACCAAACACTCTTGTACTTCAAGCAGCAGGTATCAGCACAGGAAAAAACGTATATGATGCTATAATGTGCGGAGCTGACGGAACAGGCGGTACAAGTGGAATAGTAGCGGCAAAAGACCCGTTTGCTGTTTTAGATGAAATGATGGAAGCTTTGGATAAAGCAAGAACTGAACGTAATAAATAATAATACAAAGGAGAAAGATTTATGGCTATTTATTCAGAAACAATTATCACTACTTCAAAAGGAGGTCGTCCAAGCTACCACAATATTACAGAGCAAGTCCGCGCTATTGTTGAAAAAAGCGGTATAAAAGACGGTATATGCGTTGTTCAATCACCGCATACAACATGCTCGGTAGTTTTTGAAGAATTTGTTCATGATACAGATTTTAACGGTGACGAGTATTTGCAGGTTGACCTCAACAGAATACTTGATAAAATAGTTCCACGTGAGCTTTCGGAAAATACAAATTACAGATATCCGGGTCCAAAACACGTTGACTTTTTAATGAATCTTAATGACCCTATGTATCCTGCGGATCCGGGAACAATTTTGAACGGTGACGCGCATATAAGAGCTTCTCTCTTTGGCGCAAGCGAATCATTTGTACTAAAAGACGGCAAACTGCAAATAGGCACAGTTGGATACATATATTTTATAGATTGGGATCAAAATAGAATTCGTGACAGAAAATGTCATATTATGATAGTGGGCGAAAAATAATTCTATCTTATTTTGTAATGAATTATTTTAATAATATATATATTAAAAAGGAGAATATTTATGAAAAAAATTCTATTATGTTGTGGTTCAGGTATAGCTACATCAACAGCGGCGGCAGCTCGTCTAAAAGAAAAATTGGAAGAGAGAGGTTTCGCAGGACAATTCACTACTACCCAGTGCAAAGTAAATGAAGTTGAATCTAAAATTGAAGATTATGATTTGGTTGTATCAACTGCTGTTCTTACACAATCATTTTCAAAGCCGGTAGTTCAGGGAATTCCTTTCTTGACAGGCATAGGTCTGGATAAAACAATCGACGAGATTATCAGCAAACTTGGTTGGTAACTTGAATTAAAGCTAAAATAAATATTTTATAATTTATATTATAAATGTTTGGAGGTAGTATTATGGATTTTTTGGTTAAAGCCGCCGGATTTATCAGTGGTTTGGGTTCATCAGTAATGATGGCGATAATAGTAACAATCTTAGGTTTGATTTTCGGAGCAAAATTCGGACGTTCATTAAGAGCCGGTTTAACTGTTGGTGTCGGACTAATCGGTATCACAACAGTATTCGGTTTGCTTGGCTCAAACTTGGGTCCCGCAACACAGGCAATGGTAGAAAAATATGGATTCAGTCTGTCAGTAATAGATGTTGGCTGGCCGGCAGCATCAGCGATAGCTATGGCAACAAATGTTGGCGCTATGATAATTCCATTTGGTCTTTTGATTAACGTTATAATGTTATTGACAAATACAACGCAAACTGTAAACGTTGATATTTGGAACTATTGGCACTTTGCATTTACAGGCGCATTGGTTGCAGGCGTTACAGGAAACATTGCTTACGGCTTTATTGCGGCTGGCGTAAATATGGTTATAGTTATGGTAATAGCTGACCTTACAGCTCCTGCGGTTGCAAAATACAACGGACTTGAAGGTGTTTCAATTCCTCACGGATTTTCAGGCGCTTTTGTCCCGCTTGCTTGGGTAACAGATAAAATTATAGGTTCTATCCCGGGACTGAAAAAAGTTGACATCAACTTTGAAAAAGTTCAAAAGAAATTCGGCGTTTTGGGTGAACCAATACTTATCGGTACAGTTATCGGTACAGTTATCGGTCTATTTGCAGGTTATGGCTGGGCTTCGCTACAACTTGGTATAACAATGGGCGCTGTCCTTGTTCTAACTCCTAAGATGGCGGCTCTTTTAATGGAAGGTTTGCTTCCTCTTTCAGATGCGGCATCAGGCTTTATCACAAAACACTTCTCAAACAGAGGTAAAATTTATATAGGACTTGATTCAGCCGTTGGCGTAGGTAACCCAATAACAATAGCTCTTTCACTTATCCTTGTTCCCGTTACACTAATCCTTGCTATGATTCTTCCGGGAAATAAAGTTTTGCCATTCGGTGACTTGGCAACACTTCCGTATATGATGGTTTTGATTTTGCCTATCTGTAAAAATAACGGTTTCCGCGCATTAATCGTTGGTCTTGTTTCACTTGCATCAGGACTGTACTTTGCAACAGACCTTGCAAAACTACACACAGACCTTGCTGTTCAAGCAAGCTTTGCTATGCCGGAAGGTTCATCGCTTATTTCTTCAATCTGTGACGGTGGTAACCCTCTGTCATGGGTGATTACAAAGATTTCAAATCTAAATTATGTAGGTATAATCATACTTGTTGCAATAGCTATTGCTCTTGCTGTGTTTAACAGATTTAGAATAGTAAAAGAAGCCAAAGCTCTAAAAGTTGAAGAAACAGCTACAAAATAATTATTTAAGCATTTTTAAGCAATAGAGGTAGCTCAAATATCTATCTCTGTTGCAAAGGAGGATTTTTAGGTGGAAATATATTCAATTGAACCAAAAAGATTTCACATAAGTATTACCGCTACGGGTATATTTTGCATATTCTTTTGCATATTTTCTATCATAAATGTTATAAAAGGTGATATGTTATATTTGGTACTTGGTATTGTATGTATATATCATATTATAAATTGTTTTGTATCTGTAAGTAATCCGTCAAAAGTTAAAATTTCAGATGATGAAATAAGCTTTTCGGCTTATGGAAAAATGCATACATACAAAAAAGATGAGATAGAAAATATCCAAATCAAAGAACTGTCAAAATACAGAAAAATGTATGTAAGAATTAATGATGCGAAACTTTTAAAGGGTAGATATTGGATAAATTGCGATAAAATGAATGACGGAAAGAAGTTATGGGATTCACTTATATATTTTGAATACAAAAAAAATCCAAACCAACTCAAATTTCAAGCATATACGCCTAAAAATCCTTATGTTGAAGAAGAAACCACAGACTCTGATAATCAGAAAAACTTAGAAGAAAATTCAACTGTTTCCGATACGGAAATAACAAATAATGAGATTTAACTGTAAAATTATATATGATAATATGTTAAGCGGAGGTTTAATATGAACGATAGAGAAAAAATTCTTGACGAAATGATATTTGACAGCAAACTTGTAAAAATGAATTTGAATTGCGCTTCCAACGAAGACGCATTGGAGCAACTGGCAAATGTCCTTTTGGAACAAGGCTTGGTAAAAGATAGCTATATAGAGGCAATCAAAGAGAGAGAAAGAGTTTTTGCGACAGGACTTGAACTTATAGATATGGGTATAGCATTGCCACACACAACACCTGACCATGTTAATGAACCGGCTATGGCAGTTGGTATTTTGGAAAAACCTGTAACATTTATCGGTATGGGTGAACCTGACCACAAAATAGATGTTGAGATTATTTTTATGCTTGCTGTAAAAAAATCAGACGCGCAATTAAAAATACTTCAAGCGCTACTCAAAGTATTTCAGCAAGAAGGCAAGTTAAAAGAACTTAAAAACTGCAAAACAAGCGAAGAAGTTGCTCTGATGCTAAAAAACCTTCTTCCTTAAATTATATATAAAATCTTGCTCTGTATAATATTTTGGAGGTAAGGAATATATGTGTAATAAATTTAAAGCAAATCCGGTATCAGAGGGTATATCAATAGGAGAAACATTTCATTTTTGTCCTTATGTACCAAATGTTGTTGAAAAACAAATATCAGAAGATGATATACAAAATGCCCTATTACAATATGAAAACGCGCAAAACAAAGCGAAAGAAGAACTAAAATTATTACAAAGTCATCTGAAAGATGATGACTCAAATAAAGCCCGCATTTTTGATGCTCATCTGGATATTTTATTTGATGCAGCAATGGACGAAGATATCAGAGACGAAATAGATGATTTAAATAATCCTGCCTTTGCAGTTAATAAAGTATATGAAAAATATATTAGAATAATAGGAAAGTCAAAAGATGAACTAATCGCTGAAAGAGTTGCAGATATCAGAGATGTCAAAAATCGTTTACTGAGATGTTTGGAAGGGGTAGAAGAACGTAATTTAGCGGAATTGCAAAAACCTGTGGTAATTGTGGCGTATGATTTATTACCATCTGATACGGCAACACTGGATAAAAATAAAGTACTTGCAATAATTACAGAAGTCGGTGGACCAACTTCACACAGCGCAATTATAGCAAGAAGTTATGAAATTCCCGCTTTGCTTGGTTTGGAAAATGCAATGAATATTATCACAGACCAAACCGAAGTAATTGTAGACGCAGTAGACGGTGAAATTATTTTATGTCCAACCGCAGAAGAAAAAGAAGAGTATAGCAAAAAAAGAGAAAAATTCTTAATAAAACAAAAAGAAACAAAACAATATATTTCACAAGAGGCAAAAAGTACCGATGGTACAAAAATTGATGTAGAAATTAATCTAGGCTCAGCTTCAAGCAATGAATTACAAGGTGGCTGTCAATATACAGACGGCGTAGGACTGTTCCGCACAGAATTTATTTATATGGGTAGACCTGATTTGCCGACAGAAGATGAGCAGTTTGAAATATATAAAAAAGTACTACTTGTATTTAAAAATTCTCCTGTTACCATTCGTACGCTCGACATAGGAGGAGATAAAAAACTGGATAGTATGGAGCTACCTGTTGAAGAAAACCCATTCTTAGGAAACAGAGCCTTACGACTTTGTCTGTCAAATCCACAAATTTTCAAAACACAGCTCCGTGCCTGTCTAAGAGCAAGTGTTTTCGGAAATCTATGGTTAATGTTCCCAATGGTAGGAAGTCTTGATGATGTACGGGCTGCCAAAAAGGCTTTACAAGAAGCAAAAGATGAACTTGATAACGAAAATATACCATACAACAAGGATATGAAATTTGGCGTAATGATTGAAATTCCGTCAATCGCATTACTTGCAGATATGGTTGCAAAAGAAGTAGACTTTGTAAGTATAGGTACAAATGATTTAACTCAATACACTATGGCTGCCGACAGAATGAATCCCGCTGTAAATAAGTATTATCAATCAAACAATCCTGCTATATATCGTTTGATAAATTATGTTACAAAAGAATTTAAAAAACAAGGCAAAGATGTTTGCGTATGTGGCGAAATGGGTGGCAACAAATTATCTGCCCCTGTGCTTGTGGGTATGGGTATACGTAGATTAAGTATGGGGCTTGCATCTGTTGCATCTGTTAAAAAAGTAATTAATAATTTAAGCATACCGCAAATGGAAGAACTTGCAAGCCAAGTTTGTCAAATGGAAACAGATAAGGAAATCGTAGATTATTTAAGCGAAAAGCTATCAGATTTAATCTAAAATAATTAAAAGAAAAAGGTAGGTAAATATTTATGTATAGCAGAAAAACCGTAATACAAAACCCAACAGGGCTTCATGCACGTCCTGCTTCGGAATTTATTTCATGCGCAAATAAATTTGAATCAAAAATTTCTTTGATAAAATTTCCGGAAGAAGAAAAAGTTAATGCAAAATCTATTGTAATGCTTTTATCTTTGGCTATGGGTCCCGGAACAGAAGTTGAGATAACAGCAAAAGGAAGCGACGAAGTTGATGCTGTTGATACACTTGTTGCCCTTATCGAAAGTCGCTTCGGAGAATAATTAATCCTAATAAACCTATTAAATGATAACTTAAAATTATCATCACTAATAAGGAAAACTCACTTTAAACCGTACAAATCCGTTCAGTAGATTTGTGCGGTTTCCCCCTTTTTTATAATAATACTTTCAAATACAAAATATCATATATTAATTTAACCTGATAGATAATTGACATTATATTAAATTTATGCTAGCATATAGTTAGTTTTTACTAACTATATTTTTGGAGGATTATAATATAATGAAAAAACATCTTTCTGTTTTTGGAATAGGTCCTATATATGTGATTTTAATAATGATACTCACATTTATATCAATAAGAATGGAATATTTTCAAATTCTTCCGAATTTACAGTTTCCTTTTTGGAATATTTTCGGTAAATTTTTAGCGGTTCTTTTTGTATTAATTGGTTTTTTGCTCTGGTTTAATTCTGTTGCGGTTATAAAACTTGATAAAAAAATCAGAGAAAACCAGCTTGTAACAACCGGAGCTTACGCTTGGGTACGCAATCCTATCTATACCGGCATTTCGTTTCTTTTGTGCGGAAGTCTATTTTGGAGAGGTAATATATATTTACTTTTTCTTCCTGTTTTGTACTATGTATTAATGACATTTCTGGTAAAATTTACGGAAGAAAAATGGTTGACTGAGCTTTACGGACAAACCTATATTGATTACTGCAAACGTGTAAACAGATGTATTCCGTGGTTTCCAAAAAAACACAGATAAGTTAAAGCCAAAATTTATTCTCTGTTTCGGGGTTAAATTTTGGCATAATGTTTTTATTATAAGTATCAAATTATAATAATATTAATATCATACTGTATAAAAAGGTATAGCTATTCGTCATAATGACGAAGTCTATAAAAGTTTTACTCAATTTTTTTCAAAAAATTGCGGTTCTTAGGCAGAGCCTAAGGCATTTTCCGCAGAAAACGGAACACGCTCTTTTTTGAAAGTTAATTTTGGGATAAATGTCAAAATTTGAAAAAAAGATAAACTTACCGTCTTTGCAAATTGAAATTGGATACTGTCATATTATATACTATATGTATATTATTTTATTTTACAACAATATAAAGATTGATATTCTATACTTCTTATAATAATTATTATAAGAAGATATTTTATGTGTCAAAAAAATATCCTATTTTGTACTTTTTGCATTATATTGTTATTGTTATATTATATTGCATTTGTTATGTATCTTTGGTAAAATTATTTTTATGACGAAAAGGAGTGATATACCATACAAATTTTGAAAAGAAACGGTCTTTCACAGGTATATGATCGTACAAAAATAAAAAATGCTATTCAAAAGGCTTTTGATGAACTTAAAATTAGTATTTTCGATGATGAGATTTCTCTTTTGATAAGCGAAGTTGAAAAGAATATTACAGATGGGTGCAGTGTTGAACTTATTCAAGATTATGTTGAGGAAAGTCTTATGCGTCACGGATATTTAAAAGTGGCAAAAGCATATATACTATACCGTCAGCACCACGCAGAGCTTAGACAGACAGCAAGTGAACTTTCCGAACTTATCAATGACCCTAATTTGCCCTCAATACTTTCGGAAATTCAAAATGATTTTCCCGAAGAAGTCTATTCACTGCAACTGCTACTCTTAAAATTCCGTTCATTTTACAAGGAAAAAATGACTCTTGCGGAAGCCTATTCAACATTAGAACGTGCCAGCGTGGAACTGATAAGCAAGGCTGCCCCTAAGTGGGAAATGATTGCCGCGCGTTTTCTTTCTTTTGACTTGGAACAACAGATAACCGAACATACAGAAGCTCTTGGTTTTTCTGACTGGTATGATAAACTACTATGGTTAACAAACGAGGGCTTTGTCGGAAATTTCATTTTGGAAAATTACAGTCGCAGTGATATTGAAGAACTTTATTCTTTCATAAAACCTGAAAGAAACAAACTTTTTAATTACAGCGGACTTGACCTTCTCGCAAAACGATATTTAATCCGTGACCATAAACACAGACTTCTTGAAAGACCACAAGAAATGTTTATGGGAATTGCAATGCACTTGGCAATTCCCGAAAAAGACCGTGTGCATTGGGCAAAAGAAATATATGAAATTCTAAGCACGCTGAAAGTTACTATGGCAACACCCACTATGTCAAACGCAAGAAAGCCATTTCATCAAATGAGCTCATGCTTTATTGATACGGTCGACGATTCTTTGACAGGAATTTACCGTAGCATTGACAACTTTGCGCAGGTAAGCAAGCATGGCGGTGGTATGGGACTGTATTTTGGTAAGGTTCGCGCAAACGGCAGCAGTATCCGTGGCTTTGAGGGCGCAGCAGGCGGTGTAATCCGCTGGATAAAACTTGTTAACGATACGGCTACCGCTGTTGACCAACTGGGTGTGCGTCAAGGCGCTGTGGCGGTATATTTAGATGCTTGGCACAGCGATTTACCTGAATTTCTGCAACTTCGTACAAATAACGGTGATGACCGTATGAAAGCGCACGACATTTTCCCTGCTGTTTGCTATCCCGACCTTTTTTGGAAACTTGCAAAAACTGACTTAGACGCAGACTGGTATATGATGTGTCCACACAATATTTACACTGTAAAGGGTTATCATTTAGAAGATTTTTACGGTGAAGAATGGGAAAAACGTTATTACGAGTGCGTAGAAGATGACCGTATAAAAAAACGTGTTATGAGCGTAAAAGAGATTGTTCGGTTGATTATAAAATCTTTGGTAGAAACAGGAACTCCTTTTGCATTTAATCGAGACACTGTCAACCGTATGAATCCAAACGGACACAAAGGTATAATTTATTGTAGTAATCTTTGCACAGAAATTGCACAGAATATGAGCGCAATGCAGGTTGAAAAACCTGAAACGACAGAGATTAACGGAGAAACGGTTGTTATTCAAAAAACACGTCCCGGCGATTTTGTTGTCTGTAATTTGGCATCTCTGACACTTGGACGTATTAATGTAACAAATGACGATGAACTATGGAATACAATTTACACAGTTGTCCGAGCGCTTGATAATGTTATTGACTTAAACTACTACCCTATTCCTTATGCGCAAATAACAAATCAGCAATATAGGGCTATCGGTCTTGGTACAAGCGGCTATCATCATATGCTTGTAAATAACGGTTTTATTTTTGAGACACAAAAACATCTTGATTTTGTTGATGAACTTTACGAAAAAATTAATTATTATACAATGAAAGCGTCAATGGAGCTTGCCAAAGAAAAGGGCGCTTATAAGTACTTTGCAGGCAGTGATTATGAAACAGGCGCTTATTTTAATAAAAGAAATTATACTTCTGATTCTTGGCAAAAATTAGCGGAAGATATTAAACATACTGGATTTCGCAACGGATATTTGCTTGCCGTTGCCCCTACCAGTTCAACATCTATTATTGCAGGTACTACGGCGGCAGTCGACCCTGTTATGAAGAAATATTTTATGGAAGAAAAAAAGGGAAGTATGATTACACGTGTTGCTCCTGATTTAAATGAAAAAACATTTTGGCTTTATAAAAATGCGCACCACATTGACCAAACATGGATAGTGGACGCAGCGGGCATACGTCAACGCCATATGGATCAATCACAATCAGTAAATCTTTATATTACAAATGACTTCACTTTCCGTAAAGTTCTTGATTTATATATACGCGCATGGGAAAAAGGCGTAAAAACGATTTATTATGTTCGTAATCAGTCGCTGGAAGTGGAAGAATGCGAATCTTGTTCTTCCTAAAACAAGATTTCTAACAATTTTCAAGGAGGTAATATAATGGAATTACAAAAAAAGGCTCTGTTTAATGCGCAAGGCGACACAGATGTGCGTAAACGTCGAATGATAGGCGGAAATACCACAAATCTAAACGACTTTAACAATATGAAATATACTTGGGTAAGCTCATGGTATCGTCAGGCGATGAATAACTTTTGGATACCCGAAGAAGTAAATCTTACGCAAGATATTAAGGATTACCGCCTTTTAAACGATGAAGAACGTACCGCATACGATAAAATACTGTCATTTCTTGTTTTCTTGGATTCTTTGCAAACAGCCAATCTTCCGAATATCGGTGAATATATTACAGCAAATGAAATTAACCTATGCTTAACTATTCAGGCTTTTCAAGAGGCTGTTCACTCTCAAAGTTACAGCTATATGTTGGATTCTATTTGTTCTCCCGCAAAAAGAGATGAAATTTTGTATCAATGGAAATTTGATGAACATCTTTTAAAGAGAAATGAATTTATCGGGGAACAGTACAACGCATTCTTGCAACACAGAGACAGAGAACATCTTGTAAAAACTATGATGGCAAACTATATTCTTGAAGGAATTTATTTCTATTCGGGATTTATGTTTTTTTATAATCTTGGCCGTATGGGTAAGATGTGCGGCAGCGTACAGGAAATCCGTTATATCAATCGTGACGAAAACACACATCTATGGCTTTTCCGCAACATTCTTTTGGAGCTAAAAAAAGAAGAACCGGAGCTTTTCGGTTCTGAACAAGTGGAAATCTACCGTTCAATGTTAAAACGTGGCGTAGACGAAGAAATTGCATGGGCAGAATATGTGCTTGGCGATCGCATTGACGGACTTACTATGGAAATGATTTCAGATTACATTCATTATCTGGGTAATCTCCGAGCAACAGCTCTCAATTTTGAGCCACTGTATGAAGGTTTTACAGATATACCTGAGTCTATGAAGTGGGTTAATGATTACAGTAACGCAAATTTAATTAAAACAGATTTCTTTGAAGCAAAATCTACCGCTTACGCAAAATCAAGTGCAATCGAAGACGATTTATAAAAATAAGGTAGGCTATTCAAATCAAAGTGAATAGAGCCGATAAAAAAACCTTATGGTAGAATTAAATGACCCGACCCCCAAAAGTTAGACCAAAAGTTTAACGAATTGGAGGTCGGTATTTTTATATCAAAATATTCTTATGAATTCAATAAAAAGATATTAAAGGAATATTTGAAAGATAAATGTGAAACAATTTATCTTGCTAAAAAGTATAGCGTTTCTTCTGATACACCAATAAAAGAGTGGATTAAAATCTATAAGGCTATGGGTGACGAAGGATTGAAAGTTCGGAAAAAAAACAAAATACTCTTTTTTAATATAAACTTTATGTGGTAGAATTGTATTTATCAAGAGAAGTCAGAATATTGCTTAATTTTTATTTTCACTGTAATCTATCATAATTAAATATGCGGAGAAATATACAGATTAATCTAATGTTAATTTGCGTTGCTTGTGGCAACGGGATATTTTATAATATAATATAGACTACATCGGAAAGGAGTTTATACTATGTTAAATGAAAATATTAAAGCAATAAGAAAATCAAAAGGACTTTCGCAAGAAGAACTTGCTATTAAATTAAATGTGGTTCGCCAAACAATCTCCAAATGGGAACAAGGTCTGTCCGTTCCTGATTCGGATATGCTGATATCCTTATCCGAAGCGCTTGAAACATCTGTCAGCACTTTGCTGGGAGAAACTGTTACAGAGGCTAAGGCTGATGATTTAAAGGCAATTTCCGAAAAACTTGAAGTCATTAACTTACAACTGGCACAAAGGAAAGAAGTAACTAAAAAAATACTTCATTGGTGCTTTATCTCACTTTGCGCGATTGTAGTAATTGTTTTTGTACTCTTAGTTGTATTAAACAGTTCTTATATGGGCTGGGATTACAGTAATCCTGAAACAGCAGTGATCGGTGTTGGACTTCATTCGTTTGAATGGCTGTTTATGAGGATTGCGCCTATTGTTCTGATTGGAAGTATTGTTGGTGTCTTTATGACACGAAAAAAACAGTAATATAATACAAATATTGTAAGTGAGAATTTTGCTGTAAAAGATATTATGTAGATATGGTAGAAATAATACGAGCCGATTTGCGTAGCATATAAAGAATTTATTAAAAAAATGAGTTAGGCGAACAATTAATATTTCAATATAAAACTCCATTTGTAAAACAAATCCTATTGCAATCGGCAGAGTGTATTACTAATTTTACGTATAGCTAAAAATAGCCTTATCCCCACATATAAACAACCCCCAGTTCGACTGAGGGTTGTTCATTTATATAAATATCTAATTATTTTTCCAAAACGATTGCTTGTGTTAGGTGGCGTGGATTATCAGCATCAAGGTTCTTTTGTTCAGCAATATAGTAACCGATAAATTGACCGATAAAGCCGATAAGAGCGGCATTTTGTTGCGCGTTGTAGCCACAACCCATTTCCAAATGATAGTCAGCATCTTTCATACATTCGGTTACACCGTCACCAAGAACAGCTGTAACAGCTCCGTAAGTCTTCATTTGTGAAAGAAGCGCTGCGTCTTCTTTCATTGTATCTGGGTGCGCAAGCGTCAGAATAAGTGTGTTTTCGTCAACCAAACTCATTGGACCATGACGATATTCCATACTGTAATAAGCCTCAGAATTTGTTAAGCCCATTTCTTTCATTTTGTTCATACATTCGTTAGCAACACCGTAGTATATGCCTTGACCAAGTGTAATGAACAGATTTAGATTGCTGTGTTCTTCAACAATTTTCTTTGCAAGATTGTCCATAGCAACAAGGAGTCGTTTTGCGTGCGCGGGGTAGTCTTTCATTTGTTCTATTTCTTCACGACGACCTGCTGCGTACATAGATAGTATTACTGATAGGTAAACCATACTTGTAAAGCTACGTGTCATAATGACACTGTCTTCCGCTGTCTCAGGAGATAGTATGTAGTTGTCGTTATATAGCTTTGAATCAGCATCACAAGTGATTGAAAGAGTTGTTACATTAGAATATGCGCGGGCTTTTTCGATTGCCATACGGACTTCTGTTGTGTAGCTCTTTCTTGTAATTGGAAGCACAAGCACACGTTTTCCTTTTAGGTAAACATCAGGGAAGAAGTATAGCTCCGAACAGCAAACAGCCTTTGCGGGTGTGTTATTGTAAGTCAGCCAAGAATGAGCGGCAGTTTGGGCAAGATATAGACTTGTACCGCAACCTGTAAATATAAGCTCATCGTACTCTTTTTCAAATACTTTATCAAGCGTTGCCATTATCTCAGGCAAACTGTTGTTGATTGCGGCAAAAGATTCGTCTTGATTATAAATTTCGGTATAAGTAAGGGAACTGTTCTTTTTTTCCATTATGTTTTACTCCTTTTTATTTTTTAGCTTTTATATTGATTTTTTAGTATTTATTGTTTAATTAAGCTTTGCCAGCCGAACCTGAAAGTCTGATGATATTCTTTACATCTTCTACAAGGGCATTGCTTGCATATTGGCTGAGTTTCCATGAATGACCTTGGTGGTTAAGATTTTTAAGGGCTTCTTCGTAGTGCTGAACGTATTTATAACGAATTTCAGTACCAAAGTTGATTTTTGCAACGCCTATGTTTATTGCCTCTTTGATAACTTCTTCTTTCATACCTGTGCAACCGTGAAGAACGAATGGAATATCAGTAAATTCACGAACTTTTTTCAGTACGTCAAGTTTTATATCCGGCTCACCTTTATAGTAACCGTGAGCATTGCCGATACCGATAGCGAGTGTGTCGGGGTTACATAGGGATAGGAATTGTCTTACTTGCTCGGGGTCCGCAATATTTTTATTTTCCATTACACTGCCTTCGCTATCCAAACGTTGTAGTTCGCCGATTTCTGCTTCAACAGGGATATCAAATGCGCGCGCAACCTTTACAACACTTTCTGTCATAGCCGCATTTTCTTCGACAGCATAAGTTGAACCGTCTATCATTACGGAAGTAAAGCCAAGTTTAAGAGCTTTCATACAGATATCAAAGTCACTGCCATGGTCTAGGTGGATAGATACGGGAACAGAAACCTTATTTGCACACCATTTGGCAACATTTACAAAGAAATCGTGTCCGGAGAATTCACCGGTAGACACATAGTGAGCCAAGATAACAGGAGATTGCATTTCTTCGGCTGCTTTACATATAGCCATAATTATATCATAGTTTCCACCCTGAGTATTGATAGCAGGGATAGCATAGCCGTTTTTTGCGGCTTTTTTCATCTGTTCTAAGTTTGTAGTCAACATATCGCGCAAAACCTCGTCTTTCCAGTTTTTAAAATAGACTAAATATTCTATTATAAACTTTAATAATAAAAAACATAATGTACACACGTGTGTATATATGCTAAATAAAAATGTTTTAAATATGCGATACATATTTAAGACACTACTTAGAGTATAGTTTATATATTTTAAAAAGTCAATATGAAAAATTAATTATTTTTAAAGATTATAGGAAGTGTCAAAATGCCTCTTGCTATTCTTATGTAAAGTATACAAAACATAATATGTTATATTGACGGATAAATTATATATGCTATAATTTATTTATACATACGTGTAAATATATACACGTTTTTAAATATGGAGGAAACGGTATGTCACCAAATATCAGTAAGGTTACAAGAAAAGATGTCGCCATAAAAGCAGGCGTATCGGAAACTATTGTATCTTATGTAATTAATAATAACAGATACGTTGCCGAGGAAAAGCGTCAACGTGTTTTAAACGCCATATGTGAGTTAAACTATCACCCGAATAATATTGCCCGCGCATTAAAAGGAAAGTCGAGTAAGCATATTATGTTTATTGCGGATAATATTGCAAATGAACATTTTGGACATTTGGTTTCCGAAATGGATAAGTCTGCATATAGTCAGGGCTATTTAATTTCGTTGACAGGTAATCATAACAGTGAGGATTTCATATCGCAAATCATCAGTCGTCAACCGGACGGTGTTGTGATAAGTTCAACTTCTTTTCGTCGGGAGTATCTTCAAATGTTGACTGATTACGGAATTTCTGTCGTACTTGTCGGTAATCGTGAATATGAGGATTTAGACCCACGTATATCCGTTGTGTATACAGGTCTTAATGAGGGTATTCGCAAAGCGGTGCAGCTACTGGTTAATAAAGGAAGAAAACATTTGATATATATTGACAGATTAAGTTTGCAGGGGCATTTTAGCAATATGCGTGACCTTCGCTATCGTGGATTTTGCGAGCAAATACTCGATAGTGGTCTTGCATTGACCAAAGACAGCATAATTTCAGGTTGCCATAATGAAGATGAATTGATAAAAGCATTGACTGCGCGTATTAACAGCGATATACCCATTGACGGTATAGTAGCAAGAAACGATGAAATTGCGTCTATTGCAATAAATACAGTTCATAGTTGCGGTAAATGTATTCCGAAAGATATTTCGGTTGTCGGTTTTGATAATTCAAGAATAAGTAGAGTAACGTATCCAAAATTAACTACAATAGAAATTGACAGAAGCGGTGTGGCAAAAGCTATTTTTGATACTTTGCACAGTATGGTTAATGGTGGTGAACCGATACATCTTCACTATCAAACTATTTTGATTGAAAGAGAAAGCACATAAATAATCTGCAAAAAAACCTAGAAAGCTGCGCAGGTCAATAAGCATCATTTAACGATTACACCAATGAAAATTGTTATATTTTGAAGATGAGAAACCTTATTAATGGATAAAATTAAAGCCATAATTTAATTGACTTGTCTTAAATCATCATTTATAATTTATTTTATAAGATATATGTAGGAGGTTATTTATTATGCTTGAAATAGGAACAGTTGCTCCAGACTTTCAACTACCCGATCAGGAGGGAAATTTACACACGCTTTCTTCGTACAGAGGAAAAAAGGTAATTCTTTATTTTTATCCAAAAGACAATACCCCGGGTTGCACAAAGCAAGCTTGCGGATATTCTGCAAACTTGCCTCAATTTACCGAGAAAGGTATTGTGGTTTTGGGTATCAGCAAGGACAGTGTTGCATCTCACCAAAAATTTTCAGAAAAATTTTCACTGGGATTTCCAATACTATCTGATACTGAGCGCAGTGTGATTGAAAGCTACGATGTTTGGAAAGAAAAGAAGCTATACGGAAAAGTATCAATGGGAGTAGTAAGAACAACTTATCTAATTGATGAAAACGGTATTGTCATAAAGGCGAATGACAAGGTTAAGGCAGCCGAAGACGCAGATAAGATGTTGGAGGAAGCGGAATGAAAATAATCATATCTCCTGCAAAAAAAATGCGGGAAGATGTTGATTCTCTGTCAGTTCAAAATATGCCGATTTTTCTTTCCAAAACTCAAAAGCTACTAAACTATTTAAACACACTGCCATTTTCTGAATTGCAAAAACTTTGGGCTTGTAACGAAACTATTGCAAAGCAAAATTTGGAACGACTGCAAAATATGGATTTGAAATCAAACTTGACTCCTGCTATTATTGCGTATGACGGCATTGCTTTTCAATATATGGCGCCGTCGGTTTTTGAAGATAAGCATTTTGAGTATATCCAACGGCATCTTCGTATTCTTTCGGGATTTTACGGAATTTTAAAGCCTATGGACGGTGTGCGACCATACCGTCTTGAAATGCAGGCAAAGACTTGCGTGGAAGAATACAGAGACCTTTATGAATTTTGGGGTAATGATATTTATATGCAGATACGTGATTCCGACGGTATTATTATAAATCTTGCTTCAAAAGAATATTCAAAATGTATTGAAAAATATTTAACTTTGCAAGATACGTTTATTACATGTGTTTTTGGGGAAATTATTAACGGAAAGCTGGTGCAAAAAGGGACTTTTGCAAAAATGGCGCGTGGGGAAATGGTACGTTACCTTGCCGAACATCAAATTGAAGATCCGGAAGAAATAAAAAAGTTCAATAGATTAGGTTTTATTTTCCGTTCAGATTTATCGTCTAAAACAAAATATGTTTTTGAACGTATACCAAAATAAACAAAAAAAGTCTTATTAATTCTAAACCAAAAGTTATATAGATTAGTGAGATTTTTTATTATGCAATTAAACGCAATGATAAAAAATATTGACAGAATTGAATTCAAAAGCTAAATTTAACATTGTTTTGTTAACATAGTACAAATACAGATTGTTTAATTTTTATCTTTAAAGTTGGTTTCCCAATATTTTGGTTTATAAGAAAATATTTGTTAATGCGCAACATAAATATAAAACTTAAACATTATATAGATGAAAGGGAAAATATGTTGAAAAGAAAAATTCTTGCATTTACAGTTGCAGTTTCTATGATTATAAATTCTTATGTTGCAATGGCAATGTCGAATATTGATGAAAGTGACAGTTCAAATAATATAAACGGACTTTCACAAATAGGGAACAGTAACTATATACCAAATTCTAAAAATATACAAAATAACAGTTTATCCACTGTATATGTTAGTGATACAGGCACACCTGATGCCTCAGGAAAAGATGAAAATAATCCTATCAGTGATTTAAATCGTGCTATTGACCTTGTAAAACCGAATGGAATTATAAAAATCAATGGTAATATTACAGTAGATGATTTAAATTTTCCAAACAAATCTTTTATAATAGACGGTTCTGTACCACAAAGCGATATAAGAAATAGAATTACATTTTTAGGCGATGTGATTTTTCAGAACTTAATTTACTTATATAATCTTGATTTGGAATTTATATCATCTGATAAAGACTGTATTTTTATAAACGGCAGTATTGTGAATTTGAAAAACACATCAATTTTAGGCTATCCCAATATTTATTTAGGTTCTAAAAACGAAAATCTTTATGATGAAAAAAGCACATTGACAATTTATAATGACAATAAATTGAATATGGAAATCGAAAATGTATATCTTGGCGGATATGGAGGCAAAACAATTTCCACAGCAAGTATTGAACTGCAAAATGTAGATATAAATGGTTTTGTTGACGGCGACAATGTTACAGACCGAAGCTATGTTACAATAATGGATAATTGTACTATTCCTGTTATAAAAAATATTTTAAAGATTATTATAGAAGATAACTCAAGTATGTATATTACAGATAATATTCATAATGTCAGAGAACTATATGGGGATAAATCATCAATTACAATAAATGATAAATCAAAAATTGATATTGATTATTTATATGGAGATATAGAACTTTACTTTGATAAAAATATAGTTAAAACAGGAAATGTTATAACCTGTAAAAACATTGTCGGCGATGTCTTTATTTCAAGTGATTTAATTCGCCAAGGTTACAGAGTAAACAAAATTAATAGTAATGGTTTGGTTCAGATTGCCATATTAAATCAGTTTAATGAAAATATGCAAACCAACTATCCACCAAATATAAAACATCCAAAAGACCTTGTCATAGTGGAAGGCTCTACGGCAGATATACGCAAAGGTGTCAGCGCGTGGGATTTTGAAGACGGAGACTTAACTGATGCTATTGTGTATCCGAATATTGATCTTAGGACTCTTTCGGCAGGTACTCATTCAATCATATATAAGGTGAAAGATAAAGACGGTAATTTGACAGAATCTTCCCGTACAGTCCATGTAATAGCAAAATCTCATCCGATTATTAACGGCGCAGAGGACGTAAAACTAAAAATAGGTGAAGTTGATTTATTTAATCCACTTGACGGAATTACTGTTACCGACAATAAAGATACCGATTTGACTGCTACATATAGTGGCGCTGTCGGAAAGCCTAAACCTGGCACTGAGGAAAGCTTTGAACTGATTTATACGGTAACAGACAGCGACAATAACACAACATCGGTCACTCGAACTATTACTGTAACTAACTATATGCCGGAAATAAAAGGTCTTACTGATGTTGATATCAAAAAAGGTGATTATTTTGATTTTATGAAAGACGTAACTGCCACTGACTATGAAGACGGCGCGGTATCTGATATTAAAATTGAAAATATGATTGATACAAATATCCACGGCAAATACAAAATGATTTATTTGGCAACCGATACTGATTTAAACACAACAAAAGCAACAAGAAATATTATTGTTCGCAATAGTATAGACTGGACTGAAATTACCCCAAGTAAGCCTATAAAACCGACAATAACGCCAACTATTAAGTGGAACAAAACAACACAAGTTGTAAAATACACAGGCAAAGAGGCAATAGTCGAAGAACCTATTGTAGAATTTCCGAATAACGAAAAATATGATTATACAATAAAATATACCTATAAACCTGTAAAAACACAAAGTGAATTTATACAGGGTTTGCCGACAAAAGTAGGAGAATACGAAGTTAAAGCAACTGTTATTGCAACAGATAAATATAACACAGCTACAACCAACACAAATATGATACTGAAAATCGAGAAAATAAAGCTTAATCCACCTGTTATTTCGCCGAATGGTGGAACAGTACCTCAACAAGTGGAAATTACATCGGATAACAAAGACGCTGATATCTATTATACAATAGACGGAAGTGACCCACTGAATAAATCTATAAAGTATACAGGAAAGATAAATGTGGATAAATCTATGGTAATACGCGCCATAGCTGTATGTGGCGATGTTAGCAGCGCAGAATCAACAGCTATCTTTATAAAAGACGAAGCTGAGGTGGAATTTGATTTTGATAAAGATGATTTGACAGAAGTTCCTGACAGTTTAAAAGATTTAGGCTACACTGATGTATCGCAAATTAAAAATAAAATGTACAGTGTCTTAGTTCAGCAAATTGGGGATAAGTTTAACTCACAGAATACATTGACATACGATGTAAAACTGCGTTATTCATTGGATAACGGTAAAACATGGGTATATGCAACTGCGGAAAACTTCCCAGCTAACGGTGTGGAAGTGAAACTTGAATATCCAAAAGGAACAACAAAAGAAACACATAATTTTAGAGCTGTGCATATGTTTACAGATGCTGTAAACGGATTTTTACCTGGACAAACGGAGACCCCGAAAGTTATAAAAGACAGTGACGGTATAAGATTTACAGTAAATGGATTATCACCGATAACTATTACTTGGATAGACATTAAGAATGATAATCAAGGCGGAGACTCATCAGGTAACGATGACAACCATAATGATAACTCATCAAATAATGATTATGATTATGAGTATGAGAATAAACAAGACAGTTTTTGGAAGGACGTTGAAAATAAGATAAATGCACTTAACAATGCTGGGACTTTAAAAGTAAATGCAGGTTCATTTGATAAACTGCCTGTGAGCACAATGAATGCCATACTTTCAAAGTCAAATATCAATGTAATTATTGAGTGGGACGGTGGTAAATCTATAATTCTAACACCGCAAAATGCTCTAAAAGAAGAAAATCGTATCTATTATCCACTTGCTTATCTGGAAAAATTAAATTTGACTGTTTCAAAAAATGAAGCTAATCAAAACTATATAAATCCGACAACAGGTGGCGTATTGGAAATTACAGCACCAAAGGTATCGGATAGTATAAATGAACATGTTATTACAGATGTAAATAGGGGTATTGCTGAAAATTCAGAATTGGCAATTAGAGGAATAGAAAAAGATATTGTAAACAACATACAAAGTGAACCACAGAAAAAAACAGTTAACAATATTTTATTTACAGTAATCGCTATGATAACTGCCATAACAGGCGGAGTGTTCTTTATTTTTAAAAAAAGAATATTAAAAAATAAATAATATAATCATCACCACCAGCTAAGTGAAGTGGTAAGATAAAAGTAGACACAAGGAAAACCACCATGTGTCTATTTTTTTATGTTACAATGAAATATAGAAGTTATAAATATAAAAAAAGAGGACAAAAGAAACGTATATTGAACAAATTTCTTCTTTGACTAATTTTATATCTTTATTTACACCTGCTCAATATCCTACAATTTTTCTGTTAAACAAATCTGTTATCAAATATTTGTAATTCCATTTTTCTGCTACTTTTACAAAGGAGTAAGTTCATATTTATGTATTATTTTGATTCTTGCTTTACCGATATTATATAATTCTACCATTTGTTTTTTAAAAATCATCGCTATATTGTCTTTTTTCCCTTGTATTTTTTCGATTACCTCTTTCTACTTATATTTCTGTTTATTATTCTAACTGTTCTCATATTAACTGTCCAATTTAGTGTAGACTATCCAGTTTGTATTTGTAACGTGGAAAGATTTTTAATTAGCACAATCATATCTACAATATGTTTTTCCACACTCTTTAATGCTTCTTCTGTTTTTTCATTTTCCACATTTACTTTCTCAATTTCTTTTGTGGTATCATACAGGATTTTCAAATACTTGTATATTCCATATCTCTCTTTAAAGATGTAATTACATATATCAAAGTGTGGATAGAAATAGAGTATATCATACGCTTGTCATTATTTGGTTATCCGAGTATAATTATACTGATAAAATTTGAGGAAATGGCACTTGAATTATGTAATATATGTCTTGCCCCGAAGCCGCAAAAAATGGAAAATTTCTGAAAAGTTGGTACAAATACTTTGTAAGGAAAAGCGAATATCGGGAGTTTCAAAAATAAAATATATGTGGCTGATATCAAAAGACGCAGAAAAACCTTTTGATATGAAAAAAAGAAATAATAAAAATCAAAATAGTTGTAACATTTTCTACTTTTGTTAGTCTTATTAAGGAAATGAGTGATAAAAAATGAACTGTTTAAATCATATCCGTAAACCAGAAGAAAAAAATCCTATTTTCAAAGCCATTTTTTATACTGCTTTGTTATTCTGTTTGGGGTTGATTATAGGAACTGTTGCAAAGCTATTTGACATTTATACAACAAACCTCGGAAATATTTTTTCACAAATATCAGTTTGGTTTTTTATTTGCACATTGATTTCAGTATATAGTGGAACAGCTAAAAGAGCAGCCGTTAATGTATTATGTTTTTGCTTTGGAATGTTATTTGCATATTACATAACCGCAGAAATTACTTCATGTGTTTATTCGTACATATTTATATATGGTTGGACAATATTTGCCCTTTTCTCTCCAATTATGGGATTTTGTGTTTGGTATGCGAAAGGGAAACACTGGATTTCAACGATAATTTCTATTGGTGTTTTAGTTACAATGTTGGTCGCTACAATAGTACTGTTTGATAAACTTAGAATATCTGATATTTTATTTACACTATTTACAGGTTTTATCTTATTCAAAAAATAAAACTGCTAAAAAGCAGAAACGAAGCGAGGTGTTTGAGTGAAAGAGTTTGAAAAAATATATTCGGAATACTTTGATACTGTATTTCAATATACACTGTCACTTTGCAAAGATGAAGTATGGGCAGAAGAAATCACTCAGGAGGCTTTCTTTAAGGCATTGAAAAGCATTGGTGCTTTTCGTGGAGAATGTAAACTTAGCGTTTGGCTTTGCCAAATTGCCAAAAACATATTTTTCACAGAAGCAAAACGCCGCCAAAGGCAAACTGATTATCCATTTGAGATTGTACCGGATAATGAAAGTATAGAACAGAAAATATTTAACAAAGAAACCGCTTTTGAAATTCACAAATTACTTCATCAGTTGGAAGTCCCGTACAAAGAAGTTTTTTGGATGCGGACTTTTGGCGAACTTTCTTTTGCAGATATTGGTAGTCTTTGGGGAAAATCTGAAAGTTGGGCGAGAGTAACTTACCACAGAGCAAAATTAAAAATTAGGGAGGGCATAAAATGAAATATTCTTGCAATTTAATACAAGATTTGTTGACATTATATCATGACGGCGTTTGTAGCGAGGAAAGCAATAAAATCATAGAAAACCATTTGGAGGAGTGTTCTACTTGTAAAGACTGCTATAATTCTCTTTGCGATGCAGACAAGATTGTTGCTACTCCGCAAAATGTTGAATTGGAAATGAAAAAAGCTGCTTCCTTTCGCTCAATAAATAAGAAAATACGCAGGAGGCAAATTTTAGTTGTTATACTAGCATTTGCTATATTTGCCACTATATCATTTTCAATTGTTGGACTGTTGAAAAACTCTGAACAAGTAATTTCCTATAATAATAATATTGCTGTATCAATGGTAGATGAAAGTTTAATTGGCAGATTACAAGGCAATCAAGCTAATTATCTTAAAATAAAGCAAGTTGAAGTTGAAAATAACGGGCAAGAAAGCAAATATTTGTTTTTCTATATGTCAGGAACAAAATGGGACGACCTCATTACAAATAATAATGTGTTTTCCGAGTATGTCCTATGCGCCTCCGATAAGGGCGCAGAACATATTGATTGCGTATTTTACTATACAGGGGATTACACCGGAATAGAAAGTATGAATATAGACGATTTACAGAAAATAATTGACCATTCTATTTTGCTTTGGAGCAAATAACAATTTAGGTAAAAGATTATAAATATCCCATAAAACTTGATATAGCTGATTTCGGTGGTATTTCTACCAATATTATACACAAAGAGAGTTTTTTGTCGTCCTCTTAGCCTAAGCTTTTTTGAATCACTGGTCTAACTAGTGGTTTTACTATACAACAAAAATGGCTACCGAACTTGTTTGTCCGATAGCCTTAATTTGTTTTTATATTACATTTTCAGTACGTTTTGTTATTAAAATGATATTAATAAATATTATGTATATTTGTGATGAATATTTGTACTTCTTTTATATACTTTTTTGCCTAACATATTTTTCTAAAAAGTATATAATACAAAAAAATAACCAAACTGTTGAGTAAGAGAAGTAACTATACGGAGATTTTACAGAGAACTATCAGTGATGAGAAGATAGTATTTTAAAGTATAGCGAATGGGCTTATGAGGGCAACCCGAAAATATTATGAGTAGGCGTTGACAGTATTACTACAATTGCACAACTTATCTTCACGTCGTCTTTCCTATTGGCTTACTTTTATCGCTTTTTCCAACATCTTCTGGCTTAGAAAGGATTGATTGTATCTTGTAAGGGATTATTTTACCATAGCAACGCAAACAATTCTGTTGTTGGGTTGATGCTCCCATTGGATATATAACCTGTGATAAACTAGATCCTATCCAATATTTGACCTATCCTCTTGGAGTAGATAACAATTAAAAAATATTAAGTTATATAATAATTAGGAACCGTATTTCAGTAATTTTAGAAATACGGTTCTTAATTTTTAAAATATATTTTCTTAATTATAATAATTAAACATTTTATCAAATAATTCTTTTGTTTGTTTTTCATCTTGCCAAGACAGTGTGTCATCGGCATAGTAAAGTGTGTAAAACGGTTCATCATCTTGAAACAGTTCTGGAATATCCAACCATACTCCATACATTTTTACTGAAAAAGTTTTAATATTCATAATATTATAGTATTCTTTTAATTTTTTCATCAAAAACTTTCCAAATATATTTTTATCAAAATTATTGTAATCAATATTTTTTCTTATATAATATACAGTTTGATGTATATCGCTTGCCAAAAATTCCAAATCCAACAATATATCATCTTTCGGATTATTGATAAACATATTGTCAAGAAGATTTTGATATTCTTCATCTATTTCAAAATCATTATGTAATAAAATAGCATAAGCCAATAGTTTTTCCATTGAAATTTCTCCGCATACAAAATCCAAAACGACGTACTATTTATTTTTCTTGTTTTGCTTTGCAAATTCTGTCAAATCCTGTTTTTTCAGCGCCTTTTCCAAAAGTTCAGGTAATTTTTCGGGTGAACAGGCAAAACAGGGAATACCCATAGCAGATATCCGTTGCGCTGTTGTCTCGTCATAATACGGACGTCCTCCGTCTGCAACCGCAAGTAAAACAACAACTGTTGCGCCACTGTCCTTTATTTCCTGTATTCTATTGAGTAGTGACGCTCGATTGCCACCTTCATCTAAATCGGAAATCAGAAAAAAGAGGGTTTTTGACGGTGACTCTATAAATTGCTGACAATAGGCAAGTGATTTTGCAATATCTGTTCCACCGCCCATTTGAAAGCCAAAAAGCAAATCCACAGGGTCTTGACACAAATCGGTTAAATCCATAATCTGTGTATCAAAAGCCACAATGTGCGTATTTACCGATGACATTGATGCAAGAATACACGCCATAATTGACGAATAGATAATGGACTCACCCATAGAACCGCTCTGGTCAATATCTAAAATTACATTCCAACGATTTACCTTCGTAGCCCTATCAAAAAAATATACACGTTCAGGAATAATGGTATTTAACTCTTTACTGTAATTACGCAAATTTCTGGAAATAGTATATTTAAAGTCGATAGCTGATGCTGACGGCAAAGGCGAATGTTCTCTTTTATTCAGCGCGGCTGTAACTGCCCGTTGTATTCGACTCGCCATCTTTTTGTTAATTTCTTCTACAATTCTTTGTATAAATTTTCGCGCAGATTCTTTTGATTTTTTCGGTATCTGGTCTTTAAGCATTAATAAAGTCGATGCCATATTTAAGTCAGGTTCAAGGTTTTCCAACAGTTCAGGCTCTAAGAGTAACTGTTTCAGCCCTTTTCTCTCGATAGCGTCATTTTGCACTATTGCAACCATTTCCGAATCAAACAAACTTCTTATATCTCCCAGCCACTTACTGATATGTGGAGAAGACGGACCGTTTCCTGCGCCCCGACCGCTGCCGCCAAGGCTCTCACTATCCGTTCCGTAAATAGCGGCAAGAGCGTTATCCATTAATAATTGCTCTTGTGAAAGTCCGTTTAAGCCCATTTGGGTGAAATTATCCTGTGTTTCGCTACCCAAAATCAACCTCCACCGAGCCATTTGTTCATTTTGCATATAGAAACTCCCTCCTTCCTTTAAATATCACCAAAATCAAAATCGTCCAAGCCTTGCAACAGTTCTTCTTCATTTTCTGTTATGGGACGCATTAGCATATCGGCTGTCTGTTGTGGTTCTATGCCCCATATTTCGCCCAAATTTTCTGAAATATTGCTCTTTTCATTTGCCGAAAATTCTGAAAATGCCCTTCGCAAAAATACAAGCGCGCGTTTAAATTCTTCATCATCTAAATCTTGCAAATAATTGTCAAGTTCTTTCCACAATGAAAGACGCACGATAAGAGAATAACGGTTTTTCCTTGCAAGTCCCTCGAACCAACCTGCCGCCAAATCAGCAGGCACGCCTTTTGATAATCGGCGGGATACTTCCAATGCAAGCAGGCTTTCTTCAATAAGTCCTCTTTCGATTAATGTCGCCATAGCAAAACCCGAACATTTTGTATTTATATCATCTCTGTCCGAGATTGAATTAAGTACGCTTACCCATTGTTCTTCTTCCAAAAAGTCATGGTTTCGTTGTACTTGATTTATCCGCTCTATGCTCTCCATTATCGCATTTGATGCCTCATCATCACAATTACAGGAATCTTCCATAGTAAGACAAGCACGCAAATATAATTGTGACAAAAGCGGAATAATCGGTTCAGATTTAAATTTGCGTAAATCTCCATAGCGTATAACCAAAGAAAGATGTTCCATTGTTTTGGAAATTTCCACAATAGCCTGTGTATCAACTGA
Source organism: Angelakisella sp. (assembly GCA_020024555.1). Classification (GTDB taxonomy): domain Bacteria; phylum Bacillota; class Clostridia; order Oscillospirales; family Ruminococcaceae; genus Angelakisella. The sequence continues at coordinate 29,896 of JAHHTQ010000020.1, forward strand.
TAGCTTTTGAAGTGAATCCAAAGCATATTTTGCCGCTTTTGGCATACCGCACAAAAAGGCATCTTCAAAAACTTCTGCCGCCTGCGCGATATTTACGCTTTTGTCCGCTCTTTCTTTTAACGCAAACGATGTTGCGGACTCTACCGTTTCGCCCAAAAGCGCCGCCTCTACTATTTCTATTTCGGTTTCGGGTGTCCAGTGCAAATTCCAATATTCTCCCCAAGCGGAATCTTTTCTGCGGTTTTGTATCTGCGTACCGAAATTAACTTGCAAAACACGTAAGCGATGAAGGAAGAACGAACGGTTCAAATCCATAAAAGCAGATTTTTGCGACTTAACACGTAAATTTTCACGCAAATCCAAATCCAGCTGTTGTACCTCTACGGAGCGATATTTTTCCAAATTCAGTTCCTTTAACTGTCTGTAAAAATCATCTTGAATAGAAGTACGGCTGACACCCTCGGGCAGTTCTCCTATTTTTTTGCCTATTTCCACATCTGCGGTAGAAACCGAAATTTCCGAAAACGCACCATGACCTATACATGTTACAGCGGCGTCCCGTAAGTCTTGCAAGACAGGATATTTCGTATTTCTTATCTTTGCAAGTGTTTGCGCCAAACGGACAGCCTCAATAACTTCTGCGGCTGATGTCATTTGTCCCTGTTTTCTCTGACGTACGGCAAGCTCGGTTAAATACTGATATGTCGCTTGTTCCATTTTACCTTTGCATATAGCGTCCCATAGCATTTCAAAATATGCAGGCGCTTCGTTTCCCGCGCCATAGCCGGAATGTTGCGACAAACGGTAGTATGAATAGGGCATTAAAGTTACATTTGACTCTGTACGGGGCAACTTTTTTTCTTCATCGTCTGTCAAAGCCTCGTTATTTTTTAAGCCCTCGACATGATATGCTCCGCAAACACAAAATATCTTTTCATATCCGTCGTTTTGCGCCTGAACAATTACCCTTTTCATATACGCCTCTCGGATATGGTTTTCTGCTATACGATAGTCGGAATCCTTTGAAGTCTCACGCAACTGTTTTCCGAACTCTGTTGCCGCCTCCATATAAAGTGTTTCTGACTGTTCAAAGTTTCGCTCCCAAAATGTATTGTGCGACTCACCCAAAACTTCCTCTAACCTTTTATATACTTGTTCGGTTGTCACACCCTGTTCACTCTTATCAGTCTCTTTCTTTTCTTCATCTTCATTCTCTGTATTTTTATCTGTTTCTTCACGTATTCCCAAAAATACATTTGAAGGCAAATCCATAAATTTACAGGGAATATTGTTTTCGTATGCCCATAATATAGCTTGATATTCAGGGGAATATACAGCAAACGGATATAGCAGGGTGCGAATAGGTGTCTGTTGGGTATAGGCAAGTATTGCCGCAGGCAACTTGGTTTTTGGGTGACAGAACCACTTCATTTCATTATTCAAATCTGACGGACCTTCTATCAAGATCATATCGGGGCGAACCTTTTCAAGTTCTTGCCTGACATAGTATGCGGCGGCTGGGGAAAGGTGACGAACGCCGAAAAATATAGGTGTTGCCATAATCAGTTCAGCTCCTTGCAAGCATTATATAGTTTACGCCATTCCGAACCACGTTTTTTCATTACATTTTCAAGATATTCTTTCCAAGAAACGCTGTCTTTGTCCTCATCTTTTATTATTGCGCCCTGTAAAGCTGCCGCAAGGTCACGCGCCTCTATCTCTCCGCTTCCAAAACTTCCGGCAAGCGCCATTGAGTTTGTAAGGAGTGAAATTGCCTCGGCAGTTGAAAGAACTCCGCTTGTTGTTTTGAGTTTTTGCTTTCCGTCAAGGGTTTCTCCGTTACGCAATTCACGGAAAATTGTAACAACCTGCTCTATCACATCTTTTTGAGGTGGCTCTGCGTATAAATCAAGGCTTGATGAAAGCTGATTAACACGTGTTTCAACTATTTCCATTTCGCTTTCAACACTTGACGGGGCGGGCAAAACAACTATATTAAAGCGACGTTTCAGCGCAGATGACATATCGTTGACGCCTTTGTCTCTTGTGTTCGCTGTCGCAATAACCGAAAAACCTTTTTGCGCAGGTACTTCTTCGCTAAGCTCGGGTACAGCTATTCGTTTTTCAGATAAAATGGAAATCAAAGCGTCCTGAACTTCGCTTGCGCAACGGGAAATTTCTTCTACACGCGCAATAGCGCCTTTTTCCATAGCGTTATATATAGGACTTTTTACCATAGCCTCAGGACAAGGACCTTTTGCGATAAGCATTGCATAGTTCCACGAATAACGTATATGTTCCTCTGTTGTGCCGGCTGTTCCCTGTACAACCCTTGTGGAATCTCCGTTTATTGCGGCTGTCAAATGTTCGCTCAGCCACGACTTTGCAGTACCCGGTTCGCCGATTAGCAGTAACGCTCTGTCTGTTACAAGCGTCGCTATGCAAATTTCAACCAAACGGCGATTGCCTATATATTTAGGCGTAATTTTTGTTCCGTTTACCTCACCTCCGCATATATATGTAAGCACAGATTTCGGCGACATTTTCCAGCCTGTCGGAATAGGTGACTTTTCTGCGGCGATAAGCGCCTCTATCTCTTTTTTAAACAGTTCCTCTGCGGGAAGTCTCTGTACATTTTGCATTATTGTTATTCCTCCTTATATTTTTAAAAATCCCTCGTTAATAAGCATTTCTTTTACTGCGGTTGCCATTTTGCCGTTCTTGTCATTTTTATCAAAGTATTCCAAAACACTGAGAGCTTCTTTTTGCGTCAGTTCTTCGCCTGCGTAAATTTTATAGTTGTAAAACAACGTCTCCAAATTCCATACGGAAATATTTGCGTGTTTTCTGCATAACAAAAGAATAAGACCTTCAAATTTGTTATATTCACACTTTTTCATCATTCGCATAGCTGTTATAACAGCATTTGTGTATTGAAAACTCATTGAGGTTGATTTTGATAATGATGTTATGCTTTTATAGAAATGTTCTCCGATTTTTTTATTTTGTCCTTCATCACCCTGAAAGTTAAATCTTGACAAGAGTTCGTCAAAATTATGTTTCATAAAAAATTCAGACCAACGCAAATCTAACGGTTCTTTTATTGTTCTTTCTGGGTAAATGTTCAAAGACCAATTATAAAAACATAATTTTCCGTCTTTTTCTATTATATGATTAAAATAATTACGTAACCGACTTGCGCTTGCATAAACCCATATTTCTTTATATGACCATTTATCGTAAAATTCAGCCGCCGACATATTATATATATCAGAAACAAAGCAAACATAACTGATTAGTTTTTGTTCTTCCGGTTTTAAAGAGTTTAAAAAATCAACAAGCGGTTTTGGATTGTCGCTGAACAAAGTTTTGATTAAAGCCGATGACAAATATTCCAAAATGTTTTTTCCCTGTTGAAATTTAGGCATTTGTTGATTATGTGCTATAATCCATTTATAAAGTTCAAAGATTTTTTTTGTCATTTTGTTTTCAACAGACTCCGAAAGCGGAACGATATTTGTCTTGGTAACATCAATCCTTGTAGATTTATTTGTTTTATCCGTATTATCTTGGTTTATATATTTATTGAGCTCTTCTTTGAAAATATCGGCTATAATGTCTGATATATCATTATCATTCGTATATTGCAGATATTGAACTGATGATGGATTTTTTGTAATTTCAGCTTTCCAAAAATCAAACAAATCAGGAGTGTAAGCCTTACTTAAAATTTTATAAACTTCTTCTTTTGCCTTACCACGTTCCTTCTTTACCATTTCAAGCAATATCGGAATATTTTCTTTTTTGTACTGCAATCCTGAAACAGCAACTTCACGCACTTCTTTTTTCGCTGTTTCAAGCAGTGACAAATACCAGTCGTTCTCCTCGTCTTTTGCAATGTTGATAATCAAAGAAAGCCTTTTTACCATTTCTTTTTTTCCCTGAGGATCAAAATTTTTCTTTAATTGACTTAATAACTGTTTTTTATTAATTTGCGGTAAATCAAAGGCTTTCATTTGATAATAATCATATGTATCTTGTAAATATATGGGTTTGTCCATACACATAGCTTCCAATATCCGATATATCAAATCAGCCATTTCACCATAGGGGTCACACAAGTCGTTGATAAGGGCGTTGATTATTCTGTAATCAGTTAATGAGCGAGGATTATTCATAATTGCGTTTTGCAATACTTCCATTCTTCCTGAACCTGTTGTGGTAAGAGCTTCGATTAACGGACTTATTTCACTGTAACGAATTTGTATAATATCGCCCAAAGTATCATATTCGGGAAATTCCAAAACTTCCCCCTCTACTGTCGAAGTTGCCTGTGTATACAAAACAGCGTCTATCAAACCCAATATATTAAGCAATAAAGACACCTGTTCTTCTTTTTCTGCTGACATCATTGTTTGTAAATCAGCGTATATCTTTTTAAATACAGGATTTTTTTCTGCCAAAACAGAAAAACTTTCTATTGATTTTTTTAGGCGGAAATCTTCTCCGATTAGCTGTGTGCCGGCTACGGCAATATATACCAAACGTTCTTTTAATTCCATAAGTGGATTCATACTATTTCTTCCCCCTTTTTTTAATATTGCAAACGAATAATACTTTCTTTGGTAATTAAGCTGAATGGTTGCATACATATACGTGAGTCATTTGCGTCATAGAACATAAGTCCAAAAAGCGCTTGATGGTTTTTATATTTTGGGTTTGGCAAAGTTTCCAGTTTGTAAGTTGACAGATGACTGTTATCGGTATTATCAATATCACGCAATACGATTTTTTCACCGTTTTTGGCTTGCAATACAAATTCATCGTTAATTTTGCCTAATTTGTCAAATGCAACCGCAACCGCCAAATATTTTTCCGAAAGCGTACCTTTTATTTCATTTTTTACTTCCTTGACTAATTGTGTCACATCTGTCTTCGCTTTATCAAAAATCTGTTCATACACCGATTTTTCAATATTTTCCATAGTATAGCTGTCCCAACGTATACGTCTGTTGCCCGTACCCGGATAATAAAACAGTTTAGGGGTGTTTACCTTATCAAAACAACTGTCATCAGCCTTTATATATTTCAATGCTTTTATCGGACGGTAGTTGAGTGTTTGATGAATTTCTCCGCTTTCAAGCTCTATCCAATAGCCTCTGTCTACATATTCTTTTTTAGCCTCATCATAGTAAACGTCAAAGGACAGTTGCACAAGTTCCGCATTTTCTTTCATTGAGCCTATTTTTTCAAGCTCATCGAGTTTCCAAATACCGCCCAGCGCCTCATATAATAAATTGTCTTCAACATCATATTCCTTTTTTTCCAATTTTTCTTCCAAAAATACACGGGATTTTTGCAGTAAGGCGTTCAGTTTAATTAATATTCTTATTGCTTCATTATAGTTTGCTTTTTCGGGATTTTTCTGTATATGCTCTATCTCGTTTGCCAAACGGTAAAATGCCACTTCCGCGCCTGTCAGGTAGTAACTGCTCAAATCTTTCGCAAGTTTTTCGTAACTTTTTACAGATGCGCCTGTCAGTGTATTGAGTCCGTGGAAAATTAGGTCAGACAGCATTTGTTCGGCTTTTTCTATTCCTTCCAGTTGTTTGTTTATCTTTTTTATTTTTGCACTGTTGTTTATTTTTTTGGGTTTGTCGCTTATCGGTTTATCTTTGTTTTCTTCTTTTTTAGCATCTCTTGCGGCTTTCTTTGCCCGTTTTTCCGCCAAATCTTGCGGAACTTCCGAAACAGCGAATGTTTTTCCGTTCAAAATTTCAAACATTAATCCAATGGCGTGTTTACAAGGAAATTGTCTACTGGGGCATGAGCATCTGCAAGTTGGCGCTGCTTCATTTGTAAAATCAATAGAAGTATGATATGGATTTTTACCGCTTCCCGCGCAATCTCCCCAAAATAATGTGTCATCATCTGTTTTACCCAAACTACTGAAACTTCCCTTTTGTGAAAGCTTTTTTCCATTTTGTACAGCAGACGAATTCGGCGCCTGTGAAATAATCCATTCTTCTGTTATTTTCATATTGATATCTTCCTTTCTGTTTTAATGTTTTAATGTTTTAATATTTGATACTGTTATATCAAACCAGCGTGTCAAAAAAGGCATATCAATTCGTCATAATGACGAAGTCTATAAAAGTT
>JAHHTQ010000021.1 GCA_020024555.1 Angelakisella sp.
GGCAGAGCCTAAGACGTTTTCCGCAGAAAACGGAACGCTTTTGCCGTGCAAGCGCTTTTTTGAAGGTGAATTTTGGCATTTATGCCAAAAGAGGAAACTTTTTGCAAGAGAAAAAGTTTCTTTGAAATTACCCCTTTTGTGCATATTTTTCTGACAATAGGTTTTTTCTACAGACTGACGTGATACTGAAAAGTATCACCTTTTTTTACTGTGCCTGTATTATTATAAATTATGCAAAAAAAAAGTAATACGTAAAACGTATTACTTTTTTCTGGTGGGAGATGATGGATTCGAACCATCGAAGCTAGAAGCAACAGATTTACAGTCTGCCCCCTTTGGCCGCTCGGGAAATCTCCCTTATCAATATAATATATAAAAAAATGCGTTGGAGCTGGTGGACGGACTTGAACCCCCGACCTGCTGATTACAAATCAGCTGCTCTACCAACTGAGCTACACCAGCGTGACTTATTGTCTTTCTGAACGCTCATTTATAATATCATATTAAATTATGTTTGTCAACACTTTTTAAAAATTTTTTTTGTTTTTTTGCAAATTTTTTATTTTGAAGTTATATACACTGTTACTTGGTTTGGCAGACACGCCGCAACATCATAATCATAGGCAAGCCAACCGGTATGAACACACACTTTGTCAGGACAGTCTGAGCTCAAAAATCTTATTTTGTGGTCTTCAACCAACAATTTTATTTTGTGGTTATCCGGCGTAATAATTTCTATTTCCTGATCTTCGGCAGTTGTCAGATTTATTTCTCTTTCAATTTTTCCGCTTACATCAATAATTGCATATAGTCCGTTTGTGTTATTTAAGTTTAATTTTGGTATAAGTATGGCGCATATTGACATCACAACCAATAATATAATTATTATTATGGCAATTATTGTTTTTTTATTTGTATTTTTCATAGTTCCTCCGTATATATTGATGCGTTACAGCACATTCTAACATAATAGGATTTTTTTTACAAGTCTTATTTGTAAATTGTTTTTGATATTTTGGTAAAGGAGAATGCTTTAATGGATAATATAATTGAGATTAAAAATTTATCAAAAATTTATAACAGCGGTGAAAACAAAGTTGTTGCGCTCAACAATATAACTTTTTCAATTAAAACCGGGGAATTTGTAGCAATAACGGGAAAATCGGGTTCAGGTAAAAGCACGCTTATGAATATTTTGGGTTGTCTGGATACTCAAACTTGCGGAGAATACTATTTAAATAATCACAATGTATCAAGTTTAAACAGAAAAAAATTATCGCAAATTCGCAATAAAGAAATAGGCTTTATATTTCAAGGCTTTTATTTACTTGGTGATTTAGATGCTTTGCACAATGTTATGTTGCCGTTAAAATATGCAAAAGTACCTCATCATAAAAGGGAAGAACTTGCCACAAAGGCGCTTAAATCAGTAGGACTGTTTGACAGAAAGGAACACTTGCCAAAGCAACTTTCAGGTGGACAGCAACAAAGAGTCGCTATTGCGCGCGCCATTGTTACTTCACCGTCAATTATACTTGCGGACGAACCGACAGGCAATCTCGATACAGTAAACACCGAACAAGTGTTATTACTACTAAGGGAATTGTGGCAACAGGGTAAGACAATTATTATGATAACACATGAAAAGACTTTGCCGGACTTTGTGCAAAAGAATATTGTTGTTACAGATGGGAATATAAGTATTTATGAATAAAAAAATGGTGGGTTTAGCCCACCATTAATTTTTGTAAAATTCTTAATTGTTTTATATATTTTAAAACTTATTATTAATTTTACTTACAGTTATTTGCTTTGATAGTTTGATGAGTTCATAGAGCTGTTATTTTCGTAAGACTCTACCATACGTTTAACCATTTCGCCACCGATACTTCCGGCTTGACGAGAAGTCAGTTCACCGTTATATCCGGGGTTAAGTGTAACACCTACCGCTTGCGCAGATTCGTTTTTAATTTGATTTAGGGCAGCTTTAGCTTTTTTATTTGACATTATAATACACTCCTTAATGTGTTTTTCTAAGAATTAATATATTGCGTTTGCAATAATATTGTATACCGAATGGAGTAAAATATTAATGTAAATATTTGTATTGTTATTTGTCAATTTTTGACGCAATTTTTATAGCGGTAAAAATAAGCTCGGCAAATGGGTTTTTTGTATGTTTATTTAGTTTTATGTCCATAGGCTCTATAACTGTGTTGTCATTGAGAGTTATATTTCTTTGTAGGCAAATTATATCGTTTTCTTCTCCGACACTGGAAAAAGTTATGGTTGATTTCGCCGACATACCGTAGTCTATTATCAAATAATTTTTTTCACAGGCAAATTTTACAGCGTTAATATTTTCATTTTCGCAAATAACAGCTATGCAGTTTTTTATATTAATATTATAGTTTTCATTATCTGTAAATATTAAAATGATATTTTCACCTTCAATATTGATATTGTTTTCACCGCTAACCAATATAAGCTGCGGATAGTCGTTATTTATAATATAATTTTTTTTGTCATAAAAAAATATATTAAGTTTTTCCTCACATATTTTTTTTATATCATTCATTACCTTTTGACTGTGTTTACCAAAAAAAATACAGCTATACATTAAATAAATCTCCTTTTTTTGCAGTAAAAATAACCATAATTTTAGTTTAGTAAAAATAAAAGTTTTTTATACATTTAATTCTTGACTATCTGTAATTTTTGATATATAATATTGTTGTTAATTTTTTATATATGTATCGGGATATGGCTCAGCTTGGTAGAGCGCTGCGTTCGGGACGCAGAAGTCGCAAGTTCAAATCTTGTTATCCCGACCAGCGGCGAACAGTCGCAAGTAAAACGTGAGCAAGTTTTTGTTCACGTCTTTTTTTTACATTAAATAACGAAGTCCATAAAAGTTTTACTTAATTTTTTTCAAAAAATTGCGGTTCTTAGACAACAAATAAGATGTTTTCCGCAGAAACGCTTTTGCCATTCAATCGCATTTTTAATGGCGAATTTTGTCATAAATGCAAAAAGAGGAAACTTTTTGAAAGTCTGACATTTATTTTAAAAAAATATTTATTATTTTAAAAAATAATGATTTTATGTTAATTATTACTGATAATTTACATAAAAAACTATAAATTTTTTTAAAAATTTTCCTATATATACAAACAAATGTTTACTTTTTTAAAATAATGTGTTACAATAAAAGAGTAATTAATATATGAAGGGAGATGTAAGAGTGCAATGGAAGTTTTGAGTAAAAAAGCAAGTGAGATATTACAGTATTTGGAAGAATGTGTTGCAAACGGACTTTCACCGACAGTACGGGAGATTGCTGAGACTTTGCAAATAAAATCCACATCAACAGTACACAAATATTTAACAGAGTTAAAAGCTAAGGGCTATATAAAAAAAGAAGATGGTCTGAAACGAACAATTCGTTTTACTGATGATTTTGTAAACAGCAGTGGTATGGGTGGCGTTCCTATTATAGGAACTGTAACAGCCGGTATGCCGATACTTGCTGTGGAAAACATTACGGGATATTTGCCTATTGAGGTAAAGGGTTGCGATCCGCGAGAGCTGTTTGCGCTGAATGTACGTGGCGAAAGTATGATAAATGTGGGGATATATGACGGAGACACAATAATTGTAAGAAAAACACCGATTGCCGAAAACGGCGATATTGTTGTTGCTCTTATAGATGATTCCGCTACCGTAAAGACTTTTTACAAAGAAGACGGACATTTTAGATTGCAACCTGAAAATGACACAATGGAGCCAATTATTGTTAATGAATTAATGATACTTGGCAAAGTAGTTAAACTTGTCAGAGACTATTAATAATTAAAAGTTTATTTTATTACAACGAGACGAACAATATAAAACGTTCGTCTTTTTTGTATTTATTTTTTAAAGGAGGAATATTTTATAAAAGAGCTGTATATATATATACACATACCATTTTGCATAAGAAAATGTAATTATTGCAGTTTCTATTCGATTACTGATTTAACACAAATTGATGAATATGTAGAGGCAGTTTGTCGGGCGGTAAAAACATTTGATTTTTCGGGATATATTATCCATTCAATATATTTTGGCGGTGGCACGCCGTCATTGTTGAAAGAAAAACTATTGATTATTCTGGAAGAAATATATAGTCGCGCAAAGGTGTTGCCAAATGCCGAAATTACTTTTGAGGCAAATCCTGCCACATTAAATCAACAAACGCTTTCAACACTATATAACGGAGGCTTTAACAGAATATCAATAGGCATACAGGACAGTGATAACAGTATGTTGAAAACAATGGGACGTTTACACAATTTCACAGATGGCATAAAAGCTGTTGAAATGTCAAAAAATGCGGGATTTGGGAATATATCCTGCGACATAATTCTTGCAACACCAAACCAAACTGTTGAAAAAGCTGTTAAAAGTGTTGAACATATAATTTCACAGGATATTCAACATATTTCGGCGTACTTGTTGAATATTGAAAAAGGAACAGAGTTTTACACAAAAAATGTAGGAGAAATTTGTCCTGATGAAGATGAAACAGCAAATATTTATCTAAATGTGTGTAAAACTTTAAGTAATAGTGGTTTTAACCATTATGAAATAAGTAATTTTGCAAAGTCCGGATTTAACAGTATTCACAATACTGCGTACTGGAAGTTAAAAGATTATTTGGGGATAGGACCGACGGCATATTCTTTTGTCGATAAAAAAAGATTTTCTTTTGAAAATGATATAAATAAGTTTATTCACAGTAAAAACGTGTGGGAAGATATAGTTAATGACGGTATTGGCGGAGATTTTGAAGAATATCTGATGTTATCGTTAAGACTTGATATGGGTTTTGATATAGCCTATGCGCAAAGAGTATATGGCATAGAAACTGACAAAATCCTGCCACTCATAAAGAAATTTGAACAGGCAAGGTTACTTAATGTTAATAATAACAAAATAGGTCTTACTGATAAAGGCTTTTTACTTTCAAATTCAATAATTACAGATATCTTAAATAAATTGTAAGTAAGTTTTTTAAACTATAATTTTTTAATGTAATATATTTTTTACACGAAAGTAAAAATAAGGTATAGTATTTTTATCAGTAGAAAGAAAATATATGTAATCATTTAAGAGTAAGCGAACTTCCTACTAGGTAGAAAGCTCGGTGTGACAAATATACTCCGTTTTTAAAATAGAAAAGAAATTTTCAGCAAGAATATTGTAATATTGATTGTCACTTCTTGGCACTTATAAGCTTAATTATTTTTTATAAAATCTTATATGTGACTGTATTTTCGTGGCGTAAAAAATCCCTCTATGGCAGTTTGTTTTATTCTGCCATAGAGGGTTCATCTTTTTTTCTCTTTTTATCGGACTTGTTTATTTTATATGTCGTATTATATTTTTACAATATTCGGTAAAATACCGTTTTCGTTTATTGTTATTGTGGCATAGGTTTGTTCACCGAAGTATCCCATACGCACACTGCCGGGGTTTATAAGATACATTCCGTTACTGTATTCTATCTGCGCTAAGTGTGTATGTCCATACAGAACAATATCGGCATTTATTTCTTTACCGGTAAAATAAAGACTGTTAAGGTCAGTTTTAACATCATAGCGGTTTCCGTGTGTAATAAATATTTTTTTATTCAGTACAGTAAATTCCATTTCGTTTTCAAGTGATGATGAAAAGTCACAGTTACCGCAAACATTTTTGATATTAAGGCTTGGGTATTTTTCCCGTACAACTGCAATATCGTTTGCGCCGTCACCCAGATGTATAAACATATCAGCATCGTCAAGATGCTTTTTGACAATGGTTAAAACAGCGTCACAAGCACCATGGCTATCTGACATTACTATTAATTTCATTAAATATTTCTCCTTATATAAAAATATATATTAATAAACAATCATAAATAAACAATCTTTTTCATATTATTAGTGTATAAAGACTGTATACTTTAAAGGTAACACCGCATAATTAATATATGCCGGTTTAGATTGAGCATTTTATATAATACTTCAAAAGACTTTATTAAATCAATATAATATTTTGATTTATGGGGTATTACCTAAAAATGATTTTTTCTAAAAGTTACTATATCATATTAATATAAATTTGCAAGTAAAATGTTATATATTATATATAAAAACATTAATTTTTGTTAAATTTGCTAAATTATAATAATATAAAATATAGTTTATACAGTTTTAATAATATTTAAACAAAGGGGAGTGCCTATGGCGGATAATAAATTTACCAACGAAGATTTAGAGAATCTTATCAATTTTGCATCGCAAAAAATGGGCGTAGATAAAGATAAACTGAAAGATGATATAAAGAGTGGTAAAATTAACAACAGTAAGGCAAATGAAATATTGAACGATAAAGAAAAATTGAATGCGCTACTGAATTCACCACAGGTAAAAATGCTGATAAATCAGTTAAAAAATAAAAATAATAACAATAACAGCAGATAAGAATATAATATACAAGGGGTGAGATGTGATTTGGAGGATATAGCAACCGCTGTCAGCAAAATTTTGGAAAATAAGGAGGCTATTTCTCAAATACGTGACCTCTTGGGTGATAATCAAAATAACGGTAATAGTAATGAAAATAATGCAGGGCAAAGCGGTGATGAACAAAATTTTCCCGATATAGACTTTGGTAAAATATTTAATATTTTCAAATGCCTAAACGGTAGCAATAAAAACAGTGATCCCGGTGTAAATTTGATACATGCGCTAATACCTTTTTTATCCGAGGAGAGAAGAAGAAACGCAAATGAGGCAGAAAAAATATTGCGTATTATAAAAATGATACCAATGCTGAAAGAAATGGGGATATTAGATAATTTATTTGGCGGTGATGACAGTGGAAAAACTTAGTCCTTATGAAGAACAGGAATTTCAGCGTCTTGTTAAATCCGCAAAGGAAGAGACAATGGCATATTATGAAAAATACAATAATATGCAAAAAAAGGTGAGATATGTTGAAGACAGTGATGTTTGTGTGAATAGTGATATAAATGATACTTATATAAATAGTATGAATTTTGAAGACAGCGGTAGAAAAACTTCCGAGAATAAAAAACAACAGTCCAAAATGAATATGAAAATGGAGTATAATTATCAAAATATGCCTAAATCCAATTTTTTAAATAATATTTTTTCAAGACTGGATACAGAGGCGCTTTTGATACTTGCCATTGCTTTTTTGCTATATAAAGAAAATGCAGACACTTTTACAATTCTTGTGCTTGTTTATATAGCTTTGGGATAATTGTTTTATAAAAAATATATATAAAGACATAGAACAGTTACGTTTTTTTACAAAAAACAAAATTATGATTTTACAGACAGATACCTACATATTGTATGTAGGTATCTGTCTATTTAAAAACATTATTATCAGAAAAATATGCACAAAAGATGTAATTTCAAAGAAACTTTTTCTCTTGCAAAAAGTTTCCTCTTTTGGCATTTATGCCAAAATTCACCTTCAAAAATGCGCTTGCACGGCAAAAGCGTTCCGTTTTCTGCGGAAAACGTCTTAGGCTCTGCCTAAGAACCGCAATTTTTTGAAAAAAATTGAGTAAAACTTTTATATACTTCGTTATTATGATGAATGGCTATACCTTTTTTGACACGCAAATACCTACATATTGTATGTAGGTATTTGCTTTTATTTAAAAATATATTATAATTATACTGCTAAAAATTTTATGGGAAGTGAAAATATATGAATAATAACAGAGAAGAAAAAAAGAAAGAAAGATTAAGGGACAGGATAACAAAAGCGTTTAATATAAAGAAGTCTGTTGTTTTTCCGAAAAGAATAATAATATATATCATTATATTACTTATAATATTTTTAATGGCAAACCCTGCGTTTATACCATTTTTACCGGCAAGCGCAAAAGAGGTTCTTTCAAATGTAATGAATAATTTTTTTGGTGAGAATTTTGCAAAGACAGAGTTTAAGCAGTTTAATTTCGGAATAATATTGCAGTTTTTTGTAATGATATTAACTATGCTCTCAATAAAAGGCGTAGTTACGTTTGGTATTGACAAAATAGAAGCAAAAAATAACCGACAACACACGCTTTTGACAATAGCAAAGAGTTTAATTCACTATATACTTGGATTAATTGCTATATTATGGGCATTGGGCATTGTCGGAGTTAATATAAGTACTTTGTTTGCCGGAGTCAGCGTGATTGCTTTAATAGTTGGTTTTGGAGCTGAATCATTGATAGCCGATGTAGTTACGGGTGTGTTTATGCTATTTGAAAATCAATATAATGTTGGTGATATAATAGAGTTTGAGGGATTTCGCGGAGAGGTTAGCGAAATAGGAATACGTACAACAAGCCTAAAAGATGCGGGTAACAATGTTAAGATAATCAATAACTCATCACTTAAAAATATAGTTAATTTATCATCTACCGTTTCGGTCGCTGTCGCCGACATAGGCATTTCGTATGCGGAAAATTTGGCAAATGTGGAAAAATATATACCAGATATTATGAATAAGGCTATTGAAGAAAATCCAAATCTATTTAAAGAGACGCCAAGATATTTAGGTGTGCAAAATCTTGCCGACAGTGCGGTTATACTGCGTTTTGTTGCGGAAGTAGAGGAAGAAAATATATTTGCCGCAAGACGCGCCTTAAACAGAATATTAAAACTTGAATTTGACAGGCTCAATATATCAATACCATTTCCACAAGTTGATGTTCATATAAAAAATTAAAAAGAGGTGAATGTTTACGCAGGAGTTTAGGGATTGTTTGGAAAACAGAGAATTTGACAGTAATTATTATGCAAAAGAACGGGCATATAAAACAATAGATGAATTTGACAATAAGACCGTAAAGAAAAAGGCAGAGACAAAAAAGTCAACGATAAAAAGTACGATGAAAAAAATAGCGGTATTGGCATCTTCTCTTGCGGTTATGGGCGCGTCAACAGTGGCAATAAATGATATTAACGTATTTAAAGAGCCGGCGATAGAGTATGCGGTAAAAGATTATTTAAATCTTAAACAAAATGATAAATTGACAGACGATAATCTAAAAGAAATAAAAGAGTTTACGATTTTAGGTGAAAGTATATATATAATAAACGGTAAACAGGGCAGTATAAATATAGAGAATAGCAAAAGTAATTTAACATTTACTTTTGACGGAAAGACATATTCCTATGGAGATATTGCAAGTACAGAGGATTTTGGTAAATTCCCGAATTTAAAAAAATACGAAGTAAAGTATAATATAAGTTAAGAGAAAAGGAGAAACAAAGTGGCGTTTGATGGTGTATTTTTATATAAAATTAAACAGGAAATAGATAAGCTTGTTGATGGCAGAGTTGATAAAATAAGTCAACCCACACATGACAGCATAATAATTGCTATGCGTAGCGGAGGAAAAAACCACAAGATAGTAGTATCGGCAGAGCCTGCCTGCGCCAAAATGCATATTACAAAAGCGCAAACAGAAAATCCGAAAGTTGCTCCTATGTTTTGTATGCTACTCCGCAAACATTTAATGGGGGCAAAATTGGTTGGAACAAAGCAATATGGCGCAGACAGAATACTTGAACTTATTTTTGAAACAAAAAATGAGTTCGGTGACAGAATAAACGAGAGTCTTGTATGCGAAATAATGGGCAGACGCAGTAATATAATTTTGATTAATGAGAATAACAAAATTATTGATGCCATAAAGAGAGTAGACTTTGTAACAAGTGAAAAAAGACAGATTTTATCGGGACTGACATATTGTTTACCGGAAAGACAGGATAAGCTGAACCCCTTGACAGAAAGCGCAGAAGCAATTTGCGAAAGAATACGCAGTGGTAACAGTGTGCCGTTATCAAAAGCGGTTTTGTCAGTTTGTGAGGGTTTTTCACCGTTTTTGGCAAGGGAAATATCTTTTTTTGCAACAGGCGTAACGGATAATTGTATAGATGATATGACTGCGGAACAATGGGACAGAGCTAAGTTTTATATAAACGTCGTGCAAAGCGCATTGGGACAAGGAGAAGGCACGCCTGTAATAATTAAAGACAATAAAGGAAAATTAGTGGAATTTGCTTTTATTGAGCCTTTGCAGTATCCAAAAGACTATATAACAGAAAAATATTCAAGTTGCAGTGAATTACTGGATAACTATTATCAGGACAGCAGTCAAAACGAAAGTTTAAGACAAAAGTCACACGAACTTCGCAAGCAAGTTACAATAATACGTGACAGATTGGAAAGAAAAATAATACTGCAAAAGCAAGAGATAGAGAATACAAAGAACAGAGAGGAAAAGCGAAAGTTCGGGGATATAATATCCGCAAATATTTATACAATGAAAAAAGGTGACAGTGAAGTAAAAGCGGTTGACTTTTTCAGTGAAAACGGAGATATAATAACAATACCTCTTGATACAAAGCTAACTCCGTCACAAAATGCACAGAAATATTATAGTGAGTATAAAAAAGCCGTTACAGCAGAAGAAAAACTTAAAACACTTATAAAAAACGGTGAAATGGAGTTTAATTATATAGACGGTATATTAAATTTACTTTCAAGAGTTGAGACTGTAAGTGAAATAGAGGCAATCCGTGACGAACTGTGTAATCAAGGTTATATAAAGGCAAGGTCAAAGGTTGGAATGAAACCTGAAAAGCTATATCCAAAACAATATTTGACAAGTGACGGATATACAGTATACAGCGGGCGGAACAATGCCCAAAATGATAAACTTACGCTAAAAGACGCTATGAACTATGATTTGTGGTTACATACGCAAAAAATTCATGGTTCGCATACTATAATATTATCAAAAGGCGTAGGAGATGTATTCCCAAACAGAACCATTGAGCAGGCATGTATAATAGCCGCCTGCAACAGTAGCGCCGCAGACAGCGGAAAAATACCCGTTGACTATACATTAATAAAAAATGTGAAAAAACCTAACGGAGCAAAGCCCGGTATGGTTATATATACAGATTATCAGACTGCTTACGTAACACCTGACCATGAACTTGAAAAAAAATTGAGAGTTAAATAAGAATTTATGTATGGACAGTATGCTTATAAAGACTATGTAGCTTTAAATTACGTTGGAACAAAGCTTTTGATTTATTTTGATAGACTTATAAAAATAAATCAAAAATATGATGTTACACCTTTGGTGTAGTTCTCTCAATATCCTGTAAACTGTTGCTCTACACGTATAAACTATTGGTTGGTTGAGTAAACTTTGCCATTGTGGTATGCTGATTGCACAGAATAAATATAGGAGTAGGAGGAATACAAAATGAAAAAAACACTGGGTGTGATGATTGCAGAGTATAGAAAAGAAAATGGAATGACGCAAGCGCAGTTGGCAGAACAAATGGGTGTAACAGATAAAGCTGTATCAAAGTGGGAACGTGATCTGTCCTATCCGGATATTAGCTCAGTTCCAAAGTTGGCAGAAATTCTTGGAGTAACCGTGGATAAGCTGATGCAGGGAGAAAAATCATCGTCACCTATCGATAAAAAAGTGAAAGAAATCACAGTATTGAGTTTAAAGGCGGTTTCTCTCGCAATGGGCGTGGCAGTGACCGTACTTATGATTTTGAATAAGTTAGATGTCAAATCAGGGATGATTATGTTGGGTATCGGCATTGCGTCCATATCTGTGTGTTTGTTGCAAGATCAAAAATAAGTATAATTTATGTTCATCTTGGATTGTGTCCGCTCTAATTTTACGTACAGATAAATATTTAGAAGCCGAATTAATTTTGAAAGGAAAATATCTGATGAAAGTATTGATGGAGATATTACGATGGACTTCTGTTATTTTAGTATCAGTTGGCGGATTGGTAACAATCATTGCTTTAAATGTTTTCAGAAGAAAAAGGGATATTTATAGACGTACAGCAACATTTTATTTTTGATATATTTATTTAAACTGTCAACGGAGTGTATCTTGTTTAATACACTCCGTTGATGTTTTATAAATATTTAAATTTTACATTTGCGGCGCGGCAAGTGGTGGGAAAGTATATCCTATATAGTTGCCTTTAATAGCATAATATAAAACTATGCCGATAAGAATAATGTTTATTATCATAAGTACAATTTGCACAGGCGTACTTTGTACTTTTTCAATAAATTTTGCAAAGCGGTCATTGTGATATTCTTTTTCAAACCAGTCTTTTGTGCCAATTTGCAACCAACCGCCTATGGCAAGCGTATTTGAACGAAGTAGCATCCACATACCGAACCCTCCGGCAGCGCCCATCCACAATGTAGATATACAGCCGATTATAGGAGCAAGCAAAAATCCTATATGCATTAAAGCAACAGCAGGACTAAATTCGTCTGTTACAAATATCCAGTTCCATATTGTATATGCAATTATGTAGCAGATAGTGGCAGTTAAATTAAAACCTTCTACCAAATAAAAATTGCCGACAGGCGCACTGTATGACCACATACCTTTTAGTCCTATTACACCGATGGCGAGAACAAATCCCGATATGGCATTATAATATTTTTTATGTTTAAGCAAATCTGTGAAAGTTGCTTCTAAAATATTTACAATAAGCATTAAAATAAGAAAGTCAACCAAAAGTTGCGGGTTGAAAAATCTCAGCGCGGCAAATATCATAATAAATTTTGGAATGAGCAGTGTCGTAAGTTTCAGTCTTTCAAACATTACAGGTTTTGCAAACAGCAATACGTAGGTTGACGGTATCATAACGAACAGCACATTTGCGGACAGTGGAAACAGCGACGCCGCCATACCCATACCTAAAATGGCAGATGTAAACATTATCCATTTAAATACCAGTTCACGTGTCTTGGTAGATTTTTTTTCGATTGTCGTCATTAAAAAGCCTCCTAAAAAAACAAAAATTCACGATTGTCAGTTACGACTTAATTGTAATATTATTAACCAATATGTTAATAATATCATACAAGAAAAAACAATTCAATATAATATTAAAATAATATGAATTATTTGTGTATATTGATAACAGTATAACAATATTTTGTATATAATCACTATTTTTTATTAATTGTTTCAAAAATATTGTGTTTTTTCATAATCTATGTTAAATTATTATACATATAGATATGTATGTTTATTAAAAAGGAGTATTGGAAAAATGGCATTACGAAAAAAAATTGTAGATTTGGCAAAAATGGTTGGAGGACTTACCGGAGCCATTAATAAAATAGATGAAAATGCGCCTGAGTATTATTCTCTTAATGCTGTGCTTACTGATGAACAGGCAGACCTTGCGCTTGTAATGGGCTTGCGTAAACCACGTACTATTGAGTATATGGCGGAAAAGTTTGGGAGAAGTGTTGAAGAAACACATAGATTAGCTATGGAGATAGCGCAAATAGGCGTATTTAAAGTTTATCATGATGAAAACAACAAAGAATTATTTATGGTACAGATTTTTGCGCCGGGAATACTTGAAATGATGGTAAACAATAAGGAGATGTGTGAGGCTCACCCTGAGGTTGCCAGAGCATTTGAACAATATACCCGTGAAAGAATTTCCCATATCGCTCCAAATTTACCAATGGGTACAGGTATGATGCGTGTTATTCCCATAGAGTCTGCAATAGAGGGTAACACAAAATCTGTTTCTTATGAAGAAATTTCTTATTATCTTGATAAATATGATACTTTTTCTGTTTCCGATTGTTCATGCAGAAGGTCAAGACGTCTTTTGAATCAAGGTTGCGGACATCTTGAAACAGATATGTGTATACAAATGGGCAGCGGCGCAGAGTACTATATACGTACAGGCAGAGCAAGACAGGTAACACGTGAAGAAGTTAAAAAGATACTCAAACGTGCCGAAGAAAACGGACTAATGCACCAAATGCCAAATATAGAGGGATTGGGAGACTCGGCGGCAATATGTAACTGTTGTTCATGTTCATGTTTTGCTATGCGTGTGGCGACTCTTTTCAATGCTCCGGACGCTATCCGTTCAAACTATGGAGCAGAGGTTAATACCGAAAACTGTGTTGCTTGCGGTCAATGTGTGGAAAACTGTCCTACAAATGCGCTGAAACTCGGTCAAAGACTATGTAGCAAAACACCGCTTAAAAAAGAAGAATATAAAACTGTACGTAACCATAAATGGACAGAAAAAGACTGGAACGAAGACTATCGTGATAATAGAAAAAATGTTGATGAAAACGGTACAGCGCCATGTAAGACAGCCTGTCCTGCGCATATAGCAGTACAGGGATACATAAAACTTGCATCACAAGGCAGATATCAAGAGGCGCTTGAATTGATTAAAAAAGAAAATCCGTTTCCGGCAGTCTGTGGACGTATTTGCCCACGCAGTTGTGAATCCGAGTGTACACGCGGAGACATAGACACACCTATCGCAATAGATGAAATTAAGAAATTTATTGCAGACAGAGAGCTAAATGAAAAAGACAGATTTGTACCTAAAAAACGTAATGATTATGGAAAGAAAATTGCTATTGTAGGAGCCGGACCCGCTGGACTTGCTTGCGCGTACTATCTTGCAGTTGACGGATACAAAGTAACTGTTTTTGAAAAACAACCGAAGCTTGGCGGTATGCTGACAATGGGTATTCCTGCTTTCAGACTCGAAAAGAATGTTATAGATGCAGAAATAGAAATTTTACGTATAATGGGCGTGGAATTTAAGACAGGAGTGGAAGTAGGCAAAGATATCACAATAGCTGAACTTCGTAAAGACGGATATAAAGGATTTTACCTTGCGATAGGCGCGCAGGCAGGCAGAAAAATCGGCATAGACGGGGAAAACGCGCAAAATGTTCTTACAGGTGTTGAATTTTTGCGTGATGTGGCGCTTGGAAAAGGAATAGAGACAACAGGTAATGTTGTGGTTATAGGTGGTGGTAACGTTGCTATTGACGTCGCAAGAACCGCAACAAGAACAGGGGCGCAAACAGTTAATATGTTCTGTTTGGAGAATGCAAAAGAAATGCCTGCGCTACCTGAGGAAATAGAAGAAGCAGAACACGAAAATATTATTATAAATAATTCATGGGGACCTGTACGTATAGTTACCGAAAACGGAAAAGTTACAGGTGTTGAGTTTAAAAAATGCGTATCTGTATTTGATGAAAATCATAGATTTGCGCCTAAATTTGATGAGAATGAAACAAAGATTGTTCCTGCCGACTATGTAATTCTTTCCGTTGGTCAAAGTATCGACTGGGGAAATTTATTGGACGGCACAAAGGTTGAGTTAAATAAAAACAATACAGCTATTGCGGACAGTTTAACATACCAAACAGGCGAACCGGATATATTTGTCGGTGGTGACGCATTTACAGGTCCACGTTTTGCAATAGATGCGATAGCGGCAGGTAAAGGGGCGGCTATATCTCTACACAGAGCGGTTAATGAAGGTCAAAGCTTAACTTATGGACGAGACAGACGTGAGTACCGTTCATTTGACAAAAACAATATTGTTGTTGAAGGTTTTGATACAACACCCCGACAAAGAGCAGGCCACAATACAAATAATGAGCATACATTTAAGGATACGCGTATTACATTCACAGAAGAACAGATGAAGAAAGAGACAGAACGTTGTTTGGGCTGCGGCGCTGTTCAGGTTGATACATATATGTGCATAGGTTGCGGACAATGTACAACAAAATGTAAATTTGATGCGATACATCTAATTAAAAAATATGATAACTTTGCGCCGGTATTTGAAAAACTACCTGTTCAGGTGGCAAAATATGCAGTAAAACGTACGGGCAAGATAATAGCAGAATCAGTAAAAGGCGTATTCGGAAAGTAAAGTTTAATTTGAAAAAAATAGGCTATGTTTTTAACAAAAGCAATAAAAAACTGTTAAAAACAATGCTGACTTTAAAAGAGAAAGGATATATAATATGCACGAATTGGGTGTAATGTGCTCAGTTATCAAAACGATTGAGAATATAGCAGTGGAAGAAAAACTTACAAAAATACAGAAAATAGTTTTGCAGGTAGGGGAACTTTCAGGTATGGTTCCGTCATATATAGAGGACTGTTTTCCGGCAGCCACATACAAAACTTCACTTGAAGGGGCAGAGCTGGAACTCGAAATTATCCCCGGTGAAGCAAGATGCAGGGAATGTGATACTGTGTTTAACGCGTTGAAATATGACTTAAAATGTCCAAAGTGCAGTTCTGATAATTTGGAGGCGCTGACGGGGCGGGAGTTTATTATAAAAGAAATTATAGCCTATTAAAGAATTTGAATGAACACCAATACATAAATTTGTATAGTGTTCATTCTTTTTTTACTTAATTTTTTTTATTTAATAATATTCATTTATATTTTATTAAACACTTTTACAAAAAAAGTAGTATAATTATAATAATTACTATAAAGATTTATAATCTTTTGGTTATAATAATAATATAACTTAAAAACATCGGAGGGTATAAAAAATGTCAATGGGTAAAATTTTGGTTGCAGATGATGACAAAAATATTTGTGAATTAATTAGACTGTATTTGGAAAAAGAGGGATATACAACAATAATTGCAAATGACGGTATGGAGGCTGTGGAAAAGTTTACAAGCGAAAATCCTGATTTAATTCTTCTTGATGTAATGATGCCAAAACTTGACGGCTGGCAGGTATGTAGAGAAGTTAGACAAAAATCAAACGTGCCGATAATAATGATTACAGCAAAGGGCGAAACATTTGATAAGGTATTGGGACTTGAACTTGGCGCAGATGACTATGTAGTAAAACCTTTTGATACAAAGGAAATAGTAGCGCGTATAAAGGCTGTGCTTCGAAGAACAGCAACAAACGTTCCGGAAGTAAAGAGTGTAAAAGAAGTTAATTATGATAAACTTCAAGTAAATATGACAAGATATGAACTGAAAGTAGACGGTAAGGTTATTGATACGCCACCAAAAGAGCTTGAACTGTTATTCCACTTGGCAAGCAATCCAAACCGAGTATATACCCGTGACCAACTTCTTGATGAAGTATGGGGATTTGAATATTACGGAGATTCACGAACAGTAGACGTACACGTAAAGAGACTTCGTGAAAAACTTGAAAATATTTCTGACCAATGGAGTTTAAAAACAGTGTGGGGCGTAGGCTACAAGTTTGAATTAAAGGAGTAATTTGATTTGAAAAGAAAGACGCTTTTCTCAAAATATTTTAATTCTTCGGCAATTACAATTCTTGTAAGTATTGCCTTTTTGGGTGTTATATTTATTTCTTTTGCAAGCAATTCTTTTCAACAAGATAAATATGAGATACTTTCAAACAATTTGGCGCAGGCAAAAGCTCTTACAACTTATCGTATGATATATAACGAAAGAACGGATACTTTTTTGGTAACAACCGATCTTGAAGATTATTATAAGGTTATGGGTGAGTCTACTTACACAACAATATATCTTTCGGATTTACAGGGAAACGTAGTTCTTTCCAGTGAAAAAGACGAAGACAAAAACCCTTTCCCGAAAACTATTCCTATTGAGATAATAAAAGCTATACGGGAAAAGGGTAGATTCAGAGAGACAGGTAAACTTTCGGGAGCTTTTAAGTTCGAGCAATATACAGTTGCCGAAACGGTAACAAATAAAGACGGACGGGTAACGGGAATTTTATTTGCGTCAACAAGCGCGGTTGCTCTTACAACATTTATTATAGATATGGTTAAAATGTTTATGATAAGCGCCTTGCTTGTAATGGTATTCATATTGATAATGGCATATATGGTGACAAAAAATATGGTCAGACCTTTACAGGAAATGTTGGAGGCTACGCATCGCTTTGCGACGGGTGATTTTACAATGCGTGTTCCTGTTTCTGGCGATGACGAAGTTGCAATGCTTTGCGCATCATTTAATGCAATGGCATCTTCACTTGCAACACTGGAACAAACAAGACGTTCATTTACAGCGAATGTTTCCCACGAGTTAAAAACGCCAATGACAACAATAGGTGGTTTTATTGATGGGATATTGGACGGTACTATTCCACCCGAAAAAGAAAACTATTATTTAAAAATTGTTTCGTCGGAAATACAGAGATTATCAAGACTTGTACGCAGTATGCTTAATATAAGTAAGATAGAGGCAGGCGAACTTAAAATAACTCCCACAAGTGTCGATATTACCGATATTATTATTCGCACAACACTTTTGTTTGAAAACAGATTGGAAGAAAAAAATATTGAGGTAAGGGGACTCGATTCTCCAAAGTTTTATGTCAGCGCAGATGCGGATTTAATACATCAGGTTGTATATAATTTGATTGAAAATGCGGTTAAGTTTGTAAACGAAGATGGTTATTTGGAGTTTGGTTTTGTACAGAAAAACAATAAAACTTATGTTTCTGTAAGAAACTCAGGTTCCGGCATTACACCGGAAGAAATAACAAGGGTTTTTGATAGATTTTACAAAAGCGATAAGTCTCGCAGTCTAGATAAAAACGGAGTTGGACTGGGACTATATATAGTAAAAACCATACTTAATGTGCATGGCGGGGAAATATTTATCAGAAGTGAAGTAAATAATTATACCGAATTTGTATTTGCTTTACCGTCAGTTCAACAGCAAAAACCAAAACGTAAAAAACAGACAGAAAATTTATCTGAACAAAATACTCTTCCTGAAATCAATAAACTCTAAAAGATAAGCAAATAAAATAATATTAATAAATTTAGAAAAATCGTCATATATTAACAATAATTATTTAAATTTATATGCAAAGAATATTTATTAAAGATTTATAGTTTAGTTAAATTTTTTGGATATAATTCTAAATATAATAAAACTAAATTATAAATTAAAATTTTTAAGAGGTGTCTGAAAATGAATGAGCAAAATAATAATTTAAATGGAGATATAAATAATACAGAAAGCACGAATACGCAATATACCGCAAATAACAATAACAATAATACGCAGTCCTATCCGCCAAACTATTATGCGCCAAAACAAGAAACACCAAACTACTATAACCCCAATATGCCAAACATTCCAACATATCAAAATCCGTCACA
Organism: Angelakisella sp.; assembly: GCA_020024555.1. Taxonomy (GTDB): domain Bacteria; phylum Bacillota; class Clostridia; order Oscillospirales; family Ruminococcaceae; genus Angelakisella. The sequence goes on from JAHHTQ010000021.1 coordinate 19,087, forward strand.
GTCATATTACGGTAGTGATTGGAACAAAAATCAACACCATTCAAACTATAATTGGAATTTTGAGAATATGTATAACAATAACACCGCGCCAAAGAAAAAGAACAAAGGGTTAAAAGTATTTGGTATAATTGCAACATCAGTAGCAATGGTTGTTATTCTCGCTTTTGCAGGCGTAGGCATATATAGTATGATAGATGATAATTATGTTTCTAATCAAAAGGCAACTGAAAGCCAAACGCTTCCGGAAAATAAAGAAGAAACAAAAAAACCAAGTTTAAATATTATAAACAGACCTGAAACATCAGGTGAATATATTGAAACAGGACTAAGTAATTCTGAAATATTTAAAAAGGTTTCCCCGAGTGTTGTAGGTATACTTGCAAATATAGGAAATGGTCAAAGTCAGGGAATGAGCGAAGGCAGCGGTATTATAATGAGCAAAGACGGCTATATTATAACAAACGCGCACGTTGTTGAAAGGGCAAATTCAATAGAGGTAGTTCTTTCAAATAATGAATATAAAAAAGCTATACTTGTTGGGGCAGACAGACAGACAGACCTAGCAGTTATAAAAATAGAAGGCACAGACCTGCCGGCCGCAATATTTGGAAACAGTGATGAACTTGTTGTTGGTGAAAGAGTTGTTGCAATAGGAAATCCGGGTGGTATGCAGTTTGCGCAAAGTTTGGCAGTTGGCTATGTATCAGGACTAAACAGAACACTTTCAAATGGTGATGCAGGATACGCGCTTGACTGTATACAGACAGATGCCGCTATAAATCCAGGAAACAGCGGTGGCCCGCTAATAAATGTTTATGGACAGGTTATCGGTATTAATTCATCTAAAATCAGCGCGCAGGAATTTGAAGGAATGGGATTTGCTATTCCTATAAATGACGCTATGCCGATTATTAATGACTTGATTGAAAACGGCAGAGTTACAGACAGAGCAATGCTTGGTATAAGCGCGCAAGAGATAGACCCGTTTACAGCAAAACTTAATAATATTCCTTTGGGGATAATAATAAGAGACTTTACAGTTACAGATTTTACAAAGGGTAATGACCTTGAAAATAAAGGCGCAAGAATAAATGATATAATTACACATATACAAGACCAACCTGTATATTCTTTGGCTGCTTGCACATCTATTTTAAAAGATTATAAGCCGGGTGACACTGTAAAAGTTACTTTGTTCCGTAGAACACCTAATAATAAATCGCAATATATAAATATTGAAGTTGAACTTACAGCTTCATAATATTGATAAAAACAGAGAAGAGAGCAAGTCGGGATAGAAATATCTCAACTTGCTCTCTTCTTTATTTATTAAAGTAAATTAAGTTAATTATTCTTTTGTAGGCGCAGGAATAATGTCACAGCCCATATATGAACGAAGTACCTCCGGAACAGTTACAGAACCGTCAGCATTTTGATAGTTTTCAAGTATAGCCGCAACTGTTCTGCCAACAGCGACACCGCTACCGTTTAATGTGTGTACAAGTTGCGCTTTATCTTTTATATTGTCTTTAAATCTGATTTTTGCGCGTCTTGCTTGGAAATCCAAAAAGTTTGAACAGCTTGAAATTTCAACATATCTGTTGTAAGAAGGCATCCATACTTCTATATCATAGGTTTTTGAGCTACTGAAACCAACATCACCTGTGCATAGGCATACGACACGGTATGGCAGTCCAAGCAGTTGTAGTACACGTTCTGCATCATTTGTAAGTTTTTCAAGTTCTTCATTGCTTTGTTCAGGTCTTGTGAATTTAACAAGTTCTACTTTATTAAATTGATGTTGGCGGATAAGTCCACGGCTATCTCTACCTGCGCTACCTGCTTCGCCACGGAAACAAGCTGAATATGCGCAGTAAGATAAAGGTAGTTTTGCGCCTTCCAAAATGCTGTCACGATACATATTTGTAACAGGAACTTCTGCTGTTGGAATTAGATAATAGTCTTCGTTTTCAACTTTGTACATATCTTCCGCAAATTTTGGAAGTTGTCCTGTACCTGTCATAGATGCTGTATTTGCAAGATATGGAGGCAATACTTCCGTATAACCATGATCTGTATGCGTATTTAAAAAGAATGAGTAAATAGAGCGTTCAAGTCTTGCGCCCAGTCCCATATAAAAATGGAAACGACTACCTGTTACTTTTACAGCTGTTTCCGGATCAAGTATACCTAAATTTGCGCCAATATCCCAGTGAGGCAGTGGTTCAAAGTCAAATTTGCGTGGCTCGCCGTATTTGCGTAGTTCTTTATTTTCACTGTCATCTTTACCGACAGGAACATCGTCTTGCGGAATATTTGGAACGCTGTAAACAAGTTCTTGTTGTTTTTCTTCCAGTTCTGTAAGTTGTACGGCAAGTTCTTTGATTTCATCTGACAGTTTTTTCATTTCTGCCATTAGTTCTGTTGTGTCTTTACCGTCTTTTTTGTATTGTGGGATTAGTTTTGACGCTTTGTTTTGCTCAGCTTTTTTGCTGTCTGACTCTGATGCAATTTTGCGACGAAGTTCATCTATTTTAAGAATTTCGTCAATAGTTTCGTCCATTGGTTTTTGACGGTTTTGCATAGCTTTCTTTACTCTGTCAGGATTTTCTCTTATTACTTTTAAGTCTAACATAATGTTTCTTCCTTTTCTATAAAAAAATTAATAATAAGTAAGTTTAAATACTCGCAAGTCTACGCGCAAGTTCTTCCAGTTCTTCTTTTGAAGAAAAATCTATAATAAGTTTACCTTTATTATTTTGAATACTGATTTTAACTTTTGTATTAAGATGTTCTTGCAAACTTATTTCTATTTCTTTGTGCCAAGTGTTTCCCCAAGAATTTTGATTTTTCTTTTCGGGAGTGGTTGGCTGGTTTGTCTTTTTTACAAGATTTTCAAGTTCGCGCACTGTCAGTTCCTGTAAAAAAATATCATCTAAAAATTGGTTTAATTTTACTGTGTCACTAACACCGGCAAGCACTCTTGCGTGTCCGGAACTTATTTTTCCTTCTTCAAGATATTTTTGCGCATTTTGCGGCAGCGTCAACAGTCTGACTGAATTTGCAATAACAGGTCGACTTTTACCTACTATTTTTGAAACCTGCTCTTGTGTAAAATGGTAAGTTTCCATAAGTTGTTTATAGCCTTTGGCTTCTTCAATAGGTGACAAATCTTCTCTCTGTAAGTTTTCTATAAGAGCAAGCTCCATAACTTTTTCGTCATCGGCATCTATAATCATTGCAGGAATTTCTGTAAGTTCTGCTAGTTTAGATGCCCGCCATCTGCGTTCACCGGCTATTATTTGATATATTCCACCGGGTAATGAGCGAACAATAATAGGTTGAATAATACCGTGCTCTTTTATGCTTTCGCTCAATTCCGTAAGAGCGTCTATGTCAAATGTTCTGCGTGGTTGGTTTTTATTTGGTTCTATTTGTGATAATCTCAGCTTTACAAGAGTGCCGGAATTTTCGGTTTCATTATCCAAAAATAAGGCATCAAGTCCTTTGCCCAGACCTCCTTTTTTTGCCACTTTGTTTCCCCCTATGTATAATTATTGTCTGTATATTTTTATTTTATTTAGTTTTTTTATTTAATTTAATAATTTCCTGTGATAGTTGAATATATGCCTCTGTTCCTTTTGAACCCCTGTCATAATAAATGATGGGTTTACCGTAACTTGGCGCTTCGGACAGACGGACATTGCGTGGGATAACAGTTTTGAAAATTTTGCCTACAAAGAATTTTTTAACTTCTTCTACAACTTGAATGGTTAAATTTAAACGGGCATCAAACATTGTAAGAAGCACACCCTCAATATTAAGGTCACTGTTATACATACGTTTAACTGTTTTTACAGTATTCATAAGCTGGGACAGTCCTTCAAGCGCATAGTATTCAGGTTGGATAGGAATAAGCAAAGAATCGGCGGCTGAAAGAGCATTTACTGTTATAAGACCAAGCGAAGGCGGACAGTCAATAAATATAAAGTCATATTTATCTTTTATTGCCACTAACTTTGCACGCAGTCTCATCATACGATTTTCAAGTTCCACTAATTCTATTTCGGCACCTGCAAGAGATATATTACTGGGAACAACATCAACATTTTTGAATTCGGTTTTTATTGTTGCATCTTTTATGGACGTGTCTCCTATTAAAACATCGTATGAAGAAATAGTAATATTGCGTTTATTAATGCCAAAACCACTTGTTGCATTTCCCTGTGGGTCAAGGTCAATTAATAGAGTTTTTTTATTATTTGCGCCTACGCCGGCAGTCAGGTTTACAGCCGTTGTTGTTTTGCCGACCCCGCCTTTTTGATTAGCTATCGCTATTATTTTCCCCATTTTATTCCTCCTGTGCCAAATAGTTATAACTATAATAAAATGTTACGGTATAATTATATCACAAAAAAAAAATCTTGCAAATAAAATGTTTCACGTGAAACAAGATTTTAACAAACAAAGAATAAAACTGTTAAAACTTATTAGTTTTAACAGTTTTATTCTACTTATATACTTACATTTATTTTGTTGTTTTTTAAAGTTTCAATTAATTTTTTCACATTACCTCTGAAAATGCAACCTTTCATACCAACATTTATTGCGCTTTCTATATTGATAGGCATATCGTCTATAAAAAAGCATTCGTTTGGCACAAGATTAAATTTATTTAAAAAAGCTATGTAAATTTCTTTTTCCGGTTTTAAATAGCCATATTCACTTGAAATAAACAGTCCGTCAAAATATTTAATGGCAGGAATGTTATCTTTATAGTTATGAAAAGTTTTTGCTACATTGGATAGTAAATAGATATTATACCCATTTTCTTTTAAATTTTTTATTAAAGGCAACATTTCTTCTACTAGTTCCAATTTCTCGTACCATTTTGTAAATACATTTTTGGCAGGCTCGTGTAGATGTAATGGAAGTCGATCGCAAACACTGTCAATAGCCTGTTCCAGTGAAATACTACCCTTATCTAGTTGTATCCATTCCAAAGACTGAAATACTTCATCGTAAAAAGTGGTATGCTCAGAAGTCTCAACATATTTTTGCATATATATTTCAGGACGATATTTTATAAGAACATTTCCCATATCAAATACGATATTTTTAATTATAATAAATCACTCCTTTAACCACTAATAATATTATTTGTTAAAAGCTGTTAAATTTAATTTATTGTATTGTTTCATAAATTCATATAGTTCGTCTCTTATAATTTTTGCGCCGCCAACAGAATCACTTTCAATATTAATCGGAATTTGTGGATCGTGTAGTGACATTCTTACCAAAAACCAACCGTTACCCTCTTTTACAGTTGCGCGAAATCCCTCGTGATTGTCATTTGCGGGTATCCAGTTTTCTTTGGCTTTTGCATATTCAATTAAATCAGAAAGTACTTGCTGACCGTATGATTTAAAGTCTTCCACTTCTATTTTCAGACGTAGTTCTTCTGCTTCTTTTGGTTCACTAAGTTTATTTAACAGCTCTGTTATTGTTGTGTTTTCTTCACGAAGTTTATATAGTTTAATTATAATTTTTGCAGAAAGATATGCGCCGTCATCAAGGAAATAATTTTCTTTTAATGCGCCATGTCCCGATGTTTCTATTGCAAGAGGTGTTTCAATACCTTCTTTATTAAGTCTTATAGCCTCATTGATTACGTTTTTGTATCCACGCATATAGCGGTGATGTTTACAACCAAGTCTATCTTCAATATATGTTTTTAGATGTGAAGAAGTAACAGAATCAGTAACAATAGTGCAACCTTTGTTGTTTTCGGAAACTATTTCTGACATTAGAGCAATAAACCTGTTTCTTGAAAGTTCGTTGCCCTCACTGTCAACTGCGCCTGCCCTGTCAACATCTGTATCAAATATTATACCAAGATCGCATTTGCCATGTAAAACAGCTTCTTTAATAGATTTCATAGCTTCTTTGTTTTCAGGATTAGGAATATGGTTAGGAAAATTTCCGTCAGGATTCAAAAATCTACTGAATTTTGTTTCTGCGCCAAGTGGTATAAGAACATCGTTTACAAAAAATCCGCCTGCTCCGTTACCGGCATCTACCGCAATATTAAAGCCGATAAGCGGTTTTTCATAGTTGTTTTTACTGTTAATACCTTTTTGTATAACTTCTCTTAAATGTTTTGCATAGGCTGTCATAAGATGGCATGGCTTAATAAAGTCTTGTTTTGCTGTACAATTTGTCTCTTTTGTATTTGCAAGTATTTCTTCGATATCTTCATGTTCCAGTCCGCCGTCTTTTGTAAAAAATTTTAGACCATTACGATTAAAAGGAAGATGACTGGCTGTAAGCATAATACTACCGTCAAACATAAATTCGTCAAGAACAGTTGACATAAACATAGCAGGAGTAGAAGCCAGTCCGCAGTCATATACTGTAATATTTAAGGAGGAAAGAGCTTTTGTTACACCCTCTTTCAGTGCCTCCCCACTTAGACGAGAATCATTACCAACCGCTATTTTAAGTTCTGATATGTTTTTGTTTAATTTATTTGCAAGCCATTGCGCATAGCTATATGCTATATCGCAGGCTATTTGGGGAGTTAAATTTACTTTTTCGCCATCTACGCCATCTAATGCAATACCTCGAACGTCACTGCCGTTTTGCAATTTTTTATAATCAGTCATTGTTAAAATTCTCCTTATGTATTTATTCAAAAAAGCAAGATTTCCGAACTTTTTTGTTTTGGAATATCTTGCTTTTTATTTTTAAAAATTATTCTACTGAAATTGTTAGGTAATATACAGGTTGACCACCGTTTACCAGTGAACAATCAATATTACTCGGTAATTTTTCGTTAATAGCTGATTCTATTTCAGCGGCTTGTTCGTCTGTTACATCTTCACCGTAGATAAGGGTTACAAAGCTACTGTCTTTCTTTAATAGCGCTTTTGTAAGTTTAACGGCGCATTTGACAAGGTCTGTTTCTGTAAAGCTCACTTTACCGTTTTCCAGCGCGAGTAATTCACCTTTTTTGATTTTGTGTCCATCGTAGTCACTGTCGCGGGCGGCAAATGTAATTTGACCTGTTCCAACATTATCAATAGCATTCTTCATATTGATAGTATTTGTGTCCATATCCGCATCAGGGTCAAAGTTAAGCATTGCGCTAAGTCCTTGTGGAATAGTACGCGTAGGAATTACCACAACATTTCTTGTTGTAAGTTTTATTGCTTGTTCGCTTGACATAATAATATTTTTGTTATTTGGTAAAACAAAAACGTTTTGCGAGGGACAAGCTTCTATCGCTGTCAAAATATCAGATGTAGACGGATTCATAGTTTGACCACCGCTGACAATATGCGTTGCGCCTAGGTCTGTGAATAGATTTTCCACACCGCTACCTGCCGCAACAGCAACAAAGCTAAACGGAACATCAGGATCAACAGGTACTTGCTTTAATGATTCTGCTTTCTTTTGTTTTTGTCTGTCCGCAAATTGCTCACGCATATTTTCTATTTTCATTTTTGTAAGCATACCGAATTTTAGAGCTTCTTGCAATGCAAGTCCGGGGTCATTTGTATGAACATGACATTTAATAATATCATCATCATCAACCGCAACAACACTGTCACCGATTGATTCTAAGTATGCACGTAGTAAAAGTGGATCTTTTTCGTGTTCTTTATCTTTTAGAACAATAAATTCTGTGCAGTAGCCAAAAACAATTTCGCCACCGTCAAATTCATCAATAAATTCAATATCTTCAACTTTTACATTTTGTGTGGCAGTAGTATCGTTACCCTCTACTGCTATTATACCATTACCGTTAAATACGCTTTGCATACCTTTATATATACAGCATATACCCGCGCCACCGGCATCAACGACACCTGCTTTTTTTAGAACAGGTAACATTTCCGGAGTTTCCGCAAGTGTTTTTTCGGCTTGTTCAAGCATAAAATTCCATGCTTCTGTTGTTGACATATTGCTTGTATCCGCATTTGTCAAATTTTCCGATGCAATACGGGCAACGGTAAGCATTGTTCCCTCTGTTGGTTTCATAACGGCTTTGTATGCAGCTGCCACACCAAGAGATAGGGCATACTTTAAGTCTTCTACTGTTGCGGTTTCTTTGTCTTTCAGACCTTTACTGAATCCACGAAATAGCAGAGAAGTAATAACACCGCTGTTTCCCCTTGCTCCGCGCAGTAGCGCTGATGATGTTTTGTGGGCAACTTCGGCTACTGTCAAATTATCCGGCAAAGTCAAAAGTTCTGTCTTTGCGGCATTCATAGTCATACTCATATTTGTACCTGTGTCACCGTCCGGAACAGGAAATACGTTAAGGGCATCTACGCGTTGTCTTTCGTTATATATATTATTTGCACCGGAGATTATAGCATCTCTCAATAGTTTTCCATTTATCAAAATTCAATCTCTCCTTTAATACCGCAATCTAAGGGTATTTAAAATTTTCTTTTTAGAAACCATTATATTTAATCCTTTACTGTTTTTGGTTAAAGGATATTAAACATATAAGTTTTCATTATTCAGCTGATGTCATAGCGTCAATAAATACATTTACTTTGCCTACTTCAAAACCAGTATTTTCTTCGACTGTATAACGAACTTTGTGTACAATGCTTTTTACAATGGCTTCAATATTGATTCCGAAAGTAACAGCTATGTGCAAGTCAACAATTAATTTTCCGTTTGAAGTATGAACTTTTACACCATTATTGAAAAATTTATGTTTGCTTACATAGTTGCACATTCCGTTATATGGAGAATCAACCATTCCGGAAACACCAAAACATTCCGATGTTGCTTTGCTAATTAATTGTGCAAAATATTTTTGAGAAACCTCAACAGTACCTTGTGTATTTTGAAAACCTATCATAAATTATACCTCCTTATGTTCATTTATTATATTACCAGTTTTCTATATTATAAAATATATCTTGCTCAGTTGCAACTATATTTGCAGAAAAATCACGTGAATAGCACAGCGCTCCACGTCTAAATACCAGTGGTATTACCGGCAGTTCTTCTGTAAAGGTTAATTTAAATTGTTCTTCATTATCTTTGATTGATTTCATTTCTCTGTAAGAGTTTATAATATTTGGATAAAATGTGGAATAGTCAATATTTTTGTTTGATAATAATTGTGTTAAGTCATTATTTGGAGATAATTTCATCTCAGCTACATATATTCCATAATTACCGTTATTGATATTATTTATATATTCGTTATATGAAACTTTGCGTAGCGTTGATTCAAAACCCATATTTGTAAGAGTTTTTTGCAAATATTCACCTATAACAGTTTTGTCCAAACTCTCTTTATTAATCAATATATCTATTGTAACATATTTATCGTTAAAAATCCATCTGTTATTTTCGTTTTTTCTGTATCCCTGTTTTAGTAAGGCTTCTTCCAAATTAAACAAATTATAAATATCTTTATTATAGTTATCTGTTTTGATTGGGAAAAAAGTTGGTTTGGCAAATCCTGTATAGGCTGTACGTGATATCATTTCTCTATCGATATTCATACTTATTAATTTTCGAATATCGTCATTGACCACATAAGGATTGACGCCTAAATAGATTAAATTGCTAATCGGAATTTGTTTATATCCTATTCCGACACCTAAATTAAATTTTGATTGCAAATCACTGTACATAACATCAATGCTGTTATCCATTAATGCAAAACTTAAAGTTTCTTCATTAACAGTTGGAACAAGTTCTATTTCTTTTATAGTTTTAACTTTTCTGTGTGTAGTGGTTGATGCAATTAATTTTTTTTGAGTGGAGTCAAGAACAAATCTGCCTGACCCTATCGGTAATTCTTTACTTGAACTTTGTTTTACAATCGGAAATGTTAAGCATTTTGAAAAATATACATCGGGTTCTTTTAAGTAAACTTTAAATGTATTTTCACTTATTTTTTCAATATTGTCTATATTGTTTAATGGAGGTCCATAATATTTATGTTCTCTTGCAAGGTTAAATGAATATAGAACGTCATCTACTGTGATACTTGACCCATCGCTGAATTTCTGTTCAGTATCTATTGCAATCAAATGTCCATCTTGCAGTTTTGTAATACTTATTGCAATTAGAGGAATAGGATTATCTGCTGTGTCAAGGATAAACAGTGAATCGTATATAAGCGTATTTAAAATGAAATTGTGTAAAGTCTCCGATTTATATGGATTTAAAGTATCATTTTCATAATATGGAATTTTAATTTTATCAATATTTTTATTGGTCTCAATTTTGTTTGATGTTGATGATTCTATATTATTATTGTGAATATCATTTTTTTCCACTTTTAAAATTGTATTGCCACAGCCTGAAAAAATCATTGAAAGTATTACAATAAAAATAAAAAAAATCGTTGTTTTGCTTTTTCTCACATTTTCCTCCGATAATTGTTTCACGTGAAACATCATTTATCCCATTTGTATTTATGCAGTTCTCCGAAATTTTGAAGTTTTGGAAAATTCCATTGGCGTAAAACCTCGTATGTTCCAATAGCTACTGTATTTGATAGATTTAAACTTCGCAAACCATATTTCATAGGCATTCTTACACAGGTACTTTCATTTTGAAGCAACAGTTCTTCCGGTAGCCCCATATCTTCTCTGCCAAACATAAGATATACTTGGTTTGGATATTTCACATCAGAATAAATATGTTTTGCTTTTGTTGTAAAGTAATATACTGTTATATCAGAATTTTTTTTGTAGAAGTCATCTAGATTGTCATAATAGCTTATATCCAAATAGTCCCAATAATCAAGTCCTGCTCTTTTTAAGTGTTTATCATCGATTGTAAATCCAAAAGGTTTTACAAGATGAAGTCGCGCGCCTGTGGCAGCGCATGTTCTTGCTATATTACCTACATTTTGAGGTATACGTGGCTCTACAAGTACTATATTTATTATATCCATATAATCCTCTGTTTATTTTAAATTTTTATTACATAATTATAAAAGTAATTCATAACAAATAGTAACATATTTTAATGTTACTTTCAAGTATAATACCAATTGTTAATATTTTTTATATAATTAATTGATAAAAAGCTTATATTTTTACTTGTACAAGGCAAAAGTATAGGTTATAATAATAAATTGTATTACTATTTTAAAGTTTGAAGGGGAACAAAATGAATATACTTGTAATAGGTGATGTGGTTGGTAATAATGGTACAAATTTTTTATGTGAAAATTTGAGAAAAGTAAAAAACAAATATAATATAGATTTTACAGTAGTAAACGGGGAAAATTCGGCAGAAGGGAATGGCATTTTGCCAAATTCGGCAGAAAAAATTTTTGGTGCGGGCGCAGATATAATAACGCTTGGAAATCATGGTTTGCGTAGACGGGAGATATATGAATATTTAGATGAAAATGAGTATATTTGCAGACCTTGTAATTTTCATAAAAGCGCGGCCGGCAGAGGATATTGTATATACGACACACCGTCAAAACCCAAAATAGCTGTAATCAACTTATGCGGTATGACAAATATTGAAGGGGCTTTTGAAAACCCGTTTTCCGCAATTAATAGTTTATTGCCTAAAATAGATGCAAAAATAATATTGGTTGATTTTCACGCAGAGGCAACCAGTGAAAAACTGTGTATGGGATATATGTTGGACGGCAAGGTAACGGCGGTATACGGAACGCATACGCATATACAGACGGCAGACGAGAGAATACTTCCAAAACAAACGGCTTATATAACAGATATCGGTATGTGTGGCAGCTTTAATTCTTCCCTTGGCGTAACTTTTGAAAGCGCGTTAAAACGTTTTACAACAAATTTACCGACAAGATTTGAGAGCGATAACGGAAATGTGCGAATGAGTGGCGCTGTTATAAACATTGATGATAAAACATATAAGGCAACAAAAATTGAAAGAATAAATATAGAATAGTATATAAACCAGAGACTTTTTAAAGTAAATAAAGTCTTTGGTTTTCTTTGTAATATAATAAAGGAAAGTTGTAAATAGAAGTAAATAGTGATACAATATTTATTTATATTGGTATAAAGCTTTAATAATATAAAAAAAGAGGGAGAAAAGATGAGCAATACAGTTTTAAAAATAGAAAATTTGACTGTAAACTATGACAATAACCACACAGCGCTGGAAAATATTAATCTGAGCGTAAAAGAAAAAGAATATCTTTGCATATTGGGACAAAATGGAGGTGGCAAAACAACGCTTTTAAAATCAATATTGGGACTGCTTCCACTTGCGAAAGGCAGTATAACGATATGCGGTAAAAGTATAAAAGACGGAAGAAAGCTTGTAGGTTATGTCCCTCAGTTTTCTATGCAGGATAAATCTTTTCCGATAACAGCGCTTGAAGTTGTTTTAACGGGAATGCAAAAAAGTTCATTGCAAATTTTTTACAAATATACAAATGCGCAAAAAGAAATGGCGTTACATTTATTGGAACAAATGGGAATAGCAGACCTTGCAAAACAGCAGATGAATGAGCTTTCGGGAGGACAAATACAAAGAGTATTGATAGCTAGGGCAATGGCTGTAAATCCTCAGATACTTTTGCTTGACGAACCTACCGCAAGCGTAGATCCGGCATCTCGTGAAACAATATACGGATTATTGGATAAACTTCATACAAAAAAAACAATAATACTTGTCACGCACGATTTAATGGCTGTTTCTCAAAAAGTGGATAGTATAGCCTGTTTAAATAAAACATTGGTATACCATGGTGAGCCGAAACTTACCGAGGAGACAGTAAACTCAATGTTTGGTTGTCCTGTGGATTTGATAGCGCATGGCGTACCGCACAGGGTACTTTCCACGCACACACATTGTAACTGTAATGAGGGGGGACATAAATGTTAAATGCAATTTTTAAGTATGAATTTTTGCAAAATGCAGTGTTCACAGCAATTTTTGCAAGTATTGTATGTGGAATAATAGGTGTAATAATAGTACAAAAAAAATTGATAATGATGAGTGGGGGAATAGCGCATACTGCTTATGGTGGGGTAGGTCTCGCCTATCTGCTTGGATATGAACCTATGTTTGGCGCAGTTGTTTTTTCATTGATAGCATCACTCGGACTTGGATATATTAAAAGAAAGAATAAAGAAAACAGTGAAGTTGCGCTGGGAATTTTTTGGTCGCTGGGTATGGCTGTCGGCATTATAAGCGTGAGTCTAAGTTCAGGGTACCCGCCTGATATGAATTCATATTTATTCGGAAATATTTTATCTGTTACAAAAAGCAATGTGAATATAATTCTAATGCTTACTGTTATAACAATATTTTTAATATTTGCTTTCTATCCTTACTGGAAAACATATCTGTTTGACGATGTATTCGCGCAGATAAAGGGTCTGCCTGTTGTATTTATGGAATATTTACTTTTGGTACTGATTGCAATTACAGTAGTAATTTTAATAAAAGTTGCGGGTATAATGTTAATAATAGCTCTTCTTACCGTACCTGCGGTAACAGCAAGTTTACTTAGCAAAAAATTAAATACAAGAATGCTCCTTGCATCAGCGTTCGGTATGATTTATTCTCTTTTGGGATTATATTTTTCATATATCTTGGATATTCCGTCAGGAGCTACAATAATAATTGTTTCAGTACTTGGTTATATGACAGTGTATATGTTGAAAAAAATATGTAAGCTGTCAAAAAAGACAGCTTTGTAACAATAATTGTTACGTGGTTGGTGGATTTTTTGTGTTCTGTTAAAAAAACAATCCACAGAATGATGCTCACCTTGTTAAAAAGTAAAGAAGATAAAGAATAGTATTCAAAAAAACTATTTTAGGAGGATTTTGCAAGGATTTTATTTCATCATTGCCGATGTTACACCATTTACCATACCGTTAATGGCAGTTATTGCTTGATTCATAGATTTTTTTGCGGCCTTTTTTAAAGCGCGTTTTTTTGATTTAGGGGAATTTTTCAGCATAACAGCAGCAGTACCCATTGTAAGAGCCGCTGTCGCTATACCGATAGTTGTTGCGGTAACAGCTGTTTTCTTCATAAATTTCAATACCTCCGAAGATAAAAGTGTCAATAAATTTTCAATATCAATATATGAAAATCAATTAAAAGTTTTTATTTGATTTTTGATATTGTTATATATCGACACTATTATATTATCCATATATACATTAAATAACTCATAGAAAATATATACAGTAAAACAAAATTTTACCTATTGCACAAACTATATAGTTTTAGTAGTATAAATATGTTTATTTTGTATGAACAATAAAAAAATTAGAATAAACACGGAAATCACATAATAAAAATTTAATAAAAATTTATGTACAATAAATAATTTTTATGTTAGTAATACACAAATGTTTGTGCTTTTTATAAGAAAATTTTTAATTTGCAACAATAAGATTTTAAAGATTATAATAATAATAAGAGGTGTACAATGTTTACAAAAAAACATAAACGAGTAGTGGCAATACATGACTTATCAGGTTTTGGCAGATGTTCATTGTCTGTTATTTTGCCTGTAATGTCAGCAATGGGCGTACAGGTTTGTCCTGTGCCTACTGCTGTTTTATCAACACATACAGGTGGCTTCGGCGAAGTAGCGGCGGTGGACTTGACAGACTATGTAATCGGTACTTTGGAGCATTACAAAAAGTTAAATTTGGAAATGGATTGCGTTTATACCGGATACTTAAATTCCGTAAAACAGGTAGAACATTGCAAGGAATATTTTAAATTTTTTGATAATGCCTTAAAAGTGGTAGATCCTGTTATGGGTGATCATGGAAAGCTATACCGCTCTTTTACAAATGAGCTTGTAGACGGAATATGTGAACTTGTAAAGAGCGCTGATATAATAACTCCGAATATGACAGAGGCAAGTATTATTCTAAATGAGAATATGCCAATGGACAGATTGACAACAGCGCAGGCAAGGACAATGCTTGCAAAGCTTTCGTCAAAAGGCCCTAAAAAAGTTGTTATAACAGGAGTGGTACTCGCAACAGGCGAATATGCGAATATTTCTTACGACAGCGATAACGGTACATATTGGAAAAGTTGTTCGCAACATTTGCCTGTAAGTTATCCCGGAACAGGGGATATTTTTGCGGCAGTGCTTACAGCGGCGGTGATGTGTGGCGACAGCTTACCTATGGCAGTTGACAGGGCAACACGTTTTGTGGAAATAGCCATAAAGACTACATACAGTTACAGCACGCCTACCCGTGAAGGAGTAATGATGGAGGAGGCGCTGAAATGGCTGATAACGTCATTCAGCGAAATTCCGCAAGGGTATGAAACATTGTAAAACTCTTAATATTGTGAATTTATTGAGAGGGAAGAACTATGAGTACAAACGAGATTGAAAATTATGTACTGATTAACCAAAGGAACATAGCAGAAGGTTCTGCAAAAGCATTAAAAACAAAGTTATCAACACTTAAAGAAGAAAAAAAGGAAGATGTTTATAACTATAACCATAAGGACCCCACCGCAGTATTTATATCGTCTGTTATATTGGGAATTTTTGGTGTAGATAGATTTATGCTGGGAAAAGTGCCGTCAGGTGTGGCAAAATTTATATTGGGCTTATTGTTTGTGGGACTGAGTATTCCTAACTATACAATCAGTTTTGCAAAAACCTTTATCGGTTTAAAAGTGGCTGAGGTTACTCCGCAGACGCAAGCGATATTTTTAATTTTGCAAATAATTTTCGGAGCTGTATTTTTAAGTTTCTATTTTTATGATGTTTGTACTGCTTATAAACGCGCGCAGAAATTTAATACAGAAAAATTGGCGCTGATAATGGCAGGACAATATGAAAAGAAACCGTTTAATATATACGATTTTGCGGTGGTGGGTTTAATGGCGGCTGTTGTTTTCGTAACAACATATTTCTTTAAAATTGAGATACCTACACCAACAGGAACAACAATGCTTAAAGTTGCAAATGTATTTTGTATATTATCCGGACTTTTGTTTGGTGGTTTACGTGGAGGACTTGCCTCGGGTATAGGTTCGTTTTTGTTTGATTTAACAAACCCACGTTTTATAGCGTCTGCGCCAACTACGCTTTTAAACTTTTTCTTGATGGCGTATATTTGCGGTGTTATAGCAAACCATAACACTACAAAGATTACAGTAAATGCTGATTATTCGGTAAAAGTAGAGAAAAAAGATACAAGCATACTCAGAACAATAGTTGCGGCAACCATAGGCTCGGTTAGTTATACATTTTTGTATTTTGTAAAGAGTGTAATTAATCTTATGCTTGCGGGCAGCGTATTTTCTGCGGCGGCGGTTGCTGTTATGCCAAAAATGGTGGCATCTGGTATTAATGCTGTGATAGCGATAGTTTTTGCTTCGTTAATTGCGCCTTCGCTGAAAAAAGCGTTGAAAAAAGCTAATATAAAAGTTATAAGATAAATATTGCAATAGGTCACTGTTTCTATGTACGGCGATTGCAGTGTGTCAAAAAAAACTTCACAATCAATATACTATGTATCTGCGCGCGATAATCTTACATTGTGGGATAAACTGAATACCAGTAATTCAGACGATGATGTG
>JAHHTQ010000022.1 GCA_020024555.1 Angelakisella sp.
TTTTATATCTTTGTTTATTTTATATATTGTATATATATATATATTTATGATAATATATAAAATATAATACTAATTGAACCAAAGGAGAGATTGATTATTATGATGAGTGATATTGAAATTGCACAAAGTGCAAAAATGCAAAATATTTCTGATGTGGCAAAAAATCTGTCAATACCTGTTGATGCCTTGGAGCATTACGGTAAGTATAAGGCAAAAATTAGTGAAGATTATATAAAATCCGTTGAGAATAAGCCTAATGGAAAACTTATTCTTGTTACAGCAATAAATCCTACCCCAATGGGCGAAGGAAAAACAACTACTTCAATAGGTCTTGCAGACGCTATGAACAAATTGTCAAAGAAAACCGTGCTCGCTCTGCGTGAACCTTCTCTCGGTCCTGTCTTTGGTATAAAAGGCGGCGCTGCCGGTGGCGGATATGCGCAAGTTGTACCTATGGAGGATATTAATCTACACTTTACAGGGGATATGCATGCAATAACAGCGGCAAATAATCTGTTGTGCGCATTAATAGACAATCATTTGCAACAAGGAAACTCACTGCTCATTGACCAACGCAAAATCTTATTTAAAAGATGTATGGATATGAATGACAGAGCGTTGCGTTATATAAACGTAGGCTTGGGCGGTAAAATCAACGGAGTTCCGCGTGAAGACGGTTTTCAGATAACTGTTGCCAGTGAAGTTATGGCAATTCTTTGTCTTGCAAAAGATTTGGAAGATTTAAAAACAAGACTCGGCAATATTCTTATTGCATATTCATATAGCGGTGAACCTATCTTTGCAAAAGACTTAAAGGCAGAAGGCGCGATGACTGTACTGTTAAAAGACGCGCTGAAACCTAATATTATACAAACTCTTGAAAGCACGCCTTGCCTAATGCACGGTGGCCCGTTTGCGAATATTGCGCATGGCTGTAACTCTGTCCGCGCAACAAAATTAGCGCTTAAAATCGGTGACTATACAGTTACGGAGGCAGGCTTTGGCTCAGATTTGGGCGCTGAGAAATTTATGGATATCAAGTGTCAGGTAAGCGGCTTAAAACCTAACTGTATTGTTTTGGTTGCCACTGTCCGCGCACTAAAATATAACGGTGGCGTAAAGAAAGATATGGTTACCGAAGAAAACGTAGAGGCGCTGAAAAAAGGTCTTTGCAATTTGGGCGCTCATATAGACAATATGAAAAGCTACGGTGTACCTGTTGTTGTCGCTATCAACAGATTTTTACAAGACAGCGATGCCGAACTTAACGCAATAGAAGAATACTGCGCAGAGCATGGCGCAGACTTTGCTCTTTCGGAAGTATTTGCAAAAGGTGGAGAAGGTGGTATAAATCTTGCGAAAAAAGTTATTGCAGCCTGTGAAAAAGAAAATACATTCAAACCACTGTATATTGCCGAAAACTTGACAATAGAAGAAAAAACGGAGAAAATAGCCAAAGAAATTTATGGCGCCGACGGCGTGGACTTTGCGCCAAGCGCAAAAAAAGCCATTGCGGAAATTACAAAACTTGGTGGTGACAAGTTACCTGTATGTATAGCGAAAACACAGTATTCATTATCTGATAATCAAAATGCGCTGGGTCGTCCGACAAATTTCAGAATTACCGTACGTGATGTTAAATTATCAAACGGCGCAGGCTTTGTTGTAGTTATGACAGGAGACATAATGACTATGCCCGGACTGCCTAAAACACCTGCATCAAATAACATTGATATTGATATTAACGGCAAAATAAGCGGATTATTCTAAATAGTCAAATAATTTTAATAAATAAAAAGTAGCCAACAATAGCTCATGGAAAGTTATCGTTGACTACTTTTTTTGTTATCTTATTATACTTGTCTGAAATATTCTATTATACCGTCTGCTATTCCGTTAACAGTATTGAAAATACCTTGCCTTGAATTCATTTCATCGTATTCCATAGGAGTAGATACAAAACCCATCTCCACAAGCATAGCGGGAGCAAGTGAGTTATATGTTACTCTATACACACTTTGTAATGCCTTTCTTCTTTTTCTTCCCGTATGCGCAATTATATTATCCAAAATACTTTCGGCAGCGGGCTTGTGCCTTCCATAGTAATAGTAGATTTCTGTGCCCTGTGCTTTTCTGGCATCTCCGCCAACCGAGTTACAGTGCAAAGACATAAACATATCGGCTCTATGAAAAAAAGCAGGTTCCATTCGGTATTCATAAGGGGTTTTTCTGTCAGATTCAATGGTTGCAACAATTACAGTTGCGCCCAAGCCTTCCAAACGACGTTTTAATGCAATGGCTGTATTTGCTGTAATGTGACACTCACTGTCGCCTGATGTATGTGTAACACCAGTTGCGCCGAGGTCAGTACCTCCATGCCCCGGATCTATGGCAATAGTTATTCCCTCTAATGGTTTATTTGGGTCAGATGAAAGCCTTGCCTGATATTTTATATATAGAGATATTGTATTGTCATTATACTCTACAACGTGACCACTGATTTTATCTTTTAAATAAATAGTTAAAAATGTATAATCTGATTTTTCAACAACATCATAGGATTTAATAACTTTACTGTTATTTATGCTTGACGGTAAAGAAGTAATCCCTTTTGTATGGTACATTTTCAGTTCTATTGAGTCACTTGTTTGCGAACTGATAACAAGAGGACGGGCAGAACCGGTAAATGTAATCATCTCTCCGTTCATAGTCCTTGTAAAATTTATCTCATCTACGTTATTTGTTACTTTTACGTTCTGTATAGGCTCTACGCCGTTTTTTGCTATCCAACCGCCACAGGAAAGTTTATATTTATCACTTGTTTGGTCAACAACATAATCAACTCCGCCTTGTCTTACAGCTCCCATTACATTGTTTATATCATTATGCACGTTGTGTATAGGCGTTGTTGGTTCGCTCACCTGAACATAAATCGTGGAATTTGGCGGATAAATAAGCACGTTTCCGCTCGAGTTATATGTTTTTGTATTTCCGTTATATTTCATTGTATATTTAATTTTACCCGCATCTTTTATACTGCTGACATACGGAACAGTAATTACGGTTTTATAGTTTGCCGGAACTCCGTCACTTGCGATAGCAACAGGCTGCAAGCTGTATGTTTCACCCATAAGTGTCGCTGTAACACTCGAACCACTTGGCGCAACACAAGTAAGCGTTACTTCTTCCCCCGAAACAAAAGCGCTTTTATATTCAGGAGTTAATTTTGAAAGTGAGTTCGTAGTTGATGTCCCTCCCGAGCCACTACGTGTAATTTTTACAGTGGCAGTACTTCCGTCATCTTGTTCAAACGTATATGTATTTACACCGTAATCCAAATCAACATAAGTTGCAAATGTCCCTTGTTTACCAACAGCCGAAACATTATATCCGTTACAGGTTAAATTATAGTTCGGATTGCTTGTTCCTGTTATATAGTAATTACTTGCCGTAGTTGTAACGTTTTGGGTAGGTGAGGCAATTTTGAGTGTTTGGGGGATATTTATTTTTATACCACTCATAATATAATCTATATCACTATATGTTCTCGCATAAGCCGTCAATGAAGATGTTGCCAATAGTCCTATTCCCAAAAATACGGCGCAAGTTCTTTTTATTATATTTCGTTTTTTAAACATAACAACTCTCCTTTATCTTAATATTATATTAAAAAGTTAATACTCATAAATTAAGGTGTATATTTTTGTTTGTTTTTATTCATAAAAATCAAAATAAATATAAATACCTAAATATACAAGAAAATTATATTTATGTAATAAAACAATAAAGATAGATTTATTATAACACAAAAAAACGACATAATGTTACATTTTAAGCCAATTAATAAAAAAATTATTCTAATATTTATTATATTAATAAAAAAATTGTTTGCCCTATACGGTAGCTTATGAAATAAACTATATGAAAATTTTACTTTTTACATTGTGTCGGATTTGTCTTTACCTTGATAATTGCCTGTACCAATGCTGTCGTTACAGCGCCGCTTGTTCCATGGTCATTCATAGCAAGTGTAATTTTATCAGGTTTATTTTCTATTATTTTGCTTTCCAAAGAATTTAACGCTATATTATAAACTTCATCACGACAACCACTGCAAGTACAACAATTAAATTTTGTCATAGCAACATCAATTTTGTCATTTATCAGCAATTCTATAACATTTACAGTTTCAGGTTTGTCAGGCTCACTATTGTTTGTTTCAGTATTTTGTTCTACACTTATGGTTCTTGCGACAGTTTCTTTGTATATTGGCTTGTCATTTCTTATATCAAAGTCCATTATCAATCCGTCGGAAGTGTCATCTTCTTCAAATGATGTTCTTTCAGATTTTTTATCATAATCCATTATTTGTTCGTCAGAAATATGTTCTTCTTCAAATGATATTTCTTCAGGTTTTTTATCAAAATCCATTATTTGTTCGTCCGCAGTTGTTTCTGTTTTTTCTTCAATATTATACATTTCGTTTTCTTCCGTATCCTCTTTTAATATAATTGTTGGTTTTATATCATCTTCACCTGTAAGTAAGATTTTACTTCTAAGAGGTGGGCGTCTTTTTGTTTTTGGTTCAACTTTTTCAGTAACATTTACAGATGATAAGTTTTCGTTATCAATATTGACTGCATTTGCACTCATATTGTCATCATCTTCTGAAAGCAACATTGATGATGGCATTATTTTTCTAAACATTGCTTCTTTACTGGGAAACTTCCTTTGTCCTGCCATTTTTTAATAGCGCCTCATTTCAATTATTATTATTTTATTATATCGCCCAGAATACCATTTTCAATAAGTTCGTTTACAAGTTTGCAATAATCGAGCATAACACTGCTTGTAGAATAATCTTTCATCGGATTTACCTGTCGTGATTGGGCTTCACAAATAGTCACGCTGTTTCTAATCTGTGTTTGCAGTAGCGGAATATGCAAACTGTCTGCTATCATTTGTGCTGTCCCTCTTACTTCCAAAGCAAAATTTGTACGAAACGTTAATCGGGTAAGGAACATTCCGGCAAATTTCAGATTTGGATTGCAATACTTTTGTACACGTGAAATAGTATCATATAATTGCGCAAGTCCCTGCAAACTGAATATATCCGCCTGCATAGGAACAAGTACACAGTCAGATGCGGTAAATGCATTAATTGTCAAAATACTTAATGCCGGCGGGGAATCTATCAAAATAATATCATATTTATTGAGAACTTTTTCTATTGCTTTTTTTAATATGAACTCTCTGCCACGTCCTGTAAACTCCAGTTCTATACTGCTAAGTAAAATATTTGCGGGAACGATATCTCCCGAGTGTGTATGTTGTATGGCTACTTCTATATCATCACCGCAAAAAACATCATAAGATGTTTTACTGTTCTCTGAGTCGGCGTTTAAAGCAAATGTCAAGTTGCCCTGTCCGTCTAAATCAATAGACAATACTTTATATCCAACAGTTGTAAAAACCGATGCGAGCGCATACGTAGAAGTGGTTTTTCCCACACCGCCTTTTTGATTGGAAACCGAAATAACAACTGCCATAAAATAGTCCTCCGTAACAAAATAATAACAACTAACACATATTATTAATTGTACATAATTTATCGACAAATTTCAAGTGTTATTCCCAAAAGTCTTTTGTTTTTTACTTTAACGTGCTTTTAAAATAGTAATATAGTTTAAAAATATATATTTATTTTTTACAAATAAATTGAAAAAATTTTTTAATATAGATTTTTTTTGTAAAATTTGACATTGTGCGTATTTTTTTTAAATGTTATAATAACAAAGATGGTGCTATACTGTTATTTTTATTGATTATAACTCTATAATTTGTTTATATTTTCAAAAACAAAATACAGATAGCATATTTTATTTCACAAAAATTTAATACAGCCTATTATGGCAGAATGGACGGTTATTGTTATGAAAAAGATTTACGAAGGCAAAACAAAAGATGTTTATGAGTTGCCAAACGGTAACTATATGCTTGATTTTAAGGATACAGTAACAGGCGAAAACGGTGTATTTGACCCAGGCGCAAATACAGTAGGTCTATCCATTGAAGGTATTGGCAAACAAAATTTAAAAATGTCAAAATACTTTTTTGAACTTTTAAATTCACAAGGTATCAAAACACAATATGTAGATTGTGATATAGAAAAAGGTACTATGGAAGTATTGCCTGCTAAACCTTTTGGTAAAGGATTAGAGGTAATTTGTCGATTAAAGGCTGTTGGTAGTTTTTACAGAAGATATAATGACTACATAAACGAAGGCGATGATTTACCGTATTATGTGGAATTTACATTCAAAAATGATGCTTTGGGTGATCCGCTTGTTACACGTGAAGGTTTAATAGCGCTTGGCGTTATGACAGCTGAACAATATGAAGATACTGTGAAATTGACACAGACAATAACAAAAACAGTTGCTGAAGAAATCGCCAAAAAAGGTATGGAACTATATGATATTAAATATGAGTTCGGTTATAACAATAATGAAGTTCTGCTGATAGATGAAGTTGCTTCCGGAAATATGCGCGCATATAAAGACGGCAAGGTAGTAGAACCTGTTACCCTTTCAAAAGTATTTTTGGGTGAATAATTAAATATAAACAAACTTTAAAACGTCTGGTATGACTAAATCATATCAGACGCTTTTTTTATAGTTGCTTAATTAATTTTTTAAGATATTCCCTAAAATCATTACCTATTTCATTATGATTTAACGCAACTTCTACCGCTGCTTCCATAATACCGAGTTTGTTACCCATATCGTATCTTTTGCCTGTAAAATCCACGCCTGTCATACCGACTGTGGTTGCAAGTACTTTCATAGCATCTGTAAGCTGTATCTCTCCGCCTGCGCCTACGGGCGTTTTCTCCAAAATATCAAAAATTTCGGGTGGCAATACACATCTGCCCAAAATAGAATATAACGATAAAACTTTATCGAAAGAAGGCTTTTCTATCATATTTGTTACGCTGAAAATATTACTCTCTATTGGTGAAACTTCCAAAGAGCTGTATCTTGTAATTGCCTCTTTACTTACTTCTTTTATTCCAACTACGCCTTTACCGTATTTTTGATATGCTGTACAGAGTTCTTTTGTTGTTTCATAACCATTTGGGGAAATAATAACATCATCACCGTACAATACTGCAAAAGGCTCGTTTCCCACAAAACTTTTTGCGCATAGTATGGCATGACCAAGTCCGAGTGGTTGTTGTTGACGGACAAACTGTATATTTGCCATATTTGCTATTTCAAGCATTTGATTATAAGCATCTGTCTTGTTGCTTTTTAAAAGTTTATCTTCCAATTCAGGCGAACGGTCAAAATAATCCTCTAAACTTGATTTTCCGCGACTTGTAACAATAAGTATATCTGTTATGCCGGAACGTACAGCTTCCTCTACAATATAGTGGATAGCAGGTTTATCAACAATCGGCAACATTTCTTTCGGCATACTTTTGGTTGCCGGCAATACACGTGTCCCCAGCCCTGCCGCTGGAATGACAGCTTTTCTTATTTCCATAAAAATTCTCCATTCTGCTTATATTTTATTTACAAACATATTAAACAAGTAACATAGCGAAAGATATTACAAAAGAAATAATAACAAATATCAAATAATAAATCATTATCGAAAGTATTACTGACAGAGGATTTACTCCACCGTTGACCCTCAGTGTCTGTACAAACGAAGATGAAGTAAGCGGAGATTTCTCTCTTACGTTTTCGCCAAAGGTTTTACGTATTTTGCTTATCTTATTTATACAGTGTTTTAGATAAAGTCTATTAAAAAACATTACACAAAAAATACGAATTGCAAAATTTAAAAGATTTGAAATTGTTATCAGTGGAGAAGCTACTGTCATTGCGGGAAGAATATTTTGCATAGACAATAGTAAATTTTCAATCGTAACAGGCAAATTTTGCGTAACGAGTGATTGCATAGCTTCGTTTACGGCATTAAAAGAAACGATAAACGACGGTACGAATGATAACAGAGTAATTGCCATTACCACTGCGCCTATTTTATACATTTTTCTATAAAAAAAATACGGAAAGCCGAATAGGAATGCCGCCCAATTAAACGGATAGGCGTTTCTGCTGTGAATAACATTAAACTTCATCAAAAAGCTGAAATTATTTTGACCGACAAAGTCTGCAAGATCGGCTGTCGATACTTCGTTTTTTTCATCAAATGTTGTCTTTTCGTTTTCCTGTGTATTAAAAACTTCTGACAAAACATCTGTCAGTCTCTTTATGTTTTCCAGTTCCTCAGGATCTTCTATTTTTATTGAATTATTTGCCAGTGGAGTGCCACACTTACCGCAAATAGATATATTATCGGGATTAAATGTACCGCAATTTGCGCAACGCACATAACTTAGCGAAGTATTCTTCTTTGCATTACTGTTTTTATCATTATTGATTGGAGTTTGCCATACTTTCCCTTCTTTATGCCAGTCAATATTTATACATTGACCATTTTTGTTATAACAACTGCGATGATGTGGCGTACCGCATTCCGGACAAATTACAACATCATCATTTTCGGTAAATTCTGCGTCACATACAGGACACTTTGTACCGGTATACATCGACATTTTTTGTTCTCCTTTCGGTATATGTTCTATACCTAAAATACATTTTTATTTTATAGTTTTTGTTAATAAACATATAATATAATTATATTATAATATTTATGTTATTTCAATTAATTATTTGTAAATACAATGAACAAACAACTATTATTTATTGAAAAACGAACGAACTTTTGTTATAATATTGTATATGAAATAATAATAAAGGAAGTAAAATTTTATGGAATATAATTTTTCGGATAAAATCCAAGCGGTAAAACCCTCTGCGATTAAAGAAATTTTGAAAGCTTCTAAAAAAAGTGAATTTATTTCTTTTGCTGATGTAAACCCCGCGCAAGAGGCTTTTCCTATTGATGAAATAGAACGTATATGTCAATGGGTTCTTACCGAAAACCCTATAACAACATTACAATATTCTGTATCCGAAGGAACAAAACATCTAAACTACGCTATAAAAGATTATATAACAGCAAGAGAACAATATCTTATAAAAGACAGTGATGAAATATTGATTGTCAGTGGCGCTCAACAGGGAATAGACCTTTCGGCAAAAGTTTTACTCAACGAAGGCGATTATGTCTTGACAGAAGACCCGTCTTATGTGGGCGCTTTAAATACTTTCCGTCTATACAATGCAAAAATTTTGGGTATTCCAATGCAACAGGATGGTGTGGATTTAGATATAATGGAGAATTATTTAAAAACACACAAAAATATAAAAATTTTCTACACAGTACCAAATTTTCAAAATCCGACAGGATATACAACAAGCTACGAAAAACGTAAAGCAATATATAACCTATGTAAGAAATACGGTGTTGTTATAGTAGAGGATAATCCTTACGGAGAACTACGTTTTGAAGGTGAACATATACCCTCAATAAAATCACTTGATACGGACGGTTTGGTTATATATGTGGGAAGTTTCAGCAAAATAATTGCGCCCGGCATACGTGTGGGATATGTTATTGCGCACAAAAATATCACACAAAAAATAGTTGTTGCAAAAGAATTCAGTGATATCCACACAAATGTTTTGGGACAAATTATTTGTGAAAAATTCTTAACAACCTGTAATATTAATCTACATATCGCAAAACTTCAAAGACTATACAAAAATAAGCTTACAGTTATGGAGAATACTATTGCAAAATTTGATGAAAACAATTTTTTGAGTTATGTTAAACCGCAAGGTGGATTATTTTTGTGGTGTAAAATTCCGGATAATATTGATTTATCGGAGTTCTGCAAGGAATGTTATGATAAATCAATCGCCATAGTTCCGGGCTTTGCTTTTCAAACTGATGAAAAAGCAGAGTCTCACCACATCAGACTAAACTTTTCTACACCGACAAATGAAGAAATTCAACAAGGAATAGAAAAAATGTTTAAAAAAAGAGAGGTAATGAAAAATGAGTGAAAACACTACGCCGACAACACAGACAGAGAGAAAAAAACGTGTATTTTCAGGAATACAACCAACAGGTGTTTTTACACTTGGCAACTATATAGGAGCTATACGTAATTGGGACAAATTGCAAGCTGACTACGATTGTCTGTATTCTATCGTAAATTTGCATGCAATAACCGTAAGACAAGATCCGCAAGCCTTAAAGAAAAACACGCTTTCTTCTTATGCTCTTATACTTGCCTGCGGAATAGACCCACAAAAGAGTATTGCTTTTATACAAAGTCATGTTCCGACACATTCACAGCTTGCTTGGGTGTTAAATTGCTATACACAGTTTGGGGAACTTTCGCGTATGACACAGTTCAAGGATAAATCCGCAAAATACGCTGATAATATTAACGCAGGGCTGTTTACTTATCCGTCGCTTATGGCGGCAGATATTCTTCTTTACGGCACAGACCTTGTGCCTGTCGGCGCTGACCAAAAGCAACATTTGGAACTTGCCCGTGATATCGCAAATCGTTTTAACGGAATATACGGAAATGTATTTACCGTTCCCGATGGCATTATTCCAAAGAGCAACGAAGGCGCAAGGGTAATGTCACTGCAAGACCCTACCAAAAAAATGTCAAAATCAGATACAAACACAAAGTCTTTCGTTTCTATTCTTGACGAACCGAATACTATTATCAAAAAGTTTAAAGGCGCGGTTACGGATAGCGAAGCATCTGTTCATTATGGAGAAGGAAAAGACGGTATAAATAACCTTATGGGTATATATTCGGCTCTTACAAGCAAAACATTTGATGAAATTGAAGACGAATTTAGGGGAAAAGGTTACGGAGACTTCAAAGTTGCGGTAGGCGAAGTAGTTTGCGAGGAACTAAAACCAATTCAAGACAGATATAAGGAACTTATGACTGATAAAGCATATCTTGAAAAATGCTATCGTGAAGGCGCGGAAAAAGCAGAAGCTATTTCACATAGAATAATGAATAAAGTAAATAAAAAAGTTGGCTTTATAGACTGACGTTTTTTATAAAGTAACAATTTATTAATAGAAAAGAGGATAATAATATGCACAATGTCGTTCTGAAAAATAATGGTTACACAGCAGTTATTGAGTTACTTGGGGCGCAACTGGTTTCGTTCAAAGACCCAAAAGGACAGGAATACATCTGGCAACGCAATCCTGATGTTTGGGCAAATTGTTCGCCTGTTCTTTTTCCGATTGTCGGTGGGCTAATCGATGACAAAATTAAATTTGACGGTGTGGAATATTCTATGGAAAAACATGGTTTTGCAAAAGTTACAAAATTTGAAGTAAGTGAGCAAAGTGATAATTCCGCGCTGTTTACAATCCGTTCCAATGAAGAAACTCTTAAAAAATATCCTTATAAATTTACTTTTTCAATGAAATATATACTTGATGATGCAAATCTGAAAGTTATATATACAGTAAAAAATGATGACGACAAGAAAATGTACTATTGCCTAGGCGCTCACCCCGGTTTTATCTGTCCTTTGTACGATGGTGAAACTTTGCAAGATTACGTACTTAAATTTGAACAAAAAGAGACAATAGATACTATTGTTCATGATAATGGAAAAGGTTACTTTAACGTAAATAACCGCAGAGAATTTTTAAATGACAGCGATACATACCCACTAAGCTATGAAATGTTTGCAGATGACGCTGTATATTGCGATAAGCTAAAATCAAGAACAGTTAGTTTGATTAATCCAAAAACAGAAAAAGGTGTATTTGTAAACTTCCCCGATTTTACCTCTGTTGCTTTTTGGACAAAATTCGGTATGGGTTACAAAGATTATGTTTGCATAGAGCCATGGAACGGTTCAGCTCCATTCTCCGATGAAACCAGCGGCGAGTTCAAAGATAAGCAAGGTTGCCTTTCTCTTGAAACAAATGCCGAAAGAGCGCATACTATGGATATTAAACTATTATAATTATTAATTTTTAGTTATTTATGCTAAAAACCTTTATTAAATAGTATTAAATTGTTAGTTTTATAAAAAACTTTAATTTAATTTAAAAAAGCACTTGCAATTTTTAATCAAAACTGTTAGAATACTAATGTTACCGCTTGTTTGTATTTTACAGTCAGTAAATGCAAAAAAAGCAAATTCTATGAAGAAAAGGAGGTGCAGACCATGGCTAAGTGCGACATTTGCGGAAAAGGTGTATCTTTTGGTATAAAAGTATCACACTCCCATAGAAGATCTAATAGAGCTTGGAAACCAAACGTTAGACGTGTTAAAGCTGTTGTAAACGGATCTCCTTGCCACATCTACGCCTGCACCCGTTGTTTACGTTCAGGTAAGGTAGAACGTGCTGTTTAATTTTTAAACAGAAAACAGGTGTAAACAATTAAACCCTCGATTTTTTATAAAAAAATCGAGGGTTTTTTGTTATTTATTTACAATTATATCTACTTGAAAAATATTAAAAATTAGTGTAGAATGGCTATATAAATTTTATTAAATTGTATGCAAGAATATATAATAAAAAACGTACATTATAATAGAATGTTTAATTACTATAATATTTACTTTTTTTAAGGAGTAAAAAATGAATATTTTAATTATTGGTTGCGGAAAAGTAGGTTCGGGACTTGCAAATAGTCTTTATAAAAAAGGTCATGATGTCTCGGTAATAGATTTAAATCAAAATAATTTTACACGTTTGGATAATTCTTTTACCGGCTATGCCATAAGAGGAGTTCCTATCGATGTTGATGTTTTGCGGGAAGGCGGTATAGAAGAATGTGACTTTGTTGCCGCTGTTACAGATGATGATAATACCAATATAATGGTTTCACAACTTGCAAAAACTTTCTTTAACGTTCCGAAAGTTTTGACAAGAATATATGACCCAAAAAGAAAAAATATTTTTACGGAATTCGGACTACATACAATATCGCCAACAGCATTAACGGTAGATGTTATAGAAAGAATAATCAATGGACAAGATAAAGATATAAACAATACTATTTCATTTGCAACATCATCGCTTGCCATAGAACACATACCTGTTCCAAAAAATTATTACGGTGTGGAACTTACCAACATTTCCCATGACGAAACCGAAACAATAATAGGTGTGGAAAAAGCAGATGGTTCGGTTATTCTCCGTGATGCCAACGAAAATTACAAATTGCAAAACGGTGATAATTTGATATATGCAAAACTTATATAAATATTATAATTAATGTATTTATAAAAAATGAAAGGGTAGCTTAAAATGAAAGTTATAGTAATTGGTGCGGGTAAAGTAGGTTATTACCTTGCCAAAACATTAAAAGAACATGGTCATTCACCGACAGTTATAGAACAAAACAGAGAAACCTGTTCACACATTTCCGATAATTTGGGAATAAAATGTATATGTGGAGACGGAAGTACCATAGAATGTTTAGAGGAAGCCGATATATCATCTGCTCAGAGCCTCGTTACAGTAACAGGTTCTGATGAAACAAATTTGATTACTTGCCAAATAGCAAAAAAGGTCTTTGGTATTAAAAAAACCGTTTCCCGTGTAAATAATCCGAAAAATTTATCGGTAATGAAAGCATTGGGAGTGGATATTCCGATATCTGCAACAGACAGTATAGCAAGCCAACTCGAAAGAGAAGTTGATATTTCTGCTATAAAACAAATTATGCCGCTTAACAGAGGTCAGGCAACTATCAGCGAAATTACCCTTCCCGAAAATTCAGAGCTTGACGGCGTAAGGATAAGCGATATTCTGCTTCCTGATGAGTGTGTTATAATCTCCATAGCCAGAAACGGCGAATTTATTATCCCACGAGGAAAAACAACCGTTGCCGCAGGTGACGAAATACTTATACTTGCCAGCAACAGTGTTACACACAAACTTTCAAAATCATTTTTAATTTGACATAGTTAAATTGTATCAAATAAAAATATATTGCAAACAAATTGTTTTTATGCTAATATAAATTGTGTTATAGCTTTTAAATAATACTATTTTATATATTTATATTACAGAGAATGGAGAATTACTGAATTATGAACAAAATATTTAAAAGAACGCTTTCAATCGTAATGATATGCGTAATGTTAATTTCAAGCGTTGCTTGTGGTAAAAATGATGAAGATACGTCTATTGATTTAAACAGTGGCAGTACAAGTATATCAGAAACAACATCAACATCTGAGTCGCAATCTGAGTCACAGTCTGAAAATTCAGAAGTAACATCGGAAACATCTCAATCATTTACTTCATCGGTGCCTTCCCACCCTTCGCAAAACAAAGATCAACCTACACCGGATAATGTAATTAAAGCTACAAATCCAAAAGAAATTCAAACAGAAATGTCTAAAAAGATGGTTGAGTTTGACAAAAAAATGAATCAAGAGAAGAAAAAGAAAAGTAATATGGTAGGTTACCTTCATATTCCCAACACAACTATCAGTGACGTTGTTGTTCAATCAACAGATAACGATTACTATCTAAGAAGAAATATTTACCAAGAAGAAAACTTTAACGGTTGTTACTTTGCAGATTTCAGAAACAAATTCTATGCAAAAACATCTCTTTCAAAAAATACTGTACTGTATGGTCACAGTATGGATGACAGTGAACACGGTATCAAATTCGGTCAACTTAAAAAATACATTAATTTAGATTTTGCAAAGAATAACCAATTTATCTATTTCTCAACACCTACACGGGAAATGGTATGGCAAATATTTGCTGTATTCTATACAAAAACAGATTTTGACTACATTCGTACAAATCCTGATGATGAAACTATGCTGGGTATAATTAATCACGCCAGAAAAGGTTCTCTTCACAATTATGAAGACGTAGTTGTAACAACAAAGGATAATATACTGACACTGTCTACCTGTACTTACAAATTTGCTCCAAAATTTGAATATCCAAACGATTACCGCTATGTTGTAATGGCAAAACTATTACCGCAAGGTTCTACACCTACTCCGTCAAAGGTTTCAGCAAATCCAAATCCTGTTCTTCCGGGTAAAATATACAGCTAAGTATTGACAGATTATTTTAAAAATTATTAAAGGATTTATTCTCACTTAAAAAAAGTGCTATATGAATAAATCCTTTTTTTAATATAAATATATTACAAAAGGAAGTAATTTTTTTGAAACATCGACTACGTCCTATCGCATTTTTGATAATAATATATACCGTACTGATGTACTTTTTAATATTTCACTTTGACAATCTAAAAAATATTGTTAAAGAAAACTATTTTTCACCAAATGCTATTTTTACGGAAACCGAAAGATATTTAAAAAATAATTTTATAAACCACAAACAACTGATAAAAGCTAAGTACAATATACAGTATATTCTTGGCAAGAAAGAATTTAACGGTGTATTTTACAATAATAACAGATATTTGGAAAAACTATATATTGACGAAACATACAGTACGCAAAGCAAGAATATAAATGCTGTAAAAGAATTTGCAGATAAATATAAAAAAAGGGCCACTATTGTATTAATTCCAACCGCGCCTGCAATATATCAGGAAGAATTGCCTATTTTTGCAAACGCAAATCAAATTAATCAGAGAGAATTAACTGAAAAAATATATAAAAGATTGGGTGATGATATAACAGGAATAGATGTATATCCTCAACTGTTTTCCAAAAAGAAAAATGATATTTTTTATAAAACAGACACGTCTTTAACTATGTATGCCCACTACTTAATTTACACTACGCTTTCATACCGATTAAATTATACCGCCTATGGTCTTGAAAACTTTACCAAAAGCGAAGTTGGTTTGGACTTTTACGGAAATCTGTATAATAATGTATTATATAACAGTATTCCTCCTGACAAAGTCTATTATTACCGCAAAAACACACCTGTCAATGTAATTGTTGAAAACTGGAATAATAATGAAAATAAAACTTATTATACGCTTTTTCCGCAAGAAGCTACTATAAGCCAAAATCCAAATGATATTGTTTTGGGAGGAAACGGACTGCATATCAATATAAAAAACAATTCACAAAATGTAATTAACAGAAATCTTATGGTAATAGGTGACAACAATACAACAAAACTTCTTCCGTTTCTTGCTTTACATTACAGCAATATTTCTTTTTGGAATTTGCAAAATGAAAATGAGATATTTCAAAAGATAAACTCAAATAAGTTTGATGAAACATTGATTGTTTTTTCACTTGATACTTTCCTTAACAATCCACTTTATGAAAAAATGAAATGTTTAATCTAAATTTATATAAATAAACATTAATTTAATAAACATCTGTTTATATTAATGATATTTGCCATAAAATATTGATATTATAAAGTATTTATATTATAATTAGAAGCAAGATTGTTATTTTATTATCTTATTTACATTTTGATTAATTTATCAAATATGCTTTTGAAAGGATAGTCGTTTTATGAAGAACAAACCTGATATTTCCGCAAAACAATTAGCTCAACTTATAGAAGATAAATTGGTTGTAGAACGTTCTGTATCGCTAACCACCGCATCGGTAGAGCAATTTTATAAAGCCAGCGCTATGGTAATTCGTGATATTTTGGAAAAAAGAAGAAAATCTTTTGTTGCTGAAAATAATGCAAAAGGCAATAAACAAATCTACTATATGTCAATGGAATTTTTGGTAGGCAGAAGCTTAAAGAACAACTTATATAATCTTGGGCTTGAAAATGAATTTAGAGAAGCGCTTAAAACTTTTGGTCTGAAACCTGAATCATTATTTGAATGTGAGCCGGATCCCGGTCTTGGCAACGGAGGACTTGGCAGACTTGCCGCTTGCTATCTTGACGGGCTTGCAAGTACTGGTAGACTGGGTACGGGTTATAGCATACTATATGAATACGGCATATTTAAACAAAAAATTGACGATGGTTGGCAGAGAGAACTACCGGACTATTGGCTACCGGGTGGCGATGTGTGGCTTGAAGCTATACCCGACCATGCTGTTGAAGTAAAATTCGGCGGTAATATAGCAGAAAAATGGGATAGTGGTATACACATGGTTAAACATGAGAACTATACAACAGTCCTTGCCATACCGTATAACCTATACATTTCAGGATATGACAACAAAGCTGTCAGCCTACTTCGTCTATGGAGAGCGAAGAGCCCTGATATAAATATGGAAGCTTTTAATAAAGGTGATTATCTATCTGCTTTCGGTCAACATAGCTATGCTGAAACTATCAGTAAAGTTTTATATCCAAACGACAATCATACAGAAGGTAAGCTACTTAGACTACGTCAACAATATTTTTTGACAGCGGCATCTGTATCTGATATCTTCCGTCGCCATATGTCCATATATGGAACTATCGAGAATTTTGCGGAAAAAAATGCTATTCATATTAACGATACACACCCAACGCTTGCTATTCCGGAACTTATGCGGGTACTTCTTGATGAATGTGGATATGACTGGAATACTGCTTGGGGTATTGTAAAGAAAACATTTGCATATACAAACCATACTGTTATGTCAGAAGCATTGGAACAATGGGATATTAATTTGGTTCAAACACTTCTGCCACGTATTTATCAAATTATCAATGAAATTAACACAAGATTCTGCATAGACTTGCGTGAAAACTATCACTTGCCTGAAAATGTTATAGAAAGAATGAGTATAATTTGTAACGGCAAAGTAAGAATGGCTAATCTTTGCCTTGTTGGAAGTCACAGCGTCAACGGTGTTTCAAAACTGCACTCAGACATTATTCGTGACGATTTGTTTAAAGATTTCAGCGCTATACACCCGGAAATGTTTAAAAATGTAACAAATGGCATAGCCGCGCGCAGATGGCTGTTACAATCAAATCCACGCCTTACAAAACTTATTGTTGACCATATCGGCGACGATTTCTTATATGATTTTTCTAAGCTTGAAGACTTTAAAAAATACAGTAATGATAACAAAGTGCTACTTGCTCTTGCTGATATTAAACTTCAAAACAAACAGGATTTTGCGAAATATCTATATAATGAACGAGGTATAGTTGTCAATCCAAATTCTATCTTTGACGTACAGGTTAAACGTCTACATGAATATAAACGCCAACATTTAAATGTTCTGCACATTATTCAACAATATTTAACCCTAAAAGAATATCCAAACCGTCCTTTTACGCCAAAGACCTATTTCTTTGCCGCAAAGGCAGCGCCGGGATACTATATGGCTAAGAAGATAATTAAACTGATATGTGACTTTGGCAAACTGCTTGAAAATGACCCTGTTGCAAAAGATAAACTGAAAATAGTATTTTTGGAAGAATACAATGTATCACTATCCGAAAAACTAATGCCTGCAAGCGAAATTTCAGAACAAATTTCATTGGCAGGCACTGAGGCAAGCGGTACGGGTAATATGAAGCTAATGCTTAACGGCGCGATAACTATGGGTACAGTTGACGGAGCAAACGTTGAAATAGGTGAGGCTGTCGGAAGCGACAACATCTTCTATTTCGGTATGCGCACACCTGAGGTTGTAAACCTACAAAAACAAGGATACAACCCACACAATTATATTAACAGCGAACTTCAAAGAGTACTTACCTTTATAAAAAATACTCCTGAACTGTCAGCATTCCACGATGTGCTTGACCAAATAAAAAATATTGACAGATATATGGCTTGCGCTGATTTTGAAGATTACTGCAAGGTTCAAGATTATTCATCTGAGCTATACAGAGAAGAAAATCTAAAATGGCAAAGAATGTCACTTATCAATATTGCATCTGCCGGTATTTTCTGCGCCGACAGAGCTATTGATGATTATGCCCGTACTATTTGGCATATAGACTGATAAATTTGTCTCTATAATAAAAAAAACAAACCCTCCTATGATTTTTATTTTTTCATAGGAGGGTTTGTTTTATAATTATGATAGTCTTACTTTGTAATCAGCAAGTTCAAAATCAATTATTTTATTAACATCTGTTTCTATGTCTTGCGCAAAAATAGTGATGTTTTTCATCAATGTGTTTATATCCACTATCATATTATTTCCCAAAACGGCTTTTGACTGTACGCTGGGCGTATTATCGCCAAATTCACATAGAGACAATATGATATATTCATTGTTTGGTATATCTTTAAATTTATAAATATTTTGCGGATTAATAGGCATAAATACATTGTCGTTTTCGGCAACAAGCGGAGCGACAATGCCTTTGTCTGTTATTGGTTTATATGTCGCTACAATAACTTTGTCTTTGTCTACCTTGTGTTTAATGTATTCGCCTTCCTGTAAAGAAGTATACATTAATTGCGGATTATTTTTATCTTCTATATTGTATAAGGAAAAATAGGTAACGTTATTAAAATCGTTTTCGTCTACAATACCGTCAAAACTGTATTGTTTCAGTAAATCGTTGTTATATAAATCTTTGGTGTTTTTATAAGATGAGATAATACCTATGTTATTGTTGTCTATTGAGAAAAAGTCAATAGCGCCCCCTTTTACCTGTATGGTAGAAAGTAGTTTTCCTTTATCCAAAATTTGAATTTCAGACGTATCGTTTTGTTCATTGTAGTTACTTGAAGAACGATTTTGATTATTACTGTTTTCAGAAGGTTCTATATGTGGAGGATAATATACATTTTTCTTTTGTGGTAGAGTTTGCATTATATCATCATAAAAATGCATTAGATTTTCTTCTTCGGATAAATTTTCTTTAATACTCTTTGAGGTTGTTTCAGGAACAGCAATTAATGAGCTTTTTTCTTCGGATTTTACTGTTACTGCGGGGGCATCGATACTAAATGTAGTATCTTGTTGGCGCGCATTGTTTGTTTCTATATATGATGCGTTATCTAAATCCATTGTGTAGTATATAAATACTGCTATTATAAATATAGATGCGTAAGCAAGTATCGGTTTTAGATAAGGTTTAATATTAAATTTTTTATTTGCATTTAAGTCTATTATATTGCCACCCATATTATCAATGGACAATTCACCACTATCCATTTTGGCAAACAGATTTTCGGCAGATAAACTTTGCGGAAAGTCCGGTGAGGGAATACTTTTTAACAGTTCTTCTATTTCTTTGTTAGTTATATCTGATTTTTTTTGCAAATATATACCCTCCTTAAAAATTCTCTATCATTAAATATTAACTTAACATTTTTTGTAATTTCTTCATTGTTCTATGTATTTTTGAACTTACCGTACCTTGTGGTAAATCTTTGATTTCTGCAATTTCTTTTATGGTGTAGTTATATAATACTGACAATAATACAAATTCACGCTCTTCAAACGTAAGTTTGCCTATTGCCTCCCATAAAATTACTTTTTCTTCACTGTTATCTTTTGCAGATATATTTAAACATTCGCTGATATCAACAGTAGATTTGTTTTTTATATAATTTCCGATTTTGCGTTTGCATCTTATGGATAAAATTCGCATTATCCATGGCTTAAAGCTACTGTCGTTACGTAAATTTTTTATACCGTTAAACGCTTCAATAAAAGTTTCACTGACAGCGTCTTCGGCGTCTTCTTTATTGCCAAGTATATATAGTGCAAGCTTATAAAGGTCTTTTGCTACACTTTCATATAATTTTCCAAAAGCTATTCTGTCTCCTTTTTTAGCTTCGGCTATATCATGGGGATTTAACTCCATTACATACCGCCCTTTCTAACTACATTTATTACGTGTCGTTTTCTATTTGTTTTATTGCATAATTATAAATATTTTATTGTATGTATATATTAAAACCAAAAGTCTTTTTTTAAAAAAAACATAATCATCATTATTATAATATATAGATATTAATTTTGCAAGGCAAATAAAGGTATGTAAAGCGCTTTAAATTTCAACTTTTTTTGTATATATAAAAAAATATAAAAACTTAACACTAATACAACTTAATGTATTTATGTTAAGTTTTTAAATTAGTATAATATCACATTTTGGATTTTTACTTTGCCATTTTTAATAAAATAATTATCCGAAAATTTGTTTAAAAATAGATTTCCCTGTTGGAGTTACCGCAAGTCCACCCTGAGCTGTTTCTTTCAGTGTGTGTGGCATACTGTCCCCAATACGCTTCATTGCAACTATTACTTCATCGGCAGGAATATGACATTTTACCCCTGCAAGCACTGCCTCGGCGGCGGCAAAAGCATTTACAACACCTGAGGCATTACGCATTATACACGGAACTTCGACCAGTCCGGCAACAGGGTCGCAAACCAGTCCAAGCATATTTCCAAGGGAAATGCCAACTGCATAGTCTATCATTTGCGCAGTACCACCCATAATTTCAACAATAGCCGCCGCCGCCATAGCAGATGCCGAGCCACATTCAGCCTGACAACCACCCTGCGCGCCGGAAAGAGAAGCGTTTACAGCAATTACAGAGCCAACGGCAGACGCAGTGAACAGTCCCATTATTGCCTGATGTCTTGTGATTTTTTTATTGCTAAGCAAAGTTATAATGGCAGCCGGTATTATTCCGCAAGAGCCGGCTGTTGGGGCTGCCACAATTTTTCCCATGGCGGCATTTAGCTCGCTGACAGCTACCGCTGTTATAAGTGAATCACTGAAACTTTCACTTAACAGACTTTTTCCTTCTTCTTTAAATTTTTTCAGTTTATACGCATCTCCGCCGGTAAGTCCGCTTGTTGAACGTAAATCTTTGTCACAACCGTCTTTTGCCGCCTGTTCCATTACAAGCAGACATTCAGCCATTTTATTATAAATATCACCTTTTGAAAGTTCGGTGTCTGCTGCCTCCCACTCCAAAACAAGTTCGGATAGAGGTCGGGATTCATTTTTGGATATTTCCAGTATTTTTGAAAGTGAAGTGTATCTTGACGCCATAATAATTATTATCTCCTTGTCTTTTTAAACAACTTATATGTTTTCCTGTTGAATAATTGTGCAGTCTATAACATTAGGTAAAAGTTTTAATTGATGAACAATATCTTTATTGACTTTACCGTCAATTTCTATTGTCATAACAGCATTACCGCCTTTTTGCTCACGTGATAAGTTAAAGTTGCAAATATTAATGCCGATTGGCGCAAGCGCATTTGTAACGGCGGCTATTGTTCCCGGTTTGTCTTTATGTTCGATTACAATAACCGTATAGTGTCCGTTTAAAGAAACAACGGTATTATTAAGTTTTTTTATAAGTATATTTCCACCCCCGACAGACGCCCCTTCAATAGTGGCGCTTTTACCGTTTTTATCGGTAAGTGTTACAACTGCTGTATTGGGGTGCGCATTTTCTATATCAACTTCTCTTATATTTATACTGATACCTTGTTCTTTCGCAAGCGCTATACTGTTACGGATACGCACATCATCAGGCATCATACCCATAATGCCACCCACGATTGCTTTATCGGTTCCGTGTCCCTTATATGTTCTTGCAAAAGAGCCAGAAAAACCTATATCGGCGCTGACAGGCTGGCTTCCCAAAAAGTCCCGCGCAATTTTGCCTATTTTGGCTGCGCCTGCTGTATGTGAACTGCTTGGACCTATCATAATAGGCCCGATAATGTCAAAAACACTCATTTTATAAATACCTCATAATATTTTAATATATGTATAAAAATACAAAATACATATATTTATTTTAACACAAAAGGGAAAAAAATAAACTGTTTTAGTAATAAAAAATAAGAATAAATAATATAACATAAATAAAATATGAAAAAAAATAATTTTTACAAAAAAATTTTAAAAAAAGTCTTGCCATTTTTTAAAAAAAAAGATATCATATTGACAGCACTACTAACCCTATTAAAAAACCATTTTTTAAATTTAAATTATATTGGGTGTATGTTGTGAATACTATAAAAATAAATATAAAAAAATTTATTAATATTAAAAGGAGAAAGAATTATGATATTCGAAAAAGTTTCAGCTATTATTGCAGAGCAATTTGATATGGACGTAAATGACATTAAAGAATCAACAGCTCTTGTTGAAGATTTGGGAGTAGATTCCATTGACCTAGTAGACCTTATTATGTCTTTTGAAGATGAGTTTGATATGGAATTCCCTGACGAAGATGTTGAAAATATCAAGACAGTCGGTGATATAGTAGAATATATCGAGGACCGTATATAAACAGTACGCAGTTCTTTTAAAAACTAAATGATTGTACTTAAAAAATTTTGGACAGTTAAACGGACTTTGCCCTATAACTGTCTTTTTATATAATATAATTAAATCAGCATAACAATGCTTTTTGGTTAAATAATATATATTGAAAGGAAAACAAAAAAATGGCAGACAATAAAAAAATGGTGGACAGTATAACTGCTATGGACGTAGACTTCGCAAAGTGGTATACAGATGTTGTAAAAAAAGCGGAACTTTGTGACTATTCTTCCGTAAGAGGTTGTATGATACTACGTCCGTATGGCTATGCTATATGGGAAAATATACAAAAATATTTAGACGCAAAGTTTAAAGAGACAGGACACGAAAACGTATATATGCCTATGCTTATTCCGGAAGGATTATTGCAAAAAGAGAAAGACCACGTTGAAGGCTTTGCTCCCGAAGTTGCATGGGTAACACATGGCGGTAGCGAAAAATTACAAGAGAGACTTTGTGTCCGTCCTACTTCCGAGACACTTTTCTGCGAGCATTATGCGAATATAATCAACAGTTATCGAGATTTGCCAAAGCTATACAATCAATGGTGTTCGGTAATGCGTTGGGAAAAGACAACACGTCCTTTCTTGCGTACAAGTGAATTTTTGTGGCAAGAAGGTCACACAATGCACGAAACAGCAGAGGAGGCAATAGAAGAAACAGAAAGAATGCTAAATGTTTATGCCGATTTCTGCGAAAAGATACTTGCAATACCTGTTGTAAAGGGTAAAAAGACAGATAAAGAGAAATTTGCGGGAGCAGAGGCAACATATACTATTGAAGCTATGATGCATGACGGTAAAAGTTTGCAATCAGGTACAAGTCACTATTTCGGTGATGGTTTTGCGCACGCATTTGACATTAAATACACAGACCGCAACAATAAGCTACAATATCCACATCAAACATCTTGGGGTGTTACAACCCGTTTGATTGGCGCTATCATTATGACTCATGGTGACGATAACGGACTTGTTTTGCCTCCATATATTGCGCCGGTACAGGTAGTGGTTATTCCTGTTCAACAACAAAAAGAAGGCGTTGTTGAAAAAGCAACAGAAGTATGCAACCGTCTGAAAGCTAACTTTAAGACAAGCATTGATACGTCTGACCATATGCCTGGCTGGAAATTTGCCGAGTATGAAATGAAAGGCGTTCCACTGAGACTTGAACTTGGCCCGAAAGATATTGAGAAAAATCAGTGTGTGCTTGTT
Source organism: Angelakisella sp. (assembly GCA_020024555.1). GTDB lineage: Bacteria > Bacillota > Clostridia > Oscillospirales > Ruminococcaceae > Angelakisella. Next base: position 24,408 of record JAHHTQ010000022.1, read on the forward strand.
CGCCGTGACACAAGAGAAAAAGTATTCGTAAGTCTTGATGAACTCGAAACAAAGATAACGGAAATACTTGCCGATATTCAGGAAAATCTATTTAAACGTGCGCTGGAAAACCGTGAAAACAGAACATATACGGCGGTAACTCTTGATGAGATAAAAGAAATTGCCGATAAGCACAATGGATTTATAAAGACTATGTGGTGCGGTGATGTTGAGTGTGAAGAAAAACTAAAAGAAGTTGCCGGTGTAAGCAGTAGATGTATGCCATTTGCGCAAGAGAAAGTCAGTGAAGTTTGTCCCGTATGCGGAAAACCTGCAAAAGCAATGGTTATATGGGGTAAAGCATACTAATAATTCAAAAAGTGAGGATTATATAACTATGATTATTTCAACAACAGAAACACTTAATAACAAACAATATGAGATTTTGGGTATAGTTCAAGGTAGTACAGTTCAATCAAAAAATATAGGTAAGGATATTCTTTCAGGCTTTAAGTCTATGGTAGGCGGAGAGATAAAAGAATATACTGAAATGATGAACGAGGCAAGAGCAATAGCTTATGAAAGAATGGTTGCCGATGCGGAAAGAATGGGCGCAGATGCAATAGTGTCTTTTAGATTTACTTCATCAGCCATTATGCAAAGCGCTTCGGAAATTCTTGCTTATGGTACTGCTGTAAAAATTCTATAATATGGCTAAAAATTTTAAAAGAAGTAATTTAAGTTTTTTTTTACTGAATGGGTTTGCATACGCGTCCTATTGTTCGCTGTTTACTTTTACATTGACAATATTGTTGGAGTATAACTTTACGACAATAGAATGTGGAATAATAACAACTGCGCAATCCATAGTGCTTATGTGTGTTTTGCCACTGTATGGATATATTATGGATAACTTTATATCTGCAAAAAAGACTACTATAATAATATTTGTCTGTGGGTTAATAGCCACGTTGCCTTTGCCGATTACCCTTAAAATGAGTTTTCCTGTGGTGCTTTTGCATTTTATAATACTATCGTTTTTTATATTTTGTTCAGGAGCTATTCTTGATACATGGGCAGTGGAAATTATAAATAAAACACGTGGTATGGACTATGCGATTGTGCGTGGCGGTGGCTCTGTATTCTATGCTGTTGCATCTTTCTTTTGCGGATTGGTTATTGTTCCTTTTGGTGTAGAGGCAATTATATTTATACACATTGTTTGTACTGTATGTACGATAATTCTTGCGTGCTATTTACCTGACTCGCAAAAGGTAGACAGCGATTTTCCGGAGATGGAAAGCGAAGAAAAAAGCGCGCAAAAGGTGAATTTTTTACAAGCTGCAAAATATTTATTCGGAAATAAAGATTTCGTAAGACTTCTTATCTGTGTTTGTTTATTTTTGTTTGCCCTGCGTCCGACGTCTACGTATCTGCCAATATTATTAAATAATGTAGGCGGAGACGGTACGGTATTCGGTATTTCACAGTTTATTTCAGCTTTGTTTGAAGCTGTTGTTATGATTTTTGTAACACAATTTATTGCGCGCGGTATGTCAAAGGAGCTTTGCCTTTCACTTGGTTGGGGAATACTCGCTATACGTATGATGATATTTTTTGTGACGGATAATATATATATTATTCTATTTACACAAATAATTCAGTCAATAGGCTATGGGTTACAGCTTAGAGCCTATGCTGAGTATACAGTATCAATAGTTGAAAGAAAATACAGAGCAACGGCAATTACGCTTCTTGCGTCTATTTCAAACGGTGTGGGAACAGTTTTCGGAAATTATATAGGAGCGGAATTAATAGACAGACTGGGAGCGCTTACGTTTACCGCTATCTGTACTGTTATTATGGTAATGGCATCATTATTGTTTATTCCACCAACCGTTAAAGCAATAAGAAAAAGACGGGCAGAAGTATACAGTAATCTTATACAAAATAATAAAATTTAAAAAAAGTCTTGTATCTGTTGAAGTCAGATACAAGACTTTTTTGATAGAAAAATATCCACAATTCGCCTTCAAAAATGCGGTTGCGCGTCAAAAGCGTTCCATTTTCTGCGGAAAACGTCTTAGGCTCTGCCTAAGAACCGCAATTTTTTGAAAAAAATTGAGTAAAACTTTTATAGACTTCGTCATTGTGATGAATGACTATACTTTTTTTTACACGCTTAGATAATTTTTTATTTAATCATTGTTTTCTTTTTTTATATTTTCTATCATTTTTGTTAAATCTTCTTTTGTGATATACCGTGACAGAACTTTACACATAGCAGAACTGCTTATTTTTTGAGGTAAGTCAAGTTTTCTTAAAACTTCTCTACGCAAAAAACTACTGTTTTCTTGTCCGCTAAGTCCCATTTCATATAAAAAAACAGGCGTTATGTCGTTACTTTGGACTGTATTTTTTTGGTTTATTATATTATCGTTGAAGATACCCGCTTTTTTAAATGCTTTTAACAGAATTTCTGTATCTATGCCCTCAACACCCAAAAAACCTTCTGCCGACGGCGATATTTTTCTGCGTTCCTTTCCGAAAATTTCGGGTATGTATATATGTATGATTTGCTTTTGCGGAACAAGTCCGCCAAGAAATCCCCTTATTTTAAAACCTGCCGAATCACTGTCGGTTAAAAGTATAAGTTTGGTTTTGCCTGCAAGTGATTGAATAAGTTTTTGCTTTTCTTTATCTTTAAAAACAGAAAAACCTCCGGTTATATATATATCAGCGTCAATAATGGAGGAGAGCTTAATTTTGTCATATTTACCCTCGACTATAATGGGGTAAGGAACTTTTATTTTTTCTAGCGCCATTTTTGCTCTGCCTCCGTAAAGATAATATATATTTCAGTTAAAAGTGTTTCCATTAAAATTTCTGAATTTGTTCCGCCGGTTTTCATTTTTGAGTCAAATTCTATATTTTTTTCTATTGCCTTAAATAGCTTATCAGCCGGAATGTTATTTGTCATATTCCATAATTTTGTAATACGGTAGGCTGTTCCGCCGAAATATCCCAAATCCTTGCAAGTCTCATCTTTGGTTTTGCCGCTTTTTTTTGCAAGCGCCACTTTGTATAAATCCGATAGTGTCATAGACAGTACATAGGATATACTTTCAGGTGTCTGCTTGTAAAAATATAAATTTTGCAGTTCTGACAGCGCAGAACCAAGGTTTTTTTGGAGAAGTTTATCGCACATATTGAATACATTGGCATTTATAACAGGAGCAACAAGCAAATTTATAGCATCTTTTGTTATATCCCCGTTTCCAACATAAAAAGTAAGTTTTTCAAGTTCATTCAGTGCGCGGACAAGATCATTTTCACAGTAATCCGCAAGTAAATTTGCATCGGCTGAGGATATTCTCGTTCCTTTTTTTATTGCTGTGTTACTGATTATTCGTACAAAATCACTGCGGGTAGGCGTATTCATTTGGCAGCAAATACCGTTTTTATCACATAGACTGATTATTTTTTTTGCGCGCGCGGTTTCCCCTTTTTTTATGGAAAACTCAACAGTACGTACAGTTATGATAACTGTTACACAGGGCATTAAATTATCAAGAAGCGCTTCAAGTTTTTCAAAGTTTGTCTTGTCTATTTTGTCTTTGCTTATGTCCAAATCGTCTATAACAAGGATTTTTCTGTCATTCATAAACGGTATGGACAGAGTAAAATCTTGCAAAGTACCCATATCTTGCGATACTCTGCCATCAACCTGCAAAAGATTAAATTCCGGATACGGAACATCGCATAGTTTCAGTATCTTGTTCTTGTAACGTGTAATATTGTAGCTGTCATCACCGTATATTAAAAAAACTTTTGGAATTTCATTATTGCGTAAGTATTCATCAAAAAGTTTTGTTCCAACAATTTCCATAAACTTCACCTTTATTTTTTAATAAGATATTACAGTTACTATTATACAATAAAAACATAAATAAAACAAAGTAATTTTGAATTGATAAAAAGTAAAGACAGACAGAAAAAACTCACTTGCGACAAAATATGTGGTATTTGTGGCAAGTGAGTGATATTTATTATTTCTTTTTACGTTTAAATATTATCGGTTTTGAAGAATGCTTTTTTGCAAAAATAAGCGAAGATGTGGCAATAGATATAACAGTTATACAAGAAATAGCGGTTATGGCTATTGATACAATGCTTTTAAATGGGTTCGGTTGCGGTGGATATCCGCCTGTCGACGGGTTTAGCGTAGGAACGTAAGTACCATTGTTATTTTGCTCATCAAGAGGCTTATTGTATTTATTTATCCAGTATTCTTCATCTTCCGGAGAATATAGAGGCTCTTTATTATTGGAATTTGAAGAATTTGTGGCATACAGCGGTTCATCTGATATTATAAAGTTTTTTGCAGTTGTAAGTTGTATTTTCCATGCTTTTAAACTGTCATCATAAGTCATATCATTTTGTCCTAGCCGTCTTAATGAGCCACTTGTGTTTTGATATATATAATCGTTTTTATCGGCGTATAGGTAAAGAGTCATAGTAGAAGGAAGTTTTCTGTCGCCTAAGTTTACTGCCCATATATATGCGCTTGGATTTAAACTTGAAAAGGAAGGATTTACATAATCATCAAAATATAAAAATCCACGTTGTCCGTCGAATACCCTCATTTTTCCTGTGGCGTTACTGGTATAATCTATTGTTATATCTCCGTAACTGCTGCCTGTGCTGTTAAATTTTACAAATTTATTTTCATTTGATATAAGGCTTATATAAGTTCCTTCTCTGTCAAAATCAATAATTTCGGGAGTAGCGCCGACAGTAAGCTCCAATGTGCCTTGGTAGACGTATATATCACCGCTTTTTGCAAGGTATGTACCGTCATCGGCGCGAATAGAACGAATACAGCGTAAGCTCAAATGTGAAAGTATGACATTCGGGGAATTTGGGGCAACTGTGTTTTCGTTTCCGCCCATAACTATTTCAACTTCTTCTTTTCTGCCGTTTACCCGTACGTCTTTTACAAGGTTTCCGCCTCTGGCAAAAGATTTTCGGTAAACAGTAAAGTGTGACGTATCGAGAGGCACATATTCATTTAAAATAATACCTTCATCGGTAACAAACATATCTTTTGTAAGGGATATTGTATCACCCGGATTTAATGTTTCGGAATAACCATAGTCATAGGCGCTTACCGTAAATATCATAAGTGATAACATTACTGTTAAAGATAAAATAAAAGATAACCATTTTTTCATTATTATTACCAACCTTTATTCATAAAATATAAATTTATATTACTGAAAACTATCTACATATTATTATACTATATTTTTATTTATAAGCAAATGAAAAATAATAAATATTTATTATTTTTGGTAAATTTGTTATTATATTGTTTATATTAAGAGTTTAAGTATATTTTTTGATATATTAATCAAAAAATTTATAAAAATATTATTAAAGTTATCAAATGTGTACTTGACAATAAAAATATAATTTGTTATCATACAAAGTATGTTATGTCTATAATTATGCACAGGATAGTTATATAGACTTAACTCCTTACTCTATCCATAACGAGAGATAGGGTCTAAAGTCCATAAGGAGGTGTAATGAATGAATAAAATGAACAAATATGAGACAATAATGGTTGTTTCCGTAAAAAATGGTGATGAAGCTGCTAATAGCGTTATTGAAAAATTCAAAGCTCTTATTGCTGAAAACGGTACAATTGAATCAGTTGATGATTGGGGCAAAAAGAGACTTGCTTATGACATCAATTATGAGTCAGAAGGTCACTATGTTTTGATTAACTTTGAATCAAAACCAGAGTTCACAGCTGAACTTGACCGTGTATACAAAATTACAGAAGGCTTACTACGTTCAATAATTGTAGCTAAATAATCATTGGAGGGATAGTTTATGTATAACAGAGCTATTTTAGTAGGTAGATTGACAGCTGATCCTGAACTTAAACAAACACCGAGCGGCGTGCATGTAACTAGTTTTACTGTTGCATGTGACCGTAGATTTTCAAAAGACGGCGAGAGAAAAGCTGATTTTATCAATATAGTATCATGGAGACAACAAGCAGAGTTTGTTTGCAAGTATTTCCATAAAGGTGACGCTATCGGTATAGAAGGCAGTATTCAAACACGTAATTATGACGACAAAAACGGTGTTAAACATTACGTTACAGAGATATTTACAGACAATGTATTTTTTGTTGGAGGTAAAAGCAGTGGCGGAAACAATAATTCCGTACCTGTTACAACAGCTTATAATGACACTCCACCTGCTCAATATTCCAATGGCACAGTAGGAGATTTTGTAGAGACGGATTCTGATGAGGATATTCCTTTTTGATTTAATTTAAGCTGAAACAAAAATCCCTATCACATTTTATAAAGGAGGAAAAATCACAATGGAACATAACAATGAAAAACCACGTGACAGAAAGCCAAGAAGAAAAGTTTGTGCTTTTTGCGCTGATAAAGTAGAAGAAATAGATTACAAAGATGTTGCTAAACTTCGCAGATACCTTTCAGAGAGAGCTAAAATAGTTCCTCGTCGTGTTACAGGTACTTGCGCAAAACATCAACGTCAACTAACAACAGCTATCAAACGCGCTAGACACCTAGCTCTACTACCATACGTTAGTGACTGATTAAATAAAAATAAGTTTTTATTATCTCTATCATTCCTGTGAAATGATAGAGATTTTTTTAATTTAAAGTATTTTTTATATAATGAAAATAATTCTGTTTTTGTAATTGCAGTTATTTTTAAAACAGGTTATAATATCTAGTATAAAATAATTTTTGATTTGTTATTTGGAATAGGAGAAATATATAATATATGGAAAAAACAAGAATTTCATGGGACGAATATTTTATGAAAATGGCGCACCTAGCGGCAGAAAGAGCCACTTGCACACGTAGACAAGTGGGCGCTGTATTGGTGCTGGACAATAGGGTAATTGCAACAGGCTATAACGGAGCATGTCGAAATACTGTGGATTGTTTGGAATTGGGCTGTTTGCGAGATGAACTGAAAATACCCAGTGGGACACGTCACGAGATATGTAGGGCGGTGCACGCTGAACAAAATGCTATTATACAGGCAGCGGTACAGGGAAGCTCAACAAGGGGAGCAACACTGTATTGTACGCATACGCCTTGTATTTTGTGCGCAAAAATGATAGTCAATGCGCAAATAGCAAGATGTGTGCTTGATGAACAATATTCAGAAAATGAATATGAGAAACTTTTTAAAGAAGCCGGTATTGAAGTTACCTATTTCAGAGAATAATATTAAAATTTTTATAAAAAACGGAGGAAAATATATGGAAGAATATAGATATGACACCCAACTTTTAATTGATGTGAAAGATGCTGATGAAGATGAAATATATGATAATATCGTAAAAAACTTTGATGGTGATTGTCTTTTGGTTGTGGCAGATGAAGAAGTTGTTAAATTGCACTATCATACAAATGAACCTTGGAAAATTTTGGAGTATTGCGCCGATATAGGCGAAATATATGATATAGTAATTGAAGATATGAATAGGCAGGCAAGAGGTTTAAAAGGTTAATATTTTAAAAAATCAAAAACAATCTCTAAGATTTTTATATTGTCGGAATTTTAAATAATAAAAATTAGGAGTAGGGATAATGAATGATTGTATTATATCAATTTTAATAAAAAATCCTAAATTATTATATAAAACAAAGTATACAGATGATGTATACTTAAAAGTTCTTTCTTATAATGGCTTAGTTTTAAAATATATAAACGAACAAACACAAGAAATGTGTGATGTGGCAGTTAAACAAAATTGTTGGGCTTTAAAATATGCGAAATATAAGACAGAAGAAATATGTTTGCAGGCAATATTACAAGATAAGTCGGCATTGATGTATGTAAATTCAGAATTAAAAGAGATAGTAGAAAAAAGATACAGAAAATGTATATAGATTGTTATTTTGACAAAAACAGTAGTTATAGTAGTTATACAAATAGGAGATGGTTTTTATGGTTACAGATATATTGCAAGCGATTCAAGAGGCAAAAAAGAATAATAACCTTATTTCACTGTATCGTGATGACTTGCAAGTTACAGACTATACAGGGTTTATTACAAATATAGGAAAAGACTTGATTATTCTGCAAAGGGAAAATGATTTCAGCCTTGACGGATATGTGGCTATAAAGCTAGATGATATAACATATACGGAAATTATTGACGATAATAAATTTATTCGTAAAATAATATCAGGAGAAAAATTGTCGCAAAATGTAACACCGCCAAAACTTACAAATGCCGATAGTTTTCAAAGTCTATTTTCCGGAATACTTGCAACTTTTGGCGGTTGGCTTACGGTTGAAGTTGTATCCCCTGACGGACAGGGATTTTTCTTGGGAACAATTACACGTATGGACAGCAACTATATGTATATGAAACAGGTTGACGCAATGGGAGTTTGGAACAAAGAAGAAACCACTATTCCACTGCAAGATATAGTGACTGTTACGTTTGGCGGCAGATATGTTGAAATATACAGAAAATATGTGAAGTAATAGGGAAACATAAGTTAATGTTAAATATAAAAATAATTGCGATAGGAAAAATAAAAGATAAGTGGATAATTGACGGTATTGAGGAATATGAAAAGAGATTGAAAGCATACTGTAAATTCACCATTGCTGAATTAAAGGAATATAAACTTCCGCTCTGTCCGTCACAATCGGATATCGATAAGGGAATAGAAAACGAAGGAAACGACATACTCAAAGAAATAGAAAAAGATAGCAATAATATTGTAATTGCTATGTGTATCGAGGGAAAACAGTTATCTTCAAATGAACTTGCGCAAACTATTGAAAATTATTCCTTCAAAAGCGCCAATATAACTTTTGTGATAGGTGGCAGTTATGGACTTTCAGAAAATGTGAAAAACCGAGCGGATTTTAAATTATCCGTATCAAAAATGACTTTTCCTCATCAAGTATTTCGTATGATTTTAGCGGAACAGATATATAGGGCTTTTTCAATTATGAATAATGGGAAATATCATAAATAAAATTTATACTCATAAAAAAACAGAATGTATAATAATTTGCGAAAGGTAATAATATTATGCCAATAAATATACCAAATGATTTACCGGCATACTCGGTACTGGAAAAAGAAAATGTATTTTTGATGACAGAGCAGAGAGCAAAGACACAAGACATACGCGCATTAAAAATAGTTATCGTAAACCTTATGCCAAAAAAAATAGAGACAGAAACACAAATTTTGCGGGTGCTTGGAAATACGCCGTTACAAGTGGATATAGAACTTGTGCAGATGAGTACGCATACATCAAAAAATACACCGCAAGAGCATTTGTTAAAATTCTATAAGACTTTTGACGATATAAAAGAAAATTACTATGACGGTATGATAATAACAGGCGCTCCTGTGGAACAGATAGACTTTGAACAAGTTGATTATTGGAATGAACTTTGCGGAATAATGGAATGGAGTAAAACTCACGTTTTTTCTGTATTTCATATTTGTTGGGGCGCGCAGGCAGGACTATACTATCACTATAATATACAAAAACATTTATTATCAAAAAAAATGTTCGGTATATATAATCATCGTATAACAATGGTAAATCACCCATTATTGCGTGGATTTGATGAAGAGTTTTTTGCGCCACACAGCAGACATACTACTGTTTATGCAAAGGATATTGAAAAATGTGAAAATCTTGATGTGCTTGCAATTTCAAATGAGGCAGGAGTATATTTGATTGCTGATAAAGAGTGCAGACAGATATTTGTTACAGGTCATTCAGAGTATGACAGATATACTTTGCATAACGAATATCAAAGAGATTTGTCGCAAAAACTAAATATAGATATGCCATATAATTATTATAACAGTGATGATATAACGATAAGACCGAGTATAAAGTGGAGAAGCCATGCAAATTTATTGTATCAAAATTGGTTAAATTATTTTGTGTATCAAAAGACTCCGTTTAATATCGAAAATATAAAAATCAGTTTATAGTTTAATTTTCAGAACAAGGGGTACTGGCAAAAAACCTCTTGTTCTTTATATATAATAAAATTAAGAAAAAATTAAAAAGTCCTTGACAATTAGAAAAATAAGTGATATACTTATAAAGCTGTAAAAAAGAATATGCGCTTGTAGCTCAGCTGGATAGAGTACTTGGCTACGAACCAAGGGGTCAGGGGTTCGAATCCCTTCAAGCGCGCCAGTGGCGAAACGCCACTCGTATGACGTGAGCAATTTTTTGTTCACGTCTTTTTTATATTCTCACGTCATAAAAAAGTAAAAATATAGCAACTATCTACCGAAATTTTATCTATACTTTTAACTTGACATATAAACAGTATTTGATATAATATAAATAGAAACAGGCACTACTGATAAACAGTGTGTCCTCATTAATGATTACAAAAAAGTAACTGCTAACTTTGGACGAGGGCAGTTACTTTTTTATATTTGTGAATATGTACATCGCAAGTCCAAAGACTGCAACAGCTACACCTAAAATTAAAGTTAATAAATCTATTAATTCAGAAAGTGTTATATACATCTTATCACCTCCTCTCAAATGAAAAAGAGAGGAGCAAAAAAGTTTTTCACGTCCTCTCTTTTTATTTAAAGAGGACAACTGCCTACCGTTTGTGTAGTACCTGTGAATATATATTAACATAAAATATATATGTAGGCAACAAAAGTAAATAATTTTAGTGGCGAACCGCCACTTATATGACGTGAGCAATTTTTTGTTCACGTCTTTTTTTATACTCTCACGTCATAAAAAGAGTAAAATCATACCCACTTTCTAACAAAATTTATTTTAATTTTTATATTACTATCCCAAACAAGTAAAAAAACTCTCCTTTCAGTATCATCTGAGCGAAAGCGAATGATACTGAAAAAAGATTAAATTACCTATTACATAATAGTAGATGAACAAAACTTATCTGATGTATCATTCGAGCGAAAGCGAGTGATA
>JAHHTQ010000023.1 GCA_020024555.1 Angelakisella sp.
TACCATTTGCTTTTTAAAATCATCACTGTATTGTCTTCTTTCTCGTGCCATTTTATACTACCTCTTTCTATTTTATATTTCTTTTTTTATTCTAACTGTTCTCTTCTGAATTGTCCAATTTAGTATAACCTATCCACTCTTTGATAAAATAATGTCAAAAGCCAAACTTTCCACTCAATTTTTGAGTTTAAAGCTTGGCTTATTTTTATCTCTTTATTCTTCTGTCATCTCTCCACACCCAATGTCATCTGTCAAAATGGCATTTTTTGAGGGTTTGGGATTTTGTTGTATAGTGGAAATACTTATACATATAAGTGACTGATTTATTGACATTAGGAGTATATGTTGATATATTTTCCACTAAAAAAAGTATACATAGAGGAAAAAATATGTATTGAATTATAAATATAGTGGATATACAATATAATCATAGCTACTGAAAGGATTATGTAATGCGTGAAACAAGAATAAAAAAAATACTTGATATATTGACCGATGATATGCAATACCATACTTCGATTGAAATAGCAAAAAAGCTTAATTGCAGCTCAAGAACTGTACGTGATGAAATTAAGGAATTTAATACGATTATAAATGACTATGGCGCAGTTATAATCATTGTTTCACATAAGGGCTGTATTTTTAAGATTACAGACAGTGAAAAGTTTGAGTTTTTTTTAAAGGATAAATGGTGCAACTATGCCTTTACTACAGATAGCTATAATGATCCAAAGCTTAGAGAACTATACATTCTAAAATGCTTGGTATTTTCGTATAATTATATAAAGGTTGACGATATATGCTCTCAGCTGTTTATTAGTAGGTCGCAGTTTTCAAAGGATATACAGTCTGTAAAAAAAATACTGATTGAGTATGAGCTGGAGCTTGAAAACAAGCCGTATAAGGGATTGAGGCTAGTAGGACAAGAGCTTAATAAAAGACTTTTGATAGCAGACTATCTATATAAAAACAGCACCTTCGACAGTGAATTTTTAGATTTATCAAATGAAGAAAATAAGGATACGCTAGATAAGATAAAGCAGATAGTTTTGGATAGTTTTTTTGATTATAAGTACAATATAACCGATTTAACACTGAAAAATTTGGTTATACACCTATTCATAGCCATAAAGCGAATGCAGACAAATAACCAGATGACAGTTAGTACAAGTGACCTTACGGCGATTCAGGAAAAATATGAATATAAAATTGCAACCGAGATTACCGAAAGACTCGCAAAGTTGTTTAATATTCATATTCCGGAGATGGAAATTGCGTATACTGCGATGCATCTACTTGGTAAAAAGGCAAGCAATGTATTAGGCAGTGAAAGTATTCCGGTTGAGGTAGAAACACTTGTAGAAAGTATGTTACAAGTGATAAAGGACAATATGAGTATTGATCTGACAAAAGATATAGACCTTAGAATATCACTGGGGTTGCACCTTGTACCTCTTATAGAGCGTATAAAATACAGGCTAAAACTGTCAAATCCCATACTAAAAGAGATAAAGCAAGACGTAATAGGCTTTTATGCGGCAATTATAGCTACGAATGTACTTAATGAAAGGTACGGTCTTACAGTTTCCGAAGATGAAATAGGCTATATTGCGCTACATATAAGCGTTGCTATTGCAAGGATAAACAAAAACATAAACAAAAAGGATATTTTGGTTATATGCGGCTCTGGTATAGGTACTGCAAATATGATGAAGTACAAGCTTATAAGAGAGTTTGAGCCACATATAAATAAAATAGATACATGCGATTACATCTCATCACATAATATTGATTTTTTAAATTATGATCTTATTTTGACAAGCATACCATTAAACAGAACAAGCTCAACACCAATTTTGAATGTTAATTTATTTTTAAATGATAAAGATATAGTAAATATAAAGAGCTATATTGAAAATGACTTTGACAATAATAAAATTCAGTCTTTATTTTCACGTGAGCTATTCTTTGGTATGGCGAACTATTATACATACGACTCATTGCTGAAATTTATGGCAGGAGAGATTAATGAACGAATTGCGCTAAATGGAGACTTGTATACATCAATGCAAAAAAGGGAAAAGCTTGCTTCTACAATACTTGAAAATGGAATTGCTATTCCTCACCCAATGGTGTCGCTTACAAAAAGAACATTTATTACAGTCGCAATACCACAAAAGCCAATAAGGTCTGGTGATAAAACAGTAAGAATTGCATTGTTACTGAATATTAAGGATAACGAGGAATCAAAAACCATTGAGGACTTTTATCGTAAGCTTGGTGATTTTATAAACGATGAAAGTAAGATAAGTAAAGTGTTAAAAAATCCAAGCTATGATAATTTTATCAAGATATTTATAGGTCAGGAGAAAGAGTAATATGGAGTACGCAGAAAATATTTTTAACGAAGTAAATGTACAGATAATTGATGAAATAGCAAGCTGGAAAGATGCCATAAGGGTATGCGCGCAGCCACTGCTTGACAATGACTATATAGTTAAAGATTATATTGATGTTATGATAAACGTAGCAGAGGAGCTAGGTCCTTTCTTCGACTTTGGTAAGGGTGTGGCGCTTCCGCACTCTAGACCTGAAAATGGCGTAAAAAAGAAGGGCGTATCACTTTTAAAGGTAAATAAGCCAGTATATCTGCTCGATTTACAGGAGCACCCCATAGAGATTTTTATAGTTCTTGCGGCAGAGGACAATTCTACACATCTTGATATACTGGGACTGTTGGCGGATACATTAATTGATGATGATAAGGTAGAGGCTATTAAAAAAGCAACTACCAAAAAAGAAATAATAAATATATTTAAAAAGGAGACTGAGTAAAATGAAATTTTTGGCAGTGTGTGGATCAGGACTAGGCTCTAGTTTTATGGTACAAATGAACATAGAAAAAGTCCTAAAAGAACTTGGAGTATCGAACGTTGAAGTTGAACACTCCGACATCAGCAGTGCTTCAAATGCAGATGCTGATGTAATATTTATGGCAAATGACATAGCGGAAAACATATCAGTTAACTGTAAGAGCGTAATACTTAACAGCATTATTGATATGAATGAGCTGAGAGAGAAGGTAACAACTCTGTGTAATGAGCTTGGATTGGAGGTAAAATAAGTTATGAAAACTTTCCTAAACGTATTACTTGATATTGCAAAAACCCCTGCGTTTCTGGTATCATTATTGGCGTTGGTAGGACTGCTAATGCAAAGGAAATCAGCGGCAGATACAGTAAAGGGAACAATAAAGACATTTGTGGGCTTTCTTGTCTTGTCAGCTGGCGCAGGTGTGGTTTCAGGCTCGCTTGAACCATTTGGAGGAATGTTTGAGGCTGCGTTTAACGTAAAAGGCGTTGTGCCAAATAACGAAGCGATAGTATCAATGGCTCTTCAGGAATTTGGTACAGCTACAGCGCTTATTATGTTCTTCGGTATGTTTGCAAATATACTTATTGCGCGATTTACAAAGCTAAAACACATATTCCTAACAGGTCACCATACGCTATATATGGCTTGTATGTTTGCAGTTATATTTACAGTAGCAGGCTTTAAAAACATAGGACTTATAGTAGTAGGCGCGCTTGCGCTAGGCGCTGCTATGTCGTTCTCACCATTTTTGCTACAACCATTTATGAGAACTATGACAGGTAATGACGGAGTTGGTCTGGGTCATTTCAGCAGCTTTGGCTATTGGATTTCAGGTCTTATAGGTAAGGCTGTTCGTGGTAAAAAGGAAAAGGTTGTTTCAACAGAGGATATAAAGTTTCCAAAGGGACTATCATTTCTAAGAGATTCAACAGTTTCAATAGCAATAACAATGATGATTATATACGTAGTAGTTGCAATATTTGCAGGTCCTGCTTATGTTGCGCAAAACTATCCCGGCAATGGTAACTTTATTATATTCGCTCTTACAAAAGGCGGTGAATTTGCTGCCGGCGTATATGTAATATTACAGGGCGTACGTCTGATTCTTAATGAAATTGTTCCTGCTTTTAAGGGTATCTCCGAAAAGCTTGTTCCAAATGCAATACCGGCTCTTGACTGCCCAATAGTTTATACATTTGCTCCAAATGCTGTTCTAATAGGCTTCTTTTCAAGTTTTGTAGGCGGTATAGTAAGTATGATAGCTATGGGACTTATGGGTACGGTTGTTATTCTTCCCGGAGTTGTTCCACACTTCTTCTGTGGCGCCACAGCAGGCGTATTCGGTAATGCAGAGGGCGGACTAAAAGGCAGTATACTAGGCGCGTTTGCACAGGGTATACTAATAAGTTTCCTACCTGTGTTCCTAATGCCAGTCCTTGGTAACCTGGGCTTTGCAAACTCAACATTCTCCGATGCAGACTTCGGTGTATACGGCATACTGTTCGGAACACTTGCCAACAAGGGAGCTCAGCTTGCAGTTATAATAGGTTTGGTTGTAGTTTATGCTCTAATAATAGGCTACTCAATACTAAAAAAGGAGAAAAAAGTAAAGGCATAGTATCTAATAAGAATACGCAGTGTAATAATATTGCCTTCTTAATTTTTGCTAATATATCATAAGATTAGAGGGATGTATACTATACACCCTCTAATTTTATATAATTTTATAATTTTAAAGGAGAAAATAATGAGTAGAGATTTACAAAGTACAGCTGATTTAATCAGATACTATACACTAAAAGAGCTTAATCATATAGGCTATGGACACTTTGGCGGAGCACTTTCGATTGTTGAGGCGCTGGCAGTACTATATGGCGACGAAATGAGGTATGACCCCAAAAACCCAAAATCACAGGATAGAGATTACTTTGTGCTGTCAAAGGGACACGCAGGACCGGCGTATTATTCGGCTCTGGCAGTAAGTGGCTTTTTCCCCATAGAAAAACTATACACGCTAAATGCAAACGGGACCAATTTGCCATCTCACCCGGACAGACTAAGAGTGGAAGGTGTCGATATGACAACAGGTTCATTAGGACAGGGTATATCAGCCGCCGCAGGTATGGCATATTACTTAAAGAGCAAAAATATGCCAAACAGAGTTTACTGTATTCTTGGTGACGGCGAACTAAACGAGGGGGAGTGTTGGGAAGCGTTTATGTTTATAGCGCACAATAATCTGACAAACCTTATAGTTATGGTTGATGATAACAAAAAACAGTTGGACGGATATACTACAGAGGTTTGCAATATGTTTAGTTTGGAACAAAAGTTTATGGCATTTAATTTTAATGTTGCAGTTGCAAAGGGAAATGATGTAAACAGCATAAAGAGTTGTATTGACAACGCAAGGCAGTGCGCCGAAAAGCCGAGCTGTATAATCCTAGATACAGTAAAGGGAGCAGGAGTAGACTATGTTGCCAATATGACATCAAACCATCATATACGACTTGATGATAATGGTAAAAAATCCATTGAGAATGAAATTAATATTCTTGAGCAAAAGTTAAAAGAAGGAGGACTACTGTAATATGTATTCTGATATAGAGATGAGAGAGGCATACGCAAAAACAGTTGAACAACTATACAAAAATGATTCAAATGTATTTGCTTTGGAAGCAGATTTAAGCTCATCAATGTCAACATCAAAATTAAAGGATATTATGCACGAAAACTATGTTAATGTTGGCATAATGGAAGCTAATATGATAGGTGTTGCGGCAGGAATCAGCTGTGTGGGAGGCTACTGCTTTGTACATTCCTTTGGACAGTTTCTTGCCAGACGCGCCATGGATCAGATATTTATCTCTTTGGGGTATGCAGACCTAAGGGCGTGCTTAGTAGGCTCAGATGCAGGCGTAACCGCAGAGCATAACGGTGGCACACACATGACATTTGAAGATATGGGTATATTGAGAGCGCTACCTAATATAGAAATATACGATGTGTGTGATTCGGTACAGTTTCACAATGTTTTAAACGATGCGTATAAAAATAGAAAGCTTGTGTATGTAAGAACATTCAGAAAAAAACAGCCAAAAGAAATATACAGTGAGGACAGTAGCTTTATAAACAGTGGCGCGAATATATTAAGAGAGGGTAAGGATATTACAATAGCTGCCTGTGGTATTGAGGTAAATGAGGCGTTAAAAGCGGCAGATATACTAAGCGAAAATGGAATAAGCGCCGAGGTTATAGATGTATACAGAATAAAGCCGTTAAATGAGGAACTAATTCTAAATTCTGTAAAAAAGACAGGTAGAATAGTAACATGTGAAAATCATTCTGTCGAAAATGGATTGGGCTCTGCTATTGCAGAGGTACTTGGTGAAAAATATCCAGTGCAAATGTATAGAATAGGCGTAAGAAACTACTACGGTCAGGTTGGAAACGTTGATTACCTAATGCAGCAGTATAAGATTACAGCAGAGGATATTGCCAAAAAAGCAGATAAGCTTATAAAAAACAAATAATTATCTAATAAAAAAATAAGATACCAAATATTTATATGCACATATAAAGGTTAAATACTTTTGTATGTGCGTTTTTTGCTATACAAAAAACCACTAGAAAAATGGTCAAGAAAATGCAGAGTAAATTATAAAAAAGTCTTTTCTGCCTGAAAAGGCGTTAGCCCGTTGTTATGGGAATGTGGTCTGAAAAAATTACTTTCGGTTTATGTAGTAGCACCGCTATTATTTCAAGCTTCATTCTTTCCCCAAGAGAAAGTCTTCTAACCCGAATATACATAATATGCTTTACAGACAGTAAGTCTGACAACATATCCACTGTTTCCTTGTAAGCCTTATCTTCAATTTTATATATACATTACCATAACTGATTTTTTTGACCCATTATAATTGAAAACCGTCGTTTGAACTCATTTTTTCGTTTTTGATATATGTCTATATTCTTTCGACATAAAAATTCTGCGCTTGTCAAATAAAAGTAGACATATAGTGGTTATACCTGTGTCTATTTTTATCTTACTGCTTCATTCAAAGAGTAGCTATGCCTTATATATGAGTATATTGTAAATTGTTCCTTAAAATCATTTGCGCAAAGTTTTTTAATTTTCACTTTCTCTCAAACGCTCTACGATTGTCAGTTTTGATACACTCCTATATACCAACAGAGGAACAACGCAACCTACAAGCGCAAAGATGGGCGCTATTATGAGGATTGACATAAAGGTAGGGTGATAGGAGAAAAACCAAAACATTTTTTCAAGTACCGAAGCAGCGAGAGGCCCTACTGTCAGAGAAAATATAAGCGCGAGTGTTATTGAACCAAGAGCATACAAAAGTCCCTCAATAACCAGCATAGTTTTGAGCTGTTTGCCGGTCATACCAATAGATTGGAGTATTGCAAGCTCCATTCTACGGGTAAGGATACCTGTAAGGACAGCGTTCACAAAATTTAGTACGCCTACCAGCCCCATAATAAAGGATAGAAGTCCCCCTACAATTAGGAACATAGAGCGGAAGCTGTTAAATTCGTCTACATAGATTTGCTTACTCTCATATCCATAGCGTGGATTTTGGTTTTGTGTATATTTGCGGAGAAATTCCTCCGTAGATATTTCATTATTGTTATCGGTATCAAAAGCATATAGCATAACATCGGATTTACCTGTCAGAGTTTTGAATGTTTCCGCATTCAAAACAAATTCATCTGAACCGTAAAAACGATAACTTATGGTATTGGGAATCAGAACCAGTGCTTCTATTGTAAAGGTTTCGTCATGATATACAGATGGCCGCGCCATATAACCACGTTCTCCAAAAGCGTCAGGCGTATCATAGACTTCTCCTGTTTCAGGGGAGTAATATTCCCATTTTTTTGGGACACGGAGAGTCACAGTATCCCCAACCTTTGCCCAGTGAGAGTTATGTTTTATCGTATTGTAATCGTCAGCATAAAGTACTGCCGCAACTGAATGGCTGTTCGGCTTATAAAGCTCTGAGAGATTGCCATCTACCACAGTAAGCTTATCAAGAATAAAGGGTTCCATGCCATAGGTCTGCACTTGCTCCATTACCCGACCGTCTGGCGAATGTTCTGTGTGGGAAAGGTTGTAATTTACAATTTCTTCTGTATCACCCCAACGAAGTTTATTTTGACGCACCCATTCTTCCGGAGCAAACTGCAAAATGTTCGTTAACTGACCATAGATTCGTCCTCCGCCTGTAACATCATTTTGACTGTTTATATCAGCAATGACTTCTTCCGGCAATATTCCGTTGCCCGTACCCCAGTTTTGCAAATTGTTATTAAAATAAGCTCCGTCTGCCAAAATAAAATCGAAGGCAGATTTGTCCTGCAAATATTTCTCCATATCAAAACCGTTTGTAAACAAAGCGGTCATTTGTAGCAGCACCACTGCAAGAGTCAGGCTTAAAATAGTTATAAAAGTTTTTCCTTTACTGCGACTGAGGTTTGCCCACGCCATACAAAATATCGAAACTTTACTGTTACCTTTTTTATGTTTTTTTCTTAGATTTGTACCATCAGTATATCTTACAGCTTCAATAGGGGAGACTTTTGCAGCCAACCGACTGGGACGTGTGCATGACAGTAGTACCGTAAATACGGAAAAAATGGCAGAAAATACAAAAATCAGAGGACTAACCGATAAAGTGTCTTCTACGAAACCATTGAGCTGACGCATAATCATCGGACTTATCTTTGCTCCGATGAACCAACCGCAAAAACACCCGAGAGGAATACCGAATACGCAAAGCGTAAGGGCTTGCTGACGCAAAATTGATTTAATCTGCTTCCCTGTCGTGCCTATGGTTTTGAGCAGACCATAGAATCTGATATCATTTACTACGGATATTTGAAAGACATTGTAGATAATCAGATATCCGGTCAGAACAATCAGCAAAAGTAATACGATAACGGTTATTATTGTAATTAAGTCCATATTTTGAGACATCTGCGCTCCGGTGTATCCCCAGTTGACACCTGTATCAATATAATTTTCCATATTAGGCGTATGGGATTGATAACCGTGATTTTCCAAAATAGTATTGAGATTATCATTAATATTACGTGTATTTTTGAACATAACATCTAAATTCCAACTGCCTGTTAGTTTATCGTTAACAGGAAGGTTTATATCCAACTTATCTAAAATTGAATTGACCGAATTTTCCGGAATGAGAATATGATTTGCAACTACAATAGGATCTTTTTCCCACCAACCACAGAGTGTGAATGTCTGTTCGGTTGTTTTACCGTCCACATTCACGTTAACTGTAAACTCTGTACCGATTTTCGGCTCTACACCCAATAGACGCAGTACTTCAAGGTCTGTGGCAGCCTCGTTTGTTCCTTCCTTTGGCAGACTTCCTTCGATAGGGTCTAAAAACATCCAATGGGCAGAATTACTGTTACACCATCGCACTTCTACATGATTTTTACGTAGTTCTTCATTTCGGGCAAATCCAAGCACTCGGGAAACACCCCATTCTTTTATAAGAGGGTCTTCCCTAAACTCCAAAAACTGCTCTTTTGTCAAATATTTAAAGCTACCTTGAGCATATCCGCCTACTTGACGAAAGTTTGACTGCTGATATGCTTCGTTCATAGAAAGTCCCACAGTAAACAGGGCGGTGAACATAATTGTAGTCAATGCAATAGCAAGTATCGCAATAAAATTACGGGTTTTTGATGCCTTGAAACTTTTGTTTGCCAGTTCTCGAATACATGGCTTATTGGAAACACACAGCATTTATTCACCCCCTTACAACGATATGTCCGTCTTCTATGCGGACAATGCGATCGGCAAGCTGAGCAATTTCTTCGTTATGGGTAATCATCACAATAGTTTGGGCGAAACGTTCGCTGGTTACTTTTAAGAGACTGAGCACATCTTGACTGGTCTTGCTGTCAAGGTTTCCGGTAGGTTCATCTGCCAAAATTATGGCAGGTTTTGCCGCTAGGGCTCGTGCAATGGCTACACGTTGCTGTTGACCTCCCGAGAGGTTATTCGGGAGATTTTGTAGCTTTTTTTCCAACCCAAGAACTTCGATAATGTTCTGTACATAGCGTTCATCTACCTGTTTACCGTCCAGTCGGATTGGCAGTATGATATTTTCCATAACATTCAGTACCGGCACCAAATTGTAATTTTGAAATACAAATCCGATTTTACGGCGACGAAAAATGGTTAGTTCTTCGTCTTTTAGAGTGGAAAGTTCTCGACCGTCCACTGTCACTGTACCACTGGTTGGTCGATCAAGTCCACCCAAAATATGAAGTAAAGTGGATTTTCCTGAACCGGAAGTTCCCACAATCGCCACAAATTCACCTTTCTCTACTGCAAAATTCACGCCGTCCAAAGCATTAATTGTAGTATCACCGCTACTATAAATTTTTTTCAGGTTTTCTACCTGCAAAATACTCATATAACTTTCCTCCTATAAAAAAATCTGTGTATAGAGAGCAATTTCTCACTACACACAGATAATAACACACGATTATTTCAAAAATCTTTCTAAATGACATTCAATTCTAACAATTTTGAAAGAATTGATATTATATCGGTAGAAACACAGAAAAAACAGACCCTTTTCCTACTTCTGAACATACTTTTATATAGCCACCTTGAAGTCTGATAATCTCCCGAGCCAAATAGAGTCCAATGCCTACCCCATCTTGTTGAGCATTTGTACAAGAACGATAGAAACGTGAGAAAATATTTGCCTGTTCTTCTTCCGAAATACCAATGCCGGTATCGGTAATATCCACACGTACAAACATCTCATAAGAAATAACCGAGATTGTCACACTCCCGCTCACAGTATATTTGATGGCATTGTCAACCAAATTGCAAATAGCTTCGGTCGTCCATTTGCTATCAAAGAAAGCTACTGTATCCGTTGGATTTACTATGATGGTAAGTCCCTTGTTTAGAGCTTTACTTGCAAATTGCTGCTCTATCTGCGCAAGTATAGTTGCCAGCGGACTATACTTCGGGTGAATGGCAATAATGCCGTTTTCCAATCGTGACAGTTTCACTAAACTATCAATTAAAAAACGTAGCTTCTCTGTCTGTGTATGGAGAATGGCTGTGTATTCCTTACATTCAGGGGACAGTTTTTCCTCTTGCAACAGTTCTGTATATAGAAATATGTTGGAAATAGGCGTCTTGGTCTGATGGGAGATGTCAGTAATCAACGCTTTTATACGTTCTCTTTCCTGAAAAACATTTTGAGCAGATAGTGTAGAAGATGACAGGTAGTGGGCAAATCTGGTTTCCAGCGCAGAAAGCAAACTTTCATCAAAGGTAGATTCCTTAAAAGTGCCATTCATAGCAGCAGTCAGCATATTATCTAATGTCTCCATCGTCTTGCGGGTTTTTTTACGTTGAAATAAAATTACAACAACTGTAAAGAGCAGACAAACTGCTCCGAAAATCCAACCCAGATTATTCATAGTCATTCACCCACATATAACCTATGCCGTACACAGTCTTGATATACTTATGCGCATTTAGCTTGTCACGTAGACGCTTGACAGTTACAGATAAAGCGTTTTCATCTACAAAGTCAGCTCCGTCTGTCCAAATTCGGTCTACAAGTATAGCCCGCTCCATTGTTCGCCCTCGATTTTCAACCAATAACCGAAGTAACTTTTGCTCTGTTTTACTCAGTTCAACAGGAATTCCATTCGCACAAAATCGCAGGGCGGTAAAGTCAAATGAATATGGTTCAATTTCTATAATTGTCATAGGTTCTTTATCTCTCGCTTTTCGAAGCTGAGTATTCACTCTTGCTCTCAACACAGACAAAGAAAAAGGCTTTGTAATGTAGTCATCTGCACCCTGTTCCAGTCCATTCACAATATCTTCATCTGTATCATTGGCAGTAAGTAAAATAATAGCAGTTTTTGCAGAACCTGCCCGTATTTCTTTCAGTAATGTTAAGCCATTTCCGTCCGGCAAATTTAGGTCAAGTAGAATTAAATTAGGTATCTGACAAAGTAGCTGTTCTCTGGCGGTTTGCAGATTGATACAGGAAACCACTTGTCTGCCATCAGTCTTTAACGCTTTGCAAAGCCCTTGATTTAAGCCTTTGTCATCTTCTATGATTAAAACTTGTTCCATCAATATATTCTCCAATTCTTATGTATAAATATTTTGAAACTACTATGGTAGTATCTGTTACACATCATCTTACACCGATTTTTCCATTGACTTTGTAAAACGTCCTTATAGATAAAATTTTCGTTCATTGATGATGAAAATGAGGCTGAAATCATAGATTATAAGATTAGAACAGATGTGTACAAAAAATCAAAAAAATAACAGTAGGTAAAATCTATGTTACAGTAAGGTTGCGACAAATAAACTGAACGAGAGGATAATCTATTTCGTTATAAAGACTGTAACATAAACTGGCTATTTTCGTCAAGCATCAGTAGTGTGAACTAAGTAACTTTTTTGCATATACGCTTTCCTTCTTTTTAATATTTTTTTAAACCTAAAATTGCATAACAAATTGAACGCTTTTTAAAAATCAAAGAAATCACACAACAATAATGTAAATTTTATCAAGTTTGTCTTAAAATAATTCTTCCGAAGTACGATATCTTATTCTTTTTCTTAAAATGCATTAATTTGAACTGCAAACATTAAAATTTCTTTAATAGTATAATTATTATCAGTCATAGTGATTGTCTACTTATGTCAAAATTTTGTGTAGTAACTTTATTTTAACATTTGCCTTTTACTATGGCTATTTTTTTTTACGTTCAAGTCCATTTTACAATTTACCATATGTTTTTTTAAATGATAAGTCATTCAAAATTATTCATTATATGGTAAATAATTTTGTCATATATGATTAATAGAACTAAGAAATAGTATTAATCCAAATACTAATCTTAGTTCTATTGTAAAATATGAAGATAATTATTACTTTAATATTATTCTAATAAATAATATTAAATATGTTTTTTTAGTTGTAACCATATTGTCACCATTATACCTAATACAACTAAAATACTCAATATTACTGTTACAGCAATATTAATATTTGATGATTGTGAACTTTGTGACATCATTACTGATTTCGTATTATTTTCAAAATCTTCTGAAACTTTTTTTACTTCTGGTTTTGTTTCTGTGTTTTGCATAATTCTCTCTTGTGAAGTATTATTTTTCTCTATATTTATTTCAGGTTCAATAACTCCACCTGTCACAGGATTTACGTTTTGTTTATTTTGATTGTTTGTGATATTTTGTACAATACCATGCGCATATTTAATATATTCTTTTATATTTATACGAATATAATTACTTGGCATTTTGTCTACTGTACTTTGTTTTATTTCATATGTTTTGCCATTATAATTTACCATTAAACGTACACCTGTATCTTTTATTGTTTTCAATAAATCAAAACTGAAATTGAAATTATCTGTAACATCAATTGTCACTGTCTTATTTTTATCAGCTTTTTTAATTAATTCAATTGCTTTATTACTTTCAGCATATAATTTATTTTCACTTGATTCATAATCTGTTGATGTCCTTGGTTTTGAAGGTGCAGGTGTTGGTGGAGCGGGAGGTGTCGGTGGTGTAGGAGGTGCGGGTGGTGTAGGTGGTGTAGGTGGTGTAGGTGGTGCAGGAGGTGTCGGTGGTGCGGGTGGTGTTGAATGATTTGATGATTTCCAACCTAAAACAAATGGACTAAGTGAATTTACAGTAAATTCCAAACCTGTATCTGTTTTTTTCAAATTAGGATATTCTATGCTATTTGCAGATTTAATATGGGCAACTACAAAATTATCTGATTTTTTTGCATTTGGAGGATATGGCAGAAATAATCTAGCACTTCCGCTTGTTATATTTGCGACTGTATTATTCTCTATATTTACCAATTTTATTTCCATATAGTCGCTGTTCTCTTTTAAAATATCCTTTTGTGTTGCAGTTGCTGTTTTATCTATTTGATTATTTATAACTCTTTTTGCTTCCGTATCAATATTATCAAATACTATTAATTTTGTTTTATCTCTTGGTTGAGATATTGTGGTATTTTTTGGCACAGCAATTGATGGTATATTTGATGTTGTGTTTAATTGTTCATAAATATTTAAAATATATTTTGGTTCTAATTTTGTTACTTTACCACTTTTTAATACGACATTATATTTTTCGCTATCAGCATTAGATGTAAGTAAAATTTCTTTACTGTCTTTTGAATAATTAATATTCAAAAGTTCAGCAAATTGTTTTTCATCTTCTTTATTTACAAAACCACTAAATTCGACATCATTAATGCTATTTAGAGCAGGCTTTTTATTTATATCATAAACAGAAATATCTTTTGCTTTTGCCATAGCGTCTTTTTTATTTACTTTAAACGTTACTGTTGAAGTTGCTTCAAGATAAACCTCATCAGCCGCCTTTTTAGCTGTAATTGTCGCTGTACCCGATTTTAATATTTTTACTTTGTTACCATCTACGCTTATAACATCAGGAGTATTGTTTTCAAAAGTAATTATGCCTGATCCGTTACCGCCTTTTGTTCTCAATACAAAATCATCTTCACCATAAGTTTTGTCGTCTATTTTGTCTATTTCGAAACCAACTTGTTCTTTTTTTGCTGTATTAAATTTATAATCAATTCCTTTTCCCACAAAAATACCTATATTTTGTGGATCATACTTCGGAATATATCTAAATTGTAAAGAATGCTCCTCATCTTTTAAATTGTCCAAAATAAAAGCTACTTTACCATTTACTAACTCTTTATTTTCAATAGAGTTACCATTAATCAAAGAGACTTCACCTTCTGGAATGTATCCATTATGTTCTTCAAGAGATACATTGAAAATAGCTGTTTTTGCATTTGACTGTCCGGTTATACTTTCGATAGCTACATTTATATTTGGTTCTATTGTACCAAATACAAGTTTCACATCATTTGGTAAATATTCTTTTGAACCATTATACCCAATTATTAAATTATATATTTTATTTTTTTCTATTGGATATTTAAAACTAGCATTTCCTTTATCCAAAATTTCAGACATTTTTGGTGGAGGTGGAGGACCATCATTGGGCTCAGATTGATTTCCATCAAATATCATTATTGATCCTTCTGGAACACCCAAATCGCCTTGTTCAGGTAAAAATATATCCATTGAGGCAAAAGCATCCGTTTGTTTAATGGGCAACATTTCAATATTAATTTGTGGTTTTGTAAAGCTATAATCAATTACTATAAGTTGCTCCTCATTATAATAATAATTTGAACCTTTATCGGAATAATAACGAGTTCTCAATTCACACGTATGACCTAAGTCGCTCATATACCTTGTTTCAGTAGTTCGTGCAACCCCATTTACAAGTTGCAGTTCTTCTGAATTTCCTTCAATAAAAAGAGTTCCTTCTGGTATCGGTGCGTTTGTCTCTTCGCCTCTAAGTTCAAAAACGTGATGTACAATATAATATTTTTTGCCACTTTTTGTAATTTCTTCAACTTTTTCAATATAATGAGAACATTGAACTGGCTGATTTGTTTTTTTGTTTATTGCCATTACATTACTTTGACCAATAACATTACTTTGACCAAGCGTTAAATCGGCAAACGCCAGACTACTTGTCATTTGAACAATTACTGCAAATGACAAAATAAAAGATAAAATTATTTTAAATTTATTTTTCTTCATACATTTCTCCTATCTTTCAATTAAATTATGTATAGATTTGTACAATTAAATAATAAAAAATATATGTTTTAAAATCAATGCTTTTTTTCCCATTTTTTCTCTCTTTTAAAATTTTTTATTGAGAAAATCTTAAAAAGTCGAATTTTATTTTCAGATCCTCCCTTTCTTTGTATTAAGCGGATATGACAAAACCTCATCGCCTTAGGCTTAAAAAATTGTACTTCCCCAATTTGTGTAGACAGTACAAAAAGAGACTACTTATGGTAGAAAATAAAATTTAAGCAATATATTGACTTCGCTCTTCAAGTGGAGTCAGTTTTGTTTTAAGTTGTATTCTTTGATTGTTGTAGAAGTATATGTAATCATCTATAATGAGGCGAGCCTCCTTATAAGTTGAGAGTTTCGTTCGATAAATACATTCAGTTTTTAAGATTGAAAAGAAGTTTTCCGCTAAGGCATTGTCATAAGGATTCCCTCTTCTTGACATAGAAGGTGTTATGCCATATGATTTAGTAAGGCGATAATATCCTTGGGAGGTATATTGAAAGCCTTGGTCACTGTGGAGTTGCACATCTGCGGTGACTTTTTCTTTTTTCTTAGCATCTTTAATTGTGTTTAAAACAAGATTAACTGTTTGCTCTTTGCTTATTCTGTATGAAACAATGCTGTTATCATACAAATCAAGTATAATTAAAAGATAAAGTGTTCTTTGTTTTGTTTTTATGTATGATATAACTGTTACCCATTTTTGAATAGTCTTTCTGCTTTAAAGTTTTTGTTGAGTAAATTTTCATAACGATGTAAACACTAACTATGATAGTGATATTTTCTTCGTCTTACCATAGATAGTAAATTATTGGATTGCCAACACTAAATTGGACAAAAATTAAGAGAACAGTTCTCTGTACTCTCTCCCGAAAAGTTGGTAACGACAGAATTATTTGTGTCGGCTGTGAGGAATTTAACTTAGTGCCGATAGGGACGGATATTGGGACATCCCTATTTTAGAGTCACTGTCGACACTAATCTTTACCAATTCAACGATTCTTTTTCCGTTGCTGCGACGGCAATCACCCATTATCAAACGCTTTTCAAGCTCTTTCGATAATTTCTTCATATACTTTGAGATGACTCTGTTTGAAAATTTATCGTCACTTATTTCACTTAAAAGGGACGATAATTCTGTAGGAGTCCCACAGTAAGAAGTCCTGTCTGACATAAACTTTTCAATTGCTTTTACAAAATTATCTTAATGTATCGATGATAATTAATTTTGTATCTTTATGTTCCAAAATGAAACTGTCTATTATTGATTCCAAATCACCACCCAATTTTGAAACCTCTGTACAAAAATGAACATTCTTCGGGGCATCGTCGCATATATCAAACAGTCTGTTTTGAATACGTATTTCGTTGTCTTCATAAGCAAGATAGAGCGTAGTACACTTAATACTTTCGTATCTCCATATAACTTCCCCTTTTGCAATTTGAACGGCAAGCCATAACGCAAGCCAACTCTTACCGACCTTTGCAGAACCTGAAAGCAAGGTAAGTCCGATTGGGATTAAATTTTTAACCACAAACGGAATTTCAGCAAGCTCTTTGTTTATTAATTCTTCACCGCTGATTGTTTTAAATCTTTTCATTGACATTTCCCTTTTTTGAAAGAAAATAGGGTATTACAGATATCTATCTTGCTATGTATAATACCCTTAAAAAACTGTTTTGTAAATAGAAAGCGAACAACTTTCCCTTTTGCTCTCTATTTTTAAACTTCCATTGTCTATTTTTTAAAATAAATTTAAACATAAAGAATTTTATTTTGTAGATGCCTTCTACAAAACGTTTTACAATCATAGGCAAAACCCCTTTCATAATTAATTTGTTTGTATATATAAAAATTCACCCATCAAATGATGAGTGAGTTAAAGAAAATACTTTTAAATTTTTAGATGCTAAATATGAACATTTACTATTTTATTTTTTTAATTTGTCTTTCTCACGGATAATATCTTTTTTCTTCTGTTCAATAATTTTGAGATATTGATTAATAGCGTCTATTGCATCTAGAGTAAGCTGTTTATATATACGAGAGTAAGCTTGTTTAAATTTAATAATTTCACAATCAATTTTAGCCATTGATTTAATTAATGTTGTTATTTTATTTCTTCTTGAATTCGCCTCTGCAATAATTAACTCATGGAATGCTTGTTGCAATTTTTCTGAGGTTTCTAAATATATTTTATCTTTGGATGCTGCAAATACGATAGAAAATAAATCATTAAAATCATTCATAATAATATTACAATTCTTTCATCTCTTTTATTATGCTAGTAATGATTTGAGAAAAATCGTTACTAGACAAATTAGCGTTATTATTGTATTTATAAAAATCATTCATCATATTAGTAACTATTTGCATCTTTTTTGTCACACTATCAGTATCTGCACCTTTCTTTATGGCGTATGCCTCTGCTTCGGCTAATAGATTTTTACGAGATTCTTCCATTTGTTTTAAAATAGCTGTGGCCTGAACTTTCATTTTTTTTATTTCGACAATTCCAGATACCAAATCTAAAATTTGTCCGAAATTATCTTCCATAACATTATTTATATCGGTAGAAATTTCAGTACTATTATCTTTTTTTACAGTAGGAATATTCCTCTTACTTTCTACGATTTCAAACTCACGGCTCATAGTCTAATTTCCTCCAACTCTCTGTGTATTTGTTTTTTAGCTTCTATTTGTTCAGGAATATTATCAATCATTTTTTCTTCATCTAATTCATAAGAAGAAGCAATTTCTTCAATTATGTCATTAAGTGTTTCAATATTTTGCTCTTTTAAAGTTTGAATATCTTTTGTAACTGTTTCGATAGTTTTTTCGTACCACTCATCAAGACCTTTTTTTACTTGTTTTTTAAGTTTAGGCTTCCATGTAGTATACTCAATAATGACTTGTAGAATTTCAATGATTACTGAAACAACATATCCAATAGCTTTGACTGATGTTGCACCAATTTTCTTTAATGTGTGTGCTAACATATTGTAAGTTTCACGCGAAAATTTCTTGCCAACTAAGTCACCGGTCTTTTTAAGTAAATGCTTTGCAGCATTTGCTACGCCTGCTCCTGAACCACCAGCTCCACCAAAAGCTGCAAAGTATTGTTTTAAACCATTTTCCATAAGTTTGCCTACAATTTTACCACCACTTGAACGAGCTGCAAGTTCTAAATTAGTTGTAAAATGAAGTTCAACCTCATGATAATAATTTGCAATTGCTTCATTCAAATAATTATCAACTCTTTTATTCATAGCATCTAACTCTATCATTAATCTACGTTCGTATTCTTTAGTTTCACGATTAACAGCCATTAGAAGTGAATGATTATTTACAAAAGCGATAGTTTCATCCATTTTAGCATTTGATTCTTTTTCAATAGAATTAATAATATTTTCATAAATAGTTTTTTGGGCTAAAGAAAACTGTTTAGGTATATCAGATATCAATTTATCAAATGTTGGTATTATTTCAGTTTTAATAATATTTTTTCCTTTTGAACGAAGGTCTTCGGCATAAGATGACAGTTCTTTTTTTTCTTTTTGGGACATAATTTGAGTTAGTTCATTTTTATCTACAATGCTATCTGCATTATGTAAGAGGTCATCTAAATATGCATTGAGTGTGTTTACTAATATTTTTTGTCTTTCGGGAGAATTAAGTATTTTATTTACATATTTCCACACATTTTTAGCTTGCGGAAGCGCTGGTTTTGAAGTGTCTGTTTCCGCCACAACTGTAAATAATGGAACATCTCTATGAAATAGGTCATTTGTATAATGTCGAATTTCATTTATCCTTCTATCCTTTTCTGTTAAAGTTAAAGGACACCTATTGACGACAACAATAACATCAGTATCATTATGAATCAATTCCTGTATATATCTCATAAACAGAAAATCGTTTTCTTGAATACCTATTTTATATCCAATAACATAAATAATGACATCACTGTTTGGAATAAAGTCTTTTAGAACTTCTTCATGCTTGTCAATAATAGAACCATATCCTGGGGTGTCAAACAGTCTTAATCCTGCAAGTCCCTCCACTTCGGGTACAGCTATTTGAAGGCGAGAAAGTTCATCATCTGGTTTACTTGATAAGTTGATAAATGTATCCATATCAAGCTTTTCCATAGTTGCATTACTATTAATAGCGTAATATTCAGGTGAATGCACGTTAGCATCAAACAGTACTTCTACAATTGCACCTGTTGTGGGAGCAGCGCTTGTCTTTAATAATTTTTTTTGAAGAAGCCCATTGATAAGGGTAGTTTTTCCACTACTTGTTTCACCTAACATGGTAACATAGCTTTCAGGTGAGGAAATTCTGCTACGCATAAATTTTGAGAGAGTAGACAGCTCGTCATTGTTTATAATATTCACTAATTTTTGGATAATTTCGTGTTTTTTCTCCAAATCTGAAAATGTCATTTTAGAGTCTCCTTTTTGTTTTCAAGGTAATCTAATTTTTCATTCAATTTAGAAACGTTGTATTCATTTTTGTATTCTGAATTTATTTCTTGTTCCTTAGAAAGCATCATCGTCTCATAATAATCATTTCGGTCATTCATATATGAATTTAAAACTTCTAATGTACTGTCAAGTACAGAAGTAGTATTAGATAGCATTGCACTATGTATTTTATCTTTAAATTCTTCAATAAATGGTTTGATAGCTTTTTTTGCTTGTAATGCGCGATTTGCAGTTATTTTATTTTTTGCTTTTTTGCCCAAAATACCTGCAATGATACGTATACCTGCGCAAACTAGAAGTCCTATAACGGCACCAACAGGTCCGCCAACAGAACCTATGATTCCGCTATAAGCAATTACTCCTCCTAGGTCTCCAATAATATCAATACCGACTTGAACTCCTTTTTCGTACTTAAATGCTTGTCCATTTTCAAATTGTTGCGCTTCAAATGAAGTTGCTCGTTCAATTTGAATTTTTTCAGCAAGAATTTCAAGTTTTTTGCTTAGCTCATATGTAATCTGGCTCATAAAGTCGTAGTGCTGTTCAATGGCATCTAGCATATAGTTTTCCTGATAATCTGAAAAAGCATCTGTCAGTTGTTCTCCATCAACAATGCCACAATCAATTAATTTACAAATATCAACACGAAGGTTTTCAGCAGCTGTTTTTGATAATTCACTTATAAAAATATTAGATTTATCTTTTTCTGTATTGACACACTCAACTAAATCATTAATTATAACTTTTATTTCATTTGTTGATTTTTCAAATTCTTTGCGTATTCTTTCGTGTTCAGCCTTAAGTTGTTCTTCGTTCATTTGACTTTCTTTTATAAGTTGTTTAATATTAGTTTCTGCGGTGTCAATAAAAGAGATAACTTTATTTTTAAAATATATCTTCTCATTTTCTACACGATTATTTCCAAGATTTTCAAGTTCGGTAATAAGTTCATTTAAATTGGACTTTTTAAATTCATCTATGTTGTTGTGAATTTTACTAAGTATTGCCATGTATGCGTTGACTACACAAATTTTCCCGTTAAATTTTATGTTTGTATTTTTAGCAATATTTTCTAAAACAGTGGAGTTAAATGCTATTGAATCGGCAACTTCTTCGTCAGTTTCTCCGTCCCAACGATTTTGAACAAATATAGCTGAAGAAAAGCTGCTCCATGCTCCACGAATAAATATTTCTTCGCTTCGTCTGATTGTTGGTACAGTAGGAATGACAAAAATGGCAGTACATAGTTGACGAATATATCTCATAGTGGTTTCTTGATTATTTTTAGTTAGTGAGCCGACACCGGGTAAGTCAACAATAACAAGTCCGTTTTTTAAAAGTTTATTCGGAGTTTTAAAAACAATATGAGAGACAGATTTTTCATTTCCTTGGTTTTCGTTATTGTCAACAAATTCTCGAAGAGCATCGCATGAAAGCTTAATTTCAGTAGATTTACCTGATTGAAAGTATACTATAGCGTTTTCTTTATCGCCATATCGAATTTCAACAGGAACGCAGGTTGTTTCATCAGCATCGTTTGGAAGAATATTTATGCCAAGAATTGCATTAATAAGTGTACTTTTTCCCGTACCTTGTGAACCTAGAACAGGAACAATTAATTCAGGATTTTCAATGTTCTTTGCAAGCTTAAGAATTATCTCTGATATTTTGGTTGAATTATTAAAAGAAGTGAAAGAGTATTTATCAAGCAAAGTAAGTAATTTGTCGTCTTCTGTAATTGTGTTAATCATATCTGGCATTATCCTTTCATAAACCATCTTTTATAGAATGGAAGTTTTAGATATTGTATATCATTTTCAAGTTTATTTTGTTTTTCCAAAATAGTATTTTGCCGGTCTGCAATCGCTTTTATAGATAACGCCATATCTTTAATACAAATTGTAAGTTCATTTATCTTTTCGGAAAGTTCTTTTACATTTATTTCGTTTTCGTTTAGTTTTTCCAGAATAGGTTCTAATTTCTTTTGTAGTTCTGCTTGATTGTTTTGTGATTGTTCGACTGATTTATCTGTATATTCTGAAAATTCAGAACAAAGTTTTTCGAGGCTACTAATCACCTCATCAAAACGAACGTTAGTTTCATCAAAAAGTTCTTCCGATATACCCTCCATTATTTCGGCAGTTTCATCGGCAACTTGAAAAATAATATCTTTAGAATTCATTATATTCTCCTTCCACTGCGATTAACTACGCAGAATATTGTTTATGCGCTTTTTTGTGACTTCGTTTACTAATTTTGGAAATTTTGATGTCAAAGCATTATAGAACATAGTTTCCTCTTTTAGCTTAACATCAGTAGTTTGTGCATGAATAATTGATATATTATATATTGGATTATTATGGCTAATCAAGATTAGTCCGTTAGAAGCACACTGCTCCATACGAATAGATCTCAAACACTCTGAAATAGCGTTACCGTTTGCCAGTACTTCAAAATCCTGAACAGTTAAAAACAGAGCATCGTTATCTGATAAATTTTCTTGTACTTTTTTACGCAGAGACGTTTCAAATTCGGTGTGAAATTGAAGACCGTTAATTAAGAGAAATACGTTTAAACCGCGTGTATCCTTAAATATACTTTTAAGTTGAATTTCTGTGGGGGCACAAGCTACTGATAATTTATCTGTTAAATAGTAGATTTGTTTGTTTTCAAAGTCAGTTTTCTTAATTTGATAGAAGCGGAATAAAAAGTCAGATAAGTTGTCTGAACTATTTGATATAACGATTGCGGGACGATTTTCTCGTTGTTTTATTTGCATTGCATAGTTAAAAGTTGATTTTTGAACTGCATATAAGTATTTTTCGGCAGCATCGTAAAGTTGAACATACTTGTATTGAACTTTAATTAGCTTAGTCGTATCCTTAATATCAGTAACTTTATTTACATAGGTTTTAGTTGTTTTTTCTTTTTGTCTAGCTTGTCCCACATATTGTTTAAAGCATTTTTCTAGATCTTTGCGTATTTGTTTCCAATCATTAGCGTCAAGCACTTGTTTCTCTTTTTCTTTTATAGCGGCAATACGTAAGTCAACCTCTTGCTGTATAGATACAACTGTTGAGTTTGCATTAGCGTGCCAGTTTTCTAAAGTCTTTGCGTATTCATTTTTAACCCTTTGAATATAGCGTCTGACAGATTCTTTTGTTGCTTCATTATCTATAACAGATTCTGTATATTGAACGGTTTCTTTTCCCCAACCTTTGTCTCCCCAGTCAAAAAATCGTTTTGCCATGTTCCAAAAACCATCTTTATCAACAAGTTTGGTTTTAGTAATAATTTTAGTTTTAACTGAAACTTCCGGCATACGAGGCATCCCATTATAGCTCCATAGGTCACGAGTGGGTAATTTTAGCTTTTTTATTGTTGCAGCGCATTTATCTGAAAAGATACTAACGCTTTCAGCAACTTTGGATTCAAAACTCTTGACAGTATTTTTGATTTCAGTAATATCACTTTCATCAAATTCATAATTTCTTTTAAATTTATTTGGAATAAATGTATTTAAAAAATTTCTAGTAAAGAAATTGTCTTGATTATCATTTGTATCTGTATCATTAACAGGAAAGTATTTGTTATACATTTCTTGTAATTCTAAAATTACACTGTTAATAGCATCGTAGGTGTCATCTAAAGCGTGTGAAATATCGTATTTTATCGAATTAAGAGATGTATCAACTGGAAGTGAAATGGATAGATTTTCGGTACGTTCATTTTCCTGTTGAATTAATTCATAAAAATGTTCTAGAATAGTTTTAACTCTTTGATCCTCAATTTCTGGTCGTTTAGTTTTAATTAATTCTTTTACACCTGTTACAAAATTCTCGTAACGAGATGCTATAAATGCTTTCTTTTCTTCTTCGCTTGGATTAGTTTTACTGCGATAATTCATCGCATTTATTGCAGAAATTTGAGCAACCTTGACTTCATTTTTATTTTTTATAGCTGACTGATCAACAGTTAGTAATACTCGATTCATTCGTTCCTTTGCAACAGTGGATGCGCTTTTTTTACCATCGACGCTCGGACGGACAGCATCTAACATATTTTGGACTATCATTAAAGGACAATTATATTTAGCGATAGTATCTAGAGTTTGTTTCATTTTTTTGTCAACTTCTGATTTTACCGTTGTAACGAAAATAACAATGTCAACTGTCGGAAGTAAAGTCTCAAGTGTAAGTTTTTCGTGAATTTCATAACCACTTGCATCTAATCCGGGACTATCAACTAGCAATACATCTTCTCCAAGATCAAATTTTGGTGTGGATAATTCAAGTTGTGCAACCTGTTTTTGATTTCTTTTATTATAATTTTCATCTGAGTATTGTATAATTGTATTTTTCAATTCTGCTGTATCATTAATGTTTTTTTTGTCACCATTCAAAAAATAGACAACAGCGGAACGCTTTTTGGCATAAGAACAGCTAACAAGTTGACTTGATGATGGACGAACTGCAACAGAAAGTAGATTATCACCCAAAAGCGCGTTTATTAGTGTAGATTTTCCACTGCTTGTTACGCCAATTACCCCAACTCTAATACGGTCAGAAGCCCATAGCTTTTGCCAACGTTCAATCCAATTTAATTCTGAAGCATAACGAAGTTTTCTCTGCTCTGTAGTCGAGAGTATTTCTTTTATATTATTTGCTAAATCAATTTCTTTCATATTTACCAACCTCGCAAATGACACACATTGTTGCTTTTATTACATATCAATACGAATATTAAGCTTTGCTTAATATTATATATAATTTAGTTGTTATACATAAATTTATTAAAATATTTTTGTAGACTTATCTTTATACAATTATCACAAAATTTTATTTATAGGCTACCTACAAAAAGTAGATAATTTTTTATTTTAAATATAAGCAACAAGATATTCCTTAATCGTAAAAATGTATAAATGTTTTCTATAATCGTAGCATAAAATATTATATTTTTCAAGAATATATGTCGAAATATAAAAAAACTATGTTTTGAATAAAAATATTAGTGTAGTTTCACCCACTATTTTCAAATATATTAATTGATAATATGTTTATTTTTATAAATACCATAAGATAAAATATCTTATGATTTAGATTTCTAAAAAAGTAAAATGATTAGTTCTAATTATTTTGTTATTAATTTTAATAAAAGCTCTCTTTTTCAAATTTAAGAGAGCTTTTATAATGCGTTTTACGATATCCAAATATTTACTTGGTATCCATTGTTATAATCTTTTATTTTTTTTCCTGACGGTGTATCTCTAAATATCTGTTGTTTCTTTCTCTTGTAAAATGAGTAGAGTAAGTGAGCATTATTTATATTTAATCTTTTTTGAGCTCCACCACGACCTCTATGTACATAGAACATACAAAAATGCAGTCCGAAGTACCTGGTTATTCCTTGGTGGAGAACCTATTTTTCATTTTAAATACATGTTCGGTCACACAAGTAAAGCCTTCAAGATGATATTCTTGAAGGCTTTCTAAGGTTTGTACTGAATTCTATTTGGCTAATTCTTTTACTTCATCAACAGTTAATTTAGAACACTTTGCAATTTCTTCATATGACAGTTTACCTATTGCAAGTAGATTTTTAGCCATATCAGTTCTTTCTTTTATAGATGTTTCCCTTGTTGCTTTCTCAGCAGCTTCATTTCTCATATCTTCCATCATCTTGCACATAGTAGCCACTCCTTTCTCATCTTCTTTAAAATATCTGGTTCTCTCTGCAAGTTGTTTGTATTGCATATCATTTGGATCCGCACAGTTAAAATCGTGCATAAGTATGCCAAGCGGAGTATCGTCTTTATACTCTCCGTTAACATATATGATATGTGATTCGTCAT
The DNA here is from genome assembly GCA_020024555.1 of Angelakisella sp. GTDB lineage: Bacteria > Bacillota > Clostridia > Oscillospirales > Ruminococcaceae > Angelakisella. The sequence goes on from JAHHTQ010000023.1 coordinate 26,015, forward strand.
TAAAGTATTCACCTGTTTCACGAATGACTCTGTCAATGTGGTATATAGGTTTGTTTCTTCCAAGAACATCACGCTCAGTTATGAAGATAACATATGTTTCAGATAACTTTTCATATTCTCCACCAGGTGAAGTGATATTGGCGTCAATGATACTGCTGTTGTATCTCGCTCTCTTTACACTTGCGCCTTTGTCGGCTCTTTGAATTTCGATATTATACAGCTTTCCGTTTTTATCAGTAGCATATATATCAAGTATTACCGAACGACCTTGAAGATTCTTTATTCTGTGTTGCGTGCTGACTTTTTGTATTTTCAAGTCATCTCTCTCGAGAACTATTTTTACAACAAGCTCCGTACATTCTATGTTATCCTCAAAGCACTTTGACATAAAGTCATCATCCATAAGTCTGAATTTGCGTATATGTTCAAGATATTCTTTTTTGTATAAGTCTTTGTTATCCATATCTGCATATCCTTTTATGTATATTGTTTATAAGTATATTTTATCATATTTGATACTTCTTTTCAATATGATAACTAACTTTTATTCTTCACTGTTAAGCTTTTCATTCACAACTATTCCACTGTAAAATCTTATCTCAATTTCATTGTTTCGTTTAACCTTTATAGATTCAATTAACCTTTTTACAAGCTCTTGGTCGAAGGTAAGTAGCTTCGGATTGATGTTGTCAAGTATAACGTTCGCTTTGTCAATTTTTTCTTCGCAGATGTGATTTGATTTTATCTCGTTAATATTGGCTTGTTTTGCTCGTTTTAGGCTTTCTATTTTGTCATGGAGCAACTTGTATTCATTATCGTAATTCTTGCTTACAGCTCCATATCTTGCGTTACATTCGATTAGGTTGAGTATCTGATTTTGTAGTATATTAATCTGCTCATCATACTGTTTTATGTAGCTTTCTTCTGTGTAGTTTGATATTACGTCAATTACATTGTTTCTAAATCTGCTTACAAAGTCTTCTTTGTTATCTATGATACTGTTTATAGCTTTCATAATAGCTTTGTGCAAATCATCTTCTTTCAAGGTTGGGGAATATAGACAGCTTGAGTTCTTACCAAGCTTAAGTCTGTCCTCACATCTCCATACAGCTGATTTTTCACCGTACTTTGACCATACCTGTCTGCGATATTTGTGTCCACACTCAGCGCAGACCATTATGTCACTAAGTACATATTTAGAAGAATACTTGCTTTTTGTTGTTCCGGCATTTTTCTTTCTTGTAACTGCAGATTTATTCATTGTTGTGCGTCTTTTCTTCTCAGCCTGTACAGCCATGAATAGTTCTTTTGTGATTATAGGTTCATGGTCATTTTCAATGTAATACTGTCTTGCAAAGCCATCATTCTTCACTTTCTTCTTTGTCAGAAAATCTGTTGTATATGTCTTTTGAAGTAGAGCATCACCCATATATTTTTCTTGGGAGAGCATTCTTTCTATTGTGCCTACGTTCCAATGGTCTTTACCTGTTTTCGTGAGTATATGGTCTCTGTCTAAGCCTTTGGCTATCTGACCTATACTGCTACCGTCAAGGTATTCTTTAAAGATACGTTTTACTATTTCTGCTTCTTCGGGGACTATGACAAGGTTTCCGTTTTTGTCTTTTGTGTATCCCATAAATCTCTTGTAGTTTACTCTTACATTTCCACTTTCAAATCTTCTTGTTATACCCCAACGTGTGTTTTCGCTTATATTTCTGCTTTCTTCCTGTGCCTGTGAAGATAGAATTGTGATTAGTAACTCGCCACCACTTTCCATAGTATTGATACCTTCTTTTTCGAAGATTATCGGTATGTTTTTCTCTTTCAGCTTACGTATGTTTTGGATAGCATCAACTGTATTTCTTGCAAATCTTGACACAGATTTCGTTAAGACAAGGTCTATTTTTTCATTCATACAATCTTTTATCAGAGCATTAAAGTCATCTCATTTTGCAGTTCCTGTGGCTGACTTTCCGTCATCTGCAAATATTCCCGCACATTCCCAATTTGAGATTGTGTTTATTTTATTTGTGTAATATTCTACCTGTGATTCATAGCTACCCTCCTGTTCCTCAAGGAGTGTGCTTACGAGGTAACTTAAAGAGGAAATGAATTTAAAAATGAAAAAATTGATGAAATACTAAGTATCTTTGAAATTAAAAGATCTTTAAGTAAAAAATGATGTCTCTACGACAATGCGGTTGCAGAAGCAACTTATAAAATGATAAAAACAGAATTTGCACATAATCGAAGATTTGAAAGTTTTGAACAATTAAAATTATAATTATTTGATTATATAATTGGTATAATAATATTCATTTACATGGTTCACTGAATTATCATACACCCAGAGAACACAGAAAACTGTTCTCTTAATTTTTGTCCAATTTATTGTTGACAATCGAACTTTTATTATAGTAGAATAAAAGTAATTGGTCAAGAATGGAAAGAAATTATACCCAAGCATACTGACTTTTGCGTTTTTATTATGTTGTAAAAGCCATATTGGTATGCTATATTTTTCACAAATTGATAAATATAAAATATTTCATTCTAGTGGAGGTGTATTATGGCAAAATATACTTTGGATACTGATTTTAAAACCCTCAGTATAAATCAAACAAAAAAATGGATATGTGAATTTTGTCAAATGACAGAGGAGGCTTTTAAAAAGCAAGATACCAAATCACGTCTTTTGGCTCACATATTATTATTGGAAGCCTATACGAATACAATTGCCCAAGGACTTAAAGAGCATAACAGACAGCTTTTTACTCTCATTAAAAAAGGACTTGATTTTCTTTTGGATTATATGAATGATGTAATCAAGCCTACTGAATTTCAGGAATTTGCAGAAAATTTGTATTCTTGTGTTCTTGAACATAATACAGGCGAAGAAATACAAGAGTGTCAACAGAATTTTTATCAGAAGCATTTTGTGAATATAGATATGAGTACAGACGAATGGTTGATTTTGGAATGGATTGGTGTACTACTGCTGGAGCTTGTCGTTATTGAAGGTGGAGAACTGGACCTTGACTTTTATGAGGAATTTGAAGATGTTGAGAATATTGACCTGTTTTACACTATGGAAGACATGCTTAATGGGCTTGCTGAAAGCTGCGCCAATATACTTGGAATAGATAACTACGAGCAGGTATATCAAGCAGAGCTGTTCCAAAATATAATTATTTTTGTTTGCAATACTTTAAAAACAGCGCTTACAGCTACTGTAAATCAATATATGGCTTTGTGTGAAGAATATCATCAAAAAACAATAGTTCCAAAGGAATATGTCGAACGTATCATTGTATTTTAATATTTAATATATAAAATTAAACCTTAAAAATCTATAAGATAAAATAAAAGATAAAATAAGAGATAAGGGGAATAAAAAAATATGAATTATCAGCTTTTATACAATAATTTTAAGGAATATTCAGATGAAAACGAGGAACAGGACACTCCTTTTTTTGCCAAAGCAACAGAAGATGAAATTGCAGTATTGACAAAGCTTTATGAAATATGCGCTTATGATTCTTTGGTATGGGAAAAAGAGGATTTGAACGAATTAAAAGAAATATCAGTATCTTTAAATTTAATTGACTTTTACAAAGAGCTAAATCCCATAAATCTTCCTATGAATGATTCTTATATCAAATTGGTTGATTTACAAGCAATCAAAGAAGAATATACCGCGCTTGCTCCGGGGTGCTACACTATAAAATGGGGATTTCTTGTAATCGGAACAACCATTGGAGGCAATCCGATTTTGACAGATCTAAACGAAGCGTCACTTCCTGTTTACATTGCAGAGCAAACACTTATTATTGGTGACGGTCACAAAGGGGAGTATAACATAGGCTTTGGTTTTCCACCGGATACTTTATTTGAGGAATACAAAGAAAATGATATTCCCGTTACATACGAAAATATAAAAAAATGTCTAATCTTAATAGAAAATAGATTTGACGTTTTTATTGAAAAGCTATCCTGTAACAAATATGATGATCTTGAAGAATTATTGGATTAAACGGCTTTTTTTATGTTTTAAATTTTCTTAAAAAACAGTTTTACTTTCAAATATTTTTGCGATATTTTTAAACAGATTTATTAATTGTTTGGTTAAAGCTTCTTCTTTTTCTTTTTGAGTATCCGCTGATATTAGACTTAAATCAATTTGCATAACTTCTTTGATAACCATATTTTTAACCGATTTAAATTCAGCGCATTCAGATAGCTTGGGTTGTTTCCATTCTCTGTCAGAATAGCTGTGACAGACTTCCTCTTTCAGTTGCCACCACGTTTTGTAAACACTGTCTATGCTTTCATTTTCACTTATTTTCTCGACTATGTTGTTGACTAACTGTTTAGTTGATTTATTAAGATGGCCAAATACATTTTTGCCTTTGTGACATTGTAATCTTTGATAAAGGAGCAGTAACATATTGTTTGGTTCAGGATCACTTTTTTCTATTTTGATATTTTCCAGAGCTTCTCTAAATTCATTTTTCAACTTCTTGTTATGCTCAGTCATACCACTGTATATGGGCTGTAAGCTTTGTTTAAATATATTGCTCACAAACTCGTGTTTGATATTTTCAATGCCTCTTTCATTGAGATAACCTTCGTTTGGATTGTCAGAATAAATTATCATGTGTATATGTGGATGATGTCCTTCGTTGTGAAAGGCAGCATACCAATGATAGTTATCAAGCCTAATCTTAAAGTTATCAGCCATTTTTGGAGCAAGCTTCGACATAAGCGTATGCCAACTTTCTGCATTGTCATACCCTGTTTTTATTGCGTCTTCATGAGTTAATGAAATTATAGGCATATATATCGGTATTGAATCTTTGGTAAGCTCACGCTGAACCTAAGAAAGATTAATAGGCTTGTATCCAAAAGAAAACAGACCGTGAGCGCTTATTTTTTCTGCTCTCGGTCTGTTTGCAATGTAATCTATGTAGTTTTGAACGTGTTCGACACCTTCTCTCGTTGCTATATATTTTACAGTGTTTGAAATCTTTTTTGAATTTGTATCGGCTCTTAGGTAGTGACACTTAAAAATTATCTTCGGCATAGTCCTCCTCATTGCTTACATTCAAAGCATCTTCAAAACAAATTTTGCCATTACAGCTTTAACTATCACTTGGCTTTGATTTTCAACATTAAGACGTTTGACAAGTCCGTCAACCTTACTTATGATATCGGGATCAAGCCATACATTCACACGTTGTTTTTTCTCTTTCATAATTTTTCTCCTTTTGAAAATTAATATTGTTTTATCTCCATGGTGTCACACAGGAACATCTATAAATATGCCTAAAATAGCTAAAATATTTACAGAACAACTGACTTATGACATCATTGGATACATTTACATCACCCAACGTGATATCAGCTACAAAAGGCTACACATTGGGACAATACGGTCGGCATTGCCGGCCGATGTGACTGCGAGGATTACCTCGCTTTTTCCTGCATACAAATAGGTCGCACTCTTTTCTCTTATTTTCGCCCTATAACAGACACTTTTTTCCCCTCCGATTTAGCTATAACTCCCTTAAAAAAACTCTCCACAAATTTGCCCTGTTTTGAAAAATATTGCGATATGGTACAGTTTCCACTTGATACTTAAAATCGCAAACAGGCGTGTTTATGCGCGTGTGGTGGCGAGTTAAGATAGTATGTTTAGTTGGGTAAGATAGTTTATATTTTCAAAAGCAGTTTTATAGATATTTTATTTTTTTAGAAGTTAATATATTTCGGAAAGAGAAAACAAAAAGTTGATGACATAAAAGTATCATCAGCTTTTTGTTTTGTAGTTTTTATTCGGCAGGTTTTGAATTTTTTGTGATGAATACATGGTCATAATACGAACTTTCAGGATTACAAAACGGAGCAGTATCATATCTTAAAAATTTTTCTGAAGGTTTAATAATCGCATAATTGCCATTCAATTTATCAGATATATATTTATATTCGGGAATATGTGAAAAATCTATATCTAAATACTCTTTGTTGTAATTTGCTTGCGAATTTAAATATCGAGTTTGTATACAACATATTTTTGATTCATCAATTTCATTTTCTTTTATTGCTTTTGCAAAATATGGTATATAGTATGCAGCTTCTCGCAGATTTGCTTCTTTCAAAATGTGATTGTTGCCATTGACAATATAAATTTTACTGTCTTTAATTTTTGAGTATATGGAATTGAAATTTTTTTCCATTTGTTTATCAATAGCTCTTATACCTTCTTCTGTTGTCTCAAAAAGCATTCTATTCTCAACAAAAGCATTGTAAGTACCATTGAGATTATCCATTATATAAGAATATTCATCATATTTGTCACCTAGAAATTCCTTATAAATTTCTTTATTATCATAGAAGCTGTTTATTATCATTTTTATATCGCCTTTATATTTAAACCATAAATCATAGTCACTATAAGAAGAATATCTTTTGAAATCAGATATTATATTAATTTCTTTAGGTATAGGTTTATTGATATTAGTAATTAAATAATCTAGGTATTCAAATGTAAAATTAGCGTTAATGGCAAGTCCCATTCCAATAATATGTAATTTTTTATCTTTTGGAAGTTTACTGTTATATTCATATATTTTTTTGTAAAAGTTTTCTTGATCTTTAGGATATGGCGAAGTTAATACATATTTTTTTAAAAATTCGGTGTTACCAGTATTTAAATAATTGTCTAAATAACTTATATTGGCAAAATCATATTCAACAAGTATATATTTTAAATTCCAGTTTTCAGATAAGTATTTTATTAAATTATAGTCCAACAAATAGTTTGCTTTTGTTCCGTGTGATTCACCTCTGGCTATAATATCATATTGTTCAATATTGATACACTTAAGCAAATCGTTTATATTATCGTCTGTCGTTTTGCAAACATTTTGTTTATAAAAATCTTCAAAAAGTTTGTTTCTGTCAATATTTATTTTACTTATAGAATTATAGTTTTCTGCTGAATAAGGTGTTGAAGCAGGAGATTGCTTAATAAAAATTATATGTTGTACAAAGCTGGAAGATGGTTTTGTGTAATAGAAAAAGTAATTAGATGTTTTTTCAGCATCATAAAATGGACTGTTTTCACCAGCTACTTTTAAAATAGAATAATTGTTTTTAAGGTTATCCAAAACTTCATATTCTTCTTTAGTTCTTATTATACTTGTATTATATATTTTATTTTTCAAAAGCATTTGTGAATTTTCATACTGAATATCTATTGAACATATTTTTGATAAGTCTAAGACTTGTTCTTCAATAAGTTTTTTTACGAAAGGTTCTTTTAGCATAAAATGTGAATTGCTTTCCTGTAAAATGTGAGGAGAGCAAAAGTCACCATATATTTTATTGTTACCAATGTATTTGTACATAGATTTAAAATTATAAGCTATTTGATTTTCTTTTATATCTAATGCATTTGTACCAAATATATAATTGTTTGTATTGATAACATAATTATTCATACCACTAATATTGTTAATTATAAAATAGTATTCTTGATATTGTTTGGCAAAAATATCTTTATATATTTCTTGGTTTTCTTCAAAGTCAGAAATTATAGTATTTATTTCTTCACTGTGTTTTTCCCAAATATTTGTATTTGAATAATCATCTGTATTTGCTAACTGTGATATAATTTTCATTACATTAGGTTTATTGGCTGAATCTTTAAAAATATAATCTATATATCTGAAAGCTGTTTTTAGATTTTTTTCAGCATCTACACCTATAATTCTCAACTTTTTATCATCACTTAAAGTAGAATTATAGGCGTAGATGTTTTTGTAATAATTATATTCTTCATATGTAAATGATGAAAGTCCTTTGGAATCTGATATGAAATTGGTGAGATATTTTTCATCGCCTGTTTGGAAATACAAATTTAAATATTCTCCTTCGGCAAATCCTAATTCTGAAATTATATATTTTAAGTTCCAATTTTCAGTTAAATATTTAATAAGTTCTGTTTTTACTTTATAACTGTTACTTATTCCATGAGTATCACCTGTAAAGATAATGTCATATTTATCAATATCTATAGTTTTAAACATATCAGCAATGTTTTCGTCACTGACAGATACGATATTTTGTTTTATATATTCTTTTACTTCATTATCTGTATTATTTTCTACTATTACAGTATCATTTTGTGAATTTTCAAGATTACGTTTTGAATTGTTAGGTAATTTTTTTGTTTCATCGTTTGAACATGAAGTTAATGTTATTAGAATCATTAATAAAATTGCTACAATTTTCATGATATAATCTCCTTTTTAATCTTTAAGTGTCATATATAAAAGTTATATTTATATTAACATATATAAATATATTAGTAAATATTTAAAATAAAACAATATAAATAAAGTATTAAATTAAAAATAATATTAACTTTTATCGTTAATTCTTCCATAATTGTTATAAAAAAATTAATAATAATATTAAGTATAGGTTTTCCAGGACGATTATACATGCCTGAATCAGGATCTGTAATACTTTTC
>JAHHTQ010000024.1 GCA_020024555.1 Angelakisella sp.
GTATCATTCGCTTTCGCTCAGATGATACTGAAAGGAGAGTTTTTTACTTGTTTTACTTGTTTTGGATAGTACTGTAAAATTTAAAGTAATTTTGGGTAGATATTGTGTATAATTTTACTCTTTTTATGACGTGAGAACATAAAATAAGACGTGAACATAAACTTTGCTCAAGTTCCACGTATGGCGGTTCGCCGCTAAAATTAATTACTTTTATTGCCTAAATATATATTTTGTGTTAATATATACTTACAGGCACTACACAAACGGTAGGCAGTTGTCCTCTTTAAATAAAAGGGAGGACGTGAAAAACTTTTTTTGCTCCTCTCATTTATTTGAGGGGAGGTGACAAAATGTATATAACACTTTCTGAATTAATAGCTTTATTAACTTTAATTTTAAGTGTAGCTGTTGCTGTCTTTGGACTTGCAATGTACATATTCACAAATACAAAAAAGTAACTGCCACAATTCCAAATGATGCAGTTACTCTTTGTAATGTATTATGAGGACACACTGTTTATCAGTAGTGCCTGTTTCTATTTATATTATATCAAATATTATTTTTATGTCAAGTTAAGAGTACATATAAAATTTCAGAAGATAGAGGGTATAATTTTGCTCTTTTTATGACGTGAGAGCATAAAAAAAGACGTGAACATAAACTATGCTCACGTTTTACGAGTGGCGGTTCGCCACTGGTGCCGGTGGTGGGACTTGAACCCACACGCCTTGCGGCAACGGATTTTGAGTCCGCCTCGTCTGCCATTCCAACACACCGGCGATTACTTTGACATTATATAATATTTTAAAATTATTGTCAAGTAGTTTTTATAAAAACCAAACAATTATTTCTCAAAATTAATATTTAACAAAAAAAAACAAAACTCTTGATTTATAGTTTTATTGCGCGTTCAAGAGTTTTGTCCAAAATATCTATTAATAAAAATCAATACACATTATCAAGTTTTTTTCGCAAATTTTTTATTATACGTTTTTCTAATCTGGAAATATAGCTTTGACTTATACCTATTATATCCGCCACTTCCTTTTGTGTTTTTTCAGGTTCACCGTTAAGTCCAAAACGAAGTTCCATTATTTGTCTTTCACGTGGATTTAAGTTTTGTATAGCTTTAATAACCAAATCTTTCTCGGCACTGCTCTCTATCTCTTTATTTACAATGTCCGGCTCTGTACCCAAAATATCGGATAACAATAGCTCATTTCCGTCCCAATCAACATTTAGCGGTTCATCAATGGATATTTCATTTCTTTGATTTTGATATTTTCTTAGATACATCAATATTTCATTTTCTATACATCTGCTTGCATAGGTTGCCAGTTTTATATTTTTATTTGGACAAAAAGTGTTTACTGCCTTTATTAACCCTATTGTGCCTATAGAAATCAAATCATCTATTGATATACCTGTTGATTCAAATTTTCGTGCTATATATACCACTAATCTTAAATTATGTACTATTAACTGTTCTCTTGCACGCATACTTCCCTGTTGCAACTTTTCAAATGCCTCTGCCTCTTTTTCCTTTGAAAGCGGAGACGGTAAAGTGTCACTTCCATTGATATAGTACGCTGTACCCATACGTAATTTTACTGCAAATTGTAAAATTTTGTTGTACCAATAGTCCAAAAGCTTTGTTAAACGTGATAAAATAAACATTTTTATAACCCTTTCTATAATAAATACAATATATTGTGTTTATGTATTTACAGCACCCACAAATTTATGTCCGATAATTGCGTTACAGCCATTACAATCAACATTTTGAACTGAAACCGCAACATATCCTTCTACTTCACTATTTATATTATTTATCTTCAAAACTATTTTGTCAGGCTTAAAGGCGTACAGCATACCCTCACCGTTTATTGTTCTGTAAAAAACCGGTCTAAGTGTGAAAGTCGGTTCACCAATATTATTTATACATTTTTTTTCGTCATTATACAGTAATGCTGAAATATTACTGTATTCTACCAACATAACAGGTAAACCGCTAAAACTTTCTGTCATTTTATTGCCTGTATCAAAATAGCAATTTAACGTAACAAACTTATTGTCTCGGTAAACTATTGCTATATAACTACTGTTTTTTATATTTCCGTTATCTACAATCTTATCAAAAACAATAATTATTATGTACGCAATCAATATACAAGAAAAAAGTAAAATCGGAGATACATTGAAATATATTACACCATTAACAAAACTAAAAAACAAATTTGGGAAAATTAAATTTAAACTTGCCGTAACTCCCGCAAAAATTATTGCTATAACATTTAAAATAATCGTATACTTTAAGATGCTGGATATTCTTTTTATATCAAAAGCTATAATTACCATAAATACGCTTATAATTAATTTTAAAAATAAATCAAACAATATATTTTGTATCGGTATAAATATTATAAATGATGATATCCCGCCTATAAACGATGATATATAAAGACGTTTGTTGGAAGTGCTGCTGTTAAAAAATTTTTTGGTGAGTTTCAGCGCCATTAAATTGATTATAAAATTTATGCAAACAAGAACATCAGCATATATTTTCATTTATATACTCACTTCCTTTATCAGCTATATATTTCAATAATAAAATTATAGCCCTATCAAATATCAAAAGCTGTCATATTATGAAACTGTATTATATTTTCTTAAATTCAAAAATAACCTATCATATTTAGTAATAAGGAATTATAATAATGACAAATTTATTTTTTTGCAAAATCTTTTTAATTTTTTAAATTTTTTTGCATATTTTTTTTTATAAAAATGCTTTTATTTTTTTAAAATATATGTTACAATAAAAAATGGGTTTTCAATCTGTTTTTTTATGATATGTATTAATAAAATAATTTTTAAATATTATATAAATAAAATGTATTAAATAGGGGGATTTTTTATAATGAAAACATATAAAATAACAGTAGCAGGCGTAGAAAGACAACTTCCAATTTGTCCTATAAATGATAAACTTGCAATTGGCGCATTTGTTATACTCGGTGATGCTGAACTATCTGAAAAATGCGCAAAAGCTCTTTTGGAAAAAGCGCCTGAGTACGACTACATAATAACTGCTGAGGCAAAAGGCATTACTCTTGCGCACGAAATGGCAAGACAAAACGGTGACGCAAAATATATGCTTGCCCGTAAAGGCGCAAAACTATATATGACAGGTGTTTTCGAATCAACAGTTCGTTCTATTACAACTGCAAAAGAACAAAAACTATATCTTGATACAGCAGATGCCGAAATGATGAAAGGCAAACGTATACTTATAGTTGATGATGTTATTTCAACAGGCGAATCATTAAAAGCGCTTGAAGTATTGGTAGAAAAAGCCGGCGGTATTATTATTGGTAAAATGGCAATACTTGCAGAGGGCGATGCGCAAGACAGAGAAGATATTATTTATCTTGAAAAACTACCGATGTTTAATATTGATGGTGAAGTTATAGGCTGATTTTTAAAACTTTATACAATTTTATAAATACAACAGGGTTATATCAAGCTCGTTATAATAAGTTTGATATAACCCATATTTTTGATAAATTATAATTTTGTGTGGATTAATAAAATTTTTTTAAGAGGAGAAAAATTTATTTTGGCTAAATATACCGACTTGGGCGAAGGAAAGATAAGTAGCCTCGTACTAAAACTTGCTGTTCCTTCTATGTTTGCGCAATTCATAAATGTTCTTTACGGTATCGTTGACCGTATATATATAGGAAATATTCCCGAAATAGGCGAAATCGCTCTTGCAGGTGTTGGAGTTTGCGGACCGATAGTTACACTTATTTCTTCATTTGCCTTTCTTATAGGCGTTGGTGGCGCTCCGCTACTTTCTATGCGATTGGGAGAAAAAAACAAAAAAGGCGCGGAGCAAATATTGGCAAATGCCTTTATTATGATATTTGTCCTTTCACTTTTTTTAACATCATCTTTACTTATATTCAAAAAACCTTTACTTTATCTTTTTGGCGCAAGCGACGTATCTTTTCCTTATGCCAATACATATTTAACTATATGTATTTTTGGCACAATTTCTTCACTGATTGCGCTTGGATTAAATCAATATGTAATTGCGCAGGGTTACTCCACTGTTGCAATGCTCACTACCATTATAGGCGCTATTACAAATATTATTCTTGATCCTATAATGATTTTTACATTCAAAATGAATGTTGCGGGGGCGGCTGTTGCAACAGTTCTGTCTCAAACTTTGTCGGCAAGTTTTGTTATGTGGTTTTTAATGGGCAAAAAGACAAAAGTACGTATAACGTTTAAAGACTATTCCAAAACTATACAAAAACGCATTATTACATTCGGACTCTCACCGTTTATTATAATTGCAACCGACAGCATAATATTAATTGTGCTAAATAGCGTATTGCAAAGATATGGCGGAGCAGAGCTTGGCGATATGTACATTACCTGCGCCACAATCGTCCAAAGCTATTTTCAATTAATTACTATGCCACTGATTGGTATTACAGGCGGTACTCAACCACTGCTCAGCTATAACTATGGCGCAAAAAAGATTGACAGAGTACGTAAAAGTGCAAAATGTATTATCATAATGTCTGTTATATTTACAAGTATTATGTTCGTACTGTCACACACTGTTTCCCATTACTTTGTATATATATTTACAAATAATCAAAAATATATTGATATATCTGTATGGGGAATAAAAATATTCACTGTCTTTATTATTCCTCTTGCTCTCCAATATAGCATTGTAGATATGTTCACAGCGCTGGGACAGGCAAAATTTGCAGTAACGCTGTCTCTTTTACGCAAAATAATATTTATGCTTTCAACAATTATAGTCCCGATTTTCTTAGGTGTGGAAGGTGCTTTCTATGCCGAAGCTATTGCGGATTTTATTGCTCCTATATTTGCTTCAACCACATTTATTCTTTATTTTAATAAAATTATGAAAAACAGAGAGTCAATGCCGGATGGGGAAAGTCTGTATTCATAATTAAATGTTACAAAAAATATAAGTATACAGCGTGTCAAAAAAGGTATAATCATTCGTCATAATGACGAATGATTATAAAAGTTTTACTCAATTTTTTCAAAAAAATGCGGTTTAAGGGTAGCGCCTAAGACATTTTCCGCAGAAAACGAAACGCTTTTGCCGTGCAGGAGCATTTTTAAAAGTAAATTTTGACTTTTAAAACAAAAGAGAAAACTTTATTTAATCTGACTTTTTAAAAGAAAATTTATTATGATAAATATTTTGTAAGACTGTAATATTAATATAATTACCTATATGCTTTAATATTACAATAATTGAAATAAGCACACAGCCAAATGCCACTGAATATAAATTTCGACGTATTAAAAAGATAGCGGAAAGTATGCCGAAAAGTCCAAATGTCACAATACTTCTGACAGTATGCGAATGTATTTTTAAGATTGTTGAAAACAAAATATAAAGAGTGGCGAGTAGCAAAACAATTTTACTCTTATTAAAAAGAGCGAGTGTTACACCGAAAGCGGTAGCTATACATTTTCCGCCTTGAAAATTATTAAAAGGCGCTATTGCATGCCCCAAGACAGGGGCAATTAATACAAAAGTAAATAATAAATTATTTATATCTACTCTATGCGTAGAGAAAAAAATAGGAAAAAAGCCCTTTACAATATCCAAAATCAAACATAAAAGTCCACACCCTATACCACATTCAATAAATACATTTGTAGCGCCGGGATTGTGGTCTTTGCTTATTTTACAAATGTCTTTATTAAATATATATTTAGGTATAATTTGAGAAAACATTGTACTTCCGCATAAAAATCCAAACACAATATAAAAAATCCATATATATTGTTCTTTATTATTCATAAATCCATCACTTTCTCTATAATAATTTTTGCAGCATTGGGATCTACATATTTTCTTTGCATTGCGCGCATTTTATCCGCTTTTTCTTTATTATGCGCAATACAATTTGCAAATTTAACAGCTTCCATATTATTATGCGCATACATTGACATACCTTTTCGCGCGAAAAATTTTGCGTTACAGGTTTCGCACCCCGGAATAGCATTTACATGCACAAGAGGAACATTTGCGACAGCGGCTTCGGTACTCGAAAGACCGCCGGGTTTCGATATCATAACATCAGCGGCCGCCATATACTGCGCTACTTCCCTTGTAAATGAAACAGTTTTTAACTTTGTATTATTATAATACTTTCTGTCAAGCTCTTTCTTTAAAGCTTCATTTCTGCCTACAAGAATATAGACCACACCGTCTGACGCTAAATTTCTGATTAAATCATCACATAGCCCCAACATATTTTCACAGCCTATACCGCCTGTCATAATCAAAAAAACTTTTTTCTCCTGAGAAATATTCAACCTTTCTCTTGCAACTGTTTTATCAATATGCTCCGTAAATTTACTGTTTACGGGGATACCTGTTACATATATATTTTTTGCGGGTATTCCTCTGCTGTTCAATGTGGCTTTTACTTCGTTATGTGTAACAAAATATCCATCTAACTTTGTTTCATCTATAAATGGAATAGATGTATAGTCAGTAAGCACAGCATAACACGGAATATCAAAATATTTATCTTTCTTTATAGCTGTCATAGCCTCCATTCCATATAAATGAGTGCATATAACAGAGGTAAATTTGTTATCCAATATATATTTCTTTAAATTATTGGCATATTTTGAATTTGCCCAATATATCGGTGAAGGAAGTTTAGTTGAAGAATACATATCACCGAGTTTATAGACAGCTCCAAAGATTGCAGGCGTTCTTTTAATCATATTATTATATAGAGAAGAAACAACATTTTTCATTTTGTCACTTTGAAAAGCGATAGGGTCAGCGATTTCACACAAAATATCTCTCTCATCTAACGCTGTTTTTAAGGCGTTGGCGGCACTGTTATGACCTTCTCCCGTGCTACAACTAAGTATTAATATTTTTCTTTCCACAACTATTTCCTTTCTATTATTATAATTTTTACTACTCTCTATACTGCGATTAGATTTAAAATCATTTTTGAAAACAGTAATATCCCAAGTAGTATATATTTTCAAAAATTATTCTTTACCTAGCTTATTTTATAATTTTTTCCATTGATTTTTGAATACCGCTAAAATGATTATACATAGTATTTCAAGTTACGCACAGGCATATACCGTATCTTTTACCGTAATTCGTTTCAGTGTTTTTACAAATGAATTGCAAATTGCTTTCTTCAAAAAAATCGGCATAGTAAATAACTCATTTTACAGTATATATACTACTGTTATTATAACAAAAATTGACCTGACTTTCAATAAAAATAACAAGGTATGAAAAAGAAAGAAAAGCGATTATTGTTTTCTTCCTAGTGATACTTGTCTTACAAAAGACAAAGAAACGCCTGCCAAACTATATAAAAAATCTTATTCCGATAGCGAAAAACTTAAATCGTTTTTAAAAGAATAATTTTTAAAAATTTTTTTGATATTTTGTGCAGTTAAACAAAATATCTATAAAGAGACAGAGCGTATTGAATTTTTAATACGCCCTGTCTCTTTTATTTTTAACATCAGTTAATCCATACTATTATTTTTTGTGACTTCACACAATATGTCATTATAATTTTCTTTATAGTTATCAAATGCTTCAAAGGGATTTTCTGTATTTTCCAAAATGGAAGACAGCGTTTCCGACAATACCTCGGCAAAAACACCTACTATTCGATAATCTGTCTTTTGACTGTTTATATAAAGAATACTGCCCCACAAAATTTCATTTAAATCAACAAGTAATTCCCTATCCAAACCAACAAAAGAACTATCCTCTTTCAAGACCTTTAAGCAAATTAAGAGTTCATCAAACTTTTGTTGTATCTCTTGTGTGTCCGAAAATCCATACTTCAAAGCATATCTGTAACCATCGGAAAAATTTTCTGTTTTCCCTGAATGAACGGATATTTTTATTCTTGCCTCTTGTTTTGTCATACTATCCCCTTAGTACAGTAATCTATATAAATATTATTATAAAACTTAATTAATCTTAAATTTTATCTACATTTTTCGTAGCGATTATATCAACACCTGTATCAGCGCAATTCTCAATAATAACATCTCCTATCTTTATCGGCGCATCTACCGTAACTTTTCGTATCTCAGCCATTATATCAAAAATTTTATCTTTTGGTATATCCTTTTCTGTCTTTACCGATACCTTTGCAATATTTGAATTTCTGACCTTTACGGAAGAAGTAACTATTCTTGTCGGACTCAGTACTTCTTTTTTACCATAAATTGCGCCACGTGGGCAAGTGTTTCCCTCTACTTTTACATCATCGCCGTCAATCGTAACATTAAGCATACAACCCATAGGGCAAGATATACATATAAGTTCCCTTGTATCCATTTTAATTCTCCTCCGTACATACTGTAATACTTCTTAACCCGTCAAATTTTTCCAAATCCGCTTTTTTAAGTATAATTTGTTCCATTTCTCCCGGGGCAAGCACACGTTTCTTTTTATCCTGTACTTTTTCGTCATTAAAATATACACACAGCGAACGGTTTTTGTATACGTCTGCCACTCTAAATCTTACAGTAACAATATCAGACATATTCTCAATATCTATTGTCTGCGGTACTGTATACCTTACACCGTTTTTTACAATAATTGGAATAGTCTCATTCGATTTTCTTTCACCATTCAGTATAAAGTCTGCCGCATTTTCACCTGCAAGCGCCGCCTCCTGAGAAACAAAATCAACAAGGTCATGAACGTGTAGCACATTACCGCAAGCGTATATACCATTTGTATTTGTTTCAAGTCTGTCATTAACATCAGGGCCATTTGTTATACGGTTCATTTCTATTCCTATCTCTGTTGTAAGTTCATTTTCGGGAATTAGACCAACTGACAGTAAGAGCGTATCACAGGAATAATATTCTTCCGTTCCCTCAATCGGCTTTCTGTTTTCGTCTACCTGCGCTATTGTTACACCTGTCAAACGTTTTTTGCCATGTATTTTTGTAACTGTGTGGCTGAGTTTAAGCGGAATATCATAGTCATTTAAGCACTGTACAATATTTCTTTTAAGTCCTCCCGAATATGGCATTAGTTCCGCAACAACTTTTACTTTTGCGCCTTCCAGTGTCATACGTCTCGCCATAATGAGTCCTATATCGCCCGAACCCAAAATTACAACTTCTTTGCCGACTTTGTAACCGTCTATGTTCATAAGTCTTTGCGCGGTACCTGCCGAATATATGCCTGACGGACGGTATCCCGGAATATTTAAAGCGCCACGTGGACGCTCACGGCAACCCATAGCAAGAATAACAGCCGTTGCCTTTATTGTAACCATTCCGTCTGTTTCGTTAATATATGTAATCTCTTTATCTTTTGTTATACTGATTACAATAGTATTTAATTTATATGGTATTTTTTCTTCTTCTACCATTTTTATAAATCTGTCGGCATACTCAGGACCTGTAAGTTCTTCTTTAAACGTATGCAAGCCAAAACCATTATGTATACACTGATTGAGTATACCACCCAAAATATAATCTCTCTCCAAAATCAATATATCGTCTATACCTTTTTTACGGGCGGATACCGCAGCGGCAAGCCCCGCAGGACCTCCCCCTATTATTACCAATTTATGTTGTTCCATAATAATCACCCTCCAAAACTACTTCTCATCTACCAATATTTCCGAACCTTTACCGTTTTTACAAATACTTTCCATTTTAACATTGAGTTCACGGGCAAGAATTTCCATTGTTTTCGGTGTGCAAAAACCAGCCTGACATCTTCCCATACCTTGACGAACACGTCTCTTTACACCATCAAGCGATTTTGCGCCAAGTGTTCTGTTGATAGAATCCACTATTTCGCCTTCGCTGACATTTTCACATCTGCAAACAATAGTTCCGTAGTCGGGACGTTTTTTAATAAGTTCTGCGCGTTCTTCTTTTGATAAAGTCAACGGACGTACTATTCCTTTACGCTTTCCGTTCCAGTTCTCTTTATTACCTGCATTTGCCTTTTCTTTAATCATATTTGCAACATATATTCCAAGAGCCGGGGCACAGGAAAGTCCCGGAGACTCAATACCCGCGCAGTCAAAAAATCCTTCTGCATCTTTTACTTCACCTATTATAAAATCTCCGTTTATTTCGTGCGCGCGCAGTCCTGTAAACGATGTTATAACCTGACGGTACGGAATATTTTTTATACTCTTTGCCGATAGTCTTGCAACCTTATCCAAATCTTCCGCTGTTGTTGCTGTCGCCTCTTTATCATCAATATCTGTCGCTGTCGGACCTATAAGCAGATTTCCATGCACTGTCGGTGTTACAAGTATTCCTTTACCCATCTTTGTCGGAAGCTGAAATATGGTTTTATCCACTAACTTGCCCGCTTGCTTATCAAGTAATTCATAGTCACCTTTTCTTGCAATAATTGTGATTTTATCCTGTGACACCATATTATGAAATTTATCGGCATACACACCTGCTGCGTTTACTATGTATTTAGCTGATATTTCTCCGTTATTTGTAATCACTTTATACCCATTGTCAAGTTTTTCTATATTGGTTACTTCCGTATTAAGTTTAAACTCCACGCCATTGTCGCAAGCATTTTCAGCAAGAGCTATTGTTAAGTTAAACGGACATACTATACCGCCTGTCGGCGCAAATATAGCCGCCACTACTTCGTCAGATATATTCGGCTCAATTTTGCGGACTTCATCACCTGTTAGATACTGCATATCTGGGACACCGTTTTCCTTACCTCTTTCGAGCAGTTCTTTGAGCTGTGGTATATTTTCTTCTTCAAAACACAAAACAAGCGAACCATTACGTCTAAACTCAAAATCAAGTTCTTTTGCATACTCACCCATTATGCGATTTCCCTCAACATTAAGCTTTGCTTTCAGCGTATTTGGTTTTGCGTCATATCCCGCATGCACAATGGCGCTGTTGGCTTTTGATGTACCGGAACAGACATCTTCCTCTTTTTCTAGCAGACATACAGAAAGAGTATATCTTGAAAGCTCCCTTGCAACTGCCGAACCTGTTACTCCTCCACCGATAATTACAATATCATAATCAAATTTTGACAACAACAACACTTCCTTTTATAAGTATTTTAAGTTAGAGTAATAATATTTTTATATACTTTTCTTTAAAAACAAAAAAGAGTAAAGCAATCCTTTGGGCTACAAAACCCCAAGAATTAACTTTACTCTAAATCTCTAAGTTAATACATAATATTATATATTAATAGAGAGTATCTGTCAAGCATAAACGTAAACAAGATTACAATTAAGTTATAAAATTTTGTTGACCTATACAAAAATAAATATTATAATAACATTTATGTACCTACGATAAAATTATATTTCCCACAAATCAACCTTTGTTGTGGATACAGCGCTTGCCCCAGAAGTAAATGCGTCCATTACATCTCTTTTGTCTGTAAGCAGTCCACCGGCAACAATAGGCACTGATGTATGCTTACTGATATTGTCAATAACTTTTGTTATAGTCCCCGGTAATATTTCCAGAAAATCAGGTTTAAATGTATCCAGTTGTTTCTTTATGTTTGCAAAAGAAATCGAATCAAATATAAATGCGCGTTGCCCTGCTATCAGCCCCAGTTCCATACCTCTTTTCAGAAGTATGCTTTTTGTGCTCATTATACCGTCGGCAACAGTATTGTTTTTTATATAATCAACCGATATTTCTTTTGAATTTAAACCTACAATAAAATCCATATGTACAATAACGGTCTTTCCTGTATCTTTTATCATCTTCACAATTTCTGAAATATTGCATATATTACCGTATAACAGAAAAACTGTTTTTGCCTGACTTTTTAATACGGCTTTTAGTCCTTCATCATCTTTTATTGCCGCAATAACAGGTGATATTTCAAATAAATCAATAATATTTTTGTTCATTAAACAAGCCTTTCATAAATAAGCATTTTTATATTAAGATTAACATTATAATTATATATTATGTTAAATAATTATTCAACAGTTATTTATATTTATAAAATTTTGTCAAAGAGGTGATAGCAAAATGTTGGAAATAAGAGAACTGACAACAGCTGCAATCATAACAAGGCTACTTGTAGCTACTGTACTGGGTGGTATACTTGGTATGGAAAGAGGTCTCAAAAACCGTCCCGCAGGGTTTCGTACATATATGCTTGTATGTCTGGGCGCATGTATGGTAATGATAACAAATCAATATATATATCAAGTATTCAATACAGGTGACCCTGTACGTATGGGGGCTCAGGTTATCAGTGGTATAGGTTTTTTGGGCGCGGGAACAATCATTGTAACACATCACAGACAGATAAAGGGTCTGACAACAGCCGCCGGACTATGGGCATCAGCCTGTATGGGACTTGCCATTGGTATCGGATTTTATGAAGTTGCTGTATTTGGCTGTCTTTTTATGTTTATATCATTTACACTTTTGCATAAACTCGATAGCTTTATGCGTAACCGTTCAAGAATGATGGACGTATATATAGAAATAAAAAAGGACTATTCCATAAAAGACTTTGTAAAATATTTGAATGAACGGAAAATAGATATAAACATCATACAAATGGAACGAAATGTCGCTATTGAAGGCAGCGCGTCGGCGCTTGTGATAACTTTGTTCAGCAAGAAAAAAAATTCAAAACATTCAGACGTAATATCCGCGCTAAAAGAGTGTGAGGGTGTAAAATATTTTGAAATACTGTAAAAACAAATTAAAAATACTCAGACTTTCTCTATTTTTGAAAATCTGAGTATTTTTTTATATAGTATAAAATATGAATTGGGCTAAATTAACCTTTTACAGCGCCGCCAACACTTTCAACATAATATTTTTGTGTCAACATAAACAGTAACGCTATCGGAATGGAAATAATTACACAACCCGCATAGAACGATGTGTAATATTTTTGTATATACTCCATTTCAAGCATTTGCCACAGACCAATAGCTATTGTATACGCATCTTTATCGTTACCAAGTATAACTTTTGCAAAAATGTAATCTACCCACGGACCCATAAATGCTGTAAGAAGCGTGTAAACTATCATTGGTTTTGAAAGTGGCAAAGTAATCTTTGTGAATACGTCCCACTTTGTAGCGCCATCAATAAACGCCGCTTCATCTATCGCGCGTGGTATTGTATCAAAGAAACCTTTTACTATATAGAAACCAAGTCCCGCACCACCTGAATAAACTATTATAAGCGCTACGTGTTTTAATGTAGCTGTTTCTAGCAGTCCTATACCTTTTAGGATATAGTATATAGCTATCATTGACATAAATCCCGGGAACATACCCAAGATAAGCGCAATATTCATAAATTTCTTACGCATTTTGAAGCGAAGTCTTGACATAACATAGGATACGCAAAGCACAAAGAATGTTGCCACAAGACAGCTACAACAAGCTATGACAAAAGTATTCATAAACCAACGCGGAAAGTTAATCATACTCTTATCCGTAAACAGTCTTTGATAGTTTGCCAAAGTAAATTCTTTCGGGATAATATAACTTACGTATGAACCCGGTTCTGCTCTCAGTGATGTCAGAATAACAAACACTATCGGTAAAACCCATATAACACTAAGTATAGCAAGTATTACGTGTACAAGTACGTTTGTTGCAGTCTTTTTCTTTTTCATGGAAGTCGTTTTATTTATACTCATTATTGGAACGCCTCCTCGTTTTTGTATGCCGCTGTACGACGATATGCAATCAAGCTGAATACAGCAGAAATAATAAAGATCATAATACCTATAACAGAACCCATCTTATAGTCTTTTTCTGTCATAGTCAATTTGTATAGCCATGTAACAAGCAAGTCTGTTTCACCCGCAAAGTAATAGTCAAGTTTTACAGGACCACCGCCTGTCAACAGGAATATAACGTTAAAATTATTGATGTTACCGATAAATGTTGTTATTAGATAAGGACCTGTAACGAACAGCATATATGGCAATGTTATACGGAAGAATTTGACGATAGGACTCGCGCCTTCAACATCTGCCGCCTCATACAAATCATTCGGTATATTTTGCAAAATACCTGTGTGGTTTAACATAGTAAACGGTACGCCTATCCATATATTAACGAGTATTACCATTATTTTTGCAAGTGTGCCGTCTGACCAAAACGGTACTGAATAGTTATGGCTGATAACACCAAGCTCACGTAAAAGTACGTTCATCGGACCGCTTTCACTGAATATTGTTCTCATTGTAAGAAGTGATACAAAGGCAGGAATAGCTATTGACAGAGCAAAGTTAAATCTCCAAAAGCCTTTCCATTTTGTATCTTTTCTGTTAATTACAAGAGCAAGTATCATACCTAGGAAGTAGTTTGTAAACGTAGCAAAGAATGCCCAAACAAGTGTCCAACCAAGTACGGGGAAGAATGTCTTACCAATATTTCCCGCGCCGGAACCCATACTGAAAATGTTTTTGAAGTTTTCAAATCCAACCCATTCAAACAATTTTCCGGGTGGTAAGTGATGTTTATCGTAGTTGGTAAACGCAATAAATATCATAAATACAAGTGGTACTATTGTAAACATAACAATACCAAGAGTTGGCAAAGTCAGTAGTGAAATATGTACTTTGTCATCTTTTAATGAGAATAAATCTTGTTTGAAAGTAGCTGGTTTCTTACCACGTTTTACTTCATATTCTACAAAATACGCGCTTTTAACCGATGCTATCATAAATAAAATTAACACAAGTGTTACAAAGATAGTTATAACACCATAAAGTAAACATAGCATTGAGTTGTCACCCAATACATATTCGTATATACCCAATTTTTCATTGAAAACTTCTTCCTGTTGCTTTGTTCCCAATGAAATAAAATTCACGATTGAATTTGCACCAAATACTACCATATAATAAATATACAGTATTTCAGTAACCAAAAAACACAAACCTTTTGCTATTTGCTTGTGGCATAAATTACCCAAACCAAAAATAAGAGCAGAAAGACGAGTGATATTGCTGCCGTAAAGAAAAGCCGTACCAATACTGTAATCTTTTAAAGGAGCCTGTGGTTGTTTTTTAAACATATTTATTCCTCCTTATAATAAATATTAACGAAAGCGATATCTATATTATTTTAATAGTTTTATATTAATAAATACAAATCATATTGTAAACTTCTATTTATTAATAAACACTATTAAACATCAAAATAAACTATTGCTTATTTAGAAAATATGGAGAAATACGAAATATATATTTAAATCGTACTTCTCCATATAAATAGGATTGATATAAGTTACAAAATTAATAAACTGATAAAATATTATTTAACTGCCATTTTAGATACAAACAGATCCAATTTAGCCTGCGCGTTTTCTTTTGTTAGTTCTCCACTCTTCATTTCAGCTGTTAAACCGCCTGCTGCGTCCCAGTATTTTGAACCAAACTCTGCTGCCAGTGGTTGTGTTACAGATGCAACTTCTGCTTCTTTAACGATAACTGTTGCAACCGGATCTTTTAGAACTGCTTCTGATTTACCTGCATTTATATTTGTAGGAACTTGGTTTGACTCCTCAAAACGTTTGATTTGCATTTCTTCACTACCAAGGAATGCCGCAAATTGAATTGCAACAGGTAGAGCTTTTGAGTGTGAATTTACACCGATAGCTTTTGAACCGTAGAAACCTTTAAGTTGTTTGTCTTCGCCGTTAATATTGAATGTTGGCAGTATACCCATACCTAGATTGTCGCCCAAAGCTTTTTTGTACATATCGTAGTTCCAAGCGCCGTCGAACCATACGCCAAGTTTGTGGTTAGCTATTTTTTCAGCAACTGATATACCGTTGTCAAATGCGCATTTCTTGTTGTTTTTTAGGTCAAGTAGGTAATTTGTTACTGCAAGACCTGTTGCGTTGTTCCAGTCAGCGCCTTTTGCGAAATCTGCCTGTGAATCACCGTAAATTGTGTTGCCTGCGCCATAGTACCAAGCGCCTAGTTTCCAACCGCCTGCTGACTCAAAGAAGAAGTTTATAACATCATCTGCTGTTTCTTTCTTCATTATGCCTTCTACTGTTTTAACATCTTCGTCTGACATAAGAGTTTTGTCATAGTACATAAAGAATGTGTTGTGTGTAAACGGTATACCATACACTGCGCCGTCATTTGGGTTTGTAACTGTACCTACAACAGCTTCTGACATTGTATTTTTTACCATTTCTAGCGTAGAACCACCAAGTTTTGCAAGCGCGCCTGCATTTACAAGTTCAACCATTTGGTCATTTGCAAAAAAGAATACATCTGCTGCGTTATCAACGTCTTTCATAACTTCGTCTTTGGCTTTATCTTCACCAACTACTTCAAATGTCCAGTTGATTTTGTATTCAGGGTGAGCTGCCGCAAAAGCCTCTGCCATTGATTCTATTGTTTTGTTTGTTCTTTGGTTTTCAGGAGTCCATACTTTCAGTGAAACTTCTTGTACTGCTACTTCGTCTGTATTACTTGTCGAAGTGCCTGTTGAATTGCTTGTTGAAGTGTCTGTTTTTGAACCACAGCCTGACATAATACCTGTTATCATAGCTGTTGCCATAATAGCTGCTAAAACTCTTTTTTTCATTTTTTTCTCCCTTTCTGAGTAATGATTAATAAATTAAGTACAAAATATCAAAAGTTTACATTATTGATATCTGACAATTATTTACAAATATCACATTTTTTCGTAAACTTTCGTTGACACCTATAATTTAACACTTTTGCATAGTATTTGTCAATAGAAAATACGTGTCAAACTGTTTTTTTGTATGTTTAACCATTTAAGTATTTATGAATTGTTAATTATACACAAAATACCACCGAAATACTATCGAAACTAATAAATTTTCAAAAAGCACTTTTCTTTTATTTTTAAATAGTGTATTATAGTATAGAAATTCTATTTATTTAATAAAACCCATAATTTATCGGAAGGAGCTAGAAAAATGGCAACTATTAAGGATATAGCTCAACTTTTAAATATATCAACCGGAACTGTCTCCAAAGGGCTTAATGGCGGTGAAGATATCAGCGAAGATTTACGAAACAAAATTATTGACACTGCTGTCTCTTTGGGATATACCACAAAAAAAATGAAAAAAAAGGAAAGTTGGACTATCTGTATATTTATAGAAAATATGGATTACAGCGCCAACAACCAGTTCGGTTATGAGCTTATTTTGGGATTTAAGCAACTCTCTGTACGCAATGGTTTCAACGTACAAATTGTAAGCGTCACAAACGAAATGCAATTAAATGAAAAATATGATACGTATATGATGAAGCATGGATACAAAGGTGGATTTTTTATAGGTTTTACACTAAACGACCCTTGGCTTAAAACTTTGAACAAGACAACTGTTCCAACAGTACTGCTTGATAATATTGAACCGCATAACCATATAGTCTCTTATATAGGCACAGACAGTTATGAGGGTATGGAGACAGCCGTTGAGCATCTGTATCACTTGGGACACCGTCGGATAGCATTTTTAAACGGAGACAGTCATTCTATGATTTCCAAAAACAGAACAGACGCCTTTCAAAAAGCTTGCTCAAAATTTAAACTTAAATCCAGCGAAAACTTTATACAATATGGTGATTACAGTATGGATTGCGCCAAAAAATTTGTAAATGACTTTATAAATGACGGCGCTACCGCAATAATGTGTGGCAGTGATATTATGGCTATGGGCGTTATTGCGGAATGTGAACATCTCGGCTATAACGTACCGAACGATATCAGTGTGATAGGCTTCGATGATTTGCCTCTGTCTGCGCATATGACCCCTGCTCTTACCACAATTAAACAGGACAGAATTAATATGGGAAAACTGGGCTTCTCCACACTGCTTTCATTGATTAACGGTGTGCACATAAGTCAAACCTTACTTCGACCTACATTTATTGTCAGAAATTCAACTACAAGCATCAATAATAAAAACTTAAATTAAACAAACGGAGATAATATATGAATAATAATTTTAACCCAACTAACTTTTCAATGGGCAAAAATGAACTTTCAAATTTTGTTGACGGAGAAAAAAAATGCTACCTGCTTGCAAATGGCTTGGGTGGTTTTTCTTCTGTTACTGCTCTAAATTCTTGCGCAAGACACGACCACGCGCTGTTTATTTCGGCAAAAAAAGCGCCTAATCACCGTATACACACACTGACTAATCTTGAAGAAAATATTACTTTTTCTGACAGTAAAGAAAAAGCAAACCTTTTCACTCAACAGTTTGCAACACGCACAAATAATGTCTTTGGCGGAATTTTTCTTCAAAAATTTGAATTTAAATATTTACCTAAATGGTCATATAAAGTAAACGGATTGGAAATAGTAAAAGATATTGTTATGGTATATGGCGAAAATACACTCGCTGTCCGCTATAAAGTTTACTCCAATAATTCAGAAAAATGCAAATTGAATGTCGAACCTCTGTTTAGACTTACAAATAAAGACGATTATCCGTCAAATAACGATGAAATAAATGTAAATACAGAATATACAGAAAATTCAACAACAAATAACCGTTGCTATTATAAAACAAATGGTAATGTTACAGTAAACAATATATTTTTCTACAATGATTTATTTTTTGAGTACGACTCCCGTGATGGCAGAGACTGTATAGGAAAATCATTTAAGGGAGCTACTTTCACTTTTGATATAGAAAAAGAATATCAAGAATTTTACATTGTATTTTCAACAGAAAAAATTATCGACAGTGTAGATGTAAACGGTCTTTTTGATAACGAAATAAAAAGACAAAACGAACTTATTACTATGAGTAATATCAAAAACAGTGATGCGCAGGCTCTTGTTTTGGCTGCCGATAAGTTTGTTACACACAGACAATCAACAAATGGCAAGACAATAATGGCAGGTTACCCATTCTTTGGAGATTGGGGACGTGATACTATGATAGCGCTGCTTGGTTGCGTAATAGCAACAGGCAGATATGACGATGCAAGAAGTATACTTCGTACATTTAAGGCTTACGAGAGAAAAGGTATGATGCCAAACGTATTTCCTGAGGGGGAAAGCGATGACCCTATGTACAATACTGTTGATGCGGCGCTACTCTTTATTGATACTGTTTATCAGTTCTATCTAGCTACAAGCGATATTGAATTTGTAAAAGAAATGTACGACACTATGGAGAGTATTGTCACCAATTATCGCAACGGTACGGATTTCCACATAAAAATGGACAGTGACGGACTTATCACAGCAGGCGACGAACTTGAACAGCTCACATGGATGGATGTTCGTTTCGGTGATATACTGCCTACTCCACGTCATGGCAAACCTGTTGAGGTAAACGCATATTGGTACAATGCGCTTCGTATTATGGATATATTTGCAACAAAACTGAATTTTGACAAAAAAGATTACTATTCACTTGCAGAAGATACCGTTAAACCTAACTTTATAAAACTGTTTTGGAATGAAGAACTTGGCTGTTTACGTGACGTAATATCAAATACAAGCGCCGATAACCAAATTCGTTTAAATCAGGTGTGGGCAATGTCAATGCCTTTCACAATGATTGACGAAGAAAAGGCTAATAAAATTTTGAGTGTAATTTATACAAAACTATACACTCCTTTTGGACTCAGAAGTCTGTCGCCTGACGACAAAGACTTCCACAAAACATACGGAGGCAGCCACTTTGACAGAGATATGGCTTATCATCAGGGAACTGTATGGGGCTTTCCTTTGGGCGCATATTATCTTGCGGTTTTGCGTTTTGCTCCAAATGGCTATGACACAGTACTTCGTCAAATAGAATATACTGCGACTGCTCTTAACGAAGGTTGCTTTGGACAAATTGCCGAAATATATGACGGCGAAAATCCTTGCGAAAGTCAAGGTTGCTTTGCTCAGGCATGGAGCGTTGGAGAAATACTTCGTGTATATAAAGCGCTTGAAAACACAAAATAATATAAATAAATATTTTCCCTAGGTCAATTCAACAACTGACCTAGGGTTTTTATCATTAATCATTGTTTATAATATCTTCTATTTCAATTAATCTATTATATTTTGATGTTCTGTCCGCTCTGCATGGCGCTCCTGATTTTATCTGTCCGCAACAGGTTGCAACCGCTATATCACTGATAGAATAATCATAGGTTTCACCGCTTCTGTGTGAAAGCACCACCCCGTATCCTTTTTCTTGCGCCAGTTTTATTGTATCCATAGTCTCTGTTAGCGTGCCTATTTGATTTGGCTTTATCAGTATCGCATTTGCAATTTTACCGTCTATTCCTTTTTGCAGCCTGTTTTTGTTTGTTACAAATAAATCATCACCGACAAGCTGTATCTTTTTCCCCAGTACATCAGTGAGTTCTGCCCAACCCTCCATATCTTCTTCCGAAAGTCCGTCTTCGATTGATATAATAGGATATTGCTCTGTATACGCTCTCCACATATCTATTAATTCTTGTGTTGTATACAGCTTTTTGCTCTTTGGCAAAAAATACATTCCCTGTTCTGCCTGCCACTCACTCGTTGCGGCATCTATCGCAAACGCAATATCTTTTCCCACAGTAAAGCCTGCTGATATTACAGCATCATTTATATATCTAAGCGCATTTATATCACTTGGTAAATTTGGCGCAAATCCACCCTCATCACCGACACTCGTGCTAAGTCCCTTTAATGACAATATCTTTCCGAGCGTATGATATACTTCGCTACACCAACGCACACCCTCTGCAATACTCTTTGCGCCAATAGGCACTATCATAAATTCCTGAATATCAACATTGTTTTTTGAATGCGCTCCGCCATTTAATATATTCATCATAGGCACAGGCATTTTATATTCACCGTACATACGCAAGTATTCGTAAAACTCAAATTTTTTGAATTGTGCGGCAGCCTTTGCAACAGCAAGAGATACCGAAAGAACAGCATTTGCGCCCAAATTTTTTTTATTTTCTGTGCCGTCAAGCTCTATCATCTTATAGTCTATTTTTTGTTGTTCCAGCGCGTTCATTCCGTATAAACTGTTATTTAGTGTTTCATTTACATTATTAACAGCCTGCAATACGCCTTTTCCACAATATCTGCTCTTGTCATTGTCCCGAAGTTCATAAGCCTCGTATTTACCTGTTGATGCGCCTGACGGAACAGATGCGCAACCCACAGAACCATCTTCCAATGTAACTTTTGTATATAGAGTAGGATTTCCCCTGCTATCCAAAATTTCTATTGAATGTATTTTTTTTATACTGCTGTCCATAATAATTCTCTCCTTTTTATAACAATACCGCAAAACATAAATATATTAATATATAAAATACTGTTTTCAATAAATTATTTAAAATATACGATACTGCTTAATATAAAATTTATAAAATAAATAAAATTTCTTAATTTTATTATTGTATATATAAAAAAAAATATACCTAAATTTTACATTAATTAATATAAACAAATCTGTCAATAATAATATTGCCCATATTAAATTATGGGTAATTTCAGCAAAAGGAGAAAGTTTTATGAAAAAATATACAAAAAAACTCTTAACTTTTATGCTTGCACTGACACTGACTTGCACAAGTTTTGTGGGCTGTATGGGTGAAGATATGGACTATGCAGATGACTACAAAAACAACAGTAGTTCACAAAGTAACTCAATAACAGAAAATAAACCATTTTCGGAAGCGCCGACAGCTCCTTCAATCCCTTATGAACCTTATGAAGATTCATTCGATAAACCTGCCGACAAAGATGTGCCGGACAAAAACCCAGGCAATATAACAGACGGATATCCAAACAGCGAAAACAGCAGCAGCACAAGTGAAAAATACAAAGACAATATGAACCCTGTTGTACCAAAAGTAGAATCCCAAAATACAATAAGCACCGATTTTTCAGAAATCGGTGCTTTGGACAAAAAAGAATATAACTGGGGACCCGGCGGTCCTGTCGATGATTTAAACCGTTCTTGCGGCGCAGTACAGTACAATGATAAATTTAAAGACTATGACGCTTATTTTATAGGGCAAGAAAACAAAAACATATATCTTACATTTGATGAAGGATACGAATTTGGTATAACCGACGACTTTTTGGATATTCTGAAAGAAAAAAATGTTAAGGCAACATTCTTTTTGACATACGATTTTGCCAAAAGAGAACATGAACTTATCAAACGTATGATAGACGAAGGACACACACTGGGCAATCACAGTAAAACACATAAAAATTACAGTACGCTGACGCCTGTACAGGTTGCGGAAGATGCGATGTTTATGCAAGATTATATAGAAGATAACTTTAATTACACAATGAAATATTTCAGATGCCCCAGTGGCAACTTTAACGAACAAACACTTGGTACTATTAAAAAAATGGGTTTTAAAACTATATTTTGGAGCTTTGCATACAAAGATTGGCTAACCGACAAACAACCTGAACCAAAAGAATCTCTTGAAAAACTCAAAAAGTCACTTTGCGTAGGTAATATATATCTTTTACACGCTGTATCCGAAACAAACTTAAAAATATTACCTGATTTTATCGACTATGCCCGTCAGGAAGGCTATACTTTTGCAAGCCTTGATGAACTAAACTTAAATGAAAACAATGCAGACAAAAAAGACAAATAAATTAAAATATTCATTATATAACAAAATCCTTATATGATAAAGTGAAATATCATATAAGGATTTTGTTTTTTGTTTAGATAAAAGCATATATAAGCGTAGATAAAACAGACAGTGTCATAAGCACCGCAAGAGTAATAGCCATAATTTTTACTGCTTTGTTTCTCTTCAAAATCCATAACCCCCATAATAGTAATTGATACATTATAAATAATATAACTTAAATCATACAAAGTCAATAATAAAAGCAGAAATTTAAAAACAAAACTGACTTCATAAAAAAATGAAATCAGTTTGTCTCTTAATACTATATATTAAACTTGTACTTGCGCTGAATAGTTAGGAGCTTCCTTAGTGATATATATATCATGCGGGTGGCTCTCTTTTAGTCCTGCGCCTGTAATTTTTACAAATTGCGCTTTTTCGTGTAAATCTTTGATAGTTTGGCAACCACAGTAACCCATACCTGCGCGTACGCCGCCCATTAGCTGATATACCGTATCGGCAACATAGCCCTTGAACGGAACACGTCCTTCAACGCCTTCCGGAACAAGTTTCTTGCTGTTTTCTTGGAAGTAACGGTCTTTACTGCCTTTACCCATTGATGTAAGACTACCCATTCCACGATATACTTTGAATTGTCTACCTTGGAATATTTCTGTTTCACCGGGTGATTCCTCGCAACCTGCAAGTATTGAACCCAGCATAACAGTATTTGCGCCAGCCGCCAAAGCTTTTACTATATCACCTGAATATTTGATACCGCCGTCGGCAATAACGGGAATACCGTATTTTGCCGCTGTGCAAGCTGCATTATATACTGCTGAAATTTGCGGAACACCAACGCCTGCAACCACACGTGTCGTACAGATAGAACCGGGGCCGATACCTACTTTTACACAGTCTGCGCCTGCTTTTATAAGGTCTTCCGTTGCTTCTGCTGTTGCAACGTTACCGGCTATTAGGGCAATATCAGGATACATTGATTTAACCATCTTAACAGCGTCCAGTATGCCTTTGCTGTGTCCATGCGCGCTATCGAGAACCAAAACGTCAGCTTGCGCTTTTACAAGCGCTTCTACACGTTCTTCCAAATCTTTTGATACTCCAATAGCTGCCGCGCATAGCAGTCTGTCACTGCTGTCACGGGCTGTATTCGGATATTGCAAAGCTTTCTCTATATCTTTGATTGTTATCAGTCCTGTAAGTTTTCCCTCACTGTCTATAAGAGGTAGTTTTTCTACTTTGTGTCTTAACAAAATAGCTTTTGCTTCATCAAGCACAGTACCCGCAGGCGCTGTAATAAGCTTTTCTTTTGTCATAACTTCTTTGATTTTAACATTATAGTCAGACATAAATTTAAGGTCACGGTTTGTGATAATACCTACAAGTTTTCCATCTGCTTCACATATCGGCACACCTGAAATTTTGTAACGTCCCATTAGTTCATCTGCATCTGTAACAAGGTGCTCGGGAGACAAAAAGAAAGGGTTTGTTATAACACCGTTTTCTGAACGTTTTACTTTATCTACTTCGCTGGCTTGTTCTTCGATAGACATATTTTTGTGTATAACACCTATACCACCCTCACGGGCGATAGCAATAGCCATTTTGCTTTCTGTTACTGTATCCATAGCGGCAGTCATAACAGGTCTGTTTAGCTTTATGTCACGAGCCAAAGTTGTTGTAAGGTCAACTTGATTTGGTAATACGTCACTTTTGGCTGGAATTAACAAAACATCGTCAAATGTCAATGCTTCCGGTAAAAATTTTGTACTGTAATTGGTATTAAGCATATTAAACTCCTTATCTTTTATTATAAAACTAGTAGCAATTTTATACAATGTTAAAAAAATAGTTTAAATAAAGTATTCCAAAAAATAACCTTATTTAAACAAAGCTAACAGAGAAGATTTTTCACCCTCGCCATTTATAAACAATTTTTAGCATATATAATTTTTAGCATATATAAAATAATTACTGCGATATAAATATTTGTATTATTATACTACCTTTGATATATACTGTCAATAATGATAGTATTATAAAAATTTTAAATAAAAAACATCACAACTTGTCTAATTTTAATAATAATTGACATATCTTTAAAAATAATCTGATTTTTGCATAAAAAATACAGCCTCCGCTAAAAAAAGTTAAAGGAGACTGTAAATTTTATTTATAAATTCTCTTTTTCATTTATATAGGGGTCATTTTGAAGCATTTCTATTTCTTCAAAAATCTCATCTATATTTTCATTTTCTTCCTCAGCAGTTTTCTTTGCTTTGATAACTTTCAGTCTTGCAAATTCTTCTCTCTCTTTTTCTTCCAAAGATTCCGTAATACTTTTTGCCGCCGCCTCAAAATTAGGAATAATTATGTTTTTAAGCGCATTTGCCCGCCCCTGTGTTTTCTTTATTGCATCAGCAAGTCTGTAAACACTGTTTTCAACTTCTGCAAGCTGTACCGTCAAAACTTTTACCTTGTGAAAAGACAGATACGCTATATCAAGCTGTGAATTTGTGCCGGCAAAACCATAAGTAATTTTAGTTTCTTCAACATCATCAATACTTACTATTGGCAGCTCTACGCCCATTACGCTGCGGTAATGCACATGTAGTGACTCTTCAACGGGCGTTGTGTTCGCTATCTCCTGCAAAATACCCAGCGTTATGTTAGCGCGTTGCAAAGCAAAGTAGGCTCTGCCATAAGTTCCGGAAATTTCGGAACGAAGCGCTTTCGCAGTATCTACAAGAGACATCATTTCACGAATTAATATATTCCTTTTTTTATCCAGCAATTCAAAACCCATTTTTGCAAGTTCAAGAGATTTTTTTATGTTCATCAAATTACCCTTGGTAGGTACTTGGTTTACAATCATAGTATTACCTCCGATACGTTACAGAAATTATTATACCCTATATTTCTTCGCATTTTCAGGTTTCAAATATTTTTCTATAAGTTTATCATCAAGTCTGTCAAGTTCTTCTACCGGTAGAAGCCCCAATAAATCCCAACCTAAGTTTAGTGTTTGTTCGATGGTTCTTTCTTCGTCAAATTTTTGATTGATAAAGTATTTTTCAAAACTTTTACCAAACTGCAAGAATTTTTTATCTATTGGGGACAGTTCATCTTCACCGATAACCGATGCCAGACTTCTAGCATCTTGCACACGCGCGTATGCCGCAAACAACTGATTTGCAAGTGCGGAGTGGTCATCACGCGTATATTTTTCGCCTATACCGTCTTTCATCAAACGGCTAAGCGAAGGCAGTATCGATACAGGAGGATATGTTCCCGTAACGTCTAGGTTACGGTCAAGAACGATTTGTCCCTCTGTAATATATCCTGTAAGGTCAGGTACAGGGTGAGTAATATCATCATTAGGCATAGTAAGAATAGGAATTTGTGTAACAGAACCTTTCTTGCCGTTTATGATACCCGCTCTTTCGTACAGTGAAGCAAGGTCGGAGTACAGATATCCCGGAAAACCTTTTCTTCCAGGAATTTCACCTTTTGATGAGGAGAACTCACGGAGCGCCTCTGAATAGGAAGTCATATCTGTCAGTATAACAAGTACGTGCATACCACATTCAAACGCAAGGTATTCGGCGGCTGTCAAAGCGCATCTGGGGGTCAAAATTCTTTCGATAATCGGGTCGTTTGACAGATTTAGGAACATTGCGACGTTCTTTAAAACACCGCTTTCTTCAAACGATTTTTTAAAGTAATCGGCAACGTCGTTTTTTACACCCATTGCGCCGAAAACAACACAGAATTTCTCGTCTGTTTCGTTTTGGTTGTCACTTGTTATTTTTGATTGACGAACAAGTTGTACAGCAAGTTTATTGTGACTCATACCCGAGCCTGAGAAAATAGGCAACTTTTGACCACGGATAAGTGTCATAAGCGCATCTATTGATGAAATACCCGTACGTATATAGTTACGTGGGTAAGTTCTTGAAACAGGATTTATAGGCTTACCGTTAATATCTGCTGATGTTTCGGCAAATATTTCACCCAATCCGTCAATCGGCTTACCGCTGCCGTTCATTACACGTCCCAATATTTCTTTTGACAGAGAAATTTCCATTGGGTGACCTGTCACACTGGTTCTTGTATTCATAAGCGAAAGTCCGCGGGTACCTTCAAAAACCTGTATAACTGCCTTGTCACCTTCCAGCATAACTACTCTGCCGTCACGTTTTGTTCCGTCTTCAAGTTCCAGTTCCACCATTTCTTCAAAACTGACATCGGAGACTTTATCAAGAACAACAATAGGTCCGTTAATTTCTTTTAGACCGACAAATTGTACACTCATTACTTATATCTCCTTTTCTTTTTGTTTTGGAATGTGAACTTTTGCAAGTTCAAGCTCTATATCTACCTTGTACTCATCAAACATTTCAAGTTTGTCATTTGGTATTGAATATTTTACCTTAACTACTTTTTCAAATACACCTGTTTGCATAACTTCTGCGATAGGTACGTCCATTGATATTAATTTTGTTGCTTTTTCGTACAAGAAAAGGATTAAGTCCATCATTTTGTATTGCTTTTCAAGTGATACATAGGTATCATCGGAATGGAACGCATTTTGTTGCAAAAATCCCACACGAATTACACGGCTTATCTCAATAACCAATTTTTGGTCATCAGGTAAGACATCGGAACCTATCAGTTTAACAATTTCCATAAGTTTTTCTTCTTCGTGAAGAATATTTACTATTTGCTGACGTTTTAATATAAACTTAGTGTCAACATTTTCTTTGTACCAGCTACGCAAGTCATCAATATATTCGCTGTAACTGTTTGTCCAGTTGATAGCGGGATAGTGTCTTGCGTAAGCAAGAGATTTATCGAGCGCCCAGAAACATCTTACAAAACGTTTCGTATTTTCCGTTACAGGCTCGGAGAAGTCTGAACCTTGCGGAGAAACCGCGCCGATAATCGATATACTGCCTTCTCTGTCATTAAGGGTTTTTGCGTAACCCGCGCGTTCATAGAACTCCGACAGACGTGATGGCAAGTATGCTGGGTAACCTTCCTCGGCAGGCATTTCTTCCAAACGTCCCGAAATTTCACGGAGCGCCTCTGCCCAACGTGAAGTACTGTCTGCCATCATCGCAACGTGGTAACCCATATCACGATAGTACTCTGCAAGAGTAATACCTGTGTATATAGACGCTTCACGGGCGGCAACCGGCATATTTGATGTATTTGCAATAAGCACTGTTCTGTCTGTCAAAGGTCTGTTTGTCTTAGGGTCAATAAGTCCCGAAAATTCTTCCAAAACCTGTGTCATCTCGTTACCACGCTCACCGCAACCGATGTATACTATTATGTCAGCATCACACCATTTTGCAAGTTGGTGTTGCGTCATTGTCTTACCTGTACCGAAACCACCGGGAATAGCGGCTGTACCGCCTTTTGCTATTGGGAAAAGAGTATCTATTACACGTTGACCTGTAATAAGCGGTCTTGTGATAGGCATTCTTTCTTTGATAGGTCTGGCGTTACGTATAGGCCATTTGTGACAAAGAGTAAGATTGTGTTCTTTACCGTTTTCATCTTTTATTTTTACTATACATTCGTTTATTGTATATTCACCGTTCGGCGCTGCCCATACTACTGTGCCGCTCATTGACGGTGGTACTGTCATTCTGTGTTCAATTACAGGTGTCTCGGGACATCTTGCGTATATATCGCCGGCATTTAGAACATCGCCACATTTAACATCTACTGTAACTGCCCATTTTTTTGTATCGTCTATTGAAGATACATTAAGTCCGTCACCTATAAATGCGCCTGTTAGGTTCTCTAAAAATTTCAGTGGTCTTTGTATACCATCAAATATATTTGATATGATACCAGGACCCAGTGTTACTGATATAGGATTATGGGTAGACTCTACCGGCTCGCCTACTTTTAAGCCTGTTGTAGACTCATAAACCTGTATAGTGGTAAATTTTGATGAAATGGAAATAATTTCACCAATAAGTCTTTTATTACCCACGTAAACCATTTCCTGCATCATAAAGTCTTTGGAATTTTTGATTTTTACAACAGGGCCGTTTATGGAATAAATTACATTTTCACTCACTGTTTCGCCTCCATTATATTTGCTGAAAAATACGGTTGTTTTCGCTCATTTGTTAATTGATTGTAAGTCCGGAATTACTGTAAAACCAAGGTTTTCTGTCATTTAGTTTGGTATCCATTGTTTCATCAACAAAGATACCTATTGTTTGGTTCATAAGTTTTATGCCACCGATTTTTATATTGTCATCAACAATAATTTTACATTTACCGTTAAATATTTTATCAAGCTTAACACTCATTGCATAGTCATCACTTTTTACTGTGATTATGCTATCTTCAAGAGGGTACGCTGTTGACAGTTTCTTTGCAATATTCAGTAGATAAGTCTCATATTCCGGTGTCTTTGTAAAGTCAATAAGTTTTTTTGTAGCGGAACGGAACACGTTGTTTGTTATTTCCTCACGACGTATCAGTAGTTGCTGTCTTAATTGAGCCTCTTGCTTTGCAACGGTTTTTGTAGCATTTCCTCTTATCTCCGCAACCTGATCCTGAATATTATCGTACATTTCCTGCAAGATTTGGTTTTCTGCCACTTCTAAGTGTTCCTTTTTAAATTTTTCTGTTTGTGTCTGTATCTCATTTGCTTTTTGATGCGCGTATTCAAGAATAGCGCTTTCTATCATACCTGCGCGTTCTTCTATTGTAGCCAAAAGTATGGTCACCTCGCTTAATTTTCTTTGAAAAGGAATAAACGAATAATTATATGCTTATTCCCACTGCCTCTTTAACATATTTCATTAGCGCATGTGAAATATTGTCTGACGAGTGTCTGTCACCTATTTCTGCAATAAGCGGACGTTTGCAATGAAGTTTTTTATCTGCTGTAAACTGTGGCGCAAGCTCCATAGCTACGCCTGTAACAAGAATTACGCCGATGGATTTATCATCGCAAAGTTCATCAAGTCTTTTACAATATGTGGCTTCGTCATGCACTATTTCTCCTTCTATACCGGCAAGTCGCATACCAACCAGTGTTTCACGATTATCGCTAAGTACATAAAATCGCATATATATTCCTCCAAAACCACAAAAAGTTTAAATGTATCTCTATATCTTAAACTTTAAAAATTATAGTTTGTTGATAATCAAGATAGAAATCAGCAGACCGTAGATAGCGATACCTTCACCAAGTACAACGAAGATGATTGCTTTACCGAAAGCTTTTGGATCTTCACTGAAAGCGCCGATAGCGGCAGGAGCAGCGGCTGCAACGGCAATACCTGCGCCTACACATGATAGACCTGTAACCAAAGCGGCAGCGATGTAACCCATACCTGCGCCTGTTGTGATACCTGCCACTGCCTGCGCTGTTTCTTCGGCAGCGTGCGCGATTGATATTGCGCCTGTTGATGGCAGTATTATCATAATAGCCGCAACCGCAAAGAAAGCGCATAGGTTAAATATCATAGCGTTTTTGGCTTTTTTGCCTGTTGTGATACCTT
This sequence comes from Angelakisella sp., assembly GCA_020024555.1. GTDB lineage: Bacteria > Bacillota > Clostridia > Oscillospirales > Ruminococcaceae > Angelakisella. Next base: position 30,244 of record JAHHTQ010000024.1, read on the forward strand.
TGTATGCCGGTATTAATGGCATTAATAACATTATAACGATTGCTAGTGGTAGTAAAATTATTGATAGTGTATTCATGATAAAAATTTCCTTTCATACTTATGTTTTAAAAATTTTATTTATATTTATTTTTTAAATTCTTTTAAGATAAATTAAAATTAAGCGTTTTTTTCTATTGAGACAGGTTCGTAAGCCTTGCCGTCTCCGTCAAAAAATCTGCTGAATACTTCGTAAAATTCAAGTCTCAGTACCTGTATACCAACGATAAGACCTTCAAGAGCCATAACGAAGATATTACCGAATATTATAACAATAGGACTTGCTCCACTGCTTACCATTGAGCTTAGTGTCATAACAACCGCCATCATACCGGCATGGCTCAATATGAAACCGCCTACACGCAAGAATGACATTGTATTTGATACAAAGCTAAGCAGTACTTCAAACATTTCAAAGAAACTTTCTACGAAAAATCCACCAAAACCATGTGGGAAAGGTGATTTTTTCTCAATTAATCTTCCAAGTGGTTCTTTAAAGAAGATTATTAACAGTGGCAATACTATAAGCGGTATTATGAAAACAGGTGTCATTAAATTTACGCTGAATACAAGACTGCCAAGAGCCATTGCTATTACAGATACATAGAAAACAACGCCTGCCAAACCGTTATTTGAGAATATCGCTCTTTCCATATCTTTCTTTTTAAAACCTATAAACACATTCATAAGCATTGATGCGATTATGATTATAATACCCATTGCTATTGCGCCGATAAGTAGCGTATTTGTGGTTTCGGGCGCCATAATGTGAATTAGATGGTCTTTGCCGAACAACGCTCTGTGTACCGGCACAAGCAGTTCTTCAAATCCGAATACCGAACCATAGAAAAATCCGAAGAAGGCTGAACTTATACCGATAGCTGTCATAACATTACCAAGTTGCATTTTTTTCTTTTTGCTTAGGAACAAGCCAAGCAACATAATAACCAAACCTTGACCTATATCGCCAAACATTATACCAAACAGCAACATATATGTTATACCGACAAATTTTGTAGGGTCAACGTCATTATATGACGGCAAACCGTAAATATTGACGAACATTTCAAAAGGTCTCACTATAAAGTTATTTTTAAGCTTTACGGGCGCCTTAATTCTTTCTTCCTCGCTTGCATCTTTAAATGTAACTGTCACTTTATCTTTTAAATAAGCAAAGTTTTCCGCAAACTCATTTTTGCTGTTTTGCGGAATAAAACCTATTACAACAAAATCATTTTTGACAAAACCCGCATATTTACGCAAATCAAATGAAACACTAAGTGTTTTAAGTCTTGAATATACAAAGCATAACTTATCCGCTTCTTGTTTGATAATACTTTCTATTTCTTCATTGATTGCTTTAAGCTTAGCCTGTTCTTTTTCAATATCTTTGTTTATAAATTCTATTGACTGCGCCGGTGTTCCATGTGCGTAATCCGGAATTCTCATTCTCTCAAAATACAAAGAATTAAACAGTCCGTCTATTTCTTCTTTATCGCTTATTGCGCACAAATATAAGCACCAGTGATATGTGCCGTCGTTGTCATAAGAAAACAGCGTAAACGGTTTGTCTTTACTGAAATTCAGTTTTTGATAACTGCTTACAGGCAACTTACCAAAACGCACACACAAATATTTTGTGGCAAAAATCTCATCAAGATTTATGTCAAGCTTTGATATATGGTTAAGATGAATAAGAGTAGATTTATGTGAATTCAGCAGACGTTCTATTCCGTCTTTTTTTTCAAGAAGGGAATCGAATTTTTCTCCCAAATCCTCTACGTAAGTCATAAATTCATCTTTTGTCATTTGCAAAACTTTGCAATATTTGTCTTCAATCGCTATACCTGTTTTTTCCTGAATAGCTTTTAGCTTATTTATAATAGGCGTATATGGATTATCTTCGCTCATTGCAAGCAGTCCTGATGAATATTCTTTTAACTCAGACGCGGATTCTATATGGAAATTCCCCATTTGTGTAGCTGAAAGCAGTGTTTCATCAAGATACTCACTGTTGCCACGCAATGTAACAAATAACATTTTTTCTATTGACACCTATTTCACCAACCTTTCATATTTTTTATATTTCTCTTTTTACAGGTTTTATCAGTATATTAATAAATCTTTTATTTCACCTTCTGAAATACCATATCTTATACCCTCGACAATATTTGCTATATTTTCAAGCTCTATATCAAGGTACAGCATATAGCACAACAGCGTAAGTGAAGGATATACGGAAAAATGTATATTTTTATTGCAAAGTCTGGCTTTTTCCCTAACTACACAATCTTCAATATAATCTTTGTTAAGTCCGAAGTTTTTTACAGGCTCCCAATCTTTCAATATAATTTCAAGTTTTTCATTATCCTTTGTATTTGCAATTTCTGTCACTATTCTTTGAGATTTTCGGGTATGGGGAAAACATACGCTTTCAATATATTCGTTATTTGCATTAAAAAATTTCTTTAAACGGTATGCCTTAACTATTGACTGCATATCATTTAATGCGATAAACATATCAATAATACCCTGAGACTCTTTATGCGAAAACTCTTTTCTTATGTTTTTGCCCAATTTTGCATACATTGTATTGAAGATTTCTGTTTCTATTTTCACGGTGTCAATTTCCCTTAAATCCTGACGTCTGTTTTTTATCAAAATAGATTCATATATTGTTCCATGCATAAACTCGGTAATACCATCGTATGTTTTTATTGACAGTAGCTTGTTATAATCAAAAGAGCTATGCTCCATAAGTATATCATTGTATGAAAAATCATACAATTCCTGACTTCCCGAGCAAACATATCTAATATGTTTTAAAAGACTTTTAACTTCTTCCAATCTATACAAATACGAATAAAATCCATCATCATTTTTACTGAAAGAAAACCTTGCGAGTTTTTGAAATGTTGTAAATTTTGCATTCTGCAATAATTCTAAAAGCTGTTCACGATGTATGTCATTAAGATTTACGTTTTGCAAAAATTCTCCGTAAGGGGTATTGTCTCTTAAATAAACAGCAACCTCGCTAACAGATGTTTTTTTCATCATTTCGTTATATTTATTTGCCGACAGCGAACGACTGTACATTGTGCGGACTTTGGCAAGAATTGCATTTTGCGGACTACTCAAATTTTATCACCTGCCCTTATAAAAAATATTTTATAATTATTTTTCGAGTACTTGTCGCACAATTTCGTCTTCCCACTCTGTGTGCTTTTCATTATATTTTTGCTCTAAATTTTGCATAAGCATATCATATCTGTCGCTTATTTCACTTGTTTCAGTTAAAACTTCCGAATCTTCATTTTCCTTTAAAATACCAATACGCTTTTTAGCCTTCTCTTTGTAGTCTTTACAGAACTCATCGGTCACCCTATCAATGTTGGCAACTGTCATTTGGTATTCTTCTTCGGCATTTTCAACCAATTCGCAGGCTTTCTTATCAGCCTCAATCAATTTTTTCAGCAAATTTTCAGTATCCATTATTTTGCACCTCCGTTTCCCATAAAAAAATCTCTTCTTATTTATATACTATCGATATAATATAATACTCTTTTT
>JAHHTQ010000025.1 GCA_020024555.1 Angelakisella sp.
AAATGTGTTTTGGTTACTTTGTCACATACAAAGTAACTGCTGTCCGCATAGGACACGGCGAACCGCCGCACGTGGAACGTGAGCAAAGTTTATGTTTATATCTTATTTTTTGTTCTCACGTCAGACTACTATTATTTGCAATGATAAGTCTTTTGGCGAACCGCCACACGTGTAACGTGAGCAAAGTTTATGTTCATATCTTATTTTTTGTTCTCACGTCAGACTATTATTATTTGCAATGATAAGCCTTTTGGCGAACCGCCACACGTGTAACGTAAGCAAAGTTTTTGTTCACGTTTTTTTTATGCTCTCACACCATAATAATAGTAAAAATATAGCCACTATCTTTTGAAATTTTATCTCTACTCTTGCAGTATTACAATAGATGTGTTACAGTACTACAAAAAAAGTGGCGAAATGAAAAATATATGTTACAGTAAGTTTGCAACAACCAAACTCAAAGTAAGTATAATCCATTTGCTATGAAAAGTCTAACACAAACCTGTAAATATCATCAAACCTTAATTGTTTATTCTAAAAAGCACATAGTAATCAAAGCTACTGTAAGATACAGAACAAACCGTCAATATATCTATTGTTGATTAAAAAGATAATTGAAGTATTTATGTGATAACAATAATCACCTCAACAAATATAACACTTAATTTTGCTTATTTTTTCACAAAATTATATTGACATTTATAGATTACTGATGTAAACTATAAATATAGACTACAATCGTAATCGAAAGGATTGAAAATATGAATAATAAAATAAATATTGCCGACAGCGAATTGCCTATTATGAAAGTAATATGGGAACACCCTGATTTAACGTCACCTGAAATATTTGAATATCTTGACGGAAACAAAAATACTTTTAAAACTTTGCTTCAAAGACTTGTTTCAAAAGGCGCGGTTAAATCAACCGAAATCAATGCAAGGACATATAAATACAGAGCTTTAATATCCAGAGAAGAATATACAAAATATGAGCGCAAGGGTTTCTTACAAAAGGTTTTTGACGGCTCAAAAGAAAAAATGTTGCTAAATTTTGTAAAGGAAGAAAAAATTACCAAAGAGGATTTGCAAAAACTTCTCAATATGATAGAGGAGGATTGATGTGATAGATATTTTAAATAAACTAAGTATACTGATAGCTCCTATGTTTTATAAGCTACTGTTTTTATCAATAACAGGTACAATTATCGGCGTAGTAATTCTTTTTATACGAAAAATTTTTGATAAAAGAATACCTCCTGTTTGGAAATATTTGATGTGGATAGTCGTAGCTGTGGCTCTTATTTTGCCATTAAGATTTAAGAGTAATATATCGCTTACGGAAAATATAAGCGCAATAGAAAATGTTTCTTTTAGAGAAGAATATGACACTGTTAAGTATGAGGAATTTATATATAACCAAAGTCCAAATATTGATGTGGAAAAATCAGAACAATTACAATATGAAAAAAGTAGTCTATTTTACAAATCTCTTATTTTTGATGTCATAATACCTTTACTTTGGTTCTTTGGAATGATTTTGTCTTTGGCATTTATGATTACAAATAGGTTATATTTATCATATAAAATAAAGAGAAATACCATAAATACGAATGCTTTTAATAATTTACTTAATGTATGCAAGTCTAAAATGAATATAGACAGAAACATAGAAACCGCATATCAGGATTATATAAGTTCACCCGCTCTTTTTGGACTGATTAAACCTAAAATTTTGTTGCCTAAATATGCAAATACGATGAGCCAAGAGAGTTTATACTATATAATTTTGCATGAGCTTGCGCATTATAAGCGAAAAGATATGCTTGTAAACTATATTCTGCTTACAATACAAGCATTTCATTGGTTTAATCCTGTTGTTTGGTTTTTATTTAAAGAAATACGTGAAGATATGGAGGTATTAAACGACAGTTATGTGATAAATGTCATAGGTAATGAACAGAGCAAAGATTACAGCAAATCTCTTGTTGAAGTACTGGGGCTTAGCCACAACGTATCGTTAATACCAAAACTAATGTGTATGACAGACAGTAAAAAGAATGTAGAAAGGAGAATTTCGATGATAAAATTAGGAGAAAAATTTAAAAAACATAAAGTAATAATATCTGTAATTTGTATTTGCTTAATAGTGGTTGTAAGCTTTCTGTTTCTTACAAAGCAAAACAAAAATCTTTTTGAATACAGAACAGATAATTTAATTAATGCTGACATTAATGCTGTCGCAAAGATTTTTGATTATCCGCAAAATACAAATTATAAAAATACAGAAATATTTACGGAAAATCCAAAGTCTATGACAATAGTTTTAGAAACCGATACAGCCACCCGCAATTTTTACAGTGGTGATATAAATCAAAATGAATTTCAAAAAATTGCTTTTAAAATATTTGCCACAATTGGCGACATTGAACAAATAGATTTTTCTCTTGATGACGGAGTTAACCCTTTTAATTTTACTGTTTACAGAAGTCAAGCTGACAATATTTTAGGCTATAATTTATATGCAAGGGCGGAAGCCTACGATGCCTTTAAATCGGTTATAGATGATATAGATAAGCTTAATATCACAGATAACAGTGATACAGAAGAAAAACTTAGCTCACTAACCTTCCCCGCATATAACAGCGATGATGTAAATATAGACAATATGGCTAATTTCAATGTTGTGGGTAAATTTCCATCTGAATGGGAATTTAGAACAAACAATAATGGTGAAAAAGCTATACCTATGGGAGATTTTTTAACTCCTCTTTATATCTATAATGATAATAAACTACTCGGCTATATCGGGTTTAATACTTTTGAGCCATATACCGATGAAATTGAACCGGAAAATTATTACAAAACAGTTTATACACAGCTTAGAATGTCTAGCTTTTTCCACTGGGACCCATACAAAGCAGTAGTTCGTAATGATATATCAGAAACAGGTATTGCGGATATATATTATATTGATGAAAGTGAAATTGACATGCACCCGGGCGCTATGCCGGACGTTCCGTCTTATGAAACAAAAGGCATACTGTCATACAATAAAGACTTAAAAGTTTATATAGGTATTGCTTTTATGCCAAATACATTAACAGATGAGCAAATAACCAATTTGGCGAAGACGGTTTCTATTAAAGAAATTGATCCTAACTCCCCTCCTGATTATGATTATTTGTATAGACTACAAACCTATGTCAGTGATAAAGCCAAAGATGAGTTATATAATATAATGAAAAAAACCGTTGAACAATATCAAAATAAAGAAATTACACCTGATGATCGTTTTGGCGAGCTTCCTGATGATTTTGTTTTCCCTGAGAAATGGGAAAAAGATAATCTTGATATCTCACGCAGAGAAAGTATGGGTGATTACAGAGTTGTTTTACAGTCATCTGACAATAAATATTCAATGGTAATGATTGCGAATAATTTTAAATATGAAGATTCAAACGGTACTTCAGGTGGCGATATGGTAATAGATACTGTGAGTTTTGATAAAAATATTATTACAGAAAATGAATCTTTAAATGAAAATTTATCAAAGGAAAAAAAGGATTTGTTTAACAGAATTTTGCAAAATCCCAATGATTTTAAAGATGATGAGTCATTTGTTTATACTTCTTATAACCAGTTAAGCAGAACAGAAAAAATACAACAATTTGTCAGTAGCGCCCAAAAGAATGAAAAAGCGTATGTAAGAGGGATTATGATGAGTATCACCATACCATTAGTTTATGAGTTGTCATTTGAGCCAGATAAAGGAATGAAACTTATCACATATTCTACTGTAAAAGGTGAGAGCAATAATGATATTATTGAAATTTACGAAAATTCCGAATTTATACAGTTCAGAAACGGTGAGAAATGTAATTTTTCTATTCCAAAGAAAAGATTTTATGCCTATGAGAAAGAATATATTGATGATTATAAAGTAGGTGAAAATTTAAATAATGAAAGCGGTCAATTCATATCAGCGGACGACGCTCTGAATATTGCGAATACTACGCATCAAGCTCTTAAAAAATACTATGGGGATATGAACAGAAGAAATGTAAATGCTTATGGGGAAGTTATTCCACAAGAGTACATAAAAGATTATGAAATTAAAGAAAACAGCAATATATCCGCGAAGATAACAGGTGCTGCTCTTATAAACAATATGAAATATTATAGAATAGCATTTTATGACTCGACACATGGAGATATTGAAATAGATGTGTATTATATAGATTGTGAAGATGGAACTGTATTTTGGGAAAGTGTTGTAGACGGAAAATTAATGCCGATAGGCTACAAGGATTTAAAATATACCGTAATAGCCAAATAACAGTTATTTTATCTATATTGTTACAATTAGCGCTGATAACAAAAGTAATTAGGCAAAAATATGTATATATTAAGTAAGTGTAAATATTAAAATAGAAAAAACACGAACCAATAATTCCTGATTTTGATGGTTTTATTGGCTCGTGCCTTTTAAATTGATATCATAAACATAATAAAAACAAACTAAGACTATTGAAAACGTCCGATAAAAATGGAAATACCCATAATTGAAAATTTCACTATTGTGTGATATATTTAATTTATAAAATTTGAAGTTAGGCAGGTGTATATATGAAAAAAATAATGTATTTTATTCCCGCAATACTTGCACTATTACTATATATTGTATTAGGTTTTATGGGAAGTTTTAGCGCAATTAACCCTTGGGTATGGTTTTGGATTGTCATAATGTTTCTGTCAGCTGTTATTATGTTCAAGAACAAGTGGTATGGTTGTATAGGTGGTTTGATTATTGGCAATGTATTGATTTATATGAGTACACAAGATACAGGGCAGGTTATTGATGTTGAAAGACCTCTTGGAATAATCCTTTGTGTCTATTATTTAATCTGTGGTATTGTTGTTTATAAAAAAACTAAGAAATAACTTTAAGTTTTCTATTCTAACCAATGGTCATACTATCCAGTATGACCGCTTTACAAACAGAAAATAATAATTTACATAAAAACCAAATACATAAATTTTTATAACAATCAGTTATTTAATTAATTTTTTTGGATTTAATCCGTATACGCAGCATAGTCTTCTATTATACCGACGATTTCCTTCGTCGGATCACTCACATTTGTAAAGGCTTCCGGAACAGCGCCGACTATTACGGTTTCGGCAAGAACAATATTTGTATTTATTTTTGATGAGAATTTAAATCCGGGTAGAACAGTAGTTACTGTCATATTTATTTCAAGTATTATACGGTGACGTGTTTGGTTTATTCCCGCCTCGCTAAAATCATTTTCTATTCTTGTTGTTATGTAGTTTGACGGAATAAGTTTTATTTCAATAAAAGGACCTCTACCCGAAAAAATCGGCCCACCGATAATCGTACCAAGTGACAGACGAACAGTTTGCTCCTTAAAATCAGTTAAATGTGCGATTATTCTGTTTGTAATTGATGATTGCAAAGCATTCAGTTCTGTCATATTGGTTTGCAAAGATGTGACCACGCCATTTTCCGAATATGTAAGAAAAACAAGATTTGAATATCTCAACTCATTTTCACTGATTTCTTCATAGACAGACTGATTTATAATTTTCATTACTTTATTTGTTGCCTGATTGGTTGCGTAACTTTCTATCATTGGACTTATCTTGTTATTAAATGATACAAAAAGTACAGAAATTATAATTAAAAGCAAAATTAAGATTAGTTTTAAACGAATAAATCTGTGTTCTTTTTCCATATCTTTACCCCCTTTTTCTATTAAAGTACACTAATATATTAATATGTATATCAATAAAAAAGGTTTACATAAATATATATAAAAAAACAGGTAACCAAGAGACAAAAATCAAGGTTTCCTGTTTTTTTATATAAGTTTATAATTTTGTTTTGGATTTTATTAAGAAGTAAATTTTATTTGAATGATTTTATCTTCTTTTTAAATTATATTTTCAGAAAAATCTGAACATTTCTGTATGTTTCACAAAATTACACGCAAAAGATAAACAAACGACAAATTATTTCAATCTACCCATTATTACAAATCTACCCGTACCGTCTTGATGATATTTAACACTGCACGTTGAAAGGGTAAGAATTTTATCTTGTACTGTGGGTTTTATGTTATAGTCACGAATAGATAACTTCAACGCTGTGTCAAGTATTTCCTGATATGCCTTATCGTCCATATTTACACGTATATAGTCAAAGTTTATATCTGTATAGAATACAGAAAAAATTTCAAATACAAAGTCTTCGTTTACTGTGGTTATATGTATCTCTTTGTGCGTATCTGCAAATTTATCATCAGTAAACTTAAATAACTGTGAAAATCTTTGACCGTCAGGATTATCCTTTAAATCACTGTGCCCATATATGACAGTGTTCTTTTTCAGATTATCACGCGTACTTAATGAAGATTCATAATCGGCAAAATAACAACCATAAATATTATTTTTTTTTCGTTCATCACGCCGTTGGTAATATTCGTTGTTGTGATACTGCAAAATGCTGTTATCAATAGTTGTATCAGGAATTTTTATCCAAGCGACAGTGTCCGGATTTTTTTCGATTTCATACATAAGCTTATCTAAAATTTCTTTATCAGCTGTGCTTTTCGCTACTTCTTTTTGCAATTCTGTTTTATTTTCTTCTTTTGCTTCTGCTGTTTCCTCGGGTGTTATTACCTCGCCTTGCGGAACGTATGGCGTATCATCTATTTTTTGCTGTTGTTGTTTTTTATATATTTGTGTACCAACAATGGCTGTTATACCAACAATACACAGTGTCAATATAATTGATAAAAATGCTTTCATATATTTCACCATTCCTTTTTTGTTATCCTGCATTTAGAAAAATAGAGATGAACTTTTGTGGCTCACCTCTATTTTTATTTATCATTCTTCTGTTTCTGTTATTTCACTGTATTGTTCGTCATCTTTACGTTTATTTAGTACTGCATATTCAGTTGGTAAAGATGTTGTTGTGGTATTAATACCCGTATTTGGGTTAGGTTTGCCGGAACCGAAGTAACCTTGCGTATTTGTCTTATTCTCTGCGCCTACAATGTATCTTGCGCTGTATATATATGTGCTCATATGGTTTATTCTTGTTGAGAATGTACCACGTGAATTCGTAACAAGCTCACCATACAAATCTATTCTGTCACGTTCTTCATTATAGTAGTACCATGTAGCTTTTTGGTCTCTGTACTGTCTTCCCAAACTCATTGTAAACAGCATAGGACCCGGAAGCGGACCATGATGCTTAAAGTGTATCAAAACAGGTTCAACCGTATTGTTTTGAGGATCCATATTAATAACATCGAAAATCTTATCCTGTTCAGGCGAACGGAAAGACAACCCCAAATCGTATGTTGTTTCATAAGGAAGCAATCCGTCAGGTATAGCGCTACCGGTAATCTGTAAACTGTAATCGTTTCCTTGGAAGATTATCGTTTTGTTTGGATATTCTTTTTTAAGCTTATTGAATACATCGGCAGATACGACCGTATATCTTGAAATATCAACAACTATTGGATTTGCGCCTGCAAAGTTGACCATTTCACTTGTAATTGGTTTAAAGTTGCCCTGATGTTCTTCATCTTTACTGTAAACCAATACATTATATGTCTTTTTCAGTTTTCCGTCTTCGGCTGTAACGGTTATTGTTATTTCGTTTTCTCCTTCATCAAGCGATGTAGAGAAATTATTTGAATAGTCACCCAACTTTTTGCTGTCTTTAAATACTTCAACCTTTGCGTGTGCCTGCGCAGGTATCGGTATAATATCAACAGATGTAACTTCATCTTTTACCGCAACTTTATAATCTGTCACGCTTGGGTGGAATTTCGGTGTCATTGTACCATAATCAACAACAAGAGATTTTAAATCCGCATTGTCACTCTTAGGCAAAATATTTTCGTTACGGACAGTTATCTTATAAACCTTTTTGGTTTTTCCGTTTTCGGCTGTTACTTCAATAGTAACAAGCGTATATGGGTCATAAGACTTGTACGGCTCGGAAGGTGTTCCCGAAACAAGTTTCTTTTTATTGATTGTCATTGTTGCGTTTGGATGAACAGGTTTCGCAGTAAATGTTATGCTTTGTGTTCCCTCGGGAATACTAACTTTATATGTTGTCAAATTCGGAACAAAACGGGGTGAAAATCCTTCTCCGCCATTTACAACCAAACTTTCCAAACGCGCCTCGTTACTTGGTTTATTACGTCTTATTGTAAGTTTGTAAACCTTTGCGGGAGTTTTTGGGTCTTCGGGTTTTACGGTAATTGTAACTATCTTTGTTTCACTTGCATTTATTTTCATTACTTCGCTTTTGTTTTGCTCTGTAATAATTACAGGTGGATTTTTACCTACTTGCAAAGATACGGTGGAAGAATTTGACATAGCTTTTGGCTGGATAGTCAGTTGTTCTGTATTTTTGTAGTCTACCATAAATGAGTATTCGGTAGTCTCCGGATTAAATGACAGTTGAGGTATTTCTTTACCTTCAACGTCAAAGATTTTTAAGTCTTGAAGTCTGTTTTCTTTATTCGGATCATCGCGTAAAAATCTTATTGTATAAGTTTTCTTATCGTCTTTCAATCCGCTTTCCGGATAAATAGTAATCACAGCGTTGAATTGTGACGTAAAATTATCATTGTTCGGTGGACAGATGAGATTATATGTTTGTTCATTATGTAGCCCTGTCGTAAATTCTTGCGGAGATTTATCGGTACTTATCGGTTGACCATTGCGGTTAAAGAGCTGAATAACAACTTTTTGCGCGACAACACTTTCCGTTTTGAATTTTATTTTACCGCTTGGCATAGAGAAAGGAATATTTACCGTATAGAAAGTATTTTCCTTATCAAAAGCAGGAGTGCCTACAAATTTAATAGCTTCACCCAAACTATCCAAAACTTCTAATTTAGACAGATTTGCATTGACATCAGGAGGCAATCTTTTTATAACAATAGTATAATCTTTTGCCAAACCGTTTTCTGCCGTAACAGTTATAATAAAGTTATTAATATCACTGTCACCTTTATATTCGCCAACATCTATCGGGTGTTTAAGTTTCACATTAAACGCATCAACTTTACACTTTGTGGAATCGGCTATCAATATTTTTTTGTTATTGCTGTCAACGCCAAACAGTTCTATTTTTTTCGCAAATATATGATTTGTAACAGCAGAAAAGTCTATTTCTTTTACACTGTAAGGAATTTCAAGGTTTATAACTCTTTTGTCCGGATCTGCGGGGGTAAAGTTTTTGTCATTGATAAACTCCATTGTTTTATCCTTGGAATTTACGATAGACAGCGATTTTAACGTATTGTCATTTGATGCTTTGTCACGGACAATTTCAAAGATATACCGTGCAGTAGAACCGTCCTCTGCCATAACTTCAAGTTCAAGAGTGGTTTTTATTCCTATTTGCAGTTTTGGATCATTGGGAAGAGGTACGATAATACCTTCTTTTGTTACAGTTGTATCACTTGTATCATATGTGCCGGTTTGGTTTGTTCCTATTGTGTATTTTATAACTTTGTTTATACCGTTAAACACGTTGACAAAAGGAAAGAATTTAACTCTTTCAACACTGTAAGGAACAACTATATTGGGATAGTTATACTGTTCGGGTTTAAAATTAATATTAATTTCACCATTTGGATATACTTGGTTTGCATTTGGATTGTTTTTAAGCTCCTCGGAAACTATTTTTAAACTTTCGATTTCTTTTATATCACGTGGTGTGGAGTCTCTGATAGTTAAAAAGTGATTTGGAACAGTATCAGGATATTTTCTCTCTTTGCCGTTGTTCATAAAGACATATTCGAGTTGTATGTCATCTGTACCTTTTTTGGTTGCGTAATATTCAATAGTTATTGCCGCTTCTGTTTCAAATTTATTTTCTATCGGCGTACCCAACGTATACGGAGCCGCGGTATTACCGTCTATTATAATTTCTATTTCTCCGGCATTCGGCGTAGGCTTTACAGGTCTTATTATAACCGACTCTGCCCTGCCAAGCCCTTTACCGAGGTAAAGTTTTGCTTTATATTTATATGGTTGATTAGGGCCGCCTTTGTAATTCGGTAATTTACCGCCACGGTATGCGTCAAGTACTCGTGGAGCAAATTTATTTTTTGAAATATCTGTTTCATACTCTAATTTTGAAGGGTTTTGAATAAGTTCATCACCGTTTGCGCCCCTTGTTTCGCTGACATACTCTATACGTGGAGTATTACCGCTACCAACTATTGTAATGGGAACACCGTCTTTTTCGTCAGGCAATGGATTATATTGTTTATTGCCAAGAGTAACAGTTGGTATAAGTTTACCTGTTACATCTTCTTTAAATCTGTTTAGTGTAACATTTAAAAATTTTCCTGTTGCTCGTGGAATTTCGACAACTTTATCCGCTCCCGGCATATTTGCAAATTGTGGATCCGGAACCCATTTCCAACTGATATTGGCAAGCTCATCGTCATTTAGATTTGCCTTACGTACTTTGGTAAGCAAGTTAAACGGGTAACGGATTCCTGTCAGAAAATCACCTTCGGCAAGTTCAATATACGGCTTTTTGGTGTCGTCAGGTATCATCGCTGTTCCATCATTAACTATATCGTTATATATTTCTTTTCTTATAATATCTTCGGATTTAACAGTTAAGATAAGTTGGTCTTTTCTGGGAGGAAAGAAAGAAAGTCTGATTTTGTCGCCAACTCTTACTTCATAATCATCTAGGTTAATTTCAATTTTAAAAGAGTAGCTTGGCGCAAGAGTTGTATTTATAGTTAATATATTGTTTGCAAATGACTGAGACGTAATACGTGGCGATTGTCCGTTAAAAATATCACAGCTACCGGTAGCGTTTTGTATTTGTTTGGACAGAGCTATTCCTGTATTTGGAGTTGTCGGTGATACAGATGTAATTTCCCATTCCATTGTACTTTCGGTAATAATACCCAAACTACCTTTTGTAATTTCAACTATACCGCCCTTTGAACCTAAGCTCACTATACCTTCTTTTATACCTGTTTGGCTAAAATTTGGCAAAAGTACGTATTCTTCTATACCCGTAGCGCCGGAAGAACCGGGAGTCGCAGTTGCTTTGTACTTAACAACATTACCGTTTGGCGTACTTGCAGAGCCTATTGCTATTTTGTTACCAGGAACAGTACCGCTTGTTGAAGTTATTGTAAACGGCTGTTTGGAATTTAAAGCATAACCGCTTGGCAAATGCGCTTCAAGCATAGTTGACTTTCCTTCTATTATTTCCAAAATATCTGTTCTGTCTCTCCACGTTGTAGCAGAGAAAAAAAGATATTTGTCAGCCAGCTCATCGTTTGCTCTTGCTCTCGTAGCCGCCAGCGCTGTATTAAAAACCATATCTTTGCCACATAAAAAAACCATGGCAACAGCCATTAATCCACAAGATGTGCGTTTCAATATATTTTTACTAATCTCAAAGATTTTATGACTTTTTTTAGTATAAAAATCCATAATTTAAAATAGCTCCTTTGTTTAAGTAAATGATAAAAATTATCTGTATATAATTAACATATAAATTTGTGCATTTATATACAAGACAAAAAGTTTTCGGGTTTTGTTGTACTTTGTCATATTATACCATCTTTTATACATATCGTCAAAATAAATTTTAAATTTATAAAATAAAAAATTATATTTTAAATTATTGTTTTTATGTTCATTTTTAATGAAAAAAATTATTTTAATATAACACAAAGTTTTCCACTACTTTATATAATAATTGTCTTTAAAATAAACAAACAGTTGAATTTACAATATGTTTCGGAATAAAAACCGGAATTAAAAAAATATTAAAATTTAAAAATTTTATTTTTAAAAAAATCTGTTATTTTTAATATAAGTGTAGTATAATAATGTAGTATGATAAATTTCATATATAAATTTTGTGCAAATAGGAGATGATAAAATATGGACGCGGACGGTAATAGTAGTAAGAGTAAAGTACGAGGGAAAAAGTTAATATCATTGTTGCGTACATATTTTTATATAAATAGATAGAGCGATTATTTCTGATAATTTTATCCGTTTTTATAAAAATAGTTTAGTACGCAAAAATTATTTTTATGGAAATGGGGTACAAAAATGGACGAATTCAAAATTTTACCGCATAGCACTATCTATGCCTTAATTGAAAAAAAGAAATTTTCTACACTAAAAGATATACTCGTGGTAATGCAAGAGGCTGATATAGCAGACCTCTTTGACAATCTGCCTGATAAGACAATCGTTCCGCTACTGTTTAGACTGTTGCCAAAAGAAATGGCTGCTATGACATTTGTAGAAATGGACGCAGATAACCAAAGTTTGCTTATAGACGGTTTTTCCGATAATGAACTGAAACAGGTTGTTGATGAACTGTATGTTGATGACGCCGTTGACATAGTTGAAGAAATGCCCGCAAATGTTGTAGGTCGTATATTAAAACAGGCAGATCCGGAAAAACGTAAGATGATTAACGACATCTTGAAGTATCCTGACGACACAGCAGGTAGCATAATGACAACCGAACTACTTGATTTGCGTCCGCAAATGACAGTTGATGACGCTTTTAAAGTAATTCGTAGCGTAGGTATCAAAAAAGAAACAGTAAACACCTGTTATGTTACGGACAAAAATAAATATTTGGTTGGTGTAACCACTATTTTTGATTTAATTATAGCAGAACCGACTCAACTGATAGAAGAAATAATGGAACACAATGTTATTTCTGTAAATACGCTTGAAGACAGGGAAGACGTTGCCAATAATATGGCAAAGTATAATTTTTCATCAATGCCTGTTGTTGATGCTGAAAACAGACTTGTCGGTATTATCACAGTCGATGACGCCCTAGACGTATTGCAGGAAGAAGTTACGGACGATATTGAGATAATGGCGGCAGTTACACCGAGCGCAAAGCCATACTTAAAAACGTCGGTTTTTGAAATATATAAGAGCCGTATTCCATGGTTACTTCTACTTATGGTATCCGCTACGTTTACAGGTATGATTATTTCAGGTTTTGAGTCTGCGCTCGCCTCTTATGTGGTACTTACTTCATTTATTCCTATGCTTATGGATACAGGCGGTAATTCAGGCAGTCAGGCTTCGGTAACAATTATACGCGGACTTTCCATTGACGAAATAGAGTTTAAAGACATCTTTCGTATTCTTTGGAAAGAAATAAGGGTTTCCTTGCTTTGCGGCGCAACTCTTTCTGTTGTTACCTTTGCAAAATTAATGTTATTTGACAGGGTTGGCTTAACGGTTTCTGTGGTTGTGTGTACAACACTGTTCCTAACGGTATTTATTGCAAAAGTAGTTGGTTGTTCTCTGCCCCTTTTGGCAAAGAAAATCGGATTTGACCCTGCTGTTATGGCAAGTCCTTTTATAACAACGATTGTTGATGCTGTATCCTTGCTGGTTTATTTCTCAATCGCAAGAGTTCTTTTAAATATATAAAGATATAAGATTATGCCACTTTTTTTGAAAAAAGAAAGTGGTTTTATCAACTAACCAATAATTTTAAAAAATAAAAGGAGGGTACATTTTGACAAATTTTTTGGTTAAAAAATTTATTAAAAATTATGAAGATGTAAAAAACGTATATGTCAGACAGGCTTACGGAAATTTGGCAAGTATAGTTGCGGTTATTATTAATTTTTTCCTGTTTGTTTCAAAATTCATAGTGGGAACGTTTGCAGGCAGTGTGGCAATAGTCGCTGACGGTGTAAATAATCTCTCAGATATGGGTTCGGCTGTTATATCCGCAATAAGTTTTAAACTTGCGCTAAAACCCGCAGATAAAGAACACCCATATGGACACGCGCGTATAGAATATTTATCGGCGCTGGCTGTCGGTATAATTATTATTTTATTGGGTTTTGAACTTGGCAAGAGTTCAATAAAATCAATATTTTATCCGATAAAAACAACTTTTTCACTAACCACTGCCATTATTCTTGTTATGTCAATACTGGCAAAACTATGGTTAAGTTTTTTTAATAAAAAACTTGGTAAAAGAATAGAAAGCGAACTTATGCTGGCAACAGCTGTGGATAGTTTATCAGATGTATTATCCACAACGGCTGTACTTGTATCTACTGTCTTGTCTCTGGTTTTACCCTTTTCTCTTGACGGAATTATGGGTACAATAGTTTCGGCATTGATACTTGTTTCAGGTATAGGAATTATAAAAGATACAGTGAATAAATTATTGGGTGACGCTCCCAGTAAAGAGCTTGTAGATAAGATAACCGACTTTGTAATGTCCTATGACGGCATAATAGGCGTGCATGATTTGATGATACACGACTATGGTCCGGGAAGATGTTTTGTGTCATTGCACGCAGAAGTATCATCAAAAGTCAATGTTATAGAAAGTCATGATTTAATAGACGATATAGAGCGGGATATTAAAGAAAAAGAAAATATATTTTTAGTGTTACATATGGACCCGATAGCAACCGAAAACAAGGAGTTGCAACTGATGATAAAAGAAATTTCCGATTTTTTAAAGACAATAGACGAAAATCTGTCTATGCACGATTTTCGCGCAGTTGGAGGAGCTACGCATACAAATTTAGTTTTCGATGTCGTTATTCCGTATAGTTTGGAAATACCTGATTCCGAAATACTTGCAAAGATAAATACTTTTGTGGACGAAACTTACGAGGACACCTATGCTGTCGTAACCTTTGACCGTTCTTTTTCTTGATAAAACAAAGGCTTTTTAAAAAAACAAAAATAAAAAAACAAGGAGAAAAAATGATACCTGAAAAAATAGATAAATTATTATTAAAGACACAAAAGCCCGCCCGTTATTCCGGTGGCGAAATGGGTTCTGTAATCAAAAACAAAGAAGACGTGGATTTGCGTTTTGCGTTTTGTTTTCCCGACCTTTACCATGTAGGTATGTCGCATTTGGGTTTAAAGATACTGTACTCTGTTCTCAATAATCGTCCGAATTACTGGTGTGAGCGTGTTTTTGCGCCTGACAGTGACTTTGAAGAGCTGATGAAAAGCGAAAATATTCCTCTTTACGCTTTGGAAAGCTTTGATCCGATAAGTGAATTTGACTTCGTAGGATTTACAATACAGTATGAAATGTGCTACACAACCATTTTAAAAATGCTTGAACTTGGCAACATTCCTTTGAGAAGCGCAGACAGGGGAGATGATTGGGACTATCCGATAGTGGTCGGCGGTGGCCCTTGTGTATGTAATCCCGAACCTATCGCGGACTTTTTTGATATTTTTTCACTGGGCGAGGGAGAGGAAGCTCTGCCCGAACTTTGCGAACTGTATTTGCAATGTCGCAAAGAGGGTGTCAATAAACAAGAATTTTTAAAACGCGCATCAAAACTGGACGGCTTTTATGTACCGTCACTTTATACAGTTGACTATAATGAAGACGGAACAGTAAAAAGTATCAACAGCATTGATGACGCGCCTGCTACAATTACAAAGAGAATAATTAAAGATTTTGACAAGGTAGAATATCCAAAGGGCTTTGTTGTTCCATTTACCGATATTGTTCACGATAGGGCAATGGTAGAAGTACTGCGTGGTTGTATACGTGGCTGTCGTTTTTGCCAAGCAGGATATATATACCGTCCGTTTAGGGAAAAGAAAGCCGATACAGTAAACAGTCAGGCAAAAGATTTATGCAGAAATACCGGCTATGATGAAGTGTCGTTATTGTCACTGAGTACAAGTGACCATAGCGAACTGTATGATGTTATGAAAAAGATGTCTCCATGGACAGAAGAAAAGAAGATAAGTATTGCACTACCTAGCTTGCGTGTGGACAATTTTTCCGATGAAATGCTTGAAATGGTACAAAAGGTACGTAAAACAGGACTTACATTTGCCCCCGAAGCAGGCAGTCAACGTTTGCGTGACGCAATAAACAAAAACGTTACCGAAGACGAACTGATGCGTACTTGTGAGATAGCGTTCCGTGGCGGTGTAACTACTGTTAAACTGTATTTTATGATGGGACTTCCGACAGAAACGCTTGAAGATATAGAGGCAATAAACAATCTTGCAAAAAAAGTTGTTGATTTATTCTATTCTATGCCCGACCGTCCAAAAGGCAAAGGTGTCGAAGTAAGCGTAAGTTGTTCTTGCTTTGTACCGAAACCATTTACACCATTTGAGTTTGAGCCACAGGACACATACGAACAATTCAGAGAAAAACAAATACATTTACGTTCAACCGTAAAGAGTAAAAAAGTAAAAGTTCACTATCACGATGCAATAACGTCAATAGTGGAGGCTATTCTTGCCCGAGGAGACCGCCGACTATGTAATGTTGTTGAAGAAGTATACAAAAACGGCGGAAATCTTGAAAGTTGGGAAGAACATTTTGACGCAAAACGTTGGACAGATGCCTGTGAAAAGTTTAATCTTGATTATAACTTCTACACAAGCCGCAGAAGAACTTATGACGAAATTTTGCCATGGGAGCATATAAATTACGGCGTATCAAAACGCTTTTTGGTTGATGAAAACAAAAAGGCTTGGCAAAGCGTAACAAGTGAAAATTGCCGTCAAAAATGCTTTGGCTGTGGTGCGAATAAACTATTGGGAGGCGCGTGCTTTGAGTATAAACATTAGAATTTTCTTTGAGAAAAAAGGTAGGGCAAAGTATATAAGTCACCTTGATATTACACGTTGTTTTTCCCGCGCAATACGCAGAACCGACATTCCTGTTTGGCATACAGAAGGATTTAACCCACGTATATATATGACCTTTCCTTTACCGCTTCCACTTGGATTTGAGGGGGAAAGAGAAACTTTTGATATAAGACTTACAGATGACACATATCCACCGGAAAAAGTAAAGACAGAACTTAACAAAGTATTTCCGGAAGGAATAAAAGCTATCTCTGTACAAACAATAGTTGATGATTTGACAACTATTGAAAAAGCAATATACACCATTACCTTAAAAAGTAATGATATAAAAAAGTTGGAAGAAGAAGTGAAAAGTTTTTCACAAAAAACAGATATAACTGTTGAGAAAAAGAGCAAAAAAGGAATTAAAACAGTTAATATTGCCCCCGATATCGAAGTACAGGAAATTTATGCGGAAAATAATCTGTTAAAAGTAAAAGCGCTGATGTCCGCAGGAATAAACTACAATATAAATCCTAATCTTTGGCTAAATGCCTTTATGGCAGAATATGGCTATGATGATATTGTTTTAAATGTTACAAGAAACTTTGTTTTGCGCGCTGACGGAACCGAATGGGAATAAAATTTAAAAAGTAACCTAAAACTCTCTGTTAGAATAGAATTTTTAACAGAGAGTTTCTGTCTCTTGAAAAAACACTATTACCAGAAAAATATGCACAAAAGATTTACTTTCAAAGAAACTTTTTCTCTTGTAAAAAGTTTCCTCTTTTGGCATAAATGCCAAAATTCACCTTCAAAAATGCGCTTGCACGGCAAAAGCGTTCCGTTTTCTGCGGAAAACGTCTTAGGCTCTGCCTAAGAACCGCAATTTTTTGAAAAAAATTGAGTAAAACTTTTATAGACTTCGTCATTATGACAAATGGCTATACCTTTTTTGACACGCTGAAACTCTCTGTTAGAATAGAATTTTTAACAGAGAGTTTATTTTTTTGTTTAAATTTTCAGAATGTCGCACAAATCTTTATTTTAGCATAAGATACGATAAGGAAAATACTTAAAAAGGAGGTAATGCGATTGTGGCGGAAATAATAAAAAATACGGTTGCCGTTGTAGGCGGCGACAGAAGATATATGTATGTCAGTGAAAATCTTGCAAAAATGGGATATACGGTATATAGACTGTGTTCAATGGATAAAGATGAAATAGATGAAAATATAAATACAGGTACAATAGACAGTGTATTACCTATTATGGAATATGTTTTGTTGCCACTGCCCATATCAAAAGACAGCGAATATTTATTTGCGCCGTCTTTTCCGGAAAAAATCTCGCTTGAACAATGTTTTGGCTATATAAATACAAATTCGGTTGTTGTCGGCGGAAATATCACATCAAAAATAGGTTTAAAAGCTGCTGTTAATGAAATAGCTATATATGATTTACTTCAAAATGAGGAGCTTGCAATAAAAAATGCTGTTCCAACTGCGGAAGGGGCAGTAGAACTTGCCATTTCCTCAACAGACAGAACCATTTTCGGCGCAAATTGTTTAGTAACAGGCTATGGAAGAATATCAAAAATACTTGCAAAGATATTAAAAACAATGGGCGCTAACGTTACGGTAACAAGCAGAAGAAGTGACCATAAAGCATGGATAGAAGTGGACGGATATAACTACTGCTATACAATGGATATAAAAAAGATAATAAGTAATATAGATATTGTTTTTAACACAGTACCCGATATTCTGTTTACAAAAAGCATAATAGAAAGAATGAAACCGTCGGCACTTATTATAGATATGGCATCGGGCGACGGTGGTACTGATTTTTTGAGTGCGGATAACAATAATATCAGCGCAATACATGCGCTGGCTCTTCCCGGAAAAGTAGCTCCGATAAGCTCTGCTTATTATATATCAGAAGTTGCAAATGCGTATTTTCAAAATCACAGAGGAGGTTGGGACTAATGAGTATACGTTTAGGCTATGCACTTACAGGAAGTTTTTGTACATTAAAAAGTTCCGTTGAGCAATTAAAACTACTGGCAAAATCTTATGATATTTATCCTATTATGTCAGAGATAACATATAAAACAGATACACGTTTTGGTTTAGCGCAAGATTTTATAAAAGAAATAGAAGATATTTGCGGAAAAAAAATAATGCACACAATTACGGATACCGAGCCGATAGGCCCTAAAAATATGTTGGATATTCTTGTTATATCTCCATGTACGGCAAACACTATGGGCAAAATAGCGAACGGTATATTTGATACATCGGTTACAATGGCAACCAAGGCGCATCTGCGTAACGGAAAACCTGTACTTATTGCGCCTGCGACAAATGACGGACTTGCAATCAGTGGAAAAAATATATCAAAATTAATGGTATATAAAAATATTTTTTTTGTACCGTTCAGTCAAGATGACCCACAGAAAAAACCTACATCTACAATAGCTCATTTTGATTTATTGCCGAAAGCTATTGAAATGGCGCTGCAAAATAAACAGATTAATCCTTTGTTACTTGAAAAATAAAATTAAATAATACCCTATAACTGAGTAAAACAAGTAAGTTTTATTCAGTTTTTTTATATGTTCTTATAAGGATTAATAGAAAATTAATTATTTAAATAGTATATATTTCTTGACGTAAGCCAATATATAGAGTAAAATTAACGGTGAGCTATTGCATAATTTTATACTATTATTATAGTAATTTTATATTAATTGTTGAGAATATCAACGGAAACGGAGAAAATATGAAAATATCACCATCACTGTTATCAGCTGATTTTGCGAATTTGGAAGCTGAAATTAAAGATATAGAGTGTTCAGGGGCAGAAATGCTGCACCTTGATGTAATGGACGGTCATTTTGTACCAAATATTTCATTCGGTATGCCGGTCATTGAGGTATTGCGTAAAAAAACAGATATGTTTTTTGATGTTCATATAATGATAAGCGAACCGCAAAAATATATAGACGATTTGATAAAATGCGGTTCTGATTTAATAACTTTTCATTTGGAAGCAAACGGAGATCCAAAAGAAACAATAAAAATGATAAAAGAAAAAGGAGCAAAGGCAGGAATATCAATAAAACCGAAAACTCCTGTTTCAGACGTATTGCCATTTATCAATGATGTGGATTTGATACTTGTAATGACAGTAGAACCCGGTTTTGGAGGACAAAGTTTTATGGCGGATATGATGCCAAAAGTAAAAGCTTTGCGTGAGGCTGTCAAAAATATGGAAAATCCTCCAATTATACAAGTAGATGGCGGTGTATCGCAAGCAACTATTGCCGAATGCGCAAAAAACGGCGCTGATTGTTTTGTTGCAGGTTCAGCTGTTTTCAAGGCAAAAGACAGAAAAAGTGAGGTAGAGTGTCTGCGCAAACTTGCAGAGGAGGCAGTATAAAATTGAGAATTAAACCATTTTCTTTTAATATACGTGGTGTTAATATGGCGCAATTAAAAGAGGACACTCTTCTTAATAAACCCACGCTAATGCTTTCAAATGTTGATTTTAAAAAAATTCCCAATGCCAAAATATATAACAATATTGATGAAATATCCGACAAAGAAATACTTAAAAGAGCGGAAGAAGCCAAAATTATTGATGAACGTGATGAGTATTTGTTGTCAGAAAAACTTAATGCGTGCATAGGGAAAAAGAATATTATTCTACTGGTTGACGCAATAGACGATGAGCCTTATATAACAAGTCAGATGTGTACCATTGTGCATTATAAAGAAGAACTTATAAAAGGCATAGAGCTTGCGTTAAAGGCGGTAGGCGCTCAAAAATGTATAATAGAAACATACTTAAAAAATTCATCTAACGAGGTTAAAAAAATTTTCCCACGTAAAATATCAAAATATCCTATTCTTGCTTTAAACACAAAATATCCCGCAGATATAAGAATGAAGAAATTGTGGTATGATTACCGTGATAACAAGTACGTTTACATAGGCGCTTGTTCGCTTGTTCACCTTGCAAGAGCTGTCTATCAGGGAATAGAACATAAAACAACAATTATCACAGTTGCGGGAAACGCCGTAAAACACCCGCAAAATATCGAGGCTGAAATCGGCTTACCTGTTTCTGAACTACTTGAAAGAACAGGGTTCAGTGTAAAACCAACACGCATAATACTTGGAGGCAGTTTGACAGGGGAAGCCATACGCGATATAGATTCTCAAAAAATAAATATTTCCACACAGGGCATACTTGCTATATACGAAAAAGAAATACACAAAGATTATGGCTGTATTCGTTGTGGAAAATGTGTTGACGTTTGTCCGTCAAGGCTCAATCCAATGCAATTATATAAAAATATAATTTTAAGATCCGATGAGACAAACAGAGAAATAGAGAAATTAGACAGTAAAATGTGCGTAAGTTGTATGTGTTGCAGTTATGTTTGCCCGTCAAAGATAAATATAGCAGAGACAATTTTACTATACAATAGGAGGAACAGATTTAAAAATGAAGTTTGAAATACATTCTGCCCCCCATATTAAAAGTAGTAACAGTAATATAAAAATGCTTATTGATGTTATAGTGATGCTATTTATATTGTATGCAGTATCCGTATACTATTACGGTATAAAAACTGTTTATATTTTGCTTATATCGGTTGCCAGTGGGGTAGCAACACATATTGTAACGTCACTGCTACTAAATAAAAAAGTTATTTTCAGAGATTACTCACCAATAGTAACTTCTATGATAATAGGCTTATTAATGCCAATAGATATTCCTTTTCATATCATTGTTTTAGCAAATATTTTTGCAATTTTTGTTGCAAAATATCCTTTTGGCGGAACAGGTCAAAATGTTTTTAATCCTGCCGCGTGCGGACTTGCAATAGTTATAATAACATTTTCAACAGAAATGTTTCAGTACAAAGACCCGTTTTCCTACTACAATGTACAGCAAAGTAATGTTATACACAAAAGTTTAGCCTATAATATGTCTGTCGGTGGTATTCCGCAAAATACCATAAGTGATATCCTAATAGGAAATGTTCCGTCAGCGATTGGCGTAAGCTATATATATTTACTGATTGCGTGTATGCTGTATCTTATAGTAAGAAAAGATATTCGTATAAGACAAATTTTCTTTACTTTACTGTCTCTTTCTGTTCTTGCATACTTTTTTCCACGTACAAATGCCACAGGCTTAAAATCTGTCTTTTATGAAGTTTGCGCTATGCCAACTATATTTTTTATGACATTTTTGCTTACGGATCCGGTAACAACACCTGTACGAGGCACTGCGATAGATATATATGCTATACTGTCAGGTATAGTTATAATGCTGTTTCGTCATTTCAGCGTATTTGAAATGAGCGAACCATTTGCAATTTTGGTTTTGAATTTTATGGTGCCATGTATAGATAGCGTAGTGGAAAACATACATACAAAACGAAGGAGGATTAGTTTTGCAAAACGACAAAAACAACGACAAAGAGACTTCATTAACAATAACTGATGTGGAAAAACATATTACACATGAAGAAAAAGACTTTAATATAAAACACAGAAAAGCAAAAGTTGATAAAAAATTTGCAAAAATAATGAAGAACTGGGAAGGTATGTCTATGTCCACACTTTTTATGCTTCCCTTCTTAATAATGACATCATTAAATGTAAAAACAGCGTTTGTATTAATTATAGTTTTGTCAATAGTAATGATACCCGTTGCAATGTTAAAATTTGTGCTTTCCGAAAAAATGAATATTACGGAATGGGTGACTGCCGCATTTTGCGTAGTTGTATCAATGGGTATAATAACCCTGATTGCCATTGTACTGCGCGCATATTTCCCTGACGTAAGCGGTACGGTAGGAAAATATTTATATTTGTTGTCTGCGTATCCGTTAATATATTCTGTATTTGAGAAAAAATCTCTTTCAAAAATATCCATAGTTACAATGAGATGTTTGAGAAATCTTGTATATTTTGCTGTTCTTATGCTAATAACATCTGCAATAAGAGAAATATTCGGTAATAATCAAATATTTACTTATAAAATTCCAATACGTATAAAAGTATCAAGTATTACATTACCGTTTTTTGGCTTTATGTTGGTTGCGTTTATCATTGCATTTATATCGAGATTTGTAACATACAGATTAAAGAAAAGAATGACAGTAGTTGTAGATGAGGAGAGTGCATAATGTATAGTGTGTTTACATATCTGTTTTTAATAATAGGCGCTGCTATTTCTCAAAATATCGTTCTTGCAAAAGGTGTTTATGTAAAGTTTCCTATAAGTGAAGTAAATACTGTTAAAAAAGTAAATATAACAGGCGCTCTGTCTGTAATTATTTCTTTTATAGCAAGTATTTCTGCATGGCTGTCTGTGCTTATGGATAACAGGTT
Organism: Angelakisella sp.; assembly: GCA_020024555.1. GTDB lineage: Bacteria > Bacillota > Clostridia > Oscillospirales > Ruminococcaceae > Angelakisella. Next base: position 23,093 of record JAHHTQ010000025.1, read on the forward strand.
ATTTCATCTTTCAACTTGGACTTTACCGGCATTCAGCGTAATGCTGTATAGCGTGATTATGATGATGCTTTTGGGAATTTATTATGGCTTTATAGTGCCTATATATCAAAAAAAACGAAATAAAAAAGCGCAAAAAATAAGTCCGAGTATTGTTTTTGGCTTTTTGCCGATAGCTATAATAATAACTGTCTCCGCTGAACGTATGCTGATACTTGATTCCATTTGTTATGGTTTGGGTAGTGGTTTGGGGGTTTGGCTTTTGATGATACTGAATTATTTTATGCAAAAACGATTGGAAGAATCAACAATACCGGCGCATTATTTGGGAACACCTATTACAATACTGACTTTTGGCATTGTTTCAATGGCGCTTTTCGGACTTTTGGGACATGGTATAACGTTATAATTAATAATAACTTTTGAGCTTAGAAAGGAACATTAATTTTGCAAAATAGAAAAGTTAAGAGAGACACGTATAATTGGAGTGGACAAAAAAAGATTATTATGAAACGCCGTTTAATATGGAGTGTGGTATTGATAGGCGTAGCGGCTATCGGGTGGTTTTCATTTGATCCAACATTTAATTTTGTATCAAAATTTATCCCCGGCGCTACCCAAAGCGAAGAGCAAAATACATCTTCCATAATTTCATCATCTTCTGATGTGATTATTTCCAGCACATCAGCTCCAAAAGTCGAAGAAAGCGCAAATACAAAATTTACAGGAAAATCTGTTTTTATAGAGCATAATGTAATGCTAGATGAAAATTTATTGATTTCAACACTTAATACACTAAAACAACACGGCGCAAAACAAGTTGTTTTTGATATTAAGAATGTCGATGGCAGAGTTATGTATAATTCTACGCTTGACGTTGTTATTAATAATCTTACGCTTAATGAAACAACTTATGATTTGAAAAAATGCGTGGATATTATAAAATCGAATGGACTTATTCCGGTTGGACGTATTTTTGCTTTTAAAGACAGAACTGCGCCTGCTTCTATGTATGATGCGGCAGTAAAATATATGAACAGTGAAATTAACTGGATAGACAATTCAAAAGATTTGGGCGGAAAGACTTGGCTAAATCCAAATTCTGCGCGCGCCAGAGATTATGTTATACAAATTATAGATGATGTATCCAACTACTTGGATATTATTTTGCTTGACGGAGTACAGTTTCCAACAGGTATCTCACTGGAAAAGGCAACCTACGGAGCGCAAGGCGAAGTAATAAATAAAACAGATGTTATTAAAGACTTTTTAAATATAGTAATAGATGGCAAAAAAGAAAAAAATGTGACAATTATACCTATAATTTCAGGATATGGTCTCTTTGATACAAGGGGTTCTATGTATGGAACAGAGATAGATAAACTACTGAATAATATAGAAAGCGTAGTTTTCGATATCCGCCCACATATTTTCGGCAGAGGACTGATTAGCGAAAAAATAGCGCTACCTCAACCATCAGTACAACCATATCAAACACTCAGTCTTGTGTTGGAAAAAACAAAAGATTTTAAGTGTCAAAATAAAATATATACCCTACAAGAACACAACAGTATAATTGATGGGGAAGAAATTATTTTTGATGAAGTTAAAATAAATGAACAAAAACAGGCTTTTGAAGAAAATAATTGTGAAAATATACTTTACTTTAATGTTATTTAATATCAATTATTTGTTATTTTTTAAATAATTAAGAGGGTATTTAAAAATTTTTGGAGGAAAAAAAGTTGAATTTATTAGTAACATTTTTTAATAAACCACTTTTGCTTGGTGCTTTTATCGTAATACCATTCGTATTTTTTTTATTAAATTTAATTTTTAAAAACGGGTTTAGAGCATCGGCAAAAGATGCTATCACAACAGCTTTTTGTATTTATTTAATGTATATACTTACCAACAATTTCGGTAGTTTATTATCAGAATTTGCAAAAGTTATAGCATTGAAGCTTGAACTAACCAGCAGTTATACCGATATATCACAATCTGTTGCAATTACAGTTTCACAAACATCACAGAGTGGTTTTTATATTTTGCCTTTTGCTCTGCTTCTTAATCTTATATTACTTCTTTGCGGTTGCGTAAGAACATTTAATTTGGATTTTTGGAGTATATGGATAGCTTCTTTTGCGGGAGGTATGGCAGAAATAATCACAGGAAAATTATCTTACGGTTTAATAGTAACAGGCGCAGTTGTAATCGTCACACTTGTTATCAGTGACTCTATGTATTCAAAGGTTGAAAAATATTGTAATTTACCATCAATAACTTTTTCAAACAATGTTGCTGTCAGTTTTGCGCCTATTGGCGGTATTATAAGCAAAATATCCTCATTCTTACCACAAGCTCTGCAAAAAGATATAACATTGGGATATATAAATAAAAAAATAGGATATTTCGGCAAACCTACTTTTATTTCAACAATAGTTGTTTTTATTACATTTATTATTTGTGGCGGTGATTTTGTAACTTCTGTACAAATGGCAATCACAATGGGCGCTTATATATTTATATTGCCGAGAATAATGATATTTTTAAGCGACAGCTTAAAAGAGCTTTCACAAGGATTAAAGAAATTTTCATCTGAAAAATTCGGACTTATAGGAAATATTAACCTTGCCCTACCTATATATTGCGGGTTAGGTAATCCTGCCGCACTTGTTTTGTCCGTAATATGCGTCCCTATTGTTTTGGGTTTGGTAAAAATCTTTAATTTCAACACATATATTCCATTTGAAAACTTTATGTATTTACCATATATAATGCTTATTTTGGTTCTTCTTTGTCGTGGCGGAATAATTAAAACAATAATCTCTGCGATAATTTCTTACTTTACGCTTGCATTTGTATCGCAATCAATGGCAGGCGTGGTAACAAAAAAACTTGAAATAATAAATCCTGAACTATATATGAATAAAGGTGCGTTTACTACTTTTTATGGCGTTACACCACTTTCATATATCACCAATCATTTAACAACATTCGGCATAACAGGTTTGGCAATAATAATAGTAATCACTATATTACTTCTTATATGGAACTACAATCGTTTAACAGGGCATGTAAAAAGATATATAAAAAAGAAAATTGAGTTGCGTCCAAGCAATATTGATAAAATTGAAGAAGAAAAAGTAAACGAAAAACTTGAACTGAAAATAGCTGTTGAAGAAAAAGTAATTGAAAAAGCTAAAAAACGGGCAGAAAAGCATCGAAAAAATAAAGAAATAGATGTAAATAATATTAACTCTTACGATACTACGGCAAAAAATTTACCGAACAACAAAGAAGATGTTAATAATAACGTTGATGTTCAAAAAGCAGAAAAAAAACTTGAAGAAAATAATGAAAAAATAATTCAAGAAAAAAACAATGAAGATATCGATAATAATAATGAAAAGGACGTTTCTGAAAATAAAACAGTAGAAAACAAAGATAATTTTTCACAAACAAATACCAACAAACACGGAAAATATTCCGGCAACAAAAATAAAAACAAACAAAATAATAAATAATCAGTATTTATTATCTTACAAAACACAAAAAGGCGGTGTATAAATACACTGCCTTTCAGCGTGCAAAAAAGGTATAGTCATTCTTTATAATGACGAAGTCTATAAAAGTTTTACTCAATTTTTTTCAAAAAATTGCGGTTCTTAGGCAGCGCCTAAGACGTTTTCCGCAGAAAACGGAACACTTTTACCGTGTAAGCGCATTTTTGAAGGTGAATTTTGGCATTTATGCCAAAAGAGGAAACTTTTTGCAAGAGAAAAAGTTTCTTTGAAATTACATCTTTTTGTACATATTTTTCTAGTAATAGGTTTTTTTAACAGTCTGAAAGGCGGTGTATAAATACACTGCCTTTTTAATCTTATTTATTATATATACATAAGCATTTACACAACCTTTAACTAAAATGTGTTTATTTGCTCTGTAATTTATTATACTATTTGTATATTATTCTCCATAAACTACAATAATAAAAATTGTATTTTATTTTTTATTATTTATGGTTATTTTATACATATTTTATTTTTGAATGAACAAATTTTTCTACAATATGTCAATATTTTTTTATGAATTTATTTTGTTATAATAATATTATGTCAAAAAGTTAAGAAAAAATTAAGAAATTATAAATAAACGGAGGATAATATGGATATTATAATGTTCATTAAACTTTTTGGTGGACTTGCACTTTTCCTATTTGGTATGAATGTATTAAGTTCCAGTTTGGAAAAAGCATCAGAAGGTAGATTGGAATCAATTCTTGAAAAGCTTACAGGTGGAATATTACAATCTGTACTTTTCGGTACAGTAGTTACAGCAGCAATTCAGTCATCATCAGCTACAACCGTAGTTGTTGTGGGTCTTGTAAATGCCAAAATATTAAAATTGCGTCAAGCAATAGGCATTATTATGGGTGCCAATATAGGTACAACCATAACTGCACATATTTTGCGTTTAACAGATATAGAATCAACAAATTTCTTTTTGACACTTATAAAACCCACAACTCTTGCACCGCTGATGGCTGCAATAGGTATTCTTCTATTTTTTTCAGGCAAAACCGACAGAATAAAAGAAATAGGTAATATGCTGCTTGGTTTCGGCGTACTGTTTACAGGTATGTTCCAAATGGAAGCAACTATGAAACCTCTTGCAGAATTACCAAAATTTGCAGAACTGTTTCAAACAATGTCCAACCCTATCTTGGGAGTGCTTGTTGGTGCCGGTATCACGGCGCTTATTCAGTCCTCATCGGCATCAGTCGGTATTTTGCAGGCTCTGTCATCGACCGGCAGTATCACCTGCGCGTCAGCTTTTCCTATTATCTTGGGACAAAATATAGGTACTTGTATCACTCCTATTATAGCGAGCTTCGGCGCATCAAAAGGCGCTAAACGCGCCGCTCTTGTTCATGTCTGTTTTAATATCTTAGGTACAGTATTGTTCTTAACAGGATTGTATGCTTTTGAATACACAATAGGTTTTGAATTTTGGAATGACCCTATAACCAAAGGCGGAATAGCAAACTTCCATTCAATATTCAATATAACAGTTACTTTACTATTGATGCCATTTACACGTTTGCTTGAAAAAATAGCGTATGCAATTATCCCATCAGATAAAGAAGAAACAAAAATCGCTGATGTTATCGCAAGTCTTGATGAGCGTTTGCTCATATCTCCCGGACTTGCAATACAACATGGAAGAAACGCTGTTTATAATATGACAGAACTTGCGCAAGAAAACTTCGAGATTTCAAAAAAATTGATAATGGGTGATATAGATAATAATCTTGTCGATACATTATTGAAAAATGAGTCAGCTTTGGATACTTTGCAAGATAAAATAGAAGGCTACGCAATAAAGATATCCAAAAAACATCTTACGGAAAACAGTAAGACAGAGATAAGCGAACTTCTTCATATGTTGGGTGAATTTGAAAGAATAGGCGACCAATGTGAAAATCTCTTGGAAGCATCACAAAATAAAAGAGCGCAGTTCTCCGATGAAGGTTTGGAGGATATGAAGCTTATATACAGCGCAGTAGAAGATATACTTCTGACAACAATTAAATCATACAGAAATAACGATGTTAAAATGGCAAGACGCATAGAGCCACTTGAACAAGTTATTGATATACTTGAAGACGAATTAAAGAAAAAGCATATTGAAAGATTGCGTGACGGCAAATGTACGGTTGACGGAGCATTCCCATTCGTTGAAGCACTTACATCTTTGGAAAGAATATCCGACCATTGTTCAAACGTCGCAGTATTCGTAATATCTTCAAATGAAAAATTTGCTGATATTAATTCACATGCATATTTATCTGATTTACATAAAGGTAACTCTCCTGAATATGATGGATACTATAAAGAATACAGCCAAAAATATCTAAAATAAAAGTTGTAAAATACACTATCCCTAAAATTAATTTTCTAAGATTACGGAAATTCATTTTATGGATAGTGTTTAATATTTAAATTGTAAAAAATATGTCATACCTATTGATAATACAATAATATATATAGTATAATATTATTTGTGAATGTATTTTCACATACTGTACATATATTGTAAAAAAATATACGGTATAATTCAAAGGAGTGGTTTATAAATGAATATTTGGCATGATTTAAATCCAAAACGTGTGTCTTGTGAAGACTTTGTTGCAGTTGTAGAGATAGAAAAAGGCAGTAAGAAAAAATACGAGCTTGATAAAGAGACCGGCTTTATTATGCTTGACCGTATTCTGCATACATCTACACACTATCCTGCAAACTATGGATTTATTCCCAGAACATACGGTGATGATTTAGACCCATTAGACGTACTGATACTTTGTTCAGAACCACTTGAACCGCTGACACTTGTCCGTTGCTATCCTATCGGTGTAATATCTATGATAGATAATGGCAGAAATGACGAAAAAATAATTGCGATACCATTTAGCGACCCTACCTATAATGAATATACAGATATTTCGCAATTACCAAAACATATTTTTGAGGAAATGTCGCATTTCTTTACTGTTTACAAAGCGCTCGAACACAAAACAACAGCAGTAAACGAGACCAGTGGCGCGGAAAAGGCGAAAGAGATAATTGCAAAGGCTCTTGAAGACTATGTAACAAAATTTTGCAAGGCATAATAGTGGCCTGTTTTTAGTTAATATTTTAATTAAAAATTAAACACTAAAATATTTATAAAAAAATGGAGTTGATCTTTTTTTGGACGTCACGTCGCTTGTCTTAATTTTAATTTTATTGTTTTTTTCAGCATTCTTTTCATCTACCGAAACAGCATTTTCATCAGTAAATATGCTCCGTTTGCGCAGTATGGTTGATGAAGGTAACAAAAAGGCAAAAACAGCAGTTAAATTACTTACACACTTTGACAAATTTCTTGCCACCGTACTTGTTGGTAACAACGTTGTAAATATAGCGCTTTCATCTATATCTACTGTTATGGCAACCAATACTTTCGGCCCTGGTTCAGTAGCGATTACAACAGGTATTGTAACATTTTTGGTTTTAACTTTCGGTGAAATTATACCAAAAAGTTTTGGTAAAGAAAAAAGTGAATTTTTGGTTCTTAATACAGCTAAAATTCTTGACATTTTGTGTATAGTGCTTACACCGATTACTCTTTTCTTTTTGTGGTTACGAAAAGTACTTTCTCGTGGAGGCGATGGGGAAAAACAACCTACAATCACCGAACAAGAGCTTATGTATATGCTTGATACCATAGAAGAAGAAGGCGTACTGGAAGAACAAGAAAAAGATTTGGTTCAATCGGCACTGGAATTTGATGAAACTACTGTACAAGAAATTTTGACACCTCGTGTGAATGTGGTTGCTTTGGATATAGACGAAAGTAACGAAAAAATACTTGAAACTATACGTACAGAGCGTTTTTCCCGATTACCTGTGTACAAAGACAGTATTGATAACATCGTAGGTTGGGTTCATACGACAGATATTTATGATTGGGTACTTGACGGTAAAGAAATTTCCCTTGAAAAGCTTAAAAAACCTGTTATGTACATACATCGAACAAAGAAAATATCTATTCTTTTGACAGAATTTCAAAAGAAAAAAATGCACTTGGCTGTTGTTATTGATGATTACGGCGGTACACTGGGTATTGTTACAATGGAAGATATCCTAGAAGAACTTGTCGGTGAAATTTGGGATGAAGATGATGAGATAATTAATTCTTACCAAGCAATAGACGAAAACACATATCGTGTAAGCGGTGACTTAAATATTTACGAATTTTTTGAAAATATTGACTATCAACCACCAAAATTTGACCCTGATTACAATACAATTAATGGTTGGGTTTTAGATAAACTGGAACATATCCCACATCAAGACGAAACTTTTGAAGACGGTATACTCTCTGTGAAAGTTTTGGAAGTAGTAGACCAGTTTGTTTCAAAAGCAGAAGTAATTGTAAACAGAGTAGAATCAACAGAAGAATAAATATATAAAATTATATATTAAATTATATAAAAAATACAATGGGGTGCTCAGCCGTCCTATGTATTAGTATTTGGCAATAGAACAAGGAGTGTACATTTTGGAAACAAACAGAACAAACAAAACGGATAACAAAAAACGTACAGTATCAATAGGTATAGTATTTGTTATACTGTGCATAATAGGTATATTTACACTTTTGCAAATGTCATTTAATGCAACAAAAAGTATATTGGCAAATTTGGACACAAAGCATAAATATGAGGAAAAGTTGTTTCCGATTGTAATGTTTGACCCTCCTACATTTGAAAATCCAGCTACATTGCGTGAAGTTGACTTAATGACATATTGCGTATGGGCAACTATTTTAGGTAAAAACAGGGATAAATACAGTTACGATGATAATATGTTTATAGTTGTTCCGGCGAGTGATGTTGATATGACAGCGCATACGCTTTTCGGAAGCACAATATCACTATCCCATAAAACATTTAACGACTTTGAAAACTCATACGAATATGATGAGAATACAAAGAGTTACCATGTACCAATGATTGCATTGACAGCTTTCTATGTTCCAAGAGTAGAAGATATGGTTAAAAGCGGTGATAAGTTATTTTTAAAAGTGGGATATATTCCACCAAAAACTATTATGAATGTTAATTTCACCGGTAAAGAAGATAGCGAACAGGAAGCCGCAAAGTATATGATATATGAAATGCGCAAAAATAAAAATAACTATTATTTGTATGCCATAAGAGATGCCAGCGGCGTAGGTGACAATATGGGTAGCGGTTTAAAACCAAGCTATGATAATGTAATGGATAGTATAAAAAATCAGTTGGATAGTAATACCGTACCAAAAAACGAAGATGATTATCTATTGCCCGATACAGTTCCGGAAATACCGTCAAAAGATAAAACACACGGTTCACAAGGCGAGAAAGGTATAACGGAATTTTATTCTATCCCCGCTCCGCCAAAAGAAAATACAACAATAAACGGTTAAAAAATTTATATACGTATAAAAATTTTATATTAGCTAACAATAAATGTGTTCATTTAATATGAGCGCATTTATTTTTTTATGCTTGAAAGGAGTAAAAGAAAATGTCACTTACAACAAAAGAACTAACTTGTTTAAAAGAGCAATTAGGCGGTGAACAAATACTCATAAAAAAATTCACAAAATATGCAGAAATGTGTACAGACTCAGAATTAAAAACAAAACTAAATGCAGTGGCAAATAAACATCAAGAACACTACAATACATTGTTAAACCAATTAAAATAAAAACAGAGGTATTAATAAAATGATTGAAGTAAATAGAACTTTTGCAGATAAAGAAATGCTTACAGATGCTCTGACATCACAAAAACACGAAACAGGATTATATAATATGTTTGCAAACGAATGTGATTGTGAAAATCTTCGTCAAGTAGTAATGAATATATTAAATGAAGAACACAGTATACAAATGGAGCTTTACAAAGAAATGAGCAAACGTGGTTGGTATCCTGTTAAACAAGCTCAACAAGAAGAAATAACACAAGTATTAAATCAATTTGAAGGCAACAATTAATAGAAAAACTAATAGGCAAGAGTATTTTCTGCCTATTAGTTTTTTTTATTTTAATATAGCAACTATCGGTTGACAATCCATTTGCAACTGATAGTTGACGAAGTGTAAGTCTATATTTATAGACTTTTATAAATATAAGATGTAAAATTATAAGTATAAAGGAGGCTTTTAAAAATGAACTTATCTGAAAAAATATCTATGTGTAGAAAAAAAGCAGGACTGTCGCAAGAGGCATTGGGTGAAAAATTAAATGTATCCAGACAAGCCGTCAGTAAATGGGAGACAGGTGACGCAGAACCCGAAAGCATTAATTTAATTGTTTTGGCACAGACTTTCGGCGTTACGGTGGATTGGTTGCTGAATGATGAAGATACATACAATAGTATTGATATTATAAACGAATATGATATTCCAAAGACAGAAAGTAAAAATAAATTTCATTCATTTTCAAAAATAAAGTTTAAGTATTTGTTTTATCTATTCTTTATGGCTTTTAATTTTATATTTTTAGCTTGCTTATCAAAAGATACAGGAGTATTTCATTTTCATTATATCTACAATTATATTGAAGTATATATATTAATAAATATGATAATATTTTCTTTTGTATTTCTATATATAACAGGAAATTTAAAATATTTGTGCAAGGCTATTGTATATATGTTTATCGATAAGGCATATTCGTTATCTGATTTTAAGTATTCACGCAGAGCAGTTAACGTAGCATTGATAGGCTCTATACTTGGCTCTTTGATGTATATTATCTTAGATATCGGAAAAATATTGTCAGATTTAACCGATTTTAATTTCTTTTATGCTCAAATTACTGTAACACTTCTTTCTTCTTTTTTCTACATTATTTTATTTTTATGTATTTTATTACCAATTAACATTATCTTAAAACAAGCAGAAAATAACGCAGACACTTATTAATTTTAAAGATAAATGCTGTCTGATACTTAGTAACTGTCAAATCGCCATGTCCTATGCGGACAGCAGTTACTTTGTATGTGACAAAGTAACCAAAACACATTTAAGAGGGTGTTCCCCCTCTTAAAATACTCCCCCTTTTTTATAGTTTGG
>JAHHTQ010000026.1 GCA_020024555.1 Angelakisella sp.
TTCGCTTAAGCTTTTTTGAACCACTGGTCTAACCAGTGGTTTTGTTATACAAAAAAATGACACATAAAAAAATGTGTCATTTCAGCGTGTCAAAAAAGGCATATCAATTCGTCATAATGACGAAGTCTATAAAAGTTTTACTCAATTTTTTTCAAAAAATTGCGGTTCTTAGGCAGAGCCTAAGACGTTTTCCGCAGAAAACGGAACGCTTTTGCCGTGCAAGCGCTTTTTTGAAGGTGAATTTTGGCATATTTTTCTGACAATAGGTTTTTTCTACAGACTGAAATGACACATAAAAAATGTGTCATTTTTTTATGTACTTTATAGGTGGCACACCCACTATCTTTTTAAAAACCCTTGAAAAATAAAACGGATCAGTAAATCCTGTGGACACAGAAACTTCTTCTATACTAAGTCCACCTTTTTCGAGTAAAGCACACGCCTTTTTTATACGAAAATGCGTAAGATAATCAATAGGCGATATATTCATATTTTTCATAAATGTTCTATACAAACTGCTTCTGCTTATACTGATGTTCTGAGCAATATCATTTATTGAAATATCCATTGCATAGTTGCGTGATATATAGTCAGTTGCATTGTGCAAATACTCCAAACTGATGTTTTTTGTCGCTTTTGGCGTGGATTGTTCTATCAAAAAAGCAATAAAATTATATAAACTTGCTGTCATCTTAATATAGTCATCAGGTTTTATTCCTCTTTTGGTAAAGATATCAGTTAAAAGTTCCTGTATTTTTTTTTCATTATTGAGTCTTATAACAGGGGTTTGCGATGAAAAATCTGTTTTGTCAAGTAAAATTGATGCATCACTCCCATTAAAGCCAACCCAATAGTATTCATAGGGTTCATCTTCATCAGCTTGGTATGATACTGTTACATTCGGATATACAATAAAGGTATCGCCTGCAGTTAGGTGATATGTTCTACCGCTAACTGTATATACGCCTTTTCCGCTTACTATATGGTGTATCAAAAAATGGTCTCGGATACCCGGACCCCATTTCAGTAGCGGTTCGCACTGTTGCTGACCAACATTATAAACAAACATAGATGTTAAGTTTTTTTCATTGAATTTATATGAGTTTTTATATGTTTTATTATCCATAAATACCACCACACAATGTATAATTATATATCTGTTTTTTTGTCTAAGTCTAACACAAATCTTAAAAATTTGCAACAATAATCCATATTTGAGAATAAATTAATACTTGCAAAAATATATAATAAGAGTTAAACTTATAACAGATACAAGAGTAAATAGTATAGTTTTTTGATATTTACTTGCACCAAAATTATTTTTTAAAAATATGGAGGAACTGAACAATGTTTTTAAAATGCAGTAAGCTTATTGAAGAATTAAAAAACGGTAATTTTGATGAAGAATTAAAAAAACTTTATGTTGTATGTGATGTTTCTTCACAAAAAGAACGCTATATAAATGCTGTAAAAAAACATATTGCAGTATATGGTGACGTTGACGGAGCTGTTTTTTCTGCATCAGGCAGAACAGAAATAGGCGGTAACCACACTGACCACCAACATGGTTGCGTACTTGCCGCGGCTGTTACTATGGATATGATAGCTGTTGTTACGCCTACAAAAGACAATATAATAGAAACAAAGAGCGAAGGATATCCTGATATATCCGTAAATCTCAATGATAATGAACTTGCCGTAAACGAAAATGACTTTGGAAAGAGTATTGCTCTAATTCGTGGCGTGGCAAAAGGAATACTTAATAGCGGAGGAAAAGTAGGCGGATTTAAAGCAAGTATTTTTTCTGATGTTCCAAAAGGTTCCGGTGTTTCTTCTTCGGCAGCCTACGAAGTACTAATCGGAACTATATTAAATAAAATATATAATAACAACGAGATTACACCTGTAAAGATTGCGCAAATAGGACAATTTGCAGAAAAAGAATTCTTTGGAAAACCATGCGGACTGTTGGACCAAACAACAAGCGCTGTCGGTGGTTTTGTTTCAATAGATTTTGCAAATCCACAAAAACCTTTGGTTAATAAAATAGATTGTAATATTAATGAATTGGGATTTACAATTTGTATCATAAACGCAGGTGGCAACCATGCAAACTTGACGCCTGAATATGCCGCTATTCCAAACGAAATGAAAGAAATAGCGCAGTACTTTGGCAAAGAAGTTTTACGTGAAGTAGATAAAAATATGTTCCTACTTAATATCGCAGGACTTCGCAAAAAAGTTTCGGACAGAGCTATACTTCGGGCTATACACTTTTTTGACGAAAACGAAAGAGCAGCCGAGCAAGCCGAGGCGCTGAAAAACAAACAAATATATTATTTTTTGCAACTAGTTAATGAATCGGGCGCATCGTCACAAGAGCAACTTCAAAATATATATCCTACTTGTGATGACAGCGAACGTTCCGTATCTCTTGCGCTTGCTATAACAAAATCTATGCTTAAAGATGACAATGGCGCGTGGAGAGTACATGGTGGCGGTTTTGCCGGTACTATGCAAGCATTTGTAAAAAACAATATGGTAATGGCATATTGCAGCGCTATGGAGCAAATTTTCGGTCAAGATAACGTACATATACTTTCCATTAGACCTGTCGGCGGATATGTTTTGGGTGAAAACACATTATAATAAAATTATATAAGCATAAAAAAAGAAAGTAGGTAAAAATTTATGGCAGAACTTAGATGGCATCCACTTACACGGGATTGGGTAATAATAGCATCAAGCAGACAAAACAGACCGCAAATGCCAAAAGATTGGTGTCCGTTTTGTCCGGGTTCGGGACAGGTTCCTGATGATTATGAAGTATTAAAGTATGACAATGATTTTCCGGCACTTTCACAAAATCCGCCTATTCCCGATGACGTTGCAGATGATTTCTTTAAAACAAGCGAAAACTACGGTAAATGTGAAGTAATACTATACTCAAAAGGACACACAACAACTATCCCCGAGCTAAGTAACGAGCATATAAGAAAACTTGTTGATTTGTGGTGCGAACGTTTTACTGAAATTACAAAAGATGAAAAAATTAAATACTGCTTTATCTTTGAAAATCGTGGAGAAGCAGTAGGTGTTACAATGCCACACCCACACGGACAAATATACGGCTACCCGTTTATGCCAAAGAAAATACAGCTTGAAGTCGACAGCGCGAAAGATTATATGGCGGAAAAAGGCAAGTGTCTGTTTTGCGATATGCTGAGCCATGAAGAAAAAGATGGCAGACGTATAATTTTTGAAAATGAATACTTTACTGTATTTCTACCATTCTTTACAGAGTATCCTTATGGTGTATATATTATGCCAAAAAGACATATTAACTACATAACAGAAATGACAAATGAAGAAAAGACAGCAATGGCTGTGACTTTAAAACAAACAGTGGGTATGTTCGATAATCTTTTTGACTATCAATTCCCATATATGATGTGTATGCACAATGCGCCTGTTAACAGTGGAGATTTCAGCAAAGATTATCATTTCCATATAGAATTTTTCCCACCTATGCGTTCAAAAGAAAAAATTAAATTTAACGCATCAAGTGAAACAGGTTGCTGGGCGCACTGCAACCCAACATGTCCGGAGGAAACATCAAAAGAGCTTCGTGATGCTTATAACCGTTTTATGAATAAAATAAAATAATATAAAAAAATGTAAAGGAGAGCATTGAATTATGGCAATATTGGTAACAGGCGGCGCAGGATACATAGGAAGTCATACCTGCGTAGAACTGCTCGATGCAGGTTATGAGGTAGTAATTATAGATAACTTTGTAAATTCAAATTCAGAGTCACTTGACAAAATCCGTGAAATTACAAATAAAGACTTTAAATTCTATGAGGCAGATTTAAGAGACAGCAAAGCAGTTGCAAAAATATTTGAAGAAAACAAAATTGACGCTGTTATTCATTTTGCAGGACTAAAAGCAGTTGGTGAATCTGTATCTATTCCTTTGGAATACTACGATAACAATCTTGTAAGTACTTTTGTTCTTTGTGAAGAAATGAGAAAAGCCGGTTGCAAAAAAATAGTATTTTCTTCGTCAGCAACCGTTTACGGTATGAATAACCAAGTACCGTTTACGGAAGAATATCCAACATCTGCAACAAACCCTTACGGATATACAAAAGTAATGATAGAACAAATACTTAAAGATTTGTGGGTTTCAGATAATTCATGGAGTGTTGTCCTACTTAGATACTTTAACCCAATCGGCGCACACAAGAGTGGCCTAATAGGTGAAAATCCAAATGGCATACCAAATAACCTATTGCCTTACGTAGCGCAAGTTGCAGCCGGAAAACTACCTGAACTAAGCGTTTTCGGAGATGATTACGACACAGTTGACGGTACAGGCGTACGTGACTACATACACGTTGTTGACCTTGCGCAAGGACACATAGCAGCGCTTAAATACGCTATGCAACACGAATCAGTAGAAGCTATTAACCTAGGCACAGGTAAAGGCACAAGCGTGCTTGAAATAGTAAAAGCATTTGAAAAAGCAAGTGGCAGAACAGTTGCATATAAAATTAAGCCACGCAGACCGGGTGACATAGCTACCTGCTATGCGGCAACCAAAAAAGCAAAAGAACTTTTAGGCTGGGAAGCAAAATATAATATTGACGATATGTGTGAAGATACATGGAGATTTGCAAAAAATAAATATGTAAAATAATCGCTTAATATCTGAATAAACAACTGATTTCATTTTATGGTGAAGTCAGTTGTTTTTATATTAAAATTAAGATAATTATTATATTAACATACCCGCAAAAATTATTTTCAGAAAACAAATTGCTTTTTCTGAAAATAAGCATAAAAATCCTTCTATGACAGTTTATTCTATCACAGAAGGATTTTTTTACTTTTTAACTTTTAATAATTATTCTTGCGCAAAAGCTCTTGCCATAGATAATAAATTATCTGTATAGTTTTCTGATAAAGGATATAATTCAACTGTTTTGCCGCCTATTTCATCAGCAAATGCCTGTAATTTATCGGAAGTTATCTCTGCTTGATGAAAAATAACCTTGATATTTTCTTTTTTTGCCATATCAATCATTTCTGTTAATCTTTTTGCTGTGAGGTCTTTTCCCTCGTGCTCAAAAGCTATCATTTTTAAACCATAATCATCGGCAAAATACTGAAAAGCAGGGTGAAAAACAAGGAAATTTTTGCTTTCACTGTCTTTCAATATAGATTTTATCTCTGTATCCACACTGTTTATTTCACTTATAAAACTCTCTGCATTTTTCTTATAAAACTCTGAATTTTCACTGTCTATTTCGCACATTGTGTCACGCATATATTCAACCATTGTCACCATTCGTTTAGGTGATAGCCATATATGCGGATCTCTTTGGTCGCCGATTAATAAATCTTTATGTTTCTTTGAAATTTCAGTTTCGCAGTTTTTCACAAGGGTATTTTTACTGATATATGGCAAAATAAAGGTTTCCTCACTTGGTACGCCTATTGTAAAAAATACATCGGCGTCACTGAAATTTGCACGTTCTTTTGGCGATGGGTCATAGTTTTCCGGACTTGCGCCTATTGGTATTACTGTCACAATATTAACCTTGTCACCACAAATTTTCTCCACGAACGTGTGCTGTGGAACTATTGATACAGCAACTGTAAGTTTATTTTTGTCTGTTTCCGTATTGGTTTTTGCTCCGCAAGCTGTCACTAAACATATAATAATTACAGACGCGCATAAAATTAACAATTTATTTTTTATCTTCATAATAATGTCTTTCTTTTAATTAATTTATTCTTTATTCAACCGAATAGTATGTTTTTATTTCTTTTCCCGCATACTTTGCAGAAACAACAGTTTTCCCTTTACTTTTTGCTGTCACTATTCCTTCTGAATTTATTGATACAATATTTGGATTTTCTATATAATATACAATTTTATTTTCGGGGTGGGCTTGCTGTATTAATGATGTCAAATTTTTGGAAGTTTCTCCGACTTTCATTCTATATTCAACCTGTACGGTAGCCTTTACAATATCTTCCACCCCGATAGTAGTAAAGTCTTTTATCAACGCTGTTGGCTCAGCTTTTGGTGTCGGCTCCGATGGCGTAATAACGGTTGCAGGTTCAAGCTCTGTCATAGGTATTCCGTATGTTGCTATCCATATATCCTTTACACTGATTACCGAATAATCTTTCGGTGGCTCTGTTTTTTCTTCCGTCTCCATAACCGATGGTGTTTCCGTTTCCGTATTTATATTTGTATCTATTGTATCAGCATTTTCATTATCGGTATTTTCCGTATTTTCTGTTTTATCAATTTTTTCAGAACTGCTTTCTTTGTCAGGTTCATTATTTTTGTTTGGTTTATTGTCGTTATTAAGCGTATTCTCTCCTATATCATTCTCTAATGTATATTCAAGCGTATTTTCAAGTGTATTTTCAAGTTTGTCTTCTGATTTTTTATCAGAAGGGTTCTCGCTTGAAAGTTTCTTGTTTTCTTCTCTATCTGCGCTTTGGCTACCCGTCAGACTGTGTTTATCACCATTCATAATAACAAGGTCATCGTCCAACTCTTCTTTTCCGCAAGCGGTAAACAAAAATAATATAACGGTTAAAAAGATTAGTATTGTTTTTTTCATTTATGTACCCCCTTATTCTATCATAAAAATTATATTTTCAATTATTTTAACTTTTATAAAAAATCAGTTAGAACATTTTACTACGGATTTATTAATCATAATATTGAGTATCTCGGTATCTGTGGACTTCATACCTATTCTACCTATATGCCCCATACTTTCTATTGTCTTTTCAATATCATTTTGCACAATACCCTCACCTGGCAAAAATTTTCTGTTTTTCATACTCATATAGTGTCCCATTATTGCCGCATCAACGGCTGACGCTATTTTCGCCGCGCAAGACGGCTTCGCTCCGTCGCACACTATACCGCTTACGTCAGCAAGGGTATTTACTATTGTTAAACATATATTTTCGTATGTACCGCCATACAAATAAGTAATTGCCGCGCCGGCACCGCTCGCCGCAGTAACCGCGCCGCAAAAAGCCGATAGACTACCTATATATTTTTTTTGATGAATTGATATCAAATTTGCTACACAAAGCGCTCTGTAAAGTTTTTCCTGTGTTACTTTAAGCTCTTTTGCATATTCTATTACAGGTAATGACAGCGTCATACCCTGATTGCCGCTACCCGAATTTATAATAACAGGAAGCGAACAACCGCTCATACGCGCATCACTGCCCGCTGCCGCTCTTGCTTTTGCGCGTATTTTTATATCGTCGCCATATACTTCAAGGAGTGTTCTGCCAACTTCCGCGCCGTATGAATTTCTCAGTCCCTCGTCAGAAATAGCTGTATTACATTCTATCTGTCTGTCTAGCATACACTTTACATCTTTAATATCAACAGTATCTGCAAAGTCTATTATATCCCTAACATTAAGTATTGACAAATCCAAAGTTTTATTTTCTATTTTTATTGTTGGCTTTTGCGAAAAAATAACTTCGCCGTCTTTTATTATTTCAGTTATACAAGTATGATGATTTTTTATTGTAACCTTTACTGAGTGTTTTTCACTTGCAGCAAGTACGCATATATGCAAATTCTCAACATCTTCTATAAGTCCGCAAGTACAAAAGTCAGTCTTCATTAACTCTTTTGTCTTTTCTATATCTTCCTCTTTTATATTTTGCAACACTTGCAATTCACACTGCGCATTGCCACCGACAACTCCAAGTATTGCCGCCACATCTATACCCTTTAATCCGTTTGAATTTGGAACAGTTACTCCTTTTACGTTTTTTATGATATTACCGCTACAATCAACTTGTATCTTTTGCGGAAATTCTCCCAAAACTTCACGGGCTTTTGCGGCAGCGTATGCAATAGCGATAGGCTCCGTACAGCCAAGCGCCGGTACAAGTTCTGCTGACAGTATATCCACATATTTTTTTCTCAAATTTATATCCATAAATCCTCCACATACTTCAATTTTATATAAAATATATACGAATTATAAAAAATTACATAACTACTCATTATCCTTCATTATATTATCTTTCATAATATTTTTCAAGCCAATATATATTTTTTGTTATTAAACAACTATTAAATATTTGTTTTAAAAATTATTATGGGTAATATAACTAATATAAACATTGGGCATAAAAAAACAAAGTAAATATTATTATTTAAAATATTAAAGTATTTATTAATATTTTATCTATGATGATAATAAAACTATGTTTTTTTACGAATAATATAGTAAAAATATAAATATTGTCTTTATCTCTTTTCAAAAGGCTAAAATAATGTTAAAATAGTTTTCGTATATAGTCGTACGTTTTGTAAAAGAATATCAATTAATTAATAGTACAAAAAATTTATCACGACAGAAAAGAGTGTGTAAAAAATGAAAGAAGTAAAAAGAGAAAAATCTTGTGGGGCAATAGTGTTCCGCCATAACGGTTCATCATACGATATCATTTTATTAAAGCATAAATATGGTGGGCATTGGTCCTTTCCAAAAGGTCATGTAGAGGCAGGCGAAAACGAATTCAGAACAGCCACACGTGAAGTAAAAGAAGAAACAGGTGTGTTTATAAGAATACTGAATGGATTTAGAGAAGCTGTTGAATATTATCCAAAGCCGGATATTCGCAAACAGGTAGTGTATTTTTTGGGTAAAGCAATAAACGAAAATCTTGTTCCACAGGAAGAAGAAGTAAGCGAAGTTCAGTGGGTACCAATAGAACTTGCCGGGGATATGGTAACATTTGCAAACGACAAACGTCTTATAAGACTTGCCAAAAGACGTTTGGGAATAGCGGGACCAAGCGCCAGAAAAAACAGAAAATATTCAAAGAGTTCTTATTAATTAAATGACTGCAATGACATTATTGTTTATAAACTGAGGTAGGTAGATATATGTTTAATGAAAAACATCCGAAATCAAAATTAAAATTTTTTGAGGCTTCCCCATTTCAAATTGTGTGTTTGAGTTTTTTAGTGGTTATTTTGGCAGGAACATTTCTGCTGACTTTACCAATCAGTTCACGTGCAAGAGTATTTACACCACCGCTGAACGCACTGTTTACAGCTACATCGGCAACATGCGTTACAGGGCTTGTGGTATACGATACGGCTACATATTGGAGTCTGTTCGGTCAAATAGTAATTCTTACACTGATACAAATAGGCGGATTGGGACTTGTTACACTAACTTCATTTTTCTATATATTAATAGGCAAAAAAATGGGTTTCCGTGGTATCGAGCTTGCAAAGGAATCCATAAATACGGACAACTTCGCAGATGTTAAAAAAATGCTAAAAACCATAATGGGTCTGACTATATCAATAGAGTTCATAGGCGCGGTAATACTTTCATTTACATTTATTCCGCAATTCGGCTTTTGGCATGGCGCGTATATTGCAATTTTCACATCTGTATCAGCATTTTGTAATGCCGGCTTTGATGTACTCGGCTTTCAAGGTGAGTTTTGCTCATTAATAAACTATACCGATAACGTTTTTGTTTACGGCACTGTTGCAATGCTTATTATTCTTGGTGGTATCGGTTTTGTTGTTATACGTGATGTGCTTATGTATCACAAAACAAAAAAATTAATGCTACACACAAAAGTAGTTCTTGTTGTTACCTCAATATTGGTTATTGGCGGTGGAATACTGTTCACTATACTGGAATGGAATAACGTTACAATGGCGCAACTAACTCCATGGCAAAAGGTAGGCGCAGGATTTTTCCATTCTGTGTCAACAAGAACAGCAGGATTTAATACAATAGCGCAAGACACACTGACAACGCTTTCAAAAGTGCTTTCAACAGTGCTTATGCTGATAGGCGCTTCTCCCGCATCAACAGGTGGCGGTATAAAGGTTACTACAATAGCAGTTATTATAATGACTATCGTTTCTGTTTTGCGTGGTAGAGACGACACAACCATACACAAAAACATTGTATCCCAAAAAGCAGTATACAGAGCTTTAACGCTATTCTTTTTGGCAATAGTTTGGGTAACATTTGCAAGTATGATTATAATTTTCAGTTTGGAAACAAGCCTTCACCCAATAGATGTAGTTTTTGAAACAACATCGGCATTTGCCACAGTTGGTCTTTCTACGGGAGTTACAGCAACCACGGGAGCGCTCGCCAAAGTAATACTTATACTATCGATGTATCTTGGCAGAGTTGGACCTATTACACTGATGATTTCACTTACTTTAATAAACAATTCAAATAAAGAGGTACTTCCAAACGGAAAAATTATTATAGGTTAATAAATTATTCATTTATATTTTAAATAGGTTTTTTTCTTATATATCACGTATGGGAAAAAGACCTATTTTGCAAATAAATTATATTGGAGGAATAAAATATGTCAAAAGCAATTTTTGAAGACACAGAACTTATAAATCTCGCCTATTGCGACTCGAACGGAAACGCAAGAATTTCAAATATTCTTGCCATTGCGCAGTTAATCAGTGAAAAACACTGTATTTCTCTTGATATGGATTATAATTATTTTGTTAATAAAGGTAAGGCTTTTTTACTTGCAAAACTCAGCCTTGATATATCACGTCTGCCAAAGGGAAATGAAAAAATAACACTTCGCACACACGCATATTTGCCAAACCGCGCCATATACAATCGTTGTACAGACTTTATCGATACACAGGGAAATGTTATTATAAAACTTGACAGCAGATGGACGCTTGTAGACATAGCCACACATAGAATTTGTCGAGGACTACCCGAAGATATTGTTTTTCCTTTTGATGAACCGATGAAACAAGAAGACTTCCGTTGTTTGCGTCCTACCGAAAAAACTTTTTTACATAATCTAAAAGTTTTACCGCATATGTTAGACGTAAATTGTCATGTTAACAATACCGTATATGCAGATATTGTATTTGACGCTGTTTATAACATTTTGCCTATTACGTCTACTCCAAAGAGATTTGAAATATATTATCATAACGAAGCAAAACTAAATGACGAAATATCTGTTTATTATCAAAAAATTGACAATGTATTATATATCTCAGGTGAAGTAAACGAAAAAAAATGTTTTGAAACTGTAATAAAATATTAGTTATTTTGATAGGGAATTTTATTAAATGAATATTTGTGAATATGTAAAAACACATAAAAACATAGAGCTTTCCGATGAACAAACAGAAGCTGTTTATAATGACAGCAACAAATTACTTTTGCTGGCTGTTCCGGGTGCGGGTAAAACAACGGTTTTGACAATCCGGCTCGCGCGACTTATCACCGAAAAAAATATAAATCCTGACGAAATGCTTGTTATTACTTTTAACAGAGCGGCGGCGATTGATATGAAAAACCGTTGGAAACTTCTCTTTAATGAAATTAATATCAAAAGTCCGAATTTTTCCACAATACACAGCTTTTGCTATTCTTTACTGAAAGTCTATGCAAATATGCGTGGTACTAAAATTTTTGAGATTATTGACAATAACGCCAAATATAATAAAAATATGCTTATGCGTTCAATTTATCAAAAATACAGCAAAGAGTTTTTGACAGATGATGACATTAATAATATATACACAGCGATAGGCTACTGTATTAATATGCAAATATCTCCAACAGAACTTGACAGTATTCATAAACTTACTGACGCAAAATTTTCCGATATCTATAATGATTACAAAAACCTGAAACGTGAAAATTCCGTTATGGATTTTGACGATATGCTAAACTATACATATATTGCGCTTCAAAAATATCCGCCGATACTGCAATACGTAAGACAAAAATATAAACACATATTTGTTGACGAAGTTCAAGATACATCAAAGTTGCAACAAAATATAATTAAACTGATAACTGTTGACAATCTGTTTATGGTTGGTGACGAAGACCAAAGTATATATGGCTTTCGTGGGGCTTTTCCAAAAGGTCTGCTCGAATTTTTCAGTACCTATCCTGACGGAAAAATAATGAAGATTGAGCAAAATTACCGAAGTAGCCTAGATATCGTCACCGCATCAAACAGTCTTATTAAACACAATACAAACAGATATGATAAGACTGTCAAAACAGACAGAGGCTATGAAAACAAAATAACACTCGTTACAGAAGAAAAACTTGAAAATGAATACGTTAAGATAGCTGAACTTTGCAAAAACAATATTGAAAAGGGAGAAATAACGGCTGTTCTGTATAGAACAGTCATCTCGGCTATTGGGCTTGCCAATGAATTTAAAAAACAAAATATACCTTTCACCATATCAAAAACTATGACAAGCTATGCAAACGACTTCATTGTGCGCGATATTGTGAATATTCTAAAATTGGTATTGAACCCCGAAAATTTTGAGGTATTTAACAAAATTTATTTTAAACTTGATTTATGGCTAAGTCGCAGTGACGTACAGCTAATTAAACAAGAATATTACGGCGACATATTCTACTGGATTTCACAAAGCGATAAATTTACAAGACAGTCTATATCCGCATACGATATACACAAAACACTGAAATCTATGCGAAAGCAAAGACCGGATATTCAAATTTTGACTATAATGAATACTCTCAATTACTTTGATAATCTTGAAAAAAAAGCGCCAAGTGGATATATGACTTCAAACTATCTCCACAAAATTAACACAATATATAATATTGCAAAGTACTGTGAAGACACATCAGAACTTTTGGAAAAACTGACAAATGCCGATAAATTTTTTGAAAACAGCGATAATAACGAAAATATAACAATAAGACTTTCGACAGTACATTCTGCGAAGGGGCAGGAGTATGATGATGTAATTATTGCCGATGCCTACGAAGGTGTATTTCCCGATATTGACAGTGTAGAATATAATTCATTCAATATATCGGAAAATATAGAGGAAGAACTCAGACTTTTTTACACAGCAGTTACACGCGCCAAAAATAAGCTATGGATATACTCCCCTCAAAAATGGTTTGACAAAGATTTGCTTATATCGCGTTTTATTCCGTATATGAATATTGAAGGCAGTCAAAAGGCGCAAAATATATATGGCGTACGTGTTGGACTGGGTATTTCCCATGTATTTTTCGGCGCAGGGGTTATAACCGAAATAAACGAAAAGAGACAACTTGTGACTATATCATTCAGACACAGCGGAGTACGTACGTTTAAAGCAGATACATTGCAAAACGAAAAACTTTTTAAAACTTTTGCATAAAAAATAAGTCGATAAGTTTTATGGAAATTTTTGAATAAAATATAATAAAATACCAATATTATTACTGAACAGTATAATTGTTTACAAGGAATGGTGTTTTACTATGAAAATAATAGATTTTATAAAAAGTTTTTTTGAACCGACAGATCAACCTTTTGATTTATCACTTTCTGCCTTGATGAAAAGTATTGATGCTGAAATTGAAGAAAACGAAATGTTTTTTAATTTGAGTAACGATAATGACCTTTTGGATATATTAATATACAAAAATAATTATTTGCAGGCATATAAATCCTATGTCATTAAACTTATGAAAAAAGAATACTATGAACAAAAAGAACTTGAAACAAGTGTTAAGGAAGATGTTGTGCAAAATACAATCATCACAAAACCTGTTTTGCCGAGTTTTGTAAAAACAAAAATTATGTGTAAGCAAAAATAAAAAAGAATGGGTACAAAGATAATATATCTTCTCTGTATCCATTCTTTTATGTATATATATGGGTGATTAAAAAAACTTATTTTTTAACAAGATATTTACGCATATCAAGCGCGCAGGCAAACAGTATTATAGCGCCTTTTATCAGGTAAAAATAATCTTGGTTTATATTCATCATAGTAAGACCTATAAATATCAGTCTCAGCATAAATACACCGACAATAATACCTCTTATTTTACCTATACCACCGACAAATGACACACCGCCTATTACACAGGCAGCAATAGCATCAAGCTCATAGTTAAGTCCTGTATTTACGGTATTTGAGCCTACCCTTGCGCCCTCAATAAAACCTGATATTCCATAGAAAGCACCCGCAAGGGCAAATACAGCTATTGTTGTACCCATAACGTTTACGCCGGATACACGCGCAGCCTCCTCATTTGCGCCAAGGGCAAACATATTTTTACCAAGCGTTGTTTTGTTCCAGATAAACCACATAATAATTGTCAAAACAATGGCTATCCATACATAGTTTGGTATTGATATATCCCCGAAACTTACAAACGAATCTTTAATAAATTTAGTATAGGATTTATCCAATCCGGAAATAGCTGCGCCGTTGTTATTACCCATTTTTACGTATCTCAACAAAATTGTGTTTATGATAAGTTGAGTACCAAGTGTAACAATGAATGGGTGTAGTTTAAATTTTGAAACAAAGAAGCCGTTGAATGCGCCAAAAGCAGCGCCTATAATCATAACAAGCGGTATAACAACAAATATACTGAGTGTGCCTATATTTGGCCACATTTTATTTGCAAGATCAACAGTTTGTAGCAGTGAAGCCGATATACAGGCTGTCAAACCTATAATACGACCTGCCGAAAGGTCTGTACCTGTCAAAACTATACAACCGGCTATACCCAATGCCGCAGGTAAATATGCGGCTGTCTGAGAAAGTATATTGATTATTGAAGATGTTGCCAAAAAACGTGGATTTTTAATAGCTATATATATAACAGCTATTGTCATAAATATGAACAACGCATTATTAACCAAAAAATTTATTATATTTTTTGCTGTCCATGTCTCTTTATTACGGACAGTTGCTTTTAAATTTGAAAACATTGTTGTTTCCTCCCTCTTATACATACTTAGCTGCAAGTGTAAGAATTTCTTCCTGTGTCGCTGTTTTCGCATCAACTTCGCCTGCAACACGACCGCCTGACATTACTATTATTCTGTCGCAAACACCCAGTAATTCAGGCATTTCCGATGAAACCATTATTACACCTTTTTCCTGATTTGCAAGGTCAAGTATAAGTTGATAAATTTCATACTTTGCGCCTACATCAATACCCCTTGTTGGTTCATCAAGCAAAAGAACTTCCGGTTGCGTAAGCAGCCACCTGCCTATAATAACCTTTTGCTGATTACCACCCGATAAAGCGCGTATCTTTGTATTTTGACTGGGAGTTTTTATGTGCATAGCTTTTATAGACCAGTCAGTATCTTGTTTCATTTTTTTATCATTAAGCATACCAAACTTTTTATAATTTTTAAGCGAAGATATTACAGTATTGTTCCTTATATCCAGCACACCGAAAATACCTGTTGCGCGTCTTTCCTCTGTTATCAGGGCAAACCCGTTTTTTATTGCATCTTTTGGATTTCTGTTTTCTATTTGTTTACCGTGAAGTGTTATTGTTCCACCGTCTTTTGTCATTGAACCGAATAAATTTTCGAGCACTTCTGTTCGTCCCGAACCGTCAAGTCCTGCTATACCCAAAACTTCGCCTTTTCTTAGCTGAAATGTCGCGTCTTTTAGTCTTGTGTATTTTCCCGACAAATTTTTCACGTCAAGGATAACTTCGCTCGGCTTATTTGTCTTTTCCGGAAAACGGTTTGTAAGCTCACGACCAACCATTAATTTGATTATTTCGTCCATTGTCAAATCTTTCGCAGGTCTTGTAGCTACCCATGTACCGTCACGCATAATTGTTACATCGTCACTTATACGCAAAATTTCTTCCATTTTGTGTGATATGTAAATAATCCCGCAACCTTTTGATTTAAGCATATTTATTATTTTAAAAAGATGTTCAACTTCTACTTCTGTAAGTGATGACGTAGGCTCGTCAAAAACAATTATCTTTGAATTATATGAAACCGCCTTTGCAATTTCCACCATCTGTCTTTGTGAAACCGACATTGTTGACATTATTGTTTTCGGATCAACTTTTACATTAAGTTCGTCAAAAATCTCCTTTGTTTTCTTTTTCATTTGGCTCTCGCTTACTACAAAGCCCGCAGCTTTCGGATAGCGACCAAGCCACAGATTGTCTTGCACACTGCGTGTAAGCGCTTGATTAAGTTCTTGATGAACCATTGCAACGCCATTTTCAAGCGCCTCTTTTGAGCTTTTAAAATTTACTTCTTTACCATCGAGTATTATTGTTCCGGCATCTTTATAATAAATACCAAAAAGACATTTCATAAGCGTAGATTTTCCGGCACCGTTTTCGCCCATTAATGCGTGTACCGTTCCCGGACGAACCGAAAATGATACATTATCAAGCGCCTTTACTCCGGGAAATTCTTTACTTATTCCCTTCATTTCAAGCAACATTTTTTCGCCCATACTATTCCTCCTATCTACCATAAATTTAAAAAACAATAAAATTACGGTAAATTAGATAAAAATTTTTATATAACTGATTTTTACTTTTTTTTGGGGCTACTAAAAAATTTAGCAGCCCCAAAATTTTCAAGTTACAATATATACTGTTTATTTTTAGCCTGTGTATACGCCGTATGGTACACGGATTTTTGCAACGTTTTTATCAACATTGAAGTCAGCTGTGTTATCCATTAAGTTAGCACCGTCTTTTACGTTTTTAACAAGCGCTGTTATTGTCTTTGCCATACCTTCTGCGTCCTGCATAATTGTACCTGACATTTTGTTTGCTTTTATAAGAGCTTTTGCTGAATCAACAGCATCAACACCGAATACAGGTATCATTTTGCCATCGCCCTTGTTGTAGCCTGCTGTTTGTAGAGCTGATATAGCGCCCTCTGCCATACCGTCATTGTTTGCAATAACAAGTTCTACCATATTGTTGTTAGCTTCTGTATATTCTGCAAGTATTGTTGTCATATAGTCTGTTGCGGCTTGTGATGACCATGCGCCGTTTTGGTCAACAAGATATTTAGATGTGTTTGCTGAATTATAGAATTTAAGTGGTTTTTTACCTGCGTCTTTAAGCATTTTGTCTGCGTCTTCCACTGCAAATTGTGTACGGAATTCAGCCTCTGCGTTACCTTCCTGACCTTTAAACATAACGTATGAAATTTCACCGTCTTTGTTTAAGTCATATTTATCGAAATCTTTAAGCAAAACTTCTGCTATAAGTTTTCCTTGCATATGACCTGCTTCTGCTGCATCTGTACCAACAAAAGCGCATTTATCATAGCTGTTTACAACTTCGTTTGAAACTTCACGGTTAAAGAATATTATTGGAATACCGGCTTTTTTTGCGGCTTCAACTGCGTTTTGCGCAGCATCTGGCGAAGATGTTTCAACAATATTAACTATAAGTAAATTCATACCGTTTGTTATAGCAGTATTAATTTGGTCTAATTGGTTAGCTTGGTTATTGTTACCGTCAAAGTTTTGGAATTTAACTCCCAAATCTGTCAGCATTTTGTCCATATTTGAACGAACGCTTGTGATGTAAACATCGGCAAAGTTATAGTAGAACACACCCGCATTAACACCATCTGTTGTTGTTGGCGATGGTGTATTTGTATCTGTTTTACCACAACCGGCAAAACAAAAGACTGCCATTAGAGTTGCCATAGCAACTGCAATAAATTTTTTCATTTTTTCTTCCTCCTAAACTATTTTCAAAATATTTAGTTATTATTAGGTTTTCAACCTGAGAATATTATATATGATTTTGTTTAATTTTTCAATATAATATTAAGAGTTTTTGTATATTTCAGCAATATAAATAAAGTTTTAAACAAGTATTCATATATAATAAATATATATTTTGAAAATTTTTTACATTTTAGCCGAAAAATATCATATAAAAATACAACTATCCAGTAAAAAATACAGAAGAAAATATAAATTATATGAAAATTTTTCATATATCGCTTCATTTATTTTTTATTTTTTCATTTTCACAGACAATATTAAACAAATCCAACATACTGTCTTTTTTTTGCAGCGCCTCATCAAAACGGTTTATATATTCGTACGGATATTTTAAATTAAAAATTCTCTCTATTCTGACATCATTAATATCGGTGGGTGAGTGTATAACCACTTTTGTTACACCGCCTGCGCCGACTGATACTATCGAATGCGCCTCGTCCATTATATAAATATTGTAAAAGCACTCATGATTTTTCTTTGAAAAGCCTACATTTTCAAGGCTCTCGACAGTGCCTTTTTGTCTGTATAAATAATATGGCTCATAGTTTTTGCAAAGAGCTTTCTGGGAATAATCAATCATTTTTGTAATCTCGCTCTCGCCATTTTTTTCACTGTCTTTTAATATATCGTCCTTACCTTTTGCAATAGTTGCCGCGCGTTTAACTGTCAATGCGTGTATCGTTATATTTTCAGGATTTAATGCAATAACTTTCTCTATGCTGTCAACAAAAGAACTATATGTATCTTTTGGAAGTCCTGCTATCAAATCAACATTAATTGTATCAAAGTGATATTGCAGAACCAAATTATATGCGTCTATAAACTCCTGCGCCGTGTGCTTTCTGCCTATTTCTTCCAGTACTTCGTCATTAAGGGTTTGGCAATTTACGCTTATTCTGTTTACACCAAGCTCTTTGAGTACGGCAAGCTTATCCGCAGAAATTGTATCAGGTCTGCCTGCCTCTACTGTTATTTCTTTACAGTTACCCAAATCAAAGTTTTCTTTTACAGTAGTAAGTACCTGTCGCATTTCGTCGGCATTGAGCGTTGTAGGCGTACCGCCACCCATATATACGCTTTGAAGGATTAGATTTTTTTCTTTTAAAAGCTTACCTGTATATCTTATTTCTTCACACATTTTTTCGACATAGAGCGGAATTAAGTCTCTCGCTTTTTCAATAGAATGTGAAACAAAAGAACAGTAACTGCATCTTGACGGACAAAACGGTACGGAAATATAGAGGCTGTATCCGTTTGTAAGTGAAGAATTAACTATATCTTTTTGCACTTCTTCGGTTTTTACACATAAATTTGCTTTTTGTGTGGAAACCAAATATTCTTCTTCAAAGAATTTTTGTATTTCACTGTAATCCATACCCTCTATACGCATTTTACGCGCAATTTTAACAGGACGTATTCCTGTCAAAACCCCCCACTGTATAGTTTTTCCGCTTTTTTTGCTCAGAATTTTATACAATAGTTTTCCGAGTATTATATGGTCTTTTACTTTTGTATCTATGATACAATCGGATTCCGTTAGCTTTTCGCCACTTTGTAAAATTAGCTGTACTTCGGCATAGGTTTTGTTTTCGACAGTACTCATACTCAACAAAACCGTATCACTGTCATTTTGTAAAACTTCTGTTTCCCTTTGCCACTTAATTTCCTGTAACGGATAAAACAGTTTTACTATATTTGCAAGTTCATAGAACATTTTTTCACTGTCGGTTACTATATACATTTACTTCTTCCTTTTTTTAGTTATCTTATAATTTTTATTATATATGAAATCGTTTTTTTAATTCTTCTTTTAAGCTTTTATAATTAAAAACAAATATAGCGATAAACGTAATAACACTTGCCACCACAGCCATAACTGACGGAAACGGATCACTGACATTATTTAAACACAACATTATAAACGGAACTATACCCAATAAAATATCAATTAACATATATGTCATATAGTCTCGCAATTTTATATTCATTACAGACGCCACTGTCCACATCGAAAGCAAACTTACAATAATAAAAGCAGGCATAACATAAGTAATTGACCATAGCCTAAATCCGCTTAAAAAATCAAGTATTACAGCGGATAGTGAAAATAAAACACATTCCCATAAAATCAGCTTAGGTATATTGTGACGTTTTTTAAATATAACGCTCAAACTAACCCACATACATATAACGCCGACAGCCACTATTATTGACCACAGCACGTCGAAATGAAATAAATAATTCGCCGCACAGCAAAGTATTACTGCCAAAAAAGAAAGAAACATAAAAACCTTTATAACAATACTGTGTTTTTTTATTATTCTCTCTATTTGCGGATACTCTTGTTCCAATTCGCCACCCTTGTCTATAAGTTCATTTTGGCACAGGGGACACATTTTGCTGTCTTGCGTAACATTCACCATACAATTTTTACAATATTTCATATATCAAAAAACCCCTTTTTTTAACTATATTTTAATTTATTGTATTAGATGTCACCGTAACATCTATCCCCAATGCCGACAATTCTCTCACGAAACACATTTCAGTATCACTGCTGACAAATGGTGATGTAACGGTAATTGTAAGTTTATTATTGTATGTTGTAAGCGCTACTTGCAGTTTCTTTGTCGCAACAGATACTATAAAGTTTTCTATATACTTATCCATCGGACTGTCTATATTTATTATTCCTATATTTGAAAAAGATGCTGTCATCTGCTTATCATTATTCGCGCCGAAATAGTGCATAACAGGATTTTTAATAATCAGCGGTATAATTTTGATGAACGTATTGTTTTCAAGCGCAAGCATTTTATCAATGGAGTTTTCCAACTTTTCCTTTGTCAGTTTCTCTTTAAACTGGCTGTTATAACTTTGCACTATGTCTTTTAATAATTCGTTATCATCTATAACAATATTTTTATCAAACTTGTATTTTACTTCAAAAACACCGAAAAAATTTCTTGCGGAGTCCGAAGGGAAATATTTACGTAAATTTACCGGAATACACAGTACTATCGGTTTATTTTGTGAACGTGGGCGAACCTTATGGACAGCAAGCGTAAAAAGTGACGCAAGATATACCGTAAGCGTTGTTTTATATTCTTTTGATATACTCAGCAGTTTATCCACAGGCATAGTAATTTCCGTTATTCTCGTACGGTATTCCGATAACTTCAATCCCTTTACCGTGTACGCTTTTTTACTTTCGGGAATAGTTATTTTGTTTTTATCAGACGTATAATAATGTTTGTAACTATCGTCAAGTTTTTGTGAAACAGATGAAGAACTGTCTGTCAAAACAAAATCATCGGGTATTTCATCTGAATATTTTTCTTTAAAATAATAGTAAAGTATTCTTTTAAAGAACTCTATACCGCCTGCGCCATCGGTTATTGCATGATATACTTCCAAATTTATACGTTTATTAAAGTATGTTACCCTAAACAATAAGTTTTGTTTATTTCCGTCATATAGTGTGGTAAACGGAAGTATATTTTCTTCTTCAACAATAGGCGGTATGTCGCTCTGCTGAAAATAGTACCAAAACAATCCTTTTCTTAAAACAGAACGATAATGCGGAAATATATCGAGCGCCGAATCTACCGCTTTTTTCAGTATTTCACCATCAACTTTTTCTGTTAATTTGCAGGCAAACCGAATTATCTTTGTGTCACGCAAACCTGTATTTGGCGGAAATATCTTAGCCGCATTATCCAGCTTATACCACTGTTCTTCTGAAAAACTCTTTGACAAAACAAAGCCCCCAATAAAAAATTATATAATAAAAACCAATACTTATATATTTAAAAATCTGTTTATAATAGCAAAAGAATTTCTGACTGCTTTAAACTGCGGTGGCAATACAAAATATCCATGAATAGCATCAGGCATACGGTGTATCTCCACATAATTTCCTGCCTCTTTCAGTTTTTCACCATAATATTCACCCTCGTCACGCAAAGGACAATACTCTGCTGTTATTATAAGCGTTTGCGGTTGATTTGAAAAATCTTCTGCAAGCAGAGGAGCAAAATACTGACTTTTACAGTCATTGCCGTCTTCTCCAAGATACATAGACAAGTAGTCTCTTATTCTCTTTGAAGTTAAAAAATAATCATATCCATATTCTTCCACTGACTTAAAAGGCGAATTTTTGGAGTGGTCGTTATTTGTTACCGGATACAGAAGTATTTGTTTTTTTGGAACAAATACTTCTTTGTCTCTTGCCATTAATGACAGCGCCGCAGATAGATTTCCGCCCGCGCTGTCCCCCATAAGATATACTCTGTCTTGCGGGATACCAAAATCTTCTATATTTTTATATACTTCCAATAACGTATCAAAACAATCGTTTATGGCGCATGGGAATTTATTTTCCGGTGCAAGGCGATAATCAACAGACACAACATAACTGTTTGTAATACAGGCTATTCTTGAACAAGTATTTGTATAACTGTTAATATTACCGATAACCCAACCGCCACCGTGAATAAATAATATAAGCTGCGAGGGTTTTGTCTTTTCGGGCGCAAAAATTCTTACAGGAATTTCGTAACCGTCTTTTTTTACAGACTTATCCCACATATCATATTCACCCTTTAAAGGCGGGTGTGACATATCGAAAAACTTTCTTGATTTCTCATAATTTGTCTTTATGTCAATTTCCCGTCTTGACGCATATTTAATTGCCGCAAACATTATTTTGTTCAGTGCCATACGAAGTACTCCTTTTTTAATTGTGCTTTCTAAAAATAACACCACATTCTTTTTCTATAACCACTTCATTGTTAAATACTTGCGTATTGTCGGTAAACACTTCTTTACCGTCACAAATAATTTGCCAATCACCCTCAGGTAAATTTACTATCGCCCTGTTTGACGATGCGTTATATACAACGAAAACATCTTTACTGTCATTTGATTTAACAATAAAGTGTACCATTGACGGTATTTCAGTATCCGCAAACTCAATGTGTTTTGATACTTTTATATTTTTCTTCATAAGCGCAGGTACAGTTTTTCTAAATGCAATCAAATTTGCGTAAAAATCAACCAAATCTTTATTTTGATACGCCCGCTCCCAATCAAGCATATTTATCTCCGGAGCTGAATTATAGCTGTCACCTATACCGTCTTTTGTTCTTGCAAACTCCTCGCCTGCTTGGAAGAAAGTAGTTCCGCAACAAGTCATTATTATTGTAGCAATAAATTTATTCGTATCAATAAGTGTTTTGTTAATATTTTTAAAATCTTGCGTATGTGTCATAGATAAGACAAGTTTATCATACAGCGAATAGTTGTCATGGGCTGATACATAAGAAATTATTTGACGTGGGTAGTAAGCGTCTACGCCGGAATTGTCACACCATGCGCAAACAGCCGAACGCATCTTATCTGTCAAGAACGGCTTACCGTTTACAAAACCGCCGTCTTTGTCAAAAAATACGCTTCCCTTTATTGTATCACGCGTATCATCACTGAATATAGCGATATTTGTATCAAGATAACGCAAATTCTCTTTTGTTGCCGGTATCGCTCCTTTATCCATTGCGGGAGTACTTGCAAACCAAGGTTCACCGTACATAAGTATATTTTCCCCATTTGGCAAAGTATTGAGTGTTTCACGAATAGTATTCATAGTTACTGTGTCATGCAGTCCCATAAGGTCAAATCTAAAACCGTCTATATGATATTCTTTCGCCCAGTACATAACAGAATCTATCATATACTTACGGAACATAAATCTTTCGCTTGCTGTTTCGTTGCCACAGGCCGAACCGTTTGAAAAATTACCGTTTTCATCAACACGATAGTAATAGTATGGCACTGTTCGTTGAAAAAATGAATCTGTATTATATGTATGATTATACACAACGTCCATTATGACGCCTATACCCGCGCTGTGTAGCGCTTGTATCATTTGCTTTACTTCCTTTATACGTACTCTGCCGTCATGGGCGTCGGACGCATAGCTACCCTCCGGCACATTATAGTTTACAGGGTCGTATCCCCAGTTAAACTGTGTGTCACTTCCGTCTTCATCAATACTGCCAAAATCATACATAGGCAATATATGAACGTGCGTAATACCCAATTTTTTCAGATAATCTATACCTGTCGGTTTGTCTTTATCATTATTGTAGCAAGCGCCGGTCTCGGTAAATGCAAGATATTTACCTCTGTTTTTATCGGAAATCCCACTGTTTTTGTCATAGGAAAAATCTTTTATGTGTATCTCATATATAATAGGTTGCAAATTCTTGTCATAAGAAAAGCTGTCTTTTTCCCAGTCTTGCGGGTTTGTGTCTTTTAGGTTTACTATCATACTTCTTTGACTGTTTACACCGCACGCGCGAGCATAAATATCGCCTGTTTCCCGCTCATTATCCAAAGCTTTTACGGTATATGTGTAGTATATATTTTCCAAATCTTCATTTACTTCTACGCTCCACACACCGTTTTTGCCTTTTTCAAGTTCATAAGTTTGATAGCGCTCGGTTTCCGGATCTCCGCTTTTATATAAATTAACGGATATTTTTGTTGCCAGCGGTGACCATACTTTAAAGACAGTTTTTTCTTTTGTGAAAGTTACCCCCAAGTCGTCACCGTCATATTTGAATTTTTCTTCAAATATTCTTGACGAATATTCTTTTGCCAGTTTTTTCGCTGTATTATTTATAAATTGCGCCATAAAAAATCTCCTTTAATATACAGAATAATTATATAAAATATCCATTTAAAAAATTAACAATAGTCACACTGTTATCAATTATAGAATACACAATTTTATAAGAAAATACAAGTATATAAGTTATATTTTAAAAATTAAGAACACTGTCAAATTCTAAAATCATTAGCTTATATAAAAAATATATAAAAAAAAGAAAAACACTCCCAAATTTTGAGAGTGTAAATATTTCCATTTAAAATATGTTATCTGTATAGTGTTAATTTTGATTGCTAAAAACGGAGTAAAATAAAGATTTAATTAATATATCTTAATCTTCGCTTATAAGTTTTTTTAATGTAGGTGATTTTTCAATTAATTTTGCAAGTGGTAAACCTATAATAAAACAACTGATAAACTGACCTACGAAAACACTTGCCATATTCATAAACAGCACTGCTAGGCTTGCGCTTTCGGGCATAAATATGTATGTTATTTCCAGTCCTACAACGACAGCGTTTATTATGATAGGTGGTATCGCCGCCAAGATAGGCAAACCTTTAAATCGAATATTTCTTAATTTATAGGTACAAATTGCCGAAACAAGTGTTGCCAATGTACCCAAAAGCATATCCCATGGTGAAAAACTTAATATATTGCTTATTAAACAACCAACAGTTACACCCCATATAGCGCTCGGGGTAAATATAGGCAGTATGGTTAAAACTTCACTTATGCGAACCTGAACCGCGCCAAAAGATATAGGCGCAAAAATTACGCACAGCGAAACATAAATTCCTGCTATCAAAGCAGCCACAATCAAAGCTTTAATTTTTTTAAAGTTATTATTCATTAATATCATTTCTCCAACGGTAAAATTTTACCTTTTTGACACCGTCACTTTCAAAAAGGTGGGCCGAAAAATAAGTCTCGGGGAGTATAAAATGTTAAGTACTCCTATTTTTAAGCAATATAGTATTTTTCTTTTATAGAGATAACAAAAGATAACATTAGTATTATAACACCTTTGTCAATAGTCTTTTATCCGTATTGCTTATTTTTTTCCACCAATAAAAACTTTTTTGAAGAAATAATTATTCATATATCGTATAATATATGTATTCGGATACAAAAGCGCGTATACAAAGGTTTTTTAAAAAGGTGGTGAATTTACAAAAGAATGACAGATAAAGAATTTGAAAAAATTGTCAGTACATACGAAAAACTGATATATACTGTATGTTATAATTTTTGTAAAAACCACCATACAGCCGAAGATTTAACGCAAGAAACATTCATTTCAGCATATTCACACATAAATTCTTGCCCACCGAATGCCTTAAAGCCTTGGCTAATGAGAATAGCCACAAACAAAGCGAAGGATTTTTTAAAGAGCGCTTACAACAAACGTGTAACCTGTACCGAAGACAACGTAATGGATATTATGGATACAAACGCTTATTCAAACAGCAGTGAAAATATAGCCCTCTCCAAAGAAACGATATCACAAATAACGGACGAGATACAAAACTTAAAAGAACCATATAACAAAGTGTGTACAATGTTTTTCCTTGAAGAAAAAAGTATCGAAGAAATATCAGATATTTTGGATAGACCGTATAAAACAGTACATACACAGATATACAGAGGTAAAAACATACTGCAAAATAAATTGAAAGGAGAATTTTGATGGAACTTTTTAAAGAAGACGGACATTTAACAGACCTTGCGCTGAAAATGAGCGTTGAAAATACTTTGGGCGAAACAGAAAGTCTTGAAGTAAGCGAACATTTAAGTTTTTGCGATGAATGTTTGGTAAGATACAGCAATTTTTTGACAGACGATGTTTTGATTGAACCCGAAAAACCACTTACTCAGAGCATTATGAGGAAAATACGCCAAAAAGTCATTAAAATAATATTTAACAGATATTTTGCCGCAACCGCCGCCGCAGTTTTTGCCATTGTTTTTTGGCAAATAGGAGTATTCAGTGATATATACGAAGTATCAAAAGAGAGAAACTTGGCTAAATATAAACCCGATACCCATACTACTGTTATTGATGATATAAATAACCACTTTAATAAATTAAATGAAAATTGGAATAAGATTTTATCAAAATTTGATTTTAATTATTTTAATAACTAAAACAAAAATAATAATTTTTTTTACAAAGGAGTTTTTTTAATAATGAAAAAAAATAGTTTTCTTACATTTATATTCGCATTCTTTCCGGGAGCAGGACAGATGTATCATGGATATATGAAACGTGGAATATCTTTTATGTCTATCTTTTTACTTATCGTATTTATCGCAACGTTTTTAAATATAGAAACACTTACAATATTTTTACCGATTATTTTTGCGGTATCTTTTTTCGATACATTTCATATTCACAATCAAACATACGATGAAAGACAGGCAAACGCTGATAAATATATTATAAATATTGAAAAATTATTCGGTGACGAATACAAAACATTTTTCAAAATAAAACACAGAACTTTTGGTATCGCTCTTATTTGGTTTGGAATATTTTTAATTTTTAACAGCACTGTTTTTCCTATAATATCAAAACTGGCATATAGCCTTGATTTGTGGTGGTTAGATAATATTATGGGAAATATTCCTACGCTTGTTGTTTCTGTTTTGGTAATTTTCATCGGTACAAAAATGTTAAAAAGCACAAGCAAAAAAGTAAATACAGAAGAAAAGTGGAAAGAATTTAAACCGACAGAAACCGACAGCAATAAGGAATAATCAAAGGAGGATAACTTTATATTATGGACAACACACAACAAAACATAAATAATGAAAATATGACAGACACTGTGACAGAAAATGTTTCACCGCAAAACACAGTCAACGCAAACGTAACTGATAATGATATATTAAAATACTATATGCCACCAAAAACCAGACGTGTCGGTACTTTTACTCTTGGACTTACCCTTGTAGCAATAGGCTCTATTGCCATACACTCGGTAATTTTTCAAAAATTTAATTTTACGCTACTGTCGGCAATTACCCCGTTTATTTTTATATCCCTTGGAATAGAAATTCTTATAGCGTCGTTTTTCGCCAATAACAAAAAGCTCAAATATGACTTTTTATCAATGTTTATAGCATTTTGCCTTGTAATATTCAGTGGCGTGGCGCTTATTATTCCGAATATAATACAATATTTAGGCCCGCAAAACAGTATCAACGAACTGAAAATAAGCAGACATATAGAAGACGTATTATATAATAATATTCCTGATAAAAATTCCGTAAAAGACCTTAATATACTTGTATCTGTCAATCCATTTAACAATACCGATACTGAAACAGATGTCAATAATCTTGATTATGTTGATTTTGTACGTATAGACTTAACACTCGAAGATACGGAAAATATTGATGAATTTGTTAACAAATCAAGAGAATTCGCTGTTTTGACAAACAAAAATTTTCCAACCGCAAAATTATATATTGACGGCTATACAGCAGACAAATCAAAATTCTTTTCAATCAATTTTTCTTCAAAATTTAATTTTAATGCTGATATAGATATATTAAAACAAAGAACCGAAGAAAAAATATGGGATAAAGAATCAGAGCGTTATATGCCAAAGGCGGAATATGAGAAATTAAACATAACTACATAACTATTTTGAAGATTGGGAATATTTATATATCTCCCAATCTTTTTTGTTATTAAAATATATCTATACCAACAATAATCTAACTGTTATTATGCTCACTATCATAGACGTTAAATCCGCGCTTAGCGATGACACAAGCGTATGCCTTGTATTACGTACCTTTGTAGCGCCATAATATATAACTATCGTATAAAATGTGGTTTCGGCTGAGCCTTGCATAACAGACGCTACTTGCCCTATAAAGCTGTCCGGCCCATAGTTTAAAAGCAGTTCTTTATACAAAGCGAGCGAACCGCCACCCGAAAGCGGGTGCATAATGGCGAGCGGTATTATCTCCGGCGGAATATTAAAAATTTTACAAGGCGTACGAAGCGAATAAGTAAGTACATTTAATGCGCCGGAACTTTTAAACATTGTCACAAGCACAACCATTAAAACAAGTGACGGAACAATTTTTACGATAATATGTAACCCTTGCGTTGCTCCGTCCAAAAACTCGGCAAATACATTATGTTTTTTTATTGCGCCTGTAAGAACAATTATAAGCACAGTTATCGGAATGATTGCATCAGACATTCTACACTTTTCTCCTTTAAATATTTATATAAATCAACAACGCGCCTTTTTGCCTGTTAATTTAGAAATAGTTTTCGCCATAATAATACCTACACTTAATGACACTATCGAACTGATAATTACACAAGGCAGTATCTCCATAGGCGCTTTGCTTCCGTTTTGCATACGCAAAAAAGCCGCTGTTGTCGGGATTAACTGCATTGACGCTGTATTCATTACCACAAATAAAATCATTTCATCACACGCTGTCTCACTGATACCTTTCTCTTTCTCTATATTTTCCATTGCCGCCAGTCCCAATGGTGTCGCGGCATTCCCAAGTCCCAATAAATTGACAGATATATTCATACAAATATTTTTTATTGCATCGCCGTCTTTTTTTAGTTTAGGAAAGAAAAACCTGCATATAATAGGTGAGATAATCTTTGCCAAAAAATCTGTTATTCCACACTTGTCGGCAATATTTAAAAGTCCGCTCCACAAAATAATATTTCCACATATACTGATAATAAGCTGAACTCCGTCAGCCGCTCCTTGCATTATGCCTGTCGACAGCAAAGATATATTCCCCGAAAAAAATGCCGTTACCACCGAAAAAATTATAATAAACAACATAATAAAACTCATCATAAAAACTATCCCCTTTATGTCTTTCTATATATTTATATTAAAAAATAATAAAAATATTTATATATTTAAAAATATAATATCAGCAGTCATTCATCAGCCAATACAAAATAAATATTATTATAATATTTACAATTTATACAAAAAAGGTATTGTAATTTACCTGAAAATAGTATACAATAATAAAGAGATTTAATTTAACGTTGCTTTTGGAGGTGTTTATATATGGCAATTAACGAACCTACCATATCTTTTTCCATAGCCGGTGATAAGGAAAAAGAGGTACAAGAAACACTCTTAGTAGTATATGATGCGCTTAAACAAAAAGGATATGACCCTATCAACCAAATTGTAGGTTATATTTTATCCGAAGATCCGACATATATTACTACACATAATAATGCGCGCAGTCTTATAAGACATATAGACAGAGATGAACTTTTACAAATACTTGTTAAGAATTATATAAATAAAAACTGATTTAATTGATGTTTATTTGCAGGTTATGGTATTATGTGTTCTTATGAGCATTATATTAATAATGTGTTTTTATGATAAGTATAGAAAGACGGTCTTTTGTCGGTCGTCTTTTTTATTTTATATCTAACTCTCTATAATAAGTAAAATTGTAAATTCTATGGGACGCAAGTCCTTTTATTAAATATTAGGAGGATAATCAAGATGGAAAAAACAAAAAAATGGCAAACATATAAAGGTAGACCGTTTGTAAAAAACGGAGACACTATCTATTATGGTTTTCCTTACGAACCGTTTGTGACACTTATGCAAATTATCAATACCCAAAAAGTTGATGATGTTAATATAGCAACAAAAATAGTTGTACATCTTTTATCTACTGATAAAACCAAAACCCCACTGGAAGCAATTATAAAAAAAGGTGAAAAAACTTCCCTTGCAGACGCTTTTGAAATGGCAGATATTTGGCTTACCGCAAACATAAAACCAAAAAACGACGAAAAAAAACAATAGTCATATAAAAAAGGCTTTTTCTTTAAGTATTTTACTAATAGAAAAAAGCCTTTTTTATAAGCAATAAATTATATGGAGGTTATCCTGTAAAATGAAAATCGGTATTTCAACCGCTTGTTTTTATCCTATGCAAACCGAACTCGCATTTCAAAAAATCAATGACTGTAATTGTAAGTATACGGAACTTTTCATAAACTCATTTTCGGAATTTGATAAACCTTTTTTGGATACCATAAAAGAAATAAAAAACAAAAACAATACAGAAATTTTATCCGTACACCCTTTTACATCAATGCTTGAAACACAGTTTATTTTCGGTGACTATCCACGTCGCACAGAGGAAGGATTGGAACTCTACAAAAAAATATTTGATTTTACAGCCGAACTTGGCGCGGATATTTGCGTATTTCACGGAGCGGTAAAACAATATAATATAACTGCCGAACAATATATTGAAAAATATAATATTCTTCATAATCTCGCCAAAAACAGTGGAATAAAACTTGCGCAAGAATGTGTTGACAGATGCAAAAGTTCGTCACCTGTTTTTTTGGAGGAAATAAAAAAATTATTACCTGACATTAATTTTGTGTTGGATTTAAAACAAACACGACGTAGTTATATTGATTATCAAAAATTTATAGACGCTATGGGAGAAAATATCGTACATTTGCACCTAAGCGACAGTATTAATAACAACGAAAAAATGGACTGTTTGCCAATAGGTGAAGGTGATTTTGACTTTTATAAATTATTCAAAAAATTGCAAACTATTAATTATAAAGGTAATGCGGTAGTTGAACTGTACAATCACAATTTTAAAGACATCTCTCAATTAACAAATTCTGTTAAATATCTTGAAAATGCGCAAAAACAATTATAAATAAGACATTAACTTTGCTCACGTTCCACGTGTGGCGGTTCGCCAAAATGCTTATTATTGCAAATAATAATAGTCTGACGTGGGAATAAAAATTAAGATATAAACATAAATTTTGCTCACGTCTCACGAGTGGCGGTTCGCCAAAAGGCTTATTATTGCAAATAATAATAGTCTGACGTGAGAATAAAAATTAAGATATAAACAAAAATTTTGCTCACGTCTCACGAGTGGCGGTTCGCCATGTCCTATGCGGACAGCAGTTACTTTGTATGTGACAAAGTAACCAAAACACATTTAAGAGGGTGTTCCCCCTCTTAAAATACTC
>JAHHTQ010000027.1 GCA_020024555.1 Angelakisella sp.
TTATCTTTTAATAATATTTTTGAATAAATATTATTATTTATTAATGTTCTTATTATTTATTAATAACATTAAATACGCCTTATAAATATCTCAGATGCAATATAATTTTTTAACCAAAACTTAATTTGAT
Organism: Angelakisella sp.; assembly: GCA_020024555.1. Taxonomy (GTDB): domain Bacteria; phylum Bacillota; class Clostridia; order Oscillospirales; family Ruminococcaceae; genus Angelakisella. Next base: position 131 of record JAHHTQ010000027.1, read on the forward strand.
AAGTCAATTCACAAATTAAGCTTTGGTTATATTGATAGGTATAAGGATTATTTAAAATATACAGGTGTTACAAAAGCGCAACTGCCATTTAATTCAAATACTTCCATATGATAAAAATCTTTTGATTTTGGAGCAACAGTATCTGCCCATTCACCGCTTACTGTATATTGGCTCTCTGTTATTATTGGGTGAACTTTGAATGCTTGTGAATGGAAATATTTTGTATGTTCGCTGTAACCATATTCCATAAGTTCTTTAACTGTGCATATTCTGTTATGTCCATTTATATCTATCGTAATTTTTGTGTCAGGATTACCTTTAAGCTCTATTACAACAGCAGATGTAAGCGGGTGCATAGGAGAAACGTTTTTTACAGTGTAGCATTGCCATTCCACAGTATTTTCCGTAAGTTCTGTAATTTTATCGTCAATTTTGTTTGCATCATCATAACCATCAGTGGTAACAGTACTTGGGGCAAGAACGCTTCTACCTCTGAAACAAGGCTCGGCATCAAGTATTTTTCCGTCAGAGACACTTACTTTGCCTTTCCACTCAAATAAATCATCTTTATTATTTCCCCAGCCCATTTCTATTCTGAATTTATATGAGGAATCAGTTTCTTTCGGTTCTAACATCAGTCCTTCTACAATTTTTACAGGTTTGTAATTTTTGTAAATAACTACTTTATCTATGTTGTAGCAAGCTTTAACACTATATTTTATATTAACAGGCTTTTCTGTAACAGGAACAATACTGCCTATTTCGTTACCGTCAACTTTAAAATCACAAAGAATTCTGTCGCCTGTTACCGCATACGTTCTGCGGTTTATCAAAGCGTCCCAAATGCTTTCTCTTGATTTTTCATCAGCTATTACAGCTAGTTTTCCGTCGCCGTATGAGCCGGGAAATCCACAGTGGTGGTCAGTTGAACCAACAAAGCCAAAGTGATAGCCTCTTTTTAAACCTTCTTTAACAGTGTTGTGGCTGTCACGTGGACCCATATTGTGATAGTATGCAAATGGCGCTGTTTCGTTCATTGAACAACCATGTTTTGAACAAACCTCAATAAGAGGAGTGATATTTTCATCATATTTATTCCAATCAATACCACGATAGTTAGGGGTATAACCTATATGGTGGGCAACAGTAAGAGCTCTTACGCCAACATCACTTACAAGCTCAGCAGGTGAATTTCTGTAAATAAGCGGTAAGGAGTCATCAGGTGAAACAATGTGGTGGTCACCATATTCACAAGAGTGCATTTCATAAGCCTGAAAAGTAACAAGCCCATCTTTGTTTGCATCTGCCACAAGCTTCTCTGTCTCGTCCCAATGCTCTTTCAGTTTTTTGAAGCCTTCTCTGTGAAAATCAACTACAAAGGCTGTTTCTTCTTTTCGTTCGTACATATCTGGCCACATAGCATGTCCTGTAACCGCAACAAAATCCAAATGGTTTTTTGCTGTGTTCAGTGCATTTTTCAACGAACCATATCCGTATGAAATTCCACAATGATTGTGTATATCTCCCCAATAAATAGCCATAATTAAATAACCTCATCTTTCATTTTTAATTTTTGTTTAATATTTTAAGTATTAAAAAATACCGTTTAAACCTTTTAATTTTCCAAGAGCTTCAACAAAGTAAAAATCACCATATATTATTGGAACGTTGACATATTTATTATTTGTATAATTTACCGTACCCATTTTTATTATTCCTTGCGTGCTGTCATCAAAGCAAGCACATTTTTCTATAAGTACTTTTAACAGAGTTTTTGCTTCGTTTATGTATTTGTTTTTTTCTTCATTATTGCTGCAAAGTTTTGCTATTTCAAGCATACCGCTGGCAGCTATTGACATTGAAGATGTGTCTTTGGCAAATTTATCTTTTTCGTCCGTATCAAAGTCCCAATATGCTATTTTATCTTTCGGTAGTCTTTCCATATATCTATCTGCCACTTTTTTTGCAGTATCAATAAAATCTGCGTTGCCTGTTTCACGATACGATATGGCAAAGCCGTATATTGCCCATGCTTGTCCACGTGACCATGATGACTCAGGGCTTTTTCCCTGTCCTTGCATATTTTCTATTTTGTTACCATTATTATAATCAAACGAAACAACATGTACTACGCTGTAATCATCACGAATAAAAGCCTTCTGTGCCGTTTTTGCGTGTGCTTCGGCTATTTGCTTAAATCGTGGATCTTTTGTTTCTTTGCTTGCCCAATACAGAAGGGACAAATTCATCATACAATCGATTATACCCCAACCAATACGTCTATCACCGTTCCATGCGCGTATAAATTTTCCCGCAAGATTAAATCTGCTTGCAAGAACAGAAGTTGCTTTTAAAGCGCGTTTTCGGGAGATAGCGCTGTTTGTATGTTTATAGTGTTCCACAGCTGTCGGCAACCACATAAAACCTACGTCATGGTGTAACTGTTCAAAGTCATCAAGAACAGTATCTTGTATAGTTTCGATTTCGTTGGCTATTTCAAAAATCTTAGGGTCATAGGTTTCACGATAATTGAGCCACAATAGACCGCACCAAAAACCACCTGTCCAAAAACCTACTCTCTCATTATTGTAGTTTCCGTTTTCTTCTATTGCAACATGTGGAAATTTCACACCTATACTTTCACTGTTACGCTTAATTTTTTCCATTGATTTAACGTATGCATCTAAAAAAATATCTTCCATAAGTACTCCTTTCATTTTAAAGTTGGTTTTTTTCTATGTTTTATATCCATAAAAACTCAACAAAAATCTTATGTCAAATTAAAATAAACTATTATATAATAATTACAAAAACCTAGTCTTTTTATAAGTTATTATATATAAAATAAAAAATGTTGAATTTTGTATACAATTATGATAAACTAATAGGGTATATTTATAAATTATTGTAAATATTTTAAAATATAGTTTAAACATTTATGGAAAATAACGGGTGTGTATAAATGAAAAAATTTTTAAATAAATTTGCCATACAAAAAGATTCATCAATTCTTTTTATAACAATAATAACCAATATAATATTTGTTATTATACTTACATTCATAAATTATTTGTTTTACTATAATAGTACAAAAAGTATTATAAAGGAAAATTTCAGTGAATATAATAATCAAATACAAACAAGCCGACTAAAAAATATTGATGATTATTTATTAAATTCTTTGTGTGAAATCAAAAAGAGATATTTTATTCCTTATGATAAAAACAGTTATATAATAAAACCCCAATATCAAGATATATCCAATGATTACACTTCAATACAAAATCTGCAATCTAAACTAAGCAGTATCAAGGAGAATAATCCTTATATAAAGGCTATTGACATATATTACAAAAAATCAAATACGATTATTACCAATAGTTATAATATGCACTTTAATGTACAAGAAAACGAAATTAATAATTTGATACCTTGGTATAGCCCATACATTGAGAAAAATGTCGAAACGGCACTTTTAAATTATGACAATAATCTTTATGCATCACAGGGTAAGTATATAACTTATGTAACACAAATTAATTTATGGTTGCCACAGCCAGAACCAATTACAATGGCAGTACATATTTCAGTAAACGAATTTAATAAATACATTGATGAAACAAAAGGCGTATTTTGCATAGCTGATAAAGAAAATAACATAATTTACAAAACAGGATATTATAAGGATAATATTGATATAAAAAATATAGAAACTTTAACTGAATTAAAAAAATATCTTGAAGAACATAACTTTATTTCCGTTTCTTATACAAGTGACAATTTTGACATTACATTAAATTATATGTTACCATATAATATGTTTTATTATAATTTAAATCCCAATTATACAATTTTGGTTATAAGTTATATTATATTGTTTGTGGTAAATACAATCTTTGTAGTTGTCATTGTATTAATAAACGACGCAAGATACAGAAAAAAAATGCAGGTATATTTGGAAAAATACGATATTAATGTTAAAAAATACAATCCGGTTGAAAATTCTTTGGAACTTATCGGTCAACGTGTAAATGATTTAAATACTATCAAAAACGCATCTGAACCTATTATAAAAATACATATAATCCGTTCGCTTATAATTGGCAGAAACTCAGAAGAAGAATTTCAAAAGATTTGTTCAGATTTAAAATACAATAATATATTGTGTTTTATTGTTGAATTGAATAGTGATAAATATGCAACAATACCGATAGATAAACTTCAAAATAACTTAAATGAGATATCAGATAGATGCCAAATATTTTGCACATCAATGGAAAATAATCAAATAACGGTAATTAATATCTATAATAAACCGGACTGTAAAGATATTAAAAACAACTTTGAAAATTTGATAAGAAGCTATGATGAAACAGCAAAAATCTTTATAGGAAATGAATATGAAATTACAAGTGAGGCGTTTAAATTAGCCTATGAATCAGCTAATGTTACCCGTCAATACAGCTATATCTTTCCTGAAACTTTGGTGCTTACCTATGATAATTTGAATATATCCAAACGATATGGATACGGAAGTCATTTAAAGTTATTTTCCAATATAGAAGCATCACTCATCGCGCAAAACTATATAGAATTTAAGGGAAATGTGTATATGCTTATTGATGCCTTAAAAAACGGATATTATACCATTGATTATTGCATTATTATTTTACGTGATTTAAGTATATTATTTTATAACATCATAGAAAAAAACAACTTAGATTCAAATACGATTTATAACTATGATTTAAGACAATATTTTGATAAAATAAAAGATATTGACGAATTTTATATATGGTTATGTAATCTATGTGAAATTTATCTGCAAAATTTACATCAGAGAAGCATCAGTATTGATGAAGATTTTAAATCAAAATTAACTGAATATATTGATAAAAATATTGAAAATAACATTTCTCTGGAAACTTTGGCAGAAGAATTTGATACTAAAACTTATATTTTAAGCAGAACTTTTAAACAGTTATTTAATAAAAGTTACAGTGACTATATAAGAGAAAAGAAAATGAAAAGAAGTTTGGAATTACTGGAACAAGGTATATCTGTAAAAGATATAGGCGAACGCCTAAGCTACAACTCCACACAATATTTTATAAAGATATTTAAATTGGAATATGGTATAACACCATATCAATATTATAAAAAGAATATCAAAAATGACAGTGAATAAGAGAGCAAATAAACTTTTTCCATTATAAACATAGTATCAAATTCAATTATTTAAATTATATTAATATGCCCACTTATGTATTGTTTTTTATACAAAAGCGGGCTGTTTTATTGTCAAATCAGAAAAATCCTTTTAGCCCTTTTAATTTATCCAAAGCCTCTATAAAGTAGAAATCTCCATAAATAATCGGAACATTTACGTGTTTATTGTTCGGATAGCTTACAGTTCCGTTTTTCAGTATTCCCTGTATGCTGTCATCAAAACAAGCGCATTCTTTTATCAATGCGTCTATTAGTTCTATTGCATAGTCTGTATATAATTGCTTTTCCTTCTCATCATCGCACAAAGAGGCAATTTCGAGTAGTCCGCTTGCGGTGCAACTTGCAGAAGAAGAATCTTTTGCAAATTTATCTTTTTCATCACTGCAAAAATCCCAGTAAGGTATTTTGTTATCAGGTAAACTTGACATATATTTTTTCGCAATAGCTTTTGCAGCATCAAAATATTCTTTTTTACCTGTCTCCCTGTAAGAAATTGCCATACCGTAAATTGCCCAAGCCTGTCCTCTGCTCCAAACAGAATTTGCATCTTTTCCTTGTCCGCCTAGGCACTCTATTTTTTCACCTGTGTTTTCATTAAAGCGAACAAGGTGTGGAACTGTATTATCAGGTCGAATTACTTTATTTAATACAGTATCTGCATGAGACATAGCAATATGCTTAAACCGTGGATCACCTGTCTCTTTTGACGCCCAGTATAGTAGTGGTATGTTCATCATACAGTCTATAATAACTATTCCTGCACTGTTTTTTAGTATATCTTCGTTCCATGCACGAATGTAATTACCTTTTGGATTAAATCTTCCCGCAAGTATACTGGCTGCCTTTAAAGCACGTACTCTTGACTTTTCAGAACCTGTATTCAGATAATGCTGTAAAGCTGTCGGTATCCATATAAATCCAACATCATGATGCATATGTATAAAATCATTTAATGGTTCATCAAGTTTTTCTTCTATATCGTATGCAATTTCAAGTAGTTTTGAATCATGTGTTTCTCTGTATGCCAACCACAGCAAACCGCCCCAAAAACCATTTGTCCAAAAATGAATAGGTTCATTATTAAATTCGCCATTTGCGCCTATTCCTACATGTGGGAAAGTTGCCCCTATTTTTTCACTGTTTCTTCTAATTTTTTCAATAGCCAGTTTGTATTCTTTTTCAAACATAAGCACTATCTCCTTTTATATTATATTTTACTAAGTTACTAAAACTTAAAATATCAATATCCGATATTTTAAGTTCATTAAATATTTTGTAATCTATATTGTTTATATCATTATAGTTAGATACATCAATGGCTTTTAGTGTTATTTCACAACTTGGATTTTCGGGAGTTGGTTCTTCATTTCCAAAATATACATCAATAACATACGGTATATCTTCACTGTAAAATTTGGATAGATTATAATTGGAATGAATATCTATCTTTATTGCATTATCCCATTTAAATAAAAGCTTAACATCATTTTTGGTAAGCAAAACCATATTATCCGACAGCTCATTTACCGACACACTATGCTCTAAATTCCATCTTTGTATATGAGGATTTTTTTGACGTGTACCTTTTTCAATAATATCTTTTACAATAAACCCTTTTGACTTATTGAAAAGTATTTTTCTACGATGTCTGCAAAATGTGTATCCGTCATGGAAAGCATCTATATATGAATAATCTTTATTCGCTTTGTACTCACTGATATAACAATTTGGCTTTAATACTCCCCATTTATTTGCGTAATATTTATTTGGCAAAATAGGCTTACCATGGACAAGTACTGAGTTATGGCTTTCCATATTATAATAATAGCCTCGTTCTTCACTACCCATAATTACTCTATGATATAAAAAGTCAACATCGGGTTCATTTATAATATTTTCACCGTTCCATATACAATTAAGCGACAACATATCCATATGATTATGTCCCGATGTACTCCTATCTTCTCTTATACAAGCAAGCAACATATTTGCCTTATCTGAATAATTGTTTCGGGACATATAATAACCGATATTTGTATTACAAAAATCAGTTGGAACAGTTCGAGTCGCCTTGCCCATTGTTCTCTGTTCAAGAACCTCTTTGCAATAAGTATTGTTTACGCTACTTACACCAAGTGATAATATTGGATTGATTTCCGGACCGCCATTATCTCCTATTGATATATATTTTGTTCCCGGTGGACTTATCATTGCAAGGGAATTAAATACATTCGAAACAATACCCATAGTATCATCGTCAAGCAATTTTTCATTATTAAATCTTGAAATACATATACCACGTGTCAGCATTTCACCAAGTGTTGCTCCGGCAAGATAGGCTGTTGAATGTTCACTGTAACCGCCGTCTTTGGTAAAATCATCATATATGTGTTGACGTACAATTTTTGCCCCATGTTCTTTCATACAGGCTAGTTCAGGAAATTCAGGCAACATAACCCCTGTTATAAAAGGTACTAAGCCACGTTCCCACAAGTGATGATTGTAACTTTTGTATGGGCATTCATCAAATCTTCTGAACTGCATAGAGAAAAACCATATTCTTTTAATAATATCAAATGTCGCTTGATACCCTGACATATATGGCAAACGAGTGTAAAGTAATGAAATAAATACTATTGTAAGCCAACCTACACTCATTACATCTCTGTCTTCGGTATACATAAATCTGTTTGCGGTAGGACTTGTATCTACTATTTTCAAAGGATAGGTTTCAAAAAATTTATATAATATTTCTTTGAATTTTTCCACAACTTCATAATTATCTTCATTATGATACTTGATTGCAAGCGCTTCAAAAAATTGTCCACGAACGAACATATCAAGCGGATATCTATGACACTTACCTCTGTCTTTTATAAAATCAAAGTGTAACATATTTTCATAATTTTTGCCCAAATTTATCTCGCCATGCTTTCCACCCGGTAGGAGATAGATATTGTTCATTATTTTATCGGCAGATTTTTTAACAAAATCTTGTAAAGAACCATTTAGTCCAAGTGATGATTGCCAAAAATATGGATTTTCATCAGGATTTATTTTACATAATGGTAAAGAACGATAATCAAACAAAAATTTTCTGTTTTGTCTATGTAAAAAATATTCGCATAGTTCTTCTTTTGCTTTTTCTGTATTGTTGCTATCTAAGGCGATTTTTACTTTTGACAATTCATTATTGTTATAGTCCAGCGCAGAAAATAACATCTCATCTGTTACTTCGGTTTCATCTATTGGTATGTACAAAAACAAACACTCCTTTTTATATAGATTTTGAATTTTATTCACAATTCAGAGCTGTCTTAATAATTTTTGTATTGTATCCCGCATTTTTGTAATTTTCCGTTGCGTATTTACCAAAGTTAATTTCTCCGACACGTTTTCTCATTTTTTATATTCATTTCTTCATTAACTGTATTTAGCGATACTGTATATTTTTTATCGTTAACCAAAATATTTGCAGAAACTATACCATCGTTTTCGCTTACTTCCAAAATTTTAACGTTTTGTATATAATTTTCGGGATCTTCATTTTCTTTTGTAGGGAACATAATGCTTGCAAAACTCATATTTGCACCATCATCTTTATTCTCAAAAGTAAATGTTGCTATTTTGGAATTTCTGAATGTATCATTTTCATCGGAAATTTTCGCATCTTCTATATTTATATCTTTTACAGAAGAATTGATAATAACATTTGCAATATCGGCATCTTTTGAATATACTGTATTTCCTTTTGTATTGACGTTTACACTGTCAATATGGAAATGTATATCTATTTTGTCGTTTTCTTTTAATTGGCTTACATAATCCAAAACGACAACAAATTTTTCATCAATTATCGCAATTCCACGTGTATGTTCACTTGGTTCATAGTTTATGTGTTTACCTATTGTCCACATAAAGTCTTTTGCAAAATAACTGTTTACTACATTACCATCTTTTTGGTCACCATATTTCCATGATGCTATGTATTCCCACGCATTTTGATTATTTATCATTAGCGTATTGTGCCAACTCATACCTTTAAATTTTGTTCTGTATTCACCATCTTGATAGGTGTATTTTCCGGGGTCAACAACAAGTGGTCTGCCATAAGCCGTAAAGTCAAAAGCGTTTGGATCAATATGCGCATGTAAATTTTGAACAGGAGTCCTGCAAGCAAAAACTATGCTTAGCGCGTCTTTTTCCCAACTTGTACGCATATATGTATGTTTTAGTTGCTTATCCCATTTGCAAGTTGGCAAATTTGGTGTCTCTTTATTATCTTTAACTTCTTTTAATGCCTTACAAAAAGCAGGGATATTATCTTCCATTTTCCATATTTCCGTAGCAGCCGCATCAATAAAGGTGTCATAATCAAAGAAATGTCGGGCATATTTAAGACTTTCTATATTATTATTACCCATAAAAGAGCACATAGCGCCATTTACAAGCAGACCGCTTACTGTACTTGTATCACCCCATGGAATATTGGTAGCATTCGGTCTTGTTGCATAAACTGAATGTTCAACCATTTTTGCAAAATATTCTTTATAAGTATCAGAAAGTTTAAAACCATATTTTTTTTCATATACAAGAGCTTTTGCAAACCAGAAAATACAACCATTATGATAGGAAGGACAACCTTCTATCTGAGCTCCGCTTTCAAGTACTTGCGCGGTGATTGCCCTATTAAATCCATCTACACCATACCTCTGCCATTCTTCTGATTTTTTTAGCTCCGGAAAAGAAAATGAAACAGAAAGCAGTCCCAAACATTCCATTAAAAAGTGATTGTGGTCAGCCAAAGGCCACGCCATAGGTGTAATCTTTTCAATTACTTCACATTGTTCTACTAATGAATGTAGTATTTTTTCAAAAATATCAACAGTTAGCAAATCTGAATAAACTAAAATTTCCAAAGCAGGAATCCATACTTTATATGGTCTTATACCACATTCAAGAACTCTCCATTCTTTTGATGGCGGAAAGTTGAAAATTTCTATTCTACCTCTACCATTTTCATCACAAAGTTCCGGACGGGGACACTCATCTATCCAGTCAAGACACTCATCTATTATTTTCTTTGCATACTTTTCCTCTTTTGTCAAAAGATATGCTTGCATCATCGGTAACCAGTGTAGCATTCTGCTTATTTGAAATATATATTCATTATTATTAAAAGGATTATCATGCCATAGTGGAGGATTACCTATAAATCTCTTTTTAGGATAACCGGGTAATAACCAAATATCTTCCAGCGCATCATTGGCACTATCAATAACTTTTTGCACAAGTTCAGGAAAATCCTGTTTTATCAGTTGTGCATAATCAAAAGGACTGTTACGTTTTTTTACAGAGTCTTTAAAATTTTTGTATACAGTTTTTATTGTAATTCCATCTTTTAAGATATCTTTACTATTCATATTTTATAATCTCCTTTTACCTTTTGTGCTACATATTATAAAATTTATACATAAATTATATGTTAATGCAAAAAAAAATACAAATACATTTTTTTGTAAAATGTTATTTTTTTGCAAAATGATGTATTTTCTTATATTTATTAAAAAATTTTTAATAAAATATCAGTATAAAACATATAAATTTTAGTTATTAATTTTGATTGTGTTATTGCTATAAAGAAGATTTTTTTAGGGTAATATAGACAATATGCAAAATATCAATGCGTGTTTACTGTGCATACTTTATAAAAAATGTAAAAACAAAAAAATGGTATTTTACAAAAAAATGACATTGCAATAAAATCTTAACAATGTTACTATTGTGTCATTAAAAAATACGAAACAGTTTTACAATAATATTCATATATTTTTAATTAATAAAAGTATTTGTATTGAAAATGTAAGACTGTACGGTTTAAAAGTCAATAATATATCAATTAAATTGTGTACAAAATTTATTGACTTTGAATTTTTAATAGTTATTTAGAAAAGGAGAAAAGAAGATGAAAAAAAACAGAATTTTAGCAGCTATACTCGCAGCAATGATGCTAGTAGGAACAGTAACGGGTTGTGGTTCAAAAACACAATCGAACACAATAGACGATAGCACACCGCCTGTGATGGAATGGACAAGGGGTTCAAATACAATCTATATTGATGACGATGCAGAAATCGTTAAACATATAGAAGAAAAATATAATATTGATCTTAAAGCTTGGCAACTTGATCCCAAAAAATTCAATGAACAATTGGCGGCACGTATGGCAGGTGGAGAAATGCCGGACGTTATTACGCTAAGTGATATGTCGCTTGTGGCACAATTAATAGAGGGTGGTATGATTCACGAAATGCCAATAGAGCTAATCAAAGAAAAAGCTCCAAATTATTATGAACAAACAAAAAAACATGATGATGGTTCAATGTGGACACAGTTAGTATATAATGGAAAGAACTACGGCGTTATGCAACCAATGGCTGTTACACCTTTCTCAATGTTCTGGAACAAAAAATGGCTTGATGCAGTCGGTAAAGAAGTTCCTACAACACTGGAAGAATATGAAGATGTTTTGACAGCTTTTGTAGAAAATGACCCTGACGGAAATGGCAAAAAAGATACGGCAGGTATGGCAGAACGTAGTTTTGGCGCAGTATTCGGCGCTTTTGGTTTGCGTTGCGTAACAGGTGGTAATGCAGGATTAAAAGTAGAAGAAATGCAACTTGGTGAAGACAATGTTCCATTCTTCCCTTGGACACGACCAGAGGCAAAACAAGCCCTTGAAGTATTGAGAAGATGGTACGAAAAAGGCATACTTGACAAAGAATTTATCACAGGTGAAAACCACGGCGGTTATGTGTGGTTATCACACTCATTTATGAACGGTAGAATAGGTCTTACATCAGCGCAAACAACTCACTATTTCGCAGGCCCTGATACAAAAAATCCTGAATACTGGAACATATGCGGAAAAGAATACTTTGCGCTGAACCCAGATGGTGAAATAGTTATTGGACCTGCTCCTGTTGGTCCAAACGGAAAGAGCGGTACAGAGGCTTGGGCAAAATACGGTAACCTGACATTCCTAACAACGAAAGCTTTTGAAGACCCACGTAAAGTAGACGCTTTCTTTAAAATACTTGATGACCAGTATACAGATCTTGAATTTGCAAAATTAGTTGGTTATGGCAAAAAAGATGTACACTATAAAGAGACAGATATTGGTATTAAGCGTATAATTGACGGTGACGAAGCACGTAAAGCAGGTATTATGCTTGTAAACTTTGATAACGTAGACTTAACAACAGCAATACAAGGAGAAGCAATGAAATTCAGAAACGAAAGCGCTCCACACGGTTATTACAGATTTAATACACCGGCAGTTCCCGAATATCTTGAAAAGATATCAACGCTTGATACAATAACAGAAAAAGCATACACAGATATAATTACAGGTAAAAAACCACTTGACTATTTTGAAACTTATGTTGAAGAATTTAACAAAGCCGGTGGTTCGGAAGTTGAAAAAGCTGTTCAGGAAGAATATGCAAAACGTCTTGCCGCTGTAAATAGCTAATCTTAACAGATTGGTTATTATATATGGGTTAATGCAAGTGTTTTTGGTTTAGCTCTTGCATTAACCCTAAATAAAAAATAGCTGTATAAAGAATATAAGATAAAAATAAATAATATTAATAATAGGTTTTATAAAATACAAAATATTTCAGACAAAACAAACTATCAAAAAAACTTTTAAAATTTTTATTGATTAATTGAGTAGAGGAGAATAATAGTATGAATAAAACAAAATTTTTATCAGTTATATTAGCCACTATGTTATTATTAAGTACAGTAACAGGTTGTGGTTCAAAAACAAATACAACAAATGGGACTGTCAATAATGAAACACCACCGATAATGGAGTTTTTGCCAAATGCAAATGCAATATATATTGATGATGATGCTGAAATTGTTAAAATGATTGAACAACGATTTAATATAGATTTAAAATCATGGCAATTAGATCCTAAAAAATATAACGAACAACTTGCAGCGCGTATGGCAGGTGGCGAAATGCCAGATGTTGTTACATTAAGTGATATGTCATTGATTGCTCAGTTAATAGAAGGAGGTATGATTCATGAAATGCCTCTTGATTTAATTAAAGAAAAAGCTCCTAATTACTATCGAATTACACAAGAATATGATGATGGTTCTATGTGGACACAGTTAATGTTCGATGGAAAAAATTATGGAATGCCACACCCAATGGCAACTTATCCAATGGCAATGTATTGGAATAAAAAATGGCTTGATGCCGTTGGTAAAGAAGTTCCCACTACACTTGAAGAATATGAAGACGTTTTAACAGCTTTTGTTGAAAATGATCCTGACGGAAATGGTAAGCGGGATACAGCGGGTATGGCTGAACGAAGTTTTGCAGCAGTATTCGGCGCTTTTGGTCTGCGTTGCGTAACAGGCGCAAAAACAGGATTTAAAGTTGAAGAAATGCAACTTGGGGAAGACAATATTCCATTTTTCCCATGGACACGTCCTGAGGCAAAACAAGCTTTGGAAGTGCTGAGAAGATGGTATCAAAAAGGTATCCTTGATAAAGAATTTATCACAGGTGAAAATCATGGTGGGTATACATGGTTATCTCATGCATTTATGAATGGAAGAATAGGTCTTACATCTGCGCAGGTAAATCATTATTATGCTGGTAATAGCGTCAATGGTCCGCAAGGAGTATGCGCAAAAGAATTTTACGCACTAAATCCTGACGGGGAAATAGTTACAGGTCCTGCGCCGATTGGTCCAAATGGCAAGAGTGGTACAGAAGCTTGGGCAAAATATGGAAAACTTACATTCCTTACAAGTAAAGCTTTTGAAGATCCACGCAAAGTTGATGCATATTTTGAAATGGTCGAAGCCTATTACACGGATATAGAATATGCAAAAATGGTTAGAATGGGTATAGAAGGCAAACATTACGAGAAAACAGAAGATGGATATAAGGCATTGGTTGATGCCGATACTTTACGGAGAGAAGGTATTATCTTAGTAGACTGTGATGTTACTATGCCATATACTATTACAACAGAACCAAAAACCATTGAATTCAGAAACAAAATAGCTCCAAAAGGTTATTTTAGATTTAATACCCCGGCAGTTCCTGAATACAAAGAAAATATAACAACACTTGATACAATAACAGAAAAAGCATATACAGATATTATTACAGGTGTAAAACCACTTGATTATTTTGAAACATTTGTTGAAGAATTTAATAAGGCAGGCGGTTTGGAAGTTGAAAAAGCTGTTCAAGAAGAATACGCAAAACGCCTTGAAAGTATCAAAAAATAATAAAAATTTTATAAAAATTACTGCAAAGGTTAAAAAAAGCTTTTGCAGTAATAAAAAACATTTTTTTAAAAAGTAAAGTGAAAAAGAAAATTAATAACACTCTTTTGGAGGTAATACAACAATGATTGCTCAAAAACAAAAAACAAAAAGTGTAAAAAATCAAAGCAAAGAAATTAAAAAGAGAAAACCCGGATTTTTTACAAATTTATATAATTACCGAGATTATTATATAATGCTGATACCGGGAATACTTTTTTTTCTAATATTTTCGTATGGTCCTATGAATGGTTTAATAATAGCATTTCAAGATTATTATCCTCTAAAAGGTATAACAGGCAGTAATTTTGTTGGATTAAAACATTTTAAGGCTCTTTTTTCAAATCCTTTCTTTATAGATGTATTAAAAAATACACTAATTATCAGTTTTTATAAACTGCTAATATGTTTCCCTGCACCTATACTGCTATGTATAGTTCTTAACGAAATAAAATCACCAAAGTTCAAGAAATTCACACAATCTGTTTCATATCTGCCACACTTTGTATCTTGGGTTATAGTTTCAGGTATTATTATCGAGTTTTTGTCACCCTCACGTGGTTTTATAAATATTATCCGTCAATATATGGGCTTAGAGCCAATATTCTTTATTGCCGATCCAAAATATTTCAGAGGCGTACTTGTTATTTCTGACTTATGGAAAGGTATAGGTTGGGGTTCAATAGTTTATTTGGCGGCAGTAACAGGTATTGACCCATCACTGTATGAATCCGCGGAGATAGACGGCGCAGGACGTATAAAGAAAATCATTTATATTACATTGCCGTCACTTATTCCAATTATAACAGTTATGTTCATTATGGAGTCAGGTAAAGTTTTGAATGACAGTTTCCAACAAGTTTATAACCTACTTACTCCTGCAACTTATGAGGTCGGTGACGTTATATCAACATTTGTTTACAGAATGGGTATTGAAAAAATGCAGTTCAGTTTCTCTACGGCAGTAGGTCTATTTAAAAACATCATATCATTTTTACTTGTTATGTTGACTAACTATATAGCAAGAAAAACAAGTGATTATGCTTTGTGGTAAGGAGATAAATATATGAAGACAGTAAAAAGCAAAAAAAAGAGAACAGGAGAAGATTGGCTTGTTGATATTATATCATATACATTACTAATTTTTATCACAATAACAATAATTCTTCCTTTTATGCAAGTTGTTACTATTTCTATGAGTCCGTCTCATGTGGTTAATGAATCAGGATTTCATATTATACCAACAGAATTTGATTTTTCAGGTTATAAACAAATAGCTACAAATCCTGCATTTTGGGACAGTTACCTTATAACAATACTGAGAACAGTAATAGGTACAGCTTGTTGCGTATTTGTAACAGTACTGACAGCTTACCCTCTTGCAAAATCAAATTTGCCATACCGTAAGTACATAATGATGTTTATAGTATTTACGATGTATTTCTCAGGCGGAATGATTCCAACATATATACTTATTAAAAATCTAGGTCTTATGAATAACTTTTTGGTATACATATTGCCACAACTTATTACAGGTTTTGCTCTAATTATCACACGTAACTTCTTTATGGGTATACCTGCAGCTTTGGAAGAAGCCGCAAAAATAGACGGCGCATCTAATATGAGAGTTTTGTTTGGTATATATCTACCTATTTCTCTACCTGTTCTTGCTACAATATCTCTTTGGTATGCAGTTACCCACTGGAACTCTTGGATGGACAATATGCTTTATGTCACAAATGAAAAACTATATGTTGTTCAATATGTACTACAAAGAATTTTGTCAAGTGGTAAGGTGGACGAAACAGCAGATTTCACAAACATAGTTATACATACGGAAACTATGAAAATGGCAGCCTTGATTTTGACACTGTTACCAATAGTTTGTGTATATCCATTTCTACAAAAATATTTTGTAAAAGGTATGACGCTGGGTTCGGTAAAAGAATGATTTATAATGAAAACGTTAATTATGCCAGTATCTCTTATGATATTGGCATAATTTATAAAAAGGAGTTTCTATATGAAAACAGATAATTTTATTAAACACTGGCTTGTAACCGAAGTCGATATTAAACCTTTTATAATAGAACAAAATGAAAAAGACCAAATTAAATTTGAACAATATATGCGTATTGTAGGTATTGATAAACCAACAACAGAGATACCTTCACAAGTAAAAATCAATGATAAATATACAAACGGTAAATTATGGGGTTATTATATATCGAAAGGTAATTACTTTGTTGACTTGTGTTCGACATCAAGTACTCCGCAAAAAATAGAGGCTTTTGCATATACAGAGCTTGTTGCGGAGAAAAATACAAAATGCAGTATTAACGTTTGGACTTATCCTGCGCTTAATGTATGGGTAAATGGAAATTTGGTATGTGAAATTTCTTCTGCCACATATAAACCTATGCAAAAGAGAGAAGTAAGCATTGATATAAAACAAGGAATAAACAAAATATTTGTACAAATGCAAAACGTAGGCATACGTGACAGCCGAAATATATTCGGTATAGAAATTTTAAATAATACTGAATGTATATTAAATAAATTTATTAATGACAGCATAGCAGACGCGCTTTGTGAAACCGAAAAATATATGCTAAGCATAGACGTAACAGACAAGAAAGTTACTTTACCGACAAAAAGCAAAGTTAAACTCAATATCACTTATGATAATAAAACAGATAGTATAAAAGAATGTGAATATAATTTGCCAAGCTCTGTCAATAAATTTTCTATTGAAACAGAAATTAACGGTTATAAATTTATAAGAAACTTTCAATATATGAGAAATGATTATAAAGAATACCATTTTGGTGAAGATAAAGAAAAAGCCCATCAGGTATATTTTAATACTTTGGCTGACAAAGAAAGTCAAAAGAGGGGTTCAGGGGATTATTTTGCAATTCTTCACGTTTTGGCGAGATATGCAACTGGACGCCAGACAGAAAAAGATATTGGGTTATTACACAGCGATTTAAATTTGATTGATGAACATATAGACTGCGCAGACTTTTTGATAACAGGTTTTATAAGACTTATGAAGTTTTATACATTACCTCAGGAAATACTTTTACATATCAAAGAAGTATTTTTGCGTTTCAGATACTGGATGGACGAAAACGGCAGTGACGGTATGTGTTTTTGGAGCGAAAACCATTCGCTTATGTTCCATTCGGCACAAATGTTTTTAGGCGAAATGTATAAAGACGAAATATTTACAGAAAGTGGGAGAACGGGCGCAGAGCAATTTGAGATAGGAAGATTGCGTACAAAAGAATGGTTGGAACACACAATAAAAGATGGTTTTGAGGAATTTACAAGCTCAACATATTCAGCCGTTACAATAGGAGCTTTACTGAATGTTGTGGACTTTGCCGATAATGAACTCTCGCAACTTGCATCAAATGTTCTTGATAAAATGTATGATATTATGTTTAGCCACGTTTTTGATGATGTTGTTGTTGCTCCGCAGGGCAGAGTGTATGGCGGGGTAATAAATCCGGCGCTGCAATCCAATCAGGAATTTATGAATTTTGTTGATGACAAATTTCCGATTATATCAGCAAACGAAAAATATAATTTCAATATGTGGATATCTTGTTTTGATAAGACAAAATACAAATTACCGACAGCGCTTGTAAATAAATATCCTACAAAGCTTTCTATAAAGTATACAACAGAACACGCAGAAATTAATATCTATAAAAATGAGAATTACATTCTTACTTCTGTTTCTTCTCCTCGTGAAGATTTTGATTTTAAGATTAATACCAATTGTGAGATGTATTCAAGAGAATGGGTTAAAAATATGAATATGCGTTTTCATGGGCGCACTTGCTTTGAGCCGGGAGTATATGGTTATCAGCAACATTTGTGGTATTCGGCGCTTGACAAATACTGCAACATATTTATTAACAGTCCCGGTACGCCTGTATACGAAAAGTCTATGCGTCCCGGTTATTGGTACGGAAATGGTATTATGCCGTTTATGAAACAGGAAGAAAACAAACTGTTTATTATTTATAATATTGATGACACATACCCAATCAAGTTTACGCACCTATTTTTCCCGACAAATATGTTTGATGAATATCATATAAAAGAGAAGTGGCTATTTGGTAAGAGAAAAAACGGTTATGTTGGTATATGGAGCAGCGAAACTTTGGAAAAATATACAGATGTTCTTGTAGATACCGAATACCGTTCATATAACAATAAAACAGCATATATTTGTATAAATTCAGATGTTGATGAATTTATAACTTTTGGAGACTTTATAAATGACTGTACAGCTCAAAAAATAGCTTTTAACGAAGAAAATTTAACGCTGTCTTATAATAACAATGAATATAAATACCATAAATATAATGATACAACGCAATATATATAATAAATAAGAAAAGGAGATTAATATACTATGAGAACCGTAATGATAATGTCTGATGAACATTCTCAACAAATGATGCAGTTTATTGATAAATCAATATTGAGAACACCTAATCTTGATAGATTGGCAAAAAAAAGTACAGTTTTTACAAATTGTTATTCGCCTTGTCCTGTGTGCGCGCCTGCCCGCGCAAGTTTCTTTACAGGTCAATATGTAAACCGCTTAGGTACATGGGACAATTCTACTCCTTATGACGGAACAGTTGAAGGAATGGCGCAATATCTGAAAAAAAATGGCGTTGATTTTACGTGTATAGGAAAAACACATTTTCATCATGCAGGTGAATATGGATTTAAAGAAGAATTTGAAGCAGGATATATGCAGACGCCCGATATTGGTTGTTATTTTAGACAGACAAGACGGGCAAGACTGGGCGCAGAAAAGAGATTTGAAAAAATAGGTATTGACGAATCACCGAAGAAAGACGACAGATTGCTTGAATATGCGCTTAATTGGCTTGACGGGAATTATCAGAACAATAACTGGGTAATGTATGTTGGATTTAGTTGTCCGCACTTTCCGTTCTATGTCAAACAAGAACACTGGAATTATTATGAATCTAAAATCCATTATGTTCCAGATATTCTTAAACCACCTTTCTCCTCATTAAACGAACCGCTTGAATGGCTACGCACATATTTTAAATGTGAAGATGTACCGGAGGAAACAGTCAGAAAAGCTCTTATCGGATATTGTTGCGTTATAGAAGAACTTGATACAAGAATAGGCGCAATTCTTGATAAAATGGATAGTTTGGGAATAGCCGATAACTCTACATTTATATATACCAGTGACCATGGTGAGCAACTGGGATACCATGGTATGTGGTGGAAATGTACAATGTTTGATGAATCGGCAAATGTTCCGTTAATTATACGCACACCGAACGTGGAACCAAGATTTATTGACCACCCTGTAAATCTCGTTGATATTTATCCTACGCTTTGTGATATTTGCAGTATGGATACACCTAAAAATATTGACGGCAAGTCGCTGTACCCACTGATGAAACAAGAGAAAGAAACAAACTTAAATGACTTTACATTCAGTGAGTTTCACGCGCACGGTATACCGGACGGTATGTTTATGATTAGATGGAGACAATATAAATACGTATACTTCACATACTATAAGGCGCAACTGTTTGATATGGAAAATGACCCGCACGAAAATAATTCGCTAATTCCCGAAGGTTATGTTCCACCTGAAATTGCAAAAATTGTCGCCGAATGTCATAAACGTTTAATGTCTGTTTGTAACCCTTACGAAGTAGATGCGCGTGTAAAAGATTTTCAGGAAAGAATGAAGGAAAAAATGGGACTGAACGAATATAAAACAGAAAAAGGTAACTGGGTACCTTTTCCGGAGAATGTATTAAAATAATCTGAATATTAAATATAAAATTAAAAGTAAATTAGATAATTACAGAATAAAACAGGTGATAAATATGATAAATATTCCATTAGATGAGCGAACCGTTACCGATAAAGAATTTTTTTCCAGCTTCAATCTTGATTACAAAGGTTTGGAAAAAGTTAAATCTGCTGTTAATAACAATGATATTGAGCTTGCGAAAAAAGAACTTGTAAAATATATGCATACCCGCCAAAATGTAAAATTTATTTTTGACTATCGTGGTATGCCTTTGAAAAAAATAGCTGATGACGAAATACCGTATTCTTTTCAGGCTTCCCTAGGACTAAGTGGAGATTTAAAAGAATTTTGCATCTTTGCTGGCAAAAAGTTAATGGATAATATATATGTATATCCCAGTGGAAAACGTGGTATGCTCGATTTAGGCAAAAATTTTGAAAATATGCCACATTTTAACTATCCTCTCGATGAAGGGAAAAAACATCGCAGTACGGCAAATTTATTCACACGTGGGCAATTCTTTGAATATCTTGTATTTTTATATCACGAGACGGGAGACAAAAAAGTTCTTGATAAATTTTCCGAAGTTTTGTTAAACTTCTTTGAGCAATATCCACTAATAGTTGTTGACACGCGCCCTGATGCAAATCGCTTTATGTATACCGAAGACAGATGCGTTATGAGCGTAGGCTGGCTTGCCGTTGTATATCTGGGACTACTCTATACAGAGCTTGCTTATCAGCTTGATTATGAGCTTACCTATCAAATTATAAAGCGTATGTGGTTTTTGGCAATACAATTCAGACATCTTGATAATGACAAATATCTAGGACACAATCATCATATGTGGGAACGTGGTTTAGTTCCGTTTATTATGGGTACAATGTTCCCTGAAATAGAGCTTCTATCAGCGATGCAAAAGCATGGCGCTGAAATTACACTTCGTCATATTAAAGAAGACTTTAATACAAGCGGTGGTTATGGAGAACATTCAATAGCGTATACTTACGGTGCGGCAGTCGGTGAAATGATATACAGAGGCGTATATATTGCGCAAAAAAATAATTATCCGTTACTTGATGCAGAAGGCAGAGAAAAGCTCTCAAAAGCATTTGATATGCTTGCAATGATAACACCTCCAACGGAATTTTTTTCGAGTATCGGCGACGCCCAAGGCCCAATGGTAAACCCACTGTTAAAACTCGGTTCAGTAATGCTGAAAAATCAGTATTGTACAGATTTATACAACTATCGTATAGGAAAAAAACAAAGTGTTGATATTCCATTATATTACAGCGATAATTTATCGGGATATACCTGCGGAAAGACAGGATACGGAAAAAAAGATACATATTTTATTATGTCAACAAAAGTAGACTGTGGCTACTCCGGTCATAATCATATGGATATGCTTTCGATAAACTATAATGTAAGAGGGAAAGATATAGTTTGCGAACCGTATGTCGGACACATCTACCACAGTGTAAAAATGAACAGTCCGCAAAGGGGTTATTTATATAATATGGGTTCGCATAACTCTGTACTATGCTATGGCAGTCCGATTTGCGATGATAAGATGTATGCTAACAGATGGGGCGTATATAGACCTGACAGTCCTGTAAAGAAACTTATAACCAATGAAAAAGGTATGTATGTAAAAGCTGAACACAAAGGCTATACATATTGTAATCATATAAGAAATGTTGTGTTTACCTCAAAAGGAGATATGTTTGTACGTGACGATATAGAGAGAGGTAACCGTCTGAATACAGCACATATTCAAAGATGGCATTTGTCACCCGATGCAAAATTAATAAAGATTGATGACAATTCTTTATTAATTACAAACGAAGATGTTAAGGTTTTACTTGTAACGCAAAAAGCTGATTTAATTAAGATATGGAAAGATACGGAAATACTTTGTCCTGAGATGTACCAAACAGAAGATGAACTGGGTTATAATATAGATATAGAATTTGCGCCATACGCTCGTCAAAACAGTGATGATACGACTTTTTCACTGAATACAGCTTTTATTGATATAAGCGAAACTGATGAAGATATTGAAATATTGACACAAAAATACTATACTTATCTAAGTCAATTTGATAATGAAAAATCACTTGCAGAAATTATAGAGTAAATATTGAAGGAGTACAATATTATGAAAAATACAGAAAAACATCAACAATGGGTATTCTACAAAGATGTTCCTGTACAAAAACTCGCTTCCGGAGTAGAAAGAAAAGTCCTTGCTTTTTGTGATGAAATGATGTGTGTGGAACATAAATTTACCAAAGGACAAGCGGGAGATTTACACAGTCACCCGCATACACAAATTACATACGTAGCTTCCGGTGAATTTGAATTTCAAATAGGAGATGAAAAACGTATTGTAAAAACAGGTGACACATTACTTAAAGAAAATGGGGTAACCCATGGTTGCGTGTGTATTGAAAGCGGTTCGCTTATAGATTTCTTTAATCCAATGCGTGAAGATTTCATCAAATAACAAAATAGTTCTCTGTCCGTCGAATAAAGAGTATTTTGGCGGACAAATTTTATATTTAAACAAAACTTTTAAGAAAACAAGAGATTTTGTATTATGACAAAAATTGAAAAGATAATAAAAAATGACAGAGAACAGTATCTGTTGACTTGCAATAGCACAAGCGCCACTGTTGATATAAATGACGGTATGAATATAACAGGCTTTACTGTTAATGGCGAAGATATAATTATCTATGACCACAAAAGATACATAAACGGTGGTACATACGGTATACCTATACTCTATCCTACGCCAAACCGCATATATAATAATGAGTTTATATTTGAAGATAAGAGATATACGGCAAAAATGCACGGGTTTATAAGAAAAGCCCCTTTTACAAATATTATTACATATTCGGAGAAAGATAGCGTAAGTATCTTTGGCGAATATATTGTAGATGAGAATAATCCCACTTTTTCTATGTTTCCGTTTATATCAACATTAAAAATTATAATTAAATTAACAGATAATACAGTTTGTATTAATTATGAAGTGAAAAACAATGATATAAAAAACATTGCCTTCGGTATAGCTATCCACCCATTTTTTATGCGTGATGACAATACATTAATAAAATCTAATGTAAAATATATGATGATTGCAAACGAAGAAAAAATACCGACAGGAAAACTTACAGAAATCAAAAATACTCCCAATGACTTATCAGAATACAAAAATGTTGATAACCTAACTTATGATACGGTTTTTATGACAGAGAATACAGGAGTATCGGCAGAAATATTTTATAAAAACAAAAACAGAAAAGTAAATATAACGTCAGATGACAACTGCTCACATTTGGTTATTTATACACCGCTTAATAAAAATTTTATTTGTCTTGAACCACAAACATCATCTACCGACTGCCATAATTTACATAATAAAGGATTTATCAAAGAGGCAAATTTATTTATTATAGAACCAAATAAGACAAAAAGCGGTTATTTTAAAATAATGATTACCAATTAATTATATTGAGAAAGGACATTTAATATATGTTATTGAGTATAGACGTAGGTGGAACAAGCGCAAAATACGCATTTATTGATATAAAAGGAAATATATACAATAAGGATAGCTTTTTGACAGGTAAAGAAATGACACCGACACATTTTTTTGACGAAATAAGCAAAATTACAAAAACAAATAAAGATAAAATCACAGGTATCGGTATTTGTACACCCGGTTTTGTCGACAGCGATAACGGAATAATACTCAGTGGTGTTGAAAATATACCGTTTTTATACAACGTTCAGCTAAAAGCAGAATTATTAAGGAGATTTCCAAATTTTAAAATAGCCATACAAAATGATGCTAAGGCTGCCGCACTTGGTGAATTTTATTATGGAAATGCAAAAAACAGCAAAAGTTGCTTTTGTACAACACTTGGAACAGGAATTGGCGGGGCATATATAATTGACGGAAATATCGTTCAAGGTTCACATTTTAGATTGGGCGAAATAGGATACAGTAATTATAAAAATAAAGATGAGTATCTGGAAAACAGTTTTTCAACAATTTCTGTTATGAACAGAACCGCGCAATTATTAAATAAAAATACACTTGACGGAAAATATTTTTTTGAATTGCTAAGAGAAAACGACAATATAGTTTGCAAAGAATTTGAAAAATGGACAGATGTACTGTCAACAATATATGCAAATATCATCATTCTATTGGATATAGACAAACTTATCATCGGTGGAGGTGTTTGTAAGCAAGAAGTTTTAATCAATACCCTTCGCAAAAAAATACTTTCAAAAATTCCCGATGAGTTTAGAGATGAAATTGATATTTTACCTGCTTTACTTGGTAATGATGCGGCACTCCTTGGTAATGCATCTATTCTATTTTAATATATTGAATTGCCAATATAAAATCATATAATTGCTTTTTATCCTAATATCTATATATAAGTACGGTTATAATACTTATAGTTAAATTTATCTACATAGATAGGTTTAATTAGTATTTAATTCAATCACCTAGTAAATATACAACACAAATTAATTAAACTACAAACCACCGATTATATAAACCAAAAAAAGAGTTTATATAATCGGTGGTTATTTGTGTTTATTTTTATCTGACAAGTACATAAATACATATAGACAGGAACATACATATTAAATATATTTTTTATAATATTTTTTTTAATTCTCTTATAGTTTAGCGTATTGAAAATTATAAAATATAAACGTACATTTCTAGATGTTTCTACGCCATTATTAATAACAATAAAGCCAAAAATTTAAACATCTTTAAATGTAGCGTCAACTTTTGCAACACAATCCACATAAATTCTAAGGACTTCATCATCGGATACGTTAATACCTAAATCTTTCAAAGAAATTTTATTTATTTGATTTTCATAATCGATGATGAAATCCAATAAATGCGAATAAATATTTTCAGATTTTCCCAAAAGAGCGGTTCTTACTTCGTCAGATATAGCGATATTTTTCAGAAGTTCTTCTTTGTTTTCACCAAAGATTTTATCAATGAGACTGAACATTCCCATAAAAAACGCACTTTCCGTTCCGTTTGATTTAGATGATTTTTTAATCAGCTTTTCTGCAAACAGACCTCGCAGAAAAGCCAAACGCGCAAGCTCGTCAGAGCATGTTTTGTTATTATTCCTTACTACAACCAGCAATAACCAACGTCTTAAATTACTTATACCCATCAACGTAACAGCAGTTTCCACTTTATCTATGGTATGACATCTATAATACTCAATAGTTGACATTTTTTGAAGTATTTTGTAGGTAAGCACAGTATCTGTACGTATAATGTTGCAGCATTTTGTAAAATCCACATCATCTTTATCAAGCTCTGTCATAAGCATACCAAAAGTGGCGCAAGAAATCTGTTGCTTTTTCTTTTTGTATGTAACCGGACGCGAGAAAAAATATCCTTGAAACAGCTTGTAGCCGATTGACTTTGCCCATTCATATTCTTCGTTGGTTTCTACTTTTTCCGCAAGCAAAATTAAGGTATTCCCCAGCTTTTTTGCAATATTCTCCTGCGTCACTCTATCCGTCAGCATAAAATCCACTTTTAATATATCTACATACGGCAAAATTTCATCAAAATTAGAATCACCTAAATAATCATCAAGCGCAATGGTATATCCATTCTCTTTAAGTTTTGCTACCTTTTCAATCACAGCCGGAGTAATATTTACGTCTTCAAGCAATTCGATAACTATATCCTTTGAATCTACAAGCATTGGAAATTCTTCCAATATGAGTTCTTCGGTGAAATTTACAAAAGCCGGTTTTGAATTGGTAAGCGTACCCAATCCAAAGAGGGTAATTGCATCTGATAAGACACGCTTTGTAGCATAGTTTCCGTCAGTCACATTTACCGTAGAAAGTCTTTCAGCATCTCGATATAATAATTCGTAACCATACACATTATATTTATTATCAAAGATAGGCTGTCTAGCTAAAAAAGTGTACATCTTTTCTCCTCACTACTTCATTATCTATTAAATTTAAAACTTTTTATTAATATAATATTGGCAACTATGCGCCGTAAATTACAAATTACCGTGATATTTTCTTGCTTTTCTTTAATGTATACATTTTTTCATCTGCCTGTTGCATAACATCTTCAACTGTTATTTTCATTCCTTTTTCAACTTGAAAAACCCCATAACTGATTGACATAGGAAAATCAGACGATTGTTCCGCAAGAATACGGTTAAGATGTTCCATTTTATTAATAATGGTGGACTCTTTGCAATTTAAAAAAAGTATTGCTATTTCATCTCCACCCAAACGACAAACAAAGTCAACAGAACGGGTTATTTGCAAAATCGTTTTGGCAACATTTATTAAATATGTGTCGCCCGCATTGTGTCCAAAATTGTCATTTGCATATTTTAAGCCATCTAAATCAATCATACAAAATGAAAAATCGAGATTTTCCTTGATTATTCGTTCTAAATTTTCCAAACAGAAACGTCTGTTATACAGTCCTGTCAATGCATCTGTATAAGCCATTTCCTCCATTTGCTCCTGATGCACCTTTTCCTCAGTGGCATCTACTATATAGTGAGCATACGCAGGTTGTTTATTCCATTGTACAGTATATGAATGTACTTGAAAAATCTGTTTGTTTAGTCCACCAAAATCACAAGAAAATTCAGAAATCGCCTCTTCTGAATTTTCCAAGTGTAAATCTTGAATATATGTAAACAGTTCTGCATATTGTTCAGAATGGAGCGTATGTCCGTCTACATCATAAAAATTCTTTTCCGCAGATTTATTCATATAAACAATATCGCCGTTTTCTTTTGATGTCACAATAATACAGTCGTTTAAGCCGTCCATAACCGATTCCATAAATACCAGCATTTGTGACAGCATATCCGACTGTTTTTTTAGCTGCGCTTCACGTTCATCAAGCTGCTGAATCATTTGATTAAACGATGTGGAAAAATCACCCAAAAAACTAACTTTGTGGTTGTAGTCCCCATTGGCAACTTGATTTGCCTGCCATGTCAAATGTCGGAGCGCGGCGTGTAATTCTTTCAAGCTTCCCGCAAAAAAATTATGCCTACCGGGTGGTTGCACATCTAAATCACCTAATCGTAAATGATTCAGAAAAATATTGCACTCCAATAAACAAGTGGACAGATAATCCATCGCATCTTGCAAATCTACATTTTCCTCAGAACTGAGTTTAATTTCCTCTGTCAAAGGCTTGTTGCGCACAATATTTCGGATTTGTTGTATTAGAATATCAGAATCTCTCTTATTCATTGCTTATCCTATCTGCTTTATTAACGTTTGCCTCAAAACGACACACACGAGAACCGGTTGCCCAGCAGTCAATTTCTGTAACTACATAATCTCGCTTTGTATAAGTTTTTAGAATACCTGCCAAAAAACCTTCATCATAATTGCATACTGTCTCGCCTGTAACAGGTAATCCTGAACAGTCTAAATCTTCACCGACTGTCAACATCGCATTTCCGGTTTCAACATCGAATTTTTCTACACGCAAAATACCAATCTTACTTTCTTCAAGCACAGCCTGTAAGTTGGCAATAAATTGATTCAGTGGCAAAGTTAAGTCCAGTAAATGATTTGCAAACTCAATACCCGCCAATTCACCGGCGCTTCTGAAAACTTCCACAGCAACATCGTTTCCGAACTTTTTAACCAACGCATCTTTGATTGTAAACTCAAATAATCTATATACATAAACCGGCATACTTTCTCCCAAATTTGTTCTGCCATCAAGTATATTACCAACCGATTCCCATGTAAAATGATTTTCATCTTCTTCATCAAATAACTTAAACATTTACCTTCCACCTTTCATAATTTTTAATATTAATTCTATTTTAATTAAATATATAAGACCTTATTTGTAATTCAATCTTGTGTTACACCTATACAGTTTACAGCGTGATATTACCATATTTTGACTTTATTTATCAATGATAATATAAAATAAAAAAAATGTCAATATACCATAAATTTCATAAAATAGTGTTATAAAATTACTAATTTAAAGTTTACCGTATATCATAAAAACTTAATTTTGTATTCTAAAAAAATTTGAAATACAACCCAAAGTGAACACAATAAATAGCAAGTATTAGATAAATGAATTATAAAAAATTAATAAAATATTATGATAGTTATTTCTAAATAAATTAACTCAATAATCAAGAAT
>JAHHTQ010000028.1 GCA_020024555.1 Angelakisella sp.
CATACGTGCCGAAGATAGTTGGCGGGAAGCTGCCTGTGAAAATAGGTCTTTGCCGACACACAGCTACAATAGAAATGTTGTAGCAAATATTCCTCAATAGCTCAGTCGGTAGAGCATGCGGCTGTTAACCGCAGGGTCGTTGGTTCGAGTCCAACTTGGGGAGCCAATTTAATATCTGCTGTATTTTAATGATATGGCAGAAAATCTGGGCCTTTAGCTCAGTTGGTCAGAGCAACCGGCTCATAACCGGTTGGTCCGGGGTTCGAGTCCCTGAAGGCCCACCAGATTTTTAAAATAGAAGTCGCTGAAAAGCGATTTTTTTATAATTAATATATTATAGGGGTATAGCTCAGTTGGTAGAGCATCGGTCTCCAAAACCGAGTGCCGAGGGTTCAAGTCCTTCTGCCCCTGCCAGTGACGTGAACGTAGACTATGTTCACGTCTTTTTTTATGTTCCAAAGTCATAAAAAAAGAGTAAATTTATACCCACTATCTATCAAAAATTTACTTTAAATTTTACAGTACTATCGAAAACAAGTTAAAAAAACTCTCCTTTCAGTATCATCTGAGTGATAATGAATGATACTGAAAAAAAAGTAAATTACCCATTACACAATGGTAGATGAACAAAACTTATCTGATGTATCATTCAAGCATAAGCGAGTGATACATCACAATATAAATTATGACAAAAACCAAAATATAAAAGGGGGAGTATTTTAAGAGGGGGAAGACCTTCTTAAATGTGTTTTGGTTACTTTGTATGTTACAAAGTAACTGCTGTCCGCATAGGACATGGCGAACCGCCGCACGTGGAATATAAGAATAGTTTATGTTCACATCTTTTCTTATACTGTCATATTATAATCTATATAAATTTCACACATAATTTCTAATGTTTTTTATAAAAAATTTTCCCTATGATAGAATGAAATAAACTATCATAGGGGATTTTAATTATTACTTTTTAAAATATTTTAATTTTCAATATCCATTAATCATCGTTATCATCATAGTCATTATCATAGTCGTCATCGTATTTATCATAGTTGTCGTCATCATATTTTGAATCCAAATATTTTTCAAGAATATCAATTTCATCTTCAAAGCTATCTTCTATTTTATCTTTTATGTATTCCGGAAGATTAGTTTTGTTAATCAGTGATTTTATATTATCTTCAAGTGAATCAAGTTCTCTTTCAAGCTCTTCTTTATTTTTGATTGTTGCATTTTTAATTTTTCTTTTTAGAGCTTCAACTTTTTTTATTTCGTCTTTGAATAGATTTTGCACTGTGCTATCGACTGAAAAATCAGGGTCAATATTATCGTCTAATATGAAGTCAGGGTCTATGTCATCATACTCAGGATATGTGCCAATATTATCAATTAAAATTAGGAATGTATCAAATGCAATTTTAAAGTTATTTTTAAGTTGATCTTTTATAGATTTAGGAAGGTCTGTTTTGTCAATATCGTGATATATCTCGTTTTTAACTTCTTTAAGTTCTCGTTTAAGTTCTTCTTTTTCTTTAATTGTAGCTTTTTCAATTTTCTTTTTAAGTGCTTTTATTTTCTTGTATTCGTTCTCCACAAAGGTTTGAAATTTGTAATCAACTGTAAAATTAGGATCGATATCATCTAATGTGAAGTTAATGTTGTCAATTAAAAATTCAAGCTTATCAATTTCCAATTCAATTTGAGCTTCTATTTTATCTTTTATTGCTTCTGAAATGTTTGCCCTATCCAATATAAAATCAATTCTATCTTCAATAGCCTCTAATTCACGTTTAAGCTCTGCTTTGTTTTGTACGGTTGCCTGTTGAATTTTATTTTTAAATTTAATTAAATTTTCTTTTTCTGTATTTATAAGTTCCTGTAAGTCTTTGTCAATTTGGACTTTCGACAATGAATTTTCGACAAGTTCTTCAATAAACTCAATTTTTAATTCAATTAGGTCATCAATAAATTCTATTTCATTATGTGTAAGATTATCGGATTTTTGTAATATGGTTTCAACTTCTTTTTCTAATCTCTCCAAGTCTTTTTCGAGATGTTGT
The DNA here is from genome assembly GCA_020024555.1 of Angelakisella sp. Lineage (GTDB taxonomy): Bacteria > Bacillota > Clostridia > Oscillospirales > Ruminococcaceae > Angelakisella. The sequence continues at coordinate 2,058 of JAHHTQ010000028.1, forward strand.
ATATCTTTTGTATTGTTATTATTGATTTTACTCTTGATATGTTCAATTTCTTTTAGTTTGTCTTCTAATTCGTTTAAAAGCTCTTTTTCAAGTTTTTGCGCATACTTGATATCTTTTACAGATGTGTTTTTCCATTGATTGACGTAATCACTGTTTACTTCTTCCCCTGTTGTATTTGCTATATCTTCAATTAAATTGAGTTTGCCTGCTGATACATTCATTTTTTTTGCTTTTTCAACATCATCTTTATTTACTGTCATTGTTTCTATATTAATTGTATTTTTATTTTCAGAGTCTTGTGTTACAGTGTTTGCAATATTGTTTTTTATTTCAGCAACCAATATATTGGCTTTTTCTTTATTTTTAGATGAGACAGCAACAATCACTTCATTATTGAAGTCTTTAAAATATCCTGTATCATACATAGCCTTTGTTGCTATTTTAATCCCTTCATCTATTTTCAAGTTTTTTAAATCAATGTCTTTAAGTACTTTTTGTGCGTCATCGTTTGCACTATTTACTTTTAATATCTTATCAAAACGATTTAGTTCCATTTCAATAGACGGATTAATATCTATACTTAGATAACTATATGGAAATTTGTACATCGCATATATTGAGCCTGCTCCTATAATTCCTACTGCTACAACAGAAGAAACGATTATCGTAATTTTATTTGATTTTTTCATAAGATACATTTCCTTTCTTGATATTAAATTTTTAAATATTATACGGTACGAGAGTATATTGATTTTTACCTTTGTTTTTTGATTTATACAAAGCCTCATCGGCTTTTATATAAATGTGTTCAAATTTACAATTAAAACTATTTACAATGGCAACACCTACACTTAAATTTATATTACTGGGAAGTTCTTTTTTAAAATTAATTTCATTTATTGAGTTATATAGAGTTTTAGCTTTATTTTCAATAATAATAGGGTCAACTGTGTCCATAATAAATACCATAAACTCATCACCGCCAACTCTGCCGATTACATCATTGTTACGGAAAGTATTTTTTAATACATCTGAAATTTTGCATAAAACCATATCACCTATATTATGTCCATAGTTATCGTTAATGTTTTTAAAGTTATCAACATCTATCATAAATAAAGCGCCTTTATGTGAAACAAGAGCTTCATTTATAAGCCTTTGTGTAGTACTTTTGTTATAAATATCTGTTAATAAGTCGGTTTGGGCTTTTTTCAGTAAATCAATATTTTTAATGGTTTTGTCATGAATATCTTGCAAATATGCAAACATTCTTATATCTTTGGTTTTAATATCACAAGTTGTGCTTAATATCATTTTAACATATCTGTATTCATTGTCTACAAGTTTTCTATACTTAAAAGACAGAGTTTTTTCACCATTCATATAATTTTTAATAATTTCGTTATTGTTTAAATGCTTTAAAAAGATTTCTCTGTCGTCTGGGTGTATAATTTTTTGAGACATTTCTTCAATACATAGTTTATAGTTATTGTTATATGCTCTTTTTATATCATCAAAATGATTAAACCCATTTGTTATAAGGTTTTGTGTAATATTGGCTTCATAAATATATGGGCTTTTACTGATAATTGCATCTAGATAGCCTGACTTAATTTTTAGTTCAGTTTCAATATTCCCTATTTTTTCCATATACACCGATAAACGTTGATGTTTAAAAAATAGATATAGTACTGTTAAAACAGATACAATATTAATTATAGAGAAAAAGAAAAAATTTATTGTTTTTTCTATGGTAATAATATTTTTTTGAAGAGGCGCGGAGAAATATATTGTTGCATTGAACCATAATAACAAAAAGAAGATTATTATTTGATTTAGAGTTTTATTCTCTGAAAATAGGCTGATTTCAAATTCTTTATATAGTTTGGTTACGATTAAGAAAATTGCAATTAATAAAATACTGATTAAACAAGGAACAATACAATTAATATATTTCACTACAATAGTGTAAGAAATGCCGTATTTTATTGCAATAAATGAAATTAATGTTATAAGCAGAAATCTTGAAATAAAAACAGTATAGAATATAAGAACGATATTTAACATATAGCTTGTTTTAAAAAGATTAATATTTATTAATAATAGAGCAATAAGAGTTGTAAGAAAAATAAAATAAGTACCGGTATGGATATATTTTAATATTGAAAAAGTTTTTAAAGTTATGATTGTACTTAATAAACTTATACCTAAGAATATAATTTTATTTTTTGTAGTTATTTCCTGACTTTTAAACCCATATAAAGATTTAAAAAACAAATAGAAAAACACAGAAAAAAATATTTTTGATAAAAAATCAAAAATAATAAAATAGTTATTATTCATAACACACACCTCTTAATAACCAAGCGTATAAAATTTTATTTGTTTCAAGACAATACCTCTCTTTATTTTAAACATAACAGGACGATTTGTATCGTCCTATTTTTTAGCGGATTTATTCGTTTAAAATTAACAATAGAAAAGATATTTTAAAATAAAGAGAGGTATTGTCTTGAAACAAATAAAATTTTATACGCTTGGTTGCAAAGTTAATCAGTATGAGACAGAAGTTCTTGCCAACAATTTTGTTGCAGAAGGTTTTGCTGTTACGGAAGAAGAAGAAAATGCAGATATATTTATTGTAAATTCTTGTACTGTTACATCAGAAGGAGACAGAAAAGTAAGACAATTATTGAGAAAGATAAAAAGGAATAATCCCAATGGAATATTGGTTCTTACAGGTTGCTATCCGCAGGCGTTTCCGGAAGAAGTAAGTACATTTGATTATGTAAATATAATTACAGGTACAAAGAACAGAAGCGGTGTGGTGTCTGCTGTAAAAGAATTTTTGCGTGACGGCAAAAATATAATCAATATAGCGCCACATCAAAAGGGAGAAGATTTTGAGAGCGGAAAGTCGCCTGAACATCAAAACAGAACACGCGCATTCTTAAAGATACAGGACGGTTGTGAAAATTACTGTACTTATTGCATAATTCCAAAATCCCGTGGGCCTATTCGTTCAATGAATTTTGAGGAACTTAGAACACAGATAATAAATATAGCAAATTCGGGATATAAAGAAATAGTTTTGACAGGTATAAATTTGACGTCTTATGGTATAGGAACAGATTATCGCTTTATAGATGCGGTTCGTTTGGCTTGTAACACAAAAGGTATAGAGCGGGTAAGACTTGGTTCTATGGAACCGGAAAGACTTACCGAGAATGATATAAAAGAGATGGCTACATTTAAAACACTTTGCCCACAGTTCCATTTATCCCTACAAAGCGGCAGTGACTCAGTATTAAAAAGAATGAACAGACATTATAGTTCGAGTGAATATTTGCAAGTTGTGGAATATATAAAGAAATATATAAAAGATTCTGTTATTACAACCGATATTATTGTAGGATTTCCGGGAGAAACAGAGGAAGAATTCATTGAAACAATAGATTTTGTAAAGACAGTGGATTTTGCTAAAATTCATATATTTGCATATTCGCAAAGAAGCGGCACAGCGGCGGCAAACCGTACCGACCAAATTCCGCAAAATATAAAAAAAGAGCGTAGCCACCGTTTAATGAAGGTAGAAGAAGAACTAAGACACAAATATATGCAACATTTGGTAGGTAAAACAGTTTCAGTATTGATAGAAGAAAAAGGCAGAGATGGACTGCAAAGAGGATATACAATGGCATACATACCTGTCGCTGTTACAGATATTAACAATTTGCAAGGCAAAATAGTTGATGTCTATATAACAAACATAATCGGTGACGAGTGTCAGGGTATACTCAATATATAAATTTACTGTAAATAAAGTAAAATAATTTATAAATTATAGACTTTTATTATAAAAAATAGTATAATGGGCATTGTTGTATAAAAATACCAATAAAATTAACTTTGGAGGAATATAGAAGAATGATTAAAAGAATAACGGCAATTATGTTAACTGTAATGATGTGTATTATGGTGGCAGGTTGTGGCTCGAAAAAAGATAACAGTACAGTTTATGAAAATTACGGTACAGCCAACGACGCAAATATATCTATGGGGCTTTATAAACTGAATATGATGTATATCCACCAACAAATATTGTCATCAGGCTTTACAGGTGATATTTCAAAAGAAAAAAGAGGCGAAGAAACAGTTGCCCAATATATTGAAAGATTGGCTGATCAAAATACAAAAGAAATGATAGCTATCAATAATAAATTTGACGCTGAAAAAATGAGTTTTACCGCTGAGGAAGAAGAAAACATAAAAGCTATGGCAAAAGAGATGTATAGTGTAAATGAAATTTTGTTTAAGGATTTAAATATAACAGAAGATGATACTCTACTATATCAAACAATATCAGAAAAACTAAGAAAATTATTTATCAGTCTTTATGGAGAAAATGGTAAACTGGCAGATTCAAAAGAAGAAAAACTGAAAATCTTTGAAGACTATTTCTACGGAGCTTATCTTATCCCATATCTACTGTTAGATGAGGAATACAACCCACTTTCAGAAGAAAAACTAAAAGAAGTAAAAGAAAAATCAGACGCTGATTTAAAATCAATAGAAGATGGCAAACATATAACAGATGTAATGTATGAAATATTGATAAGTGAACTTAAAGAAGGCGAAGAAAAGCCTAAGAGATACGAAAACAATGAGTATATTATGCCAATATACAAAGATGGAGATCCATACTTTCCGCCAATGGTTAATGATTATCTGAAAGAGGCAGAAGTAAATGTTCCTAAAATTATAGAAGATGAAGAAATCCGTTATATTGTAATGAAAGCGGATTACAAAGATATTCCGGAAAATACAAAGCTAATATCATACAATAATATACTTTCAATAGTAAAAGAATCGGATTTTCAAAAAATAGTAGATGAAGAAGTAAAAAATATTACGTTTAAAATAGACGAAAAAGCAAAAGCAAGCTTTACAGCTATGAATTTGCAGGATACCGTGAAAAAAATACAGGAAAAAATGCAAGCTGAATACGAAAAAATGATAAAAGATATGATTGAACAGCAAAATAAAGAAAATGCGGCTATAAACAGTGAAAGTAGTTCAGCAAGCAGCGAAACTTCCGCAAGTGAATCATCAAGCAATTCAGAAAGTTCAAAAGCAGAATAATATTTAAATACAAACAGTACTAATCCTTCCCGATTTTTTATAAAATCAAGGAAGGATTAGTTTTTGTAAAAATATAAGCATATCTTTAAATTAACAATCTCACAAAAATTTTTACTTATTTTTTAAAATGCAGTATTTAGGGATATCTAAGATACTTTTCTCAAAAAGGAGTGCGTATAGCAGTACAGGAGCGTTTTTAAAAGTGAATTTTGCCTTTTAAGGCAAGAGAAAAAACTTTTTATATAGGTATTATATATAGAATAAGAAATATAGTCAGAAACTTGTAAATTATGACAAAATGCAGTTTTTTGCTTGACAAAACAGATTTAATATACTATACTTAATAAGCTGTTCTTTCCGTAGACAGTAGGCGCAGTTTCAGAATTGCTTAATATTAAGCCTACCGAGGTAAGAAGTGTCACAAAGTATTTTGTTACGCTCTTTCCGAGGAAGATTGGAAAGAGCGTTTTTAGTTTGACTTACAAAATGTAAGTTATAAATACTTTGGGAGGTGAATCAAATTGGCTAATCAAAATATCATTAATTCAAAACAAGAACAAGTTAATGTTCTAAGTGAAAAATTAAAAGGCGCAGTAGCCGGTGTTGTTGTCGATTATAGAGGTATCACTGTTGAAAATGATACAAAACTACGTCGTCAACTACGTGAAGCCGGTGTTGAATATTCAGTTGTTAAAAACAATATTCTACGTCGTGCCGCAAAAGAAGCAGGTTATGAAGAAATGACAGCAGTAATGACAGGTACAACAGCTTTTGCTTACTCAAACAGCGATCCTATCTCAGCTGCTAAAATTCTAAATAAATATGCCGAAGAGTCAAAAGGCGCTTTTTCAATCAAAGGCGGCTTTATGGAAGGCAAAGTAATGGACGTTGCAGAAGTAGAAGCTATTGCTAAACTACCAGGCAAACAAGAACTTCTTACAATGCTATGTATGGCTCTTAACGGAAACATTCGTGGTCTTGCAGTTGCTCTTAATGCAGTTGTTGAGAAAAACGGAGAAACAGCATAATTTTAAATATACTATTTAAACTTTAAAAATAAATTTATAAAATATACAAAATTATTAGGAGGTACTTAAAATGGCTTCAGAGAAAATTACAACAATAATAGAAGAAGTTAAAGCTCTTTCAGTTATGGAATTGAGCGAACTAGTTAAAGCAATAGAGGAAGAATTCGGCGTTTCAGCTGCTGCTCCTGTTATGGTAGCTAATGTTGGTGGCGGTGCTGCTGCTGCAGAAGAAAAAACAGAATTTGACGTAGTACTAGCAGATGCTGGCGCAAGCAAAATGGGCGTTATCAAACTTGTTAAAGAACTAACAGGTCTAGGTCTAAAAGAAGCAAAAGAAATCGTTGACAACGCTCCAAAAACACTAAAAGAAGCAGTTTCAAAAGCTGACGCTGAAGATATGAAAGCTAAACTTGAAGAAGCTGGCGCTAAAGTAGAACTTAAATAATTAATTTTTTGAATTATTTGTTTAGTAACTAAAAATGCTCTATAACCAAAAAGCTCCATCGATTAATTTCGGTGGAGCTTTCAGCATTTTATGGATTTTCTTATTAATTTTTTGTAACAATTTAAAACTTTTTATACAGTATAGTTGACATAATACATAAAAATGGTAAAATTTAATGTATAAATGTTAATCTGGAATTTGTATTTTTCATATAAAATAAGGAGATAAAAATGCGTAATTATAAAATTCACTTTATCAGACATGGTCAAACTGAATATAATGCGTCGGGTAGATTTCAAGGTTGTCAGACAGATGCAAGCCTATCAACAGACGGAATAAAACAGCTTATAGATTTAAATGAAACCTATGAATATCCATCTGTAAGCGTCGTTTATTCAAGTCCTATGGCAAGATGTATAGAAACAGCAGGTATTATATATCCTAATAGAGAACTTGTGGTAGTACCACCACTGAAAGAAATTGATTTTGGCGATTTTTCAGGTAAAACAATAGAAGAATTAAAGAATAATGATGACTTTGAAGAATGGTTTAAAGATGCCTATAACGTTGCGCCACCGAATGGAGAGAGTGGTTTTGAATTTACTTTGAGACTTATAGACGCTTTTAAATGGATAGTAAATGATATGATGAAAAGTGAGACTTTTGATGCCGCTGTTGTAACACATGGCGGAGTTATAATGTCATTGCTTTCCGGCATAGGACTTCCCAAAAAAGCTCCTAACGAATGGATGATAGGTAATGGTAAAGGTTATACCTGTTATTTAAATACGCAGATGTGGGTACGTGACGGTGTAATAGAAGTTGCAGGTCTTGCTCCTTATGGTGTAATAAATCCTTTATTTGAGAATGGCGAGGACGATTAACATATTGATGTATAGAAAAGAGGTATTTGTAAAATGAGGCTGTCAAGGTTAATAAAGAGAGATTCCAAACTTTTGCTGACAAATAATTATGGTAAAGGTGTCTTAATAGTATTAATTATTTCATTGATAAATTTTATTATTAATTTTGTAGATAAATTAGCATTCAATTTGTGCGGATATGATTTAATAAGATTGTCAGAAGATATTTATAATTATTCACAGGAACTGTTTACATCACCCATTCCTTTTATTATTTCTTTTGTGGGTTTGGTTATTAAAATGTTACTTATTGTGCCTATTTTGATAGGAACATTGAATTTCTATCTGAATATAACAGATAAACAAAATGTAAGTGTGTCGGATATATTCAGTCCTTATGAAAGCAAACTTTTCGGCAAAAGTATTTTGATTTCGCTGAACTTGGGTATTAAAAGATTATTTATAAGTTTGCTGTTTGTGGCTATACCCATATCTGTAATATCAGTTGGTGTATTTACATCTTCAAAAGATGAAATGCACCCGTTGTTTGCTCCTATGCTTATTCTTGTTGGTAGCTTTATGCTTTTGGTAGCGCTGTTTTTAATAGAAGTGTTTATGCAAAGATATGCGCTCGCTCCAATCCTTATTTGCAATAAATATAATTACGGTGTGCATAAAGCGGTTAAAACATCAACTAATTATATGAAATACCATAAAGGTGAACTTATAGGTTTTAAATTGTCTTATATAGGATATTTAATTCCGTTTATACTTGTAAATATTATGTATTTCTTTACAGAAGAAACAAATTTTGCATTAATTATGCTAATGGAAGTATTGGTATTTATTGTTACAAATCTTACAGCTTTGTTCTTTGTGCCATATTATTTAATGGGTACGACTATGTATAAAAGATATTTGTTTGAGCTTGGCGAACACATAGCAAATGCAAATTGTCAATCAGTGCAAGACATAAATCAACAAGACAGAAGTGTTAATGTGGACAATGCGAATATTCAAGAAAATAACACAAATAATGAAAATTCAAATCCACAGATTAATAACAATAATGTTGAAAATATAAGCAGTGTAAATGCAGAAGATACGGTTATAACAGAGGAAATGAATAATACCAGTCAACAAGAAGCCCCTACACAGCCTACAAGTACTGTTATAGAAGCTCTGCAAGTGGAAACTGAACCAACGGGGAAAGAGCAAAAAACGGTTGGGAATACAATAGATACAGAAGAAAGTAATACAGAGAACTAAAATAAAAGAAATACCACATTATCTGATGATAGCGTGGTATTTCTTTATTTTATATGATTATTTATTAATTTGTTTTAGAGACAAGATTTCCTTTTACATAGACTTGCGCTACATCATTGTTTTCGTTTAGGAATACCAAATCTGCGTCCATACCGTCTTCAATAAATCCTATTTTGTCATCTACACCCAAGAGTTTTGCGGGATTTTCTGTTAAAGCAGGTATGATTTCTTCAAGTGGTTTTCCTGTAAAAGTAAGTATATTCTTTAAAGCGCGGTTTAGCGTAAGAGTACTGCCGGCTCTGACGCCATTACTTGTAAGTTTTGCGTCACCGTCCTTTACAACAACATCGTTAACACCCAAATGATAATTTCCGTCAGGTAATCCTGCCGCCATTATGGAATCTGTTATAGCGATTACTTTGTCCATACCTTTAATTTTAGTAAGAAGTCTTACTGTTGGAGGAACTAGGTGTAGTCCGTCGCAAATCATTTCGCAATATATATCTGATTCAAGGACTGCTCCCATAATCGCAGGCTCATGTTGATGAAACAGACGCATTGCATTAAATGTGTGTGTTGCAAGGTCAGCTCCGTTTTCTATTGCCTCCATAGCTTGACTGTATGTTGAACCGGAGTGTCCTATGCCTACTTTTATGCCCATTTTTTTTGCCTCCGGTATCATTTCGGTTATGCCCGAAACTTCCGGTGAAACTGTAAGATATTTTACTTGTCCCTCTGCTAAGTCTTGATAGTGTTTCAGTAATTCTGTATTGCCCTTTTGCAAAAGATGTTCCGGCATTGCGCCTTTATATTCTGTGGCAAGGAAAGGGCCTTCTAAGTGTATGCCAAGCAAGTCTGCGACATTTTGAGGTCTATTGTTTCGGTAAGCTTTAAATTGATTTATGCACCAGTCGGTCTGTTCTACTGTATCAGTCAAAATAGAGCATAGCCAAGAAGTTGTACCGTTAGATGCAAAAAAATTGCCAATCTTTGCTAAGTCATCTGTTGTGGCGCTATTGACATCGACTCCGACAGCTCCGTGCGTATGTATATCAATAAATCCCGGAACAATTTTCATACCTTTTGCATCGACTGTTTTTGCATCTTTTGGAATATTTACGTCTGCGCAAATTTTTATTTTTCCGTCTACTATTTGAAGCGTAGATTTTTGAAATTTGTGTTTATGATAAATTTCAGCGTTCAAAATATAGAAATCCATTTTAATATCCTCCTTTTAGAATTTAAAGGGGCAACTTGCGATGCAAGTAACCCCTCTTTTCTTTGGCAAGTGATTTTATTTAAATTACTTTTGTATTAGGCCAATGCTTCTTTGATTACATCAAACAGAATGTATTTTGAAAGGTCAACAGGCTCTTTAACAGCGCCACCGTCAATAAACATTTGTTGTTGACGTTTGTATAGTTCGTCCATAGATTTATCATTGATTTTTGTCTTGATATCTTCTGATGAGAACCATTGTGCGTCAGCTGTTTCTACTTCACAACCCTTAGGATCTTTTGCGCATTTCTTAGCGTATAGTTCTACAACGTATGGCCAGTTTTCTTCTTTTGCGGCAAATTCCATACCTTTTAGAAGAGCGCGTGTAAATTTAACAAGTGTGTCTCTGTTTTTCTCTGCATAGCTTGGCAGACAAATCCAGCTTGATAGGTTTACTGCGTCAGTAGCAAATTCAAGTTCAAGAGCATCTTTACAGTTTTCCATAATTTGGTTTGAGTATGGGTTCCATGCTGTACAAGCGTCAACATTGCCTGATATCATAGCGGCAACCATATTTGTAGCGTCCATTTCATATCCTTGGATATCTTCTCTTGTTAGACCGGCAACTTTTAGAGCGCCGTTCAAAGCTGTTTCAGAAGAAGAACCGCCGTTGAAAGCGATTTTTTTGCCTTTTAGTTTTGGCAAATCTTCAACAGTTTTTACGCCTGAGCTGGGAAGAACGATTATACGGTCTGTGTTATGTACAGATGATGGTAGGAATATTTGAGCTTGACCATTGATACATAGTTTGTGAGCGCCGTGTCCTATGTATGCTAAGTCTATACTTCCGCCTTCCATAGCCGCTATTTCAGAAGGACCGTCTGCAAATTCCCAAAGGGTAATATCCAGACCTTCTTCGTCAAAATAGCCTTTGTCCAAAGCTGTAAGAACGCCCCATAATGAAGCATAGTTTGGCATATAAGCTACATTTATTTTTGTTTTTTCTGCCGGTTTAGGACCTGTTTTTGAAGTTTCTGTACTTGTGCTGGTTGATTGGTTTGGTGTTTCTGCCGGTGTATTGTTTCCAGAGCAAGCACCCATTGAGACAACCATACATAGTGTCAATAACACTGATAAAAATTTTTTCATCATCTTTTCCTCCAAGTTTGATTTTATTTTTTAACCGAACACATTCGGTTGGGATTCTATTTACGAACTTCCAAAAATTCTTGATATACTTCGTTCCATATCTCTGTTTTCAGTTCCAAGAAACGTGGTTCAGATTTTACTGCCTGCGTACGTGGATAAGGAATATCAATATCAACAATTTTCTTTATTCTGCCCGGACGGGCGCTCATTATAATAACACGTTGCGCTAAAATAATAGCTTCATCAACGTCATGAGTGATAAAGAAACAAGTTTTCTTTTCATGCTCCCATGTATTCAGCAGTTCTGTTTGCAGCTGTACACGGGTTTGCGCGTCAAGAGCTCCGAATGGTTCGTCAAGCAACAAAACTTCGGGATTGACAGCATAAGCACGGGCGATAGCAACACGTTGACGCATACCTCCCGATAGCTCTTTTGGGTAAGCGTTTTCAAAGCCTTCAAGTCCAACAGCTTTTATGTATTTACGCGCGATTTGTTCAGCTTCGGCTTTTGGAATTTTTTTAATTTCCAAACCGAACATAACATTTTTCAGTACTGTTCTCCATGGAAACAGCGCATATCCTTGGAACACAACGCCACGTTCAACGCCGGTGCCTTCTATTTTTTTACCGTCTAGGTAAACTTCACCGCTTGTTGGTTCAAGCAGACCTGCGATTATATTAAGAAGGGTGGATTTGCCACAGCCGGAAGGACCGACTACGCAAATAAATTCGTTTTCTTTTATATCTAAGTTTACACCGTTTAGCGCAACTGTCTTACCGTTACGACCCTCATATTCTTTATAAACATTATCAATTTTTAGTTTAATTAAATTTTCTCCTGCCATCCTGTTAGCTTCCTTTCAATAATATCAACAAATTTAACCAAAATTAAACCAATAATACCCAGTAAAATAATGTACATTAGCATTGGAGGCGCATCGAATGCAGTTGCCAAAGAACGTATTCTCATACCGATACCGTTTTGCGCGCCTGTTGACTCAGCGGCAAGCAGTGTTGTTAAAGCGGCACTTAGACCAAGACGAACAGCTGTAATAATGAATGGAACTGTTGCGGGACAAATAACTTTTACAAAGATGTGGAAGTCGTTTGCTCCCAAAACTCTGGCAGCTTTAAGTATTGTAGTATCAATATTTTTAATACCTTGATAAATAGTGATACTCATTGTCATAAATGTACAAATCCAAATAAGGATAATTGCCGGTTTAGGGCCAACACCAAAAGTTATAACTATCAGAGGGGCATAACCAAGAGCCGGAATATTACGTATAAAGTTTATCCAAGGTTCAATAATTTTTTGAACAGGAGTATACCATGCCATTAAGAATGCGATAGGCAAAGATGTTGCAAATCCCAAACCAAAACCCGCAAATACGCACATTAAACTACTTGAAATATCTGCCCAAAAAGCTCCTCTGTCAATCATTGTTTTGACTGCCGGAACAACTTTGTCTACAAAAGGAAAACTTCTATGTGTTTTAGTTCCGATTGATAACAAATACCATAAAATTAATGCTGCGCCAAGGGAAATTAAAAGCCAAACTTTATTACTTATAACTAACCCTTTCTTCTTTTTCTTCATAAATACAACTCCTTTACATTTTGTGTAGCTGTTCTTTTTTAATTATAATTTATAATTAAATAGACTAAAACCCGCTTAACGTTAATGAGAGTATAACAGAAAATTTACAAGATTTCAATAACAAATTTAACATATTTTGAAAATTCATACAGTTATTACAAATAATATGTATAAATTTTATATAGAATGACTATGTAGAAAATAGTTGACCTTTGCAGTATTTAATTATAAAATATAATCAAAGTAAATTATAGAGGAGATGTATGGAAAGAATGAAAATAAAAGTTAATATAGATAATCAAAACAACACTTTGATATTTGCGTGTAATGAGTTGGTTAATCACTTGAATATGCTGAAAATTGATAATGAAAAAGACTATTGCGTATGGCTTAAAATCAACAATGCTGACACCTCAGAGCGCGTTAATGACAGTTTTTGTTATGAGTTTAAAGAAAGCGAAGGCTTTATAATAGGAAACAACTCCCGTAGTGTTTTACTTGGTGTATACGATTATTTAAGAAAAATAGGCTTTGTATTTTTGACTCCCGGAAAAAGCGGTACATTTATTCCTAATATTTCTTCGTTAGATAATTTATTATGTGAAAAAATAACCAAAACAGCAAGTTTTAAACATCGTGGTGTTTGCATAGAGGGCGCTAATTCATTGGAAAATGTTTTGGATTTTATAGATTGGTTGCCAAAGAATGGATATAATTCGTTCTTTGTACAATTTAAAAAGCCTGATATATTTTTTGAGCGTTGGTATAATCATAAATTTAATTTAACTTTGGCAAAAGAAAACAAAACACGTGATGATTTTGACCAGATGGAAAGACTTGTAACAGAGGCTATGGTATTGCGTGATTTAATTGACCATAGGGTAGGGCATGGCTGGACAGCAGAGGCGCTCGGTTACGCAAATACAGGTTGGCGCGTTGAAGAAGATACTTCATCTGAGGACAAAAAAGAATTGATTGCCGAAGTTTCAGGCAAAAGGGAACTTTGGGGAGGCGTGCCGACCAATACAAATTTGTGTTATTCCAATCCAGACGCAAGAAAGCTATTGCTAAAACAGGTTGTTGATTATGCAAGAGAACATAAAAGCGTTAATTATCTTCATTTTTGGCTTGCCGATGAGTTTAATAATGTGTGTGAATGTGAAAACTGCAAACAAACTACGCTGTCCGACCAATATGTAGAAATTTTAAATGAATTAGATGAATATTTGACCAAAGAAAATTTAGATACAAAAATTGTCTTCTTACTGTATCAAGAGTTACTTTATGCCCCATTAAAGAGCAAACTTAAAAATCCAAATCGTTTTTGTTTAATGTTTGCGCCAATTAGCAGAACTTTTGAAAAATCATACCCTCAAAATAATTTTGAGGTGGATTTAAAACCTTATGTAAGAAATAAAATTAAGTTACCTGAGACAGTAGAAGAAAACCTTACCCATTATTTTAATTGGAAAAAAATATATGACGGGGATAGTTTCTTTTATGATTATCCGCTGGGTCGTGCCCACTATGGCGACTTTGGTTATATGAAAATAGCAAAGGTTATATATGATGATATTCATACGTTAAATAAATTAAAATCCAATGGCTATATGAGTTGTCAAGAACTCAGAATAATGACACCGACAGGTTTTCCTAATTTCGTTATGGGACAGGCTTTGCTTGATACAAGTATCACGTATGAGGAATTAAAGGATACCTATTTTTCCGCTATGTTCGGTGACGGATATAAACAAGTCATTGAATATTTGGAGCAACTCTCGGATTTAAGTGATACAGATTATTTTAACGGACATGGGGCAAGAAAGCAACCTGATAAAAAAGTACGTTTTTTACATATTGCGCAGACCGCTATGGCATTTTTGATGGATATTGATGAACTTCATCAAAAAGACTCAGTATATACTAAAAATTGGGATTTTTTAAAATTTCATGGTCGCTATTGTATTTTGTTGTCATTTGCACTGGCTGCTTTGTGTGAGGGAGACAATGTTGCCGCTGATACTCATTTCCGTGAATTCTGTGAGTATATCAATGAAAACGAATTAAAAGTTCAGCCTTGGCTAGATGTTTATAGAGTAATAGAAGTTGCTACTAAATATACGGGATTTTCACAAATTTAGTATATAGAGAGGTAGAATAATGTATAAATCAAAAGTAAACAAATCCTCTAATTATGAAATAATATTAGAATGTATTTACAGAAATCCGGGGATATCCCGTAAAGAAATAAGCGATATTACAGGGATTACTCCGGCTACTGTAACCACAACAGTATCAATTATGACAAAAGAGGGTATTATCAGCGAATTGGGAGAAGTAAAGGGAGATAATGGAAATATAGGACGAAGTCGTATAGCGCTGGATATTTTTGCCGATTATGGATATACAATAGGTGTGGAATGCACGTTAAACGCTTTATCTGTTTGCATAGCAAATTTACATGGCAATATTATATATTCAAATATTATTCCATACACACCTGAAATAGAGTTAAATATTACAGAATTAATAGTTGAAAATATACAGAATTGTATTGAAAAGCTGAATTTTAATAATAAGAAAATTTTGGGAATAGGCATAGCGCTTCCGGGACATATTGACAAAGCAGGTCGCAACGTAGTAAGCAGTAATGAGAAGTGGAAAAATTTTGATGCTCAAAAAATACGGAAAAAATTTTCTTTACCTGTGGTTTTTGAAAATAATGTTCGTTGTATGGCGGTAGCGGAATATTTACATAAACCACAGAATACGCCGTCAAGTTTTGCGTTGTTTCATATCGGAAAAGGTATGTTTTGCGCTAACGTTACGGAAGATGGACTTTATATTGGCTCTACTTACGGTTCGGGAGAGATAGGTCATACTATTGTCGTTCCCGATGGAAAACGTTGTGAATGTGGAAAAGACGGTTGCCTTCAAACAGTTGCCTCTGATATTGCGTTATTGGAAAGTGCAAAGTTTATATTTGAAAGCAATACTACTTCGTTATTGCATATTTTTGCGAAATCTTCAAATGATATTAGATTTGAACATATACTGTCGGCATACTCACTTGGAGATTTGGCAATTCGACAACTTATAAAACAAACATTAAAATATATTTGTATGTCTATACTTAATATTGCAATTCTTATGAATCCGCAAAAATTATTTATTCACGGAAATTTATTTAATAATATAGATTTACAGAAAGATTTTTTGGAAATGGTGTATAAACAATTTGATTTTACAAAAAATAATTATCGTTTGGGCACAGTTGAAATTTTACCTTGTGGAGAAATGGACGGCGCTCTGGGCGGAGCGTCGCTTGCGATATTAAAATGCGTTATACACGCATAATATTATGCAAAGATATGTTGAATAATAACAAAAGCTCAATTCGTTTGGCGAATTGAGCTTTTGTTTTATGATGATAAAACTGCAAGAACAAATTTGATATATAGATTAACGAATAAATATGTAATATTTTTTAAATTTACCAATTATTTTAATCATAAAGCATAGTTTAATATGGATAGGTATTCACATTGGTATCAATCTTTTCATATAGTTTTTTCCAAAAGTTTTTTTCGTTCTTTCCAGTCGGGTAGCATTGTCTGTAAGAGAGTATAAAAATTTTTTGAATGATTTGAATGCACAAAATGACAAAATTCATGTACAAAGACATACTCTATACAGTTTCTGGGGGCTTCGATTAATTTTGAATTTATATTAATCACACGCTTATTAACTTGACATGAACCCCAACGTTTACTCATATTGCGGATTTTTATTGTTGGAAACGGCACATTGTTTTTAACAAAATTTTTATAAACTTCACTCGCTATCTCGGTATATATCCGTTCTGTTTCCGATTTTGTCCATTCGTTTATCATTCTTTGTTTTCTTTTAAAATTATTTTTATTGCGTACTTTTAAATAGAGATATACTCCGTCTCTATATACTTCTTCATTATTATCTTCAATTACTTTTAACTGTAAATCTGTACCCAATATCCTAAAACTTTCACCGCTGACGTAGCGTTTAGGGTTTGGCTTAAATTCCTGTGAATTTTCGTATTGTTTAACAGATGAAAATATATACTCTTTTTTGGAAATGACAAAAGCGTCTATTTTAGATATATCGGCATATTGTGGCGCTGATACATTAATACTGCTGTCTGATTTTATGCGTAAGTTAATATTTTTTACATTTTTTAAGGTTAGATTATAGTTAATTGCGTTATCTTCAACCCAAACAGTTCTAAGCATTAAAACCTCCTTAATGCAACGGTCTTTACATTTTCTATTATCATATCAATAGTATCAAAAGACAGCTTTAAGCCTCTTTCTTTTTCGTACATATAAAATAAATCGTCTATATCCTGAGCTATTTTGTCGTGAATAGATTTGTTGTCTGTCCAGTCTACCATACTGTGTCTTGCGACAATATCCGTAATTTGAACTGATATCTCAGCTATATCGTCAGTTGACAACTGTTCTGAAAGTATTGCTCCGATAACACCGTAAAATGCCTGCGCGTGTATATTCCCCTTTATTTTTTCGGGGTAATTGACTGTACTTTTTCCTTCGGCATAGTCCTGCATAATTTCTCTCATTTTAACAAGATATTCCGCATCACTTATTACCCTGTCTTTATACTCCTGTAAAGCGGACTTTATCCGTTTTGAAAAGCTCTCATAATATGCGGGATTTTCGTCATATTTTTCGCTGATACTCTTTGTCATTCGGCTTTGAATAGCGTCTGCTTTGGCTTTTTTGGATACAAGTTCATCAAGTTCTCTTTCAAAATCGTCTTTATTGAGAATATCAATAGGGTTTGTTATTTTTTTGAGTCCCGCTATTGACAAATGCGTATCCAATAAATTTTGCATTAAGGGTTCATATTCGCTGTTGTCTATTGCGTCAAAATATCTTATTTTAACATTACGGCGGAGATTTTGCCAAAATACGAATGATTTTTTGTATTTTTCCAAATCAGAGCGTTCAACAGCGTTGTAGGCTGATTGGGAATTTAAAACAATATTAAGGTTTCTGCCGAAAATACAGAGATAGTTATAGAAGTCTTCTCTTTTTTTGTCATCGGCAAGATAGGTTTCGAGTTCTTCCTCATCGTCCTTGTTTTTAACAGAAATAAACAGTTCGATTATGCGTGAATAACTTTCCCGTAACGCTCCGACAGCAGAGACAACATCGGTTATAGCGCCTTTTAAGTCCTCGGTATCAAAGTTTTCGAGTCCTGCTCCACTGTACATATTCATAGCTGTATCGAGTTTTTTTATAAGTCCACGGTAATCCACAATCAGTCCGTACCCTTTGCCGTCCATTAAACGATTTGTTCTCGCTATTGCCTGCAATAATCCGTGTTCTTTTAATTCCTTGTCAATATACAGTACCTGACACACAGGAGCGTCAAAACCTGTCAATAGTTTTGAACATACTATCAAAATATCTATTTCGCCGTCTACAAAGTCGCCCTTGATTTTATCTTCGTATGTGTCGGCGTCACCGTACAGCTTCATCATTTTTTCCCAGTATGCTTTTACTTGGTCATCGGTAGACTCATCAACATCAGTATCACCCTCGCGCATATCGGGTGGAGAGATAACGACAGCGCAATTTAAGTCCCCCATTTGCTCAAAAGCCTTTAAATATCGTATAGCGTCTTTTTTGTAGTTAGTTGCAAGCATTGCTTTAAAGCCTGTATCTTTCAATGACTCGTTAAAGTGTTTGTTAATATCCAAAGCTATCCGTTTAATTCTTGCGTCGGTTGAACTCAATCGTTTGATACTGCTCCATTTGTTTTTTAAATCCTGCTTTTGCTTTTCCATAAGTTTTTTTGTTGTTTCATCAAACCACAGGTCAATATTTTCCTCATCAACTTTTTGTTCGACAAATCTGCCGTCGTAAATAAGCGGTAATATTGCCTTGTCGTCTACACCGTCTTTTATTGTATACTTATGAATTAATTTACCGAACTTTGTCATTGTGTTCTTTTCTTTTTTCATAAGCGGTGTGCCTGTAAAACCAATATAACAAGCATTTGGAAATACGTTTCTCATCTTTGTGGACAGTTCGCCGTAGTTTGAGCGGTGGCTCTCGTCAATCAAAATAAAAATATCTCTGCTGTCAGCTTTTAAGCCACTGCTTTCAACTGTATTGAATTTATTTATTATAGAGGTTATTATATCCGCTTTATTGTTCTTTATAAGCTCTATTAAATGCTTGCCGCTTGTTGCGCGGGCAGGGTTTAAGCCTGTATGGGCAAAGGTTTTCGCTATCTGTTTATCAAGTTCTTTTCTGTCGGTTACTATTGCAACTTTTGGGTTAAACTGTGACAGTTCCATTAAAATATATTTTGCAAGCATTACCATTGTCAGCGATTTACCGCTGCCCTGTGTGTGCCAAATAACACCGCTCTGTCGGTTTCCGTAGCTGTCGTTTTGATTAATGGTTTTAATAATTTCTTTAATTGCAAAGTATTGCTGATAACGGCAAATTTTTTTGATATTGGCATCGAAAAGCACAAAATATTTTGTAATTTCCAAAAGTCTTTCTTTTGCAAACAGCGAGATAATATTTTTGTCCTGAACAGTGGGTATTCGGTCTGTGACACATTTTGAGAGCATATTATTTAAAAATACTTCGTCTTGCTCTTTCCAAACGCACCAAAACTTTTTTGGTGTATTTGTTGTAGCGTATTTTACATTGTTTTTGTTGGTAGACATAACTGTTTGAACAAATTTAAAAAGTTGCGGTATATACTCGGGTTTTTGGTTTCGTATGCACTGTTCAATGCCTTGTTCCAGCGATATATCAGCCTTTTTGCATTCGATAACCGCAAAGGGTATACCGTTAACAAACAAAACAATATCGGGTTTGGCGCTATGCTGTTTATCTACGTTTTCCACATAATATTCTTCTGTAACGTGGAAAACGTTATTCTCTATATTGTTCCAATCTATATATTTTAGGTTAAAGCTCTGTATATTGCCACTGCCGACAATTTCGGGGTAGCTTTTGCCATAAAGCAGAGCGTCATATATTTTTTCGCTTGTCTTAACCAGTCCGTCTGTCAGTGGTTCGTCAATATCATCTATTGCTTTTTCTATATTTGCGGAAGAAAATTCACATTCCACACCGCCATAGTTAAATTTATTCAGTTTTTTCAGTTGCTCTCTCAACACACCTTTTAGAACAACGTCATAAGCCGAACCACGTTGTATGGTGGCGTCTTGCGGTGAAATATATGTATAACCCAATTTTTGAAGTACCTGTATTGCCGGTTTTTTGCTGATATTCACTTCCGAAAATATATCTTTATTCATAAAAAAACTCCCTTATGTAACACAAACAAGTAAAACTGTAAAGTTCCGATTTTTTTTGTATAACCATTATTTTTTTATTATGAGCTGTAAAGCGACCAAAGCTAATTCTTCGTAATTTTTTGCTTTTTCTATTTCTTGTTTTATAATCTCTTTTTCGTCGCGTGTCAATGGTTTACTTCCGTTTTCAATTACATATTTATATATCATTTTAATTTGTTTTTCTGTCATATATTTAAACCCTCACTATTCCTGTAAGCAATAATTGCATTAACGCTTTTTTCTTTTGTTTTTCCTGTTCCAGTTCTTGTTGCAATAGTTCTATTTCCCTGTCGGCAGTGGAAAGAATATTGGCTATGGCGGTTTGTTCATTAAGTGGGGGCATTTTGACGGGTATACACGTAAATTTTGAAATCCAGTGTCTTTCGTGTCCGCCAATAGAATATTTTAATTCTTGTAGAACAGCAAATGCAAAAATAATATTATATTCTTTTTTGCATTTTAATATTTTTATTGCAGATGATTTAACTTTAAAGGGAAAGTCAACATATTTTGATGCAGTTGTAAAGTCATCAAATATCACAACTGGGATATCTTTAAAAATGCCAACTTTCTCATCTGTATACCCTAAAATAAAAGATTTTCCAGCAGTTAGTACAGGTATATCAAATTTATTTTCATAATTAGTAGATTTTACAATATATTGTGTAGGTTGTATATAATCAAAAATTTCGCCAAGTTCTATTTTTTCCCACTTCTCTGTAAACCCTTTCAGTCTCTTTTTGCCTGTCAACAAGTTTTGCATAAGATATTTTTTTTGCTTTTGTTTTTCGGCAATAAGTTTTTCTTTTAACTCTATTACTTTGTCTTGTGTTGACAGTATATCTGCGATTTTTTTTCTTTCATTTCTATTTGGTAATGGTATTTCAAAATTAATAAATTGCGAAAAGTGTACTCTTTGTTTTTCTATTAATGAACCTGTTGCGACTTTATTATAATAAGTTAGCATTTTATTAGATACCAAAAAATAATCCATAAAATTTAAATCATATTGATTTTTAGTAGTAAAAATATCATAATAACCTGATACAGCTACATCTTTTTTACCTTTGTGTCGTGCTACTGCTCCAAATCTAATATTCATAGGATTATATGCAAAATAATTTTGTGGAAGTATTTTATATGAATTTTCTTTTTTTACTAAATGACTTCTTTCATATCTATCTGACTTTTCCACAATGCCATTTTCAATAGTCAAACTATACAATGGATAATTTTCTAAATCACTTGTATATGTACTTAATTCTTTAAATATAGAATTAAAATTTATTTCTTCCCACTCACTCGGCACAATACCAACTTTTGTTTTTTTATAGCCTTGTGGCACTTCGCCACGTTGTATTTGTTCTATGCGGGTTTTAATTTCTAAATTCATTGGTTTTCATCTCCAATTTTTAATAATGTTTGATAACTTAATTGAAATGGTTTAGAATTAAAAAGTTCTATGTCTGATACTATTAATTGATTTTTTATCTGTTCATTAATATAGTTTAAGTCTAAAAACCAAATATATTTTTGCATACGGTAACAACTAAAACAGAAGATATAATCTAACTTATCACATTCTTTTAGTCTATCTAAAAATTTATCACAATGTAAAGGTATTAGTGGGACGACTTCTGTATTAAAATTTGTATCGTCACTTTCAAAGAAATTTCCCAAAATAGATGTATCTTCTATCCAAAACATAGTTTTAACTTGTGTCGATTTTTTAATTTTCCCTTGTTCTAATAAATTGCTTTTATATTTGTCAATTTTTTGATAGTGGTTATTAAAATTATTCAATACATTTTTTATATAGTTTTCAACGGAACGAGATGTTTTAAGTATTGCACATTTTTTAAAGGTTTCACCAATTTTTAAATTTGCTTTCTTTACTTCTTTTATAAAATTTCTTTCTATATTTACTTTTTCACTTTTACTTAAACTTCCTTTTTTACCGCTATAACTACTATCAAATTCAAAGTGTTCTATAATTAAAGCTTTATCATCAATCACTGAAAAAGCGTCAGGAGCTTCAAACTCATTTATTGATTGCAAAAAAGGTATTAAATTCATAATTGAATTTTCTTGATTTCCATAAAAATTAATTATATATGATTTATCATTAAAATATTTTTGGTAAATGCTACTAACTTCACTCATAATCCCAATTCTTCCAAATACTTCTTCATCTTATCTTGTACTTCTGATAACTCTTGTTCAATACTCGCTATATTTTGCTTTACCTCGTCAATATCCACCATTTCTTCTTCTTCAAATGTATCTACATAGCGTGGAATATTTAGATTATAGTCATTTTCTTTTATCTCGTCTTCTGTTGCCAAATAACTGTATTTGTCAATAGTTTTACGGTTCTTGTATGTGGTTACTATCTTCTCTATATCACATTCACGCAAGATATTTTGGTTTTTGCCTTTTTCAAAATTGCCGTCGCCCGATGCGTCAATAAACAGTACGTCTGTTTTGTTACGGTTCTTTTTAAACACCAATACGCACGCCGGAATGCCTGTTCCATAAAACAGATTTGCAGGTAAACCTATAACTGCGTCAAGCAAATGAAAGTTGATTATTTCTTTGCGTATTTTTTCTTCTGACGCGCCACGGAACAATACTCCGTGCGGTAAAATAACTGCCATTCTTCCACCGTCTGCGTCAAGACTGCTTAACATATGCAATACAAAAGCATAGTCTCCCTTTGATGACGGAGGCACGCCCCACGCAAAACGTTTATATTTGTCCATATCGGCTGTCATTTTTTCTTTTTTTACAGAATTTTCATTCGCAACCGCCGACAAAAAACCGCTGTCCCATTTATCAAGCGAAAAAGGTGGGTTTGCCACTACAACTTGGAATTTCATCAGTTCATCATTTTCTATCGTTTTGGGTTCTGAAAGTGTGTCACCTAAATATATATGAGCGTCATCAATACTGTGCAAAAACATATTCATTTTGCACAGCGCCCATGTCTGTGAATTTTGCTCCTGTCCGTATATCGCAAGCTTTTTTGACGGAACTTCTTTGTACGCTTTCAGCAGTAAACCGCCACTACCGCAAGTGGGGTCGTATATTCTGTCGTTTTCCTTTGGCTCAACAAGTTTTGCAACCAGCTTTGACACCATACTCGGCGTAAAAAATTCCCCGCCCTTTTTTCCTGCGTCTGACGCAAAGTTTGATATCATATATTCGTATGCGTCGCCTATAATATCAGATGTATCCAGTTGTGACGGTCGCAAATCTATGTTATTGAAATCTTCCAATAAATTCCGCAATGTAGCGTTCTTTTGCTTTGGCTCGCCAAAATCCACAGTACTGTTAAAATCAATCGCACGGAATACGTCTTTCAGCTTACCGCTGTTGTGTTCTTCTATCGAATTTAGAGCGACGTTTATCGTCTGACCTATTTCGTTATTGTTTCTTTGACTGTATAGGTAATCGAATGTAGATTCTTTATCAAGCAAAAACGGTTCACGACTCATAGCGCGTTCAATACGTCTTTCGTCACCGTCATATTGCTTGCGGTATTGCTCTTCTTTTTCTTTGCATACATCACTTAGATATTTTACAAACAGCATTGAAAGTATGTAGTCCTTATAACGTGAACTGTCTATTTTTCCACGAAAACTGTCGCACGCATTCCATAAAACTTTTTCAATATCATTTTTAGTTGTCATTGTTTTTTTCTCATTTCTTTTTGTATTTTGTTAATTAGTGTTAAATAGTATTTTTGTTTTTCTTCTTTTAGTTTTGAAAGTAAAATATTTTCTTTTTTGGCAAGTTGGTTTATATCGGCTATAATCGCTTGCTTATCTATCGGTAATAAATCAATTTCCAATTCACCGAAAAACGAAGGCTTTATTGCTCCAAAGGCTGAGCTTGATGTTGATATTAATATTTCTTTGCGTATCTGCTCGCCGTTTAACAGCCATTGTAAATACTCGGGAAGTATATATTTACTATCACACCTAATCACAATAAAATTTGATGAAAAAAGTAAATTTTCTGATTCTTCATCAATTAACACTGCTGTATACGGAGACGATAAACGTACAATAATATCATTTTTTTGCGTAAGATTTTCGGATTTCAGTTTTTCTTTAGACAGAAATGTATCAAGCTGCTGTATATCAACAGTTGCGTCTGTATTTATTGCTTTTAATGTAAGCTGTTTGTATTCTTCTACTACATCTGCATTTGCAACAGCTTGTTTTCGGTTTACAACCAAACCTGTTTTTATTGAGGCTATCTCGTTAAGTTTCATACAATTACCACCTTTTTGTTATGGTGTAAAAATAACATATATGTTTTAAAAAAATATACCATAATTGGATTGTAAATATAATATATCACAAATATTTTATGTTGTCAAGTATTTTTTGTTATGGTGCAAAAATAACTTATATTTTGTATAGTTGCCAAATTTTAAAACATTTTTCGACAACATTCTCGTTTATTATTTGTTATAGTGTAACTATGTATATAATAATTACAGTTGATTTAAATTATTACTTATAAATAAAATAAAGGAGGTCAAATTATGCCAAGACAAGTACGCAGTGATTGCACAGTTGGAAATTTTGAAAAAACGCGTGGACTGCCACCCGGAATTATCAGAAATTCTAATGGACGTGACACACGTTCAGATAAAAAAATAGGTACTATACGAAAAGAACACGAGAAAAAATAAAAATTATATCCAACAAGAATAACAGAATTCTTTCAAAACGAAGATAACAAAAAAGAATACGAACAGTGGAAACAAGAACGAGATAAAGTTTCAGCTGTATAACGTACAGTAAGTATAATATTAAAAAAGCCGATGGAACACATCATTCCAACGGCTATTCTTATACTAACACAATATCTTTCAGTAAAATATAAAATCCGAACCCATCTCCAATTTTGAAGATACTGTTCGGATTAGGTGAGTTTGTTATTACTGTACAAAAATGTTATCATTTAAAAAGTTAATATAAACTATCGAAA
>JAHHTQ010000029.1 GCA_020024555.1 Angelakisella sp.
GAAATTACATCTTTTGTGCATATTTTTCTGGTAATAGTGTTTTTCAACAGACTGACAGCTTGTGAATAAAAATTTTCACAAGCTGTTTTTTGTATTATTCTGTTGGGTTATTGCAAATACCCATAAAAAGTACTGCTCCATTTCGTGATACGACAGCGTACATAAACGGTCTGTCGAGTATCATTTCTATTTTACCCATTGGCATAGCGGATTTTGCAAATCCAATATTTGTAAAGCCTGATGCTTCAAGACCTTTTTCACCGATAGCGATATGTGTTTGTTGTTTAATATTGTTTATAAAAATTTTTTCGTCTGTTATGTTGCCAAAATCTGCTGTTTTGTCAAAAGCGTGAGATATACCCAGTTTTTTTAGAATATCAATAAGATCTGTTTCGCTTGACATTTTGAATTTTGGTATTTGCCACACAACAGTACCATTACTTTTTTCTCCGCCTGTCAAAGCATTTTCAACAGTATCTTCGTTTGCAGTCAGCGAAGATATATCGGTATCTCTGTTTGGCAAAACAAAGACCATAGAACCACCGTTTTTCAGTCTCAAACTTGCCCTTGCAAAATTTTCGCCAACATAAAACGTATTTGACATATCGGTTTTATTCATATAGTCAACATTGACGGTTTTGTTGTCAGCAGTGTTAAAAACGCCCTTTTTTGTCTTATCTTCGGAAAAGCTGTTTTCCCATTGGTCATAGAAATATATAGTGTTTAGTATAGACATAATTTGCGATGGGTTAGGGACTATTTGAGGTTCGATAGTGCCCTTTGTGTTTTCAGATACCCATTTTGACATCAATTTGCCTGTTTGTTTATCTCCGAAGTTTACTTTATATGTACTTGCGTAAAAGTTATCGGCAGTATTTTTAACAAATGGTTCTTTTACATTAAGTTTACTATCCAGCCACAGTGAATTTGCTATTTTTAAAGAGCCTATTTCATTTTCAAAAAAAAGTTGTCTGTATAAATTACCTGCCTGTTCGGAAAGTTCTTCGTTACTGTCAACACCCATCAACGAATGGAGTTCTTCCGCTGTTTCTCCGTTTGCGCCTGTGGTTGCCATTGCCAACGCGTAGTAAAAAGATATGGGAGAATAATTAATATTACCCTTTTCGTCCGATAAAATTTTACTTCCCGTTTTGTATGCAAATTCGTTTACAGCTTCCAAATACTCATCATTTATCGGATTTTCTTCTATATTTTTGCGCTTGGCTTCATAGTCGTCGTATTTTATTGGCGTAGGATATTTGACATTCACAAGCATTTCGTTTTCGTTTTTGCTTTTGCTTTTGCCAAATCCTATAAAAAATCCTATTGAAACAACAAGTATTAAGGAAATACCACTTATAATGATTTTTAATGAATTTTTTTTCATTATTATCGCCTCCTACCATAACAGTGCAAATATTAATATGAATTATTGCATAATGTATATTAATATTTTACTTTTAATATATTAAAAAGAATGAAATATAAAAAATTATACATCAATTATTGTATCAACAATATCCTGTAAGTTTTGTGATAAATCTTTTTCAACTTCTGTCAATATGCTGTATCATTAAAAAAGTGTGACTGTTTCTTTTATAAATAAAATTTTTATTAAAAACCCGCCATTCATTTATTTTTATGTATAAATTATATTATATAATTATAACAGTGTGTAAAAAAAGGTATAGTAATTCTTCATAATGATGAAGTCTATAAAAGTTTTACTCAATTTTTTTCAAAAAATTGCAGTTTAAGGGCAGAGCCTAAGCCGTTTTCCGCAGAAAACGGAACACTTTTGCCGTGCAAGCGTATTTTTGAAGGTGAATTTTGGCATTTATGCCAAAAGAGGAAACCTTTTGTAAAAGAAAAAGTTTCTTTGAAATTACCAATTTTGTGCATATTTTTCCGGCAATATGGTTTTTGACAGTCTGATATAAATTATATTCAGAATTTTAATATTATAAACGAAATTAACAAAATTTAAAATTTTATTTATGCAGAATACATTAAAGAAATATTATATTTCTATACAAAAAATTATATTTAGTCATATTATTACTAAATAAAGTCATAATATATATTATATTATTTGTTTTTAATGAATTTTGTATTAATTTAATTTAAAAAATTACTATTGACAAAAGTAGAGTATATGTTATTATATATTTACGGTAACGTTACCGATAACGTTACTGAATTTTCACAATGACATAAATTATATTTTCGGAGGAAAAAGTAATGAGAAGTAGCGGTATACTAATGCCGATTTTTAGCTTACCATCAAAATATGGTATAGGCTGTATGTCAAAAGAGGCATACGACTTTGTTGATTTTTTAAAAGAATCAGGACAAACTTACTGGCAAATACTACCGATAGGTCCGACAAGCTATGGCGATTCACCATATCAATCATTTTCAACATTTGCCGGAAATCCATATTTTATAGATTTGGAAGAATTTATAGAAGAGGGGACTTTATCAAAAGACGAGTGCGAAAGTTGCGATTACGGTGACAATGTCGAATATGTTGATTATGAAAAAATATATAACACAAGATTTAAGCTTTTAAAAACCGCATACAAAAACTCAGTGAAAAAAACAGACCATAATTTTACAAAATTTAAAAGTGAAAATGCAAAATGGTTAAATGACTATGCGCTGTTTATGGCGCTTAAAGATAAATTTAACGGGACAAGTTGGTTGGAATGGGACAAGAGCGTAAAGAAACGTGACGCAAAAGTTCTCTCGGAATATACGCAAAGTTTACACGGGGAAATAGACTTCTATATGTTTTTGCAATATAAGTTTTTTGCTCAATGGAAAAAATTAAAAGACTACGCAAACAAAAACAATGTGAAAATAGTGGGCGATATTCCAATATATGTTGCGGTGGATAGCGCAGATACATGGGCAAACCCTGAGCTGTTCCAATTTGACAATAATTACAGACCAAGCGCTGTTGCGGGTTGTCCTCCCGATCCGTTTGCGCCGACAGGTCAACTTTGGGGAAATCCTCTTTATGATTGGAATTATCATAAGAAAACAGGGTTTAAATGGTGGTGCGAACGCATTTTGCACTGTCAAAACATATACGATATGGTAAGGATAGACCATTTCAGAGGCTTTGATGAATATTATTCTATTCCGGCTACCGATAAAACAGCAGAAAACGGTAAATGGAGAAAAGGCCCTAACTATTCACTCTTCAAAGAGTTGAATAAATGTATAACTTCACTTGATGTTATTGCGGAAGATTTGGGCTTTATGACAGAAACAGTACAAAAACTTGTTAAGAAAACAGGTTACCCCGGTATGAAGATTTTGCAATTTGCATTTGATTTGTCCGGTGAAAGCGAATATTTGCCACATAACTATGACAGAAACTATGTCGTCTATACAGGCACACACGATAACGAAACCATTGTCGGTTGGTTTAAACATCAATGCACAGGCATACAAAAATTTGCTCTTGACTATATGAATGTAAAATATGAGACAGAAAAAGTAACGCTTACTGTTATTGATGAAAAGACCGGTAAAGAAAAAGCTGTTGAAACAGAACAAATTAAAAATATAGATGAACTTCTGAAAACAATACACTTTGACTTTATCCGTCTTGCTATGATGAGCAGCGCCAATATCTGTATTATACCAATGCACGACTATCTTGGGCTTGATAATTCCGCAAGAATAAACGTACCGTCTACACTGGGAGATAACTGGAAGTGGAGAATGAAAAATGATGCGCTTACAAAAGACCTTGCAACACAGATAAATGCGCTTACAAAACTGAGCGCAAGAAAAGTGGCTGTACAAACAGAGGAGTAATATTTTGACAAAGGTGACAATAAAAGATATTGCAAAAATTTGCGGTGTAGGTGTAAGTACTGTTTCAAGAGCGATTAATGATTTTGATGGTATTAATAAAGAAACAAAAGAAAGAATATTAAAGACAATAGAAGAATATGGCTATACGCCGAACGGAAGCGCAAGAAATCTTAAAATATTAAATTCCAACACAGTGGCGGTTCTGATTAAGGGTAATATGAATCCATTTTTCAATAAAATGCTGGATATAATAGAAAATGAGATTCAACAAAACGGTTATTCTTTTTTATTTCACAGAGTGGAAGTAGGACAAGACGAAACAACAGTTGCCATTAACCTTATAAATGAAAAAAAGCTGAATGGTATAATATTTTTGGGTGGTGTTGTCAGTGAAACCCAAAAACGCCTTTCAAAACAAAAGATACCTTATGTTATGTGTTCGGTAAACTATTCAAAACAGTGTGACAAATTAAATTATCCGATAGTGTCTATTGATAACGAAGCCGAAAGTTATAGAATAGTTGATTATCTGTGTAAACTTGGACACAAAAAAATTGCGATTTTGTATATAAAAGGTGAAAGTATTGGTGAACTTCGTTTCAATGGATACAAAAATGCTCTCGCAAAAAACAATATAGAGTATAATGAAGAACTTTGTATAGAATTAAAATCCCGGTTTTGTAACAGTTATACTTTCCAAAGCGGCTATGATGCAATGAAAGAGATAATTGACCGTAAAATAGACTGTTCCGCCGTATTTGCTATATCCGATACGGTCGCAATAGGCGCTTGCAAAGCTATAATAGACAGCAATATGAGTGTTCCGAAAGATTTTTCGGTAGCGGGTTTTGACGGTATGGATATGGCTGAATACTATAATCCCGTTATTACAACAATAAAACAGCCTGTCGAAGAAATGGCGAGCAATGCGGTTAAACAACTGTTTGAACAAATAAATGCCGGTGAAGATATAAAATACAGCAAAACTATTTTTGAATGTTCACTGACAAAGGGTAATTCTGTCAGCAGTAAAAAATGATTAATTATATAAATTATTTTAATTTCCAAAAAAGAAAGGAAACAAAAACGATGAAAGAAATTTTAACAAGATATCTTAACAAAAATATTTCAGATGCAAGCACAGAAGAAATATATATTGCTCTTTTGCAATATGTAAAAGACGAAGCAAAAAACAAACCTATGGCAAAGGGTGACAGAAAGCTTTACTATATTTCTTGTGAATTCCTTATAGGTAAACTTTTATCAAATAACTTAATTAATCTTGGTATTTATGATGAAGTTGCAAGTGTTTTGAAAGAAAACGGAAAAGATATAACAGATGTTGAAGAATTTGAAAACGAGCCATCACTTGGTAATGGAGGCTTGGGTAGACTTGCCGCTTGTTTCCTAGATTCAATAGCAACGCTTGGACTAAATGGTGACGGTATAGGTCTTAACTATCACTACGGCTTATTTAAACAAGTATTCAATGATAACAGACAATGTGAAACACCTAACCCATGGATACAAAACAAAAGTTGGCTGACAAAGACAGATGACCACTTTACTATACCTTTCAAAGATTTTACATTGACATCAAGCCTATATGATATAGATGTAATAGGTTACAAAAACGGTACAAACAAACTACACCTGTTTGATATAGACACTCTTGATGAAAATATGGTTTATGACGGCATAAACTTTGATAAAACACAAATCGAAAAGAACCTAACACTGTTCCTATATCCAGATGACAGTGACAAAAACGGTGAACTGTTACGTATTTATCAACAATACTTTATGGTATCAAATGCGGCTCAATTTATTTTAAGAGAATATATGCTTACAGAAAAACCGCTTAGCGAACTTCATAAACACGTGGCTGTTCAAATTAATGACACACATCCGTCAATGGTTATTCCTGAGCTTATTCGTCTACTTACAGAAAAAGGCATAGACTTTGATACAGCGGTGGATATGGTTACAAATATTTGCGCATACACAAACCACACAATACTTGCAGAGGCTCTTGAAAAATGGCCTGTTGACTATCTGGAACAAGTAGTGCCACACCTAATGCCAATTATCAGAAAACTTGATGAAAGAGTTAAGGCAAAATACAACAATAATCCTGAGCTTGCTATTATAGATGAACAAAACAGAGTTCATATGGCTAGAATGGATATGCACTATGGTTACAGCATAAACGGTGTTGCTTATCTTCATACGGAAATACTTAAAAATGAAGAACTAAAACCATTCTATGATATATATCCTGAGAAATTTAACAATAAAACAAACGGTATAACATTCCGTAGATGGCTACTGCATTGTAATAAACCGCTCGTAAAATGGCTAGATGAAAAAATCGGCGCAGATTACAGAGAAAACGCGGAAAATCTACAAAAATTACTTGACATTGACTTTACAGAGGAACTTTCAAAAGAACTGCTTGCTGTAAAGACAGAAAATAAAGAAAATTTGGCTCGTTATATTAAGGCAAAAGAAAATATCGATATAGACACCAATTCTATATTTGATATTCAGGTTAAGAGACTTCACGAGTATAAACGTCAACAAATGAATTTGTTGTTTGTCATTAATAAATATTTGGAGATAAAAGCAGGCAAAAAACCAACAACCCCAATCACATTTATTTTCGGCGCAAAAGCCGCTCCCGCATATATAATCGCAAAAGATATTATCCATGCTATTTTGACGCTTCAAAGAATAATCGAAAACGACGCAGAAGTATCTAAATATATTAAGCTTGTAATGGTAGAAAACTACAATGTAACTTATGCTGAAAAACTATTTCCGGCTTGTGATATTTCTGAGCAAATTTCACTTGCATCAAAAGAGGCAAGCGGTACGGGTAATATGAAGTTTATGCTAAACGGCGCTGTTACTCTTGGTACAGAAGACGGCGCAAACGTAGAAATTCATCAATTTGTAGGTGATGACAATATCTATATCTTTGGTAAAGACAGCGACACAATTATTGATAAATACAAAAATTCATCATACAAAGCGCTTGATTACTATATAGATGATGAGGATATTCGCAAAATGGTTGACTTTATTATCTCACCGGAGATGCTGAAAATAGGTGACCCAAGAATGTTACTTCGTCTGCACGCAGAGTTAATACAAAAAGACTGGTTTATGACACTTATAGACCTAAAAGATTATATTGTAACAAAAGAGCGCGCATATAAAGACTATGAAAACAGATATGAATGGTCAAAGAAGATGATAATGAATATTGCAAAAGCAGGCTTCTTCTCATCAGACCGTACAATCGCCGAATACAACAGAGATATTTGGAAACTTAAATAATTAATATTATAAAATTTCATAGTGGTGGTTATTGAAAACGGATATATTTATTTTTATCAATAGCCACCATATTTTTTTAATTTTAACAAGGAGAATGTATGAAGACTTCAAGATACATCAAAGCAATTTCAGTATTAACAGCACTTTGCTGTACCTTAACTTTTACAAGCTGTTCTATGACTAAAAAAAATTCAAAAACACCGCTATGGGCAGAGACATCAGTTTTTTATGAAATATTTGTGAGAAGTTTTTATGACAGTGACGGTGACGGTATAGGTGATTTTAACGGAATTGCACAAAAACTTGACTATTTGCAGGAACTGGGAGTAGATGCAATTTGGTTAATGCCAATAAACAAAACCGAAAGTTACCATGGATATGATATGGTGGATTACTATGATATTCAAAGTGAATATGGCACTATGGCTGACCTTGAAAATTTGATTGATGAGTGTCATAAAAGAGGTATGAAGATAATTATGGATTTGGTTATCAATCATACTTCCTATCATCACGAATGGTTTTTGAAAGCGCAGGAAAGCAAAGATAATGAATATCGTGACAGATATCTGTTTACAGAAGACAAAACAAAAGAGGAATATCATCATACTGCTGAAAACGGTGAAAGATTTTTCGGTATATTTTCACACACAATGCCTGATTTAAACTATAAAAACGAAACAGTACGTCAGGAAATGTTTAATGTTGCTGATTTTTGGTTGCAAAAAGGTATGGACGGTTTTAGGCTTGATGCGGCGAAATTTATAGATGAGGATATGGCAGTAACACACGAATGGTGGAAAGAATTTACAAAGTTTGTACACAGCAAAAATCCGGAAGCGTTCATTGTAGGCGAAAACTGGATAACAAAACTTGATGAAGTAGCAGAGTTTTATAAAGATATGCCATCATCATTTAATTTTGATTTGTGCGACCTAATAGGCAGAACAGCGCAGGGAAAAACAGTTGATTTGGCATCGCGCGTAAACAATATGCGTAAAAAATATTTTGAAAATGCAAATGCCGAAGACAGTGTGAATAAATATCCCATTGATTCCACAATGATAAATAATCACGATATGGACAGAATAGCAAGTCTGCTACGTGGGAATACAGACAGAATAAAGCTTGCGGCAACTATGCTTTTTACGCTACCCGGAACTCCGTTTATCTATTACGGTGAGGAACTTGGACAAATGGGAGAAACGCCTGATCCAAACAGACGTGAACCAATGGACTGGTACAAGTCTGCAAAGGGCGAAGGTATGACCGAAATGAATCGCTATGATTTTAAAGGTATGAAATACACAGTGGCAGATGACGGAATATCTTACGAAGAACAAAAAGACGATCCAAACAGTATATTTAATCATTATAAAAAACTCATTGAAATAAGAAAAAACAATAAGTTTATATTTACAGGCGAATGTGAAACAGTGCCTACTGACTATGGTATGTATAGATTTAAAACTTATAATAAAGACAAGACAGAATTTATTGATACAGTGCTAAATCTATCGGAAAACAATTTCAGTATTACTGTCGATTATGATTGCACAGATTTATTGACAGGAAAGCAATACAGCAGTGGAGAAAAAATTGAAATGCCTAAGCTTACAAATATGATACTTACAAAAACAAAATAATTAATATACAAATAATATTTTCTATCTATACACTATACACTATAAAAAAATAAAACTCTATTGATGAAAAATGAACATCAATAGAGTTTATTTTTATTTGTATACAAATATAGATGACAAGTAATATATGCAGAAATAAAACTGAATGTAGGGAAAATATTAAGAGAATTATGTGAAAGGAGAAGATAGAAATAACAGAAGTATGGTTTTGTAAAGAATATATACCTCAATATCACATAGGGTAAGCTTAAATCACACGTTTAACGTTTTAATTTATATGTTGTTTTTATAATATTCTTCAAATTCATCAAGTGGTAAAGGTTTGGAGAAATAGTATCCTTGAATTTGGTCACAACCCAAATTTTTAAGAATATTATATTGTTCTTCTGTTTCAACTCCCTCGGCAATAGTCTTCATATTAAGCCATTTTGCAAGATCAATTATGAAACGCAATATGCTTTTTTCTTTTCGGGAACATTCATTGTGGATAAATCCCCTATCCAATTTAAGCGTATCAATAGGGAATTTATTAAGCATATTCAATGATGAATATCCGCTACCAAAATCGTCCATAGCTATTTTAAATCCAAAATTTTTCAGTTCTTCTATAATTTTTACTATTTGTTCGATATTTTCTGTACACGCCGTTTCTGTAATTTCTATATCAATTAAATTCGGCTCTATATCATATTTTTTTAATAATCCTATAAATAGCTGAGGAAGGTCAGAAAGAATGAAATCTGCCGGCGATACGTTTATTGATATAGGAACAATAGGCTTTCCTTCTTCTTTCCATATTTTTATAGTGCGTAGGGTTTCTTGCCAAACGAAAAAGTCTAGTTTGGTCATACGCTTATTTTTTTCAAACAGTGGTATAAATTCAGAAGGGGGAATAAATCCATATTCACTGTGATTCCACCTTACAAGAGATTCTGCTCCGACAATTTGTTTTGTTTTGGTATCGTGTTTTGGTTGAAAATATAATTTAAACTCACCGTTTTCTATTGCGCTATCCAAATCTTCCAGTAATTTTTGAGATTTGCTTATTTTAAGACGCAATCTATCATCATATTCGGTAACAATACATTCATAGTTGTTTTTAATTTCTTCTATTGCTATAAAAGCTCTGTCGCACATAGCTGATATGGATAGACTTTTATCGACATTTCTGTAAATTGCAAATTTTATATTCAAATTTGGCACAGGGGCATTTGAAAAATTATGTTTAATCTCTTTTTCCAATAATTCTATGGGATAATCTTTTATGTGTTCTGTTAAGATAGCGAATTTATCAGTACCCCAATAGCCACAAATACTGAATTTTGGCTGCTTTGCGGAGAATTGTTTGGCAATATATTTTAATATATCATCGCCGACTTCCATTCCGTATCTGTCATTTATCATCTTAAAGTTTTCT
Organism: Angelakisella sp.; assembly: GCA_020024555.1. Lineage (GTDB taxonomy): Bacteria > Bacillota > Clostridia > Oscillospirales > Ruminococcaceae > Angelakisella. The sequence goes on from JAHHTQ010000029.1 coordinate 10,237, forward strand.
ATATTACTGCATATTAAATCAAATTCTTTACTTGGATTGTCTTTAATAAGTTTTTCCGAATGTTTATAGAAAAATTCTTTTGAATATAGACCGGTTAATTTATCGTATTGGAGCAAATTAATCATTGCGGCAGATTCTCTTAAACGTATGATACTTGCTATTCTGTTTTTTACAATTTCGGGTTTGTATGGTTTTGTTACAAAATCCGATGCGCCCATAGAAAGACATTTTACCTCATCTGCAATAGAATCATTTACAGTTTGAATTATTACCGGAATAAGAGTAAAGTCTTTGTTTTTTTGTAATTCCTTTAAAAATTCATATCCGTCCATAACAGGCATTACAATATCAAGTAATATTAAATCTATATCATTGTGTTGATATAGCATTGCCAAGGCGTGTTGACCGTTTTCTGATGTTATAACTTCATATTCATCAGAAAGTATATTGGTAAGAAATGCGCGATTGACAAAGCTATCATCGACAACAAGTATTTTTCTCAACATTTTTATTCCTCCTTCTTCAATATTATATTAAATTTACAGATTGAAAAAAAGTAATCCATAATCTTTTAAATACAAATTGAATAAATATATTTAACATACAAAATACGCATAAAATTTAAATACAAATTTATTTTTTACTACATTAAAGTATTATACATTAAAATATTTATTATTTCAAGGAAAAATAATATATGCTTTAAGCATAAAATATATAAATTAATATGCAAATATTGGAAATATTGACTTAGATGTATACACTTAATTTGTTATTTTTCTTTTTCTTTTGCAAAAAGACCTGCCAGTAAGCTAAATATAACAGCGGCGGCTATTCCGCCGGCTGATGCTGTAAAACCGCCTGTCAGTATACCAAGCGCGCCGTCTTTTTGTATAGCTTCTCGTGTGCCTTTTGCAAGCATAGCGCCAAAGCCTGTTAACGGAACAGTTGCGCCGCAGCCGGCAAAATCTACCAGAGGCTGATAGATATTTATACCTCCCAGTATTACACCCATAACAACATAGCCGACAAGGATTTTTGCAGGTGTAAGACGCGTATAGTCTATTAGTATTTGACCTATTACACAGAATAATCCGCCTACTATAAAGGCTTTTAGATATATCATTGTTTAATACTCCTTTTTTAGATACTTATATGCAAAAGGTGCGCAATTCCCGGAATAGTTTCGCCCTGTTGCAGAGATGTCGGTGACATTAATGCGCCTGTTGCAATAAATAATATATTTTTGGTTTGTTTTTCATACAATTCTTTTAATAATGTTGAACAAAGCACAGATGCCGAACAGCCACAACCCGAACCACCCGCATCTACATTTTGCGTGTTTCTGTCATAGAGCATAAGTCCGCAATCTCTGTGTTGTTCGGATATATCAAGTCCTTCTTTTTTCAGACTCTCGATTAACAGTTCACTGCCGACAGCCGACAAGTCACCTGTAACTATCTTATCAAAATCTTCGGGTGAATGTCCTGTATCTTTAAAAAATGTGAGTATTGTATCGTTTGCGGCAGGCATCATTGCCGCCCCCATATTGTTTACGTCATTTATACCATAGTCTGCAACTGTTCCAATAGTTACAGCTTTTACAAAGGGTTTGTTTTCCTGATGTTTTTCAAGTATTGCGCAGCCTGATGCCGTTGCAGTCCATTGCGCTGTTGGCGTACGTTGACAGCCATATTCAAGCGGAAAGCGGAATTGTCTTTCGGCTGAGCAAAAGTGTGAAGAAGTAACAGCGCAGGTTCTTTTTGCAAAACCGCCTTCAATAAACAGTGATGCCATAATAAGTGATTCCGCCATTGTTGAACAGGCGCCGTAAAGTCCCACGAACGGTATTTTAAAATCACGCATACCATATACCGAGCCTATGCACTGATTAAGTAGGTCACCGGCAAACAAAATATCAATATCATTCGGTGTAAGATTATTTTTTTTGAGCGCTAAGTTCACGGCAGTTTTTTGTAGTTTACTCTCTGCTTTTTCCCATGTTGTTTCGCCAAAATAACCGTCATCGATAATCATATCAAAATTTTTACTGCAAGGGCCTTCGCCCTCTTTTTTTCCTACTACCGATGCCGACGCTACTATTGAGGGCTGATTATCTAATATTAAAGTACTTTTTCCTTTTTGTATTGCCATTTACTCCACCTCTAAATCAATGTTAATATATAATAAATAACTCCGTACAGCGCGGCTGCCGATATTCCGTATACAATAACAGGTCCCGCGATAGTAAACATTTTTGCGCCTACTCCCATAATATAGCCCTCTGCCTTAAAGGTAATTGCCGCTGAGGACATAGCGTTTGCAAATCCTGTAATTGGAACAAGAGTACCTGCTCCTGCGTATTTTGCTATTTTATCATATATATTTAAACTTGTAAGAAGTACAGACAAAAAAATAAGTGACACAGATACGCAAGTAGCAGCTATATTTTTGTCAAGCCCCAAACTTTTATAGAGTTCCAGAAGCGCTTGCCCAAGCGTACAGATTGCCCCACCTATCAAAAAAGCAAAAATACAATTTTTGAATGAATTTGTTCGGTATGTCATTTCTTTTGATATTTCTTTATATTGCTTTGGTGTGTATTTCAAAAATAATACCTCCTTAATCGGAATAATTTTACACTAATTATTTTTTACTTATTTTTATAAAATATACTATGTATAAAAATTAAGATATTATTTTAAAATAAAAAAATACCGCCTATGTCGGTATCTTACTGACATAAGCGGTATTTAAATGTTAAATTTTAAAGATTATTTATCGGAAACAGAAACACGTACAAGAGCGCGTTTTAATTTTGCCTCTATAATTGCCAATTCTTTATTGTCATTTGCATTTTTAAGACGTTCTTCTGCCTTTTCTTTTGCGCGCAAGGCGCGTTCTTTGTCAATATCCTCTGCCCATTCAAATGTAGTGGGAACAAGTCGAACCTCACCTTTTACAACACTGAGTAATCCGCCAATGCACGCAGCTTTGCGTACCTTGCCGTCAATGGTTAGTTTTGCCTGTCCCATACCCAGTGGCGTAACATAGTCGGCGTGACGGGCAAGTATGCAAACGTCACCTGTGGTTGTGCGTACAATAAGTTTTTCGGCATCTCCGTCGAAGAACAGCCCGTCGGGTGTAACTATTTGTAGATGAAAAGTGTTCATCGCAAATTATACCCCCTTCTTAGCTTTTTCTACTGCCTCGTCAATAGTACCCACGAATAGAAATGCAGATTCCGGCAAGTCGTCGTGTTTACCTTCAATAATTTCTCTAAATCCACGAATAGTCTCTTTTACGGGAACATATTTACCCTCAAAACCTGTAAACTGTTCGGCAACAGTAAACGGTTGTGATAGGAAACGTTGGATTTTTCTTGCTCTGCTAACGATTAGTTTATCATCGTCGCTTAGTTCGTCCATACCCATAATAGCTATGATATCTTGTAGCTCTTTGTATCTTTGAAGTATTCTTTGAACATCACGCGCAACTTTGTAGTGTTCTTCACCGACAATGTCGGGGGTCAAAATTCTACTTGAAGATTCAAGTGGGTCAACAGCAGGATAAATACCAAGAGATGAAATTTCACGGCTAAGAACCGTCTTTGCATCAAGGTGTGCAAATGTTGTAGCAGGAGCAGGGTCGGTAAGGTCATCGGCAGGAACGTAAACAGCCTGTACAGATGTTATAGAACCTTTCTTTGTAGATGTAATTCTTTCCTGTAATTGACCCATTTCCGTAGCAAGCGTAGGTTGGTAACCAACGGCTGACGGCATACGTCCAAGCAGTGCCGAAACCTCTGAACCTGCTTGTGTGAAGCGGAAAATATTGTCTATGAACAAAAGAACGTCCTGTCCCTCTGTATCTCTGAAATATTCAGCCATTGTAAGTCCCGTTAGGGCAACTCTCATTCTCGCTCCGGGTGGCTCGTTCATCTGACCGTATACTAGGGCTGTTTTATCAATAACGCCACTTTCTATCATTTCGTTATATAGGTCGTTACCTTCACGTGTGCGTTCACCGACACCGGCGAATACAGATATACCGCCATGTTGTTTTGCAACGTTGTTGATAAGTTCCTGGATAAGAACAGTCTTACCAACACCGGCGCCGCCGAACAGACCTATCTTACCACCCTTTGCGTATGGAGCGATAAGGTCAACAACCTTAATACCTGTTTCAAGTATCTCAGTAGTACTCTCCTGTTCTTCGTAGCTTGGTGGCTCACGGTGAATTTCCCATTTTTCTTTTGTCTCGGGAGCAGGTTTATTATCAACAGGTTCGCCCAGTAGATTGAATACTCTGCCGAGAGTTTCTTTACCAACGGGAACACTGATTGACGCGCCTGTATCTATTGCCTCTATGCCTCTAACGAGACCATCTGTGGAGCTCATAGCTATACAGCGAACAACATTGTCGCCTATGTGCTGTGCAACTTCAAGTACAATTTTTTTGTCATTGTAGTTTATTTCAATGGCATTCAAAAGATTGGGCAGATGACCGTCGGCAAATTTTATATCGAGTACAGGTCCGATAATTTGAACAACTGTACCTTTGTTTTGCTCGTTCATGCACATTTCTCCTTATAATTATTTTGATTATCTTTAAAAGTATGATATTTGTTATCAAGTACCTTCGGAGCCTGCAACAATTTCGGTAATTTCCTGTGTGATTGCCGATTGTCTTGCTCTGTTGTATTTTAGGCTCAATGTTTCTATCATTTCGCCTGCGTTTTTACTTGCCGAATCCATAGCGGTACGTCTTGCGCCAAGTTCCGATGCCCACGCTTCGCTTATTGCGCCGTATATCATACCTGATATATATTCCGGAACAATAGAATCGAAAACAGTTTCACTGGAAGGCTCGTAAATTGTCATCATCTTAGACTTGTTGTCGGTTTCCTTATTTTCTTTCTCTATTGACAGAGGAAGAATTTTTATAACATCGGGAGTTTGTGACAACATAGACTCAAAACGAGTGTACGCTATATGAAGCTCGTCAAAATGTCTACTCAAAAACTCTTTTGAAATAAGTCTGCTTATCTCAAAACAATCGCTGACAGATACATCTTCGGCAACGGCAAATTCTTTTGTCAGAATTTCGTAACCACGTTTTTCAAAGTATTCCACTGCCTTTTTACCGATAGGCAAAACAGTAATTTCTTCTTTTGAACGTTCGCCGATATGGTTTGCGACAGCTTTAAACAGGTTGTTGTTATAACCGCCGGCAAGACCTCTGTCGCCTGCGATAACTATATAGCAAACCTTTTTTACGTTTCTTTTGATTACAAAATCAGATGTAAATTCTCGGTTATTTTCTGTAATGTCCCAAAGAGTATTGTGGAGAATTTCAAAGTAAGGTCTGCTTTTTTCAACTCTCTCTTTTGCCTTGCGGAGTTTAGATGAGGCAACAAGCTCCATAGCTTTTGTAATCTGCATAGTGCTTTCAACACTTTTTATGCGGATTTTTATATTTTTCATTGAAGCGCCAGCCATAAATTAACCCCTTTCCTCTTATATGCAAAATATTTAAGATATTATATTGTTATATTCTGTTTGTTATTTTGTTTGTAGGAAAGATTTTTTTGTTTCGTCTATGGCATTGCGAAGCATAGTTTCTGCTTCTTCACTTAGCGCGCCAGTATTGTGTATAATATCTGTGTATTCTGTGTATCTTGCCTCGATAGTTTTGTAAAGGTCTTGTTCAAATGCTTTTACATCACTAACTTCGATATCGTCAAGATGATTGTTTACAACAGCGTAGATTATAGCAACTTGGTTAGCTACGTCAACAGGTGTGTTTCTGTCTTGTTTGAGAACTTCAACAACACGCGCGCCTTGCGCAAGACGACGTTTTGTATCTGCATCTAGGTCAGAACCGAACTGGGCGAAGCTTTGTAGCTCACGGTATTGTGAATATAGAAGTTTTAGGCTACCTGAAACTTTTTTCATAGCTTTGATTTGCGCTGAACCACCAACACGGCTAACTGAAATACCGGGGTTTACAGCAGGCATAATACCGGCGTGGAATAGCTCTGTTTCAAGGAATATCTGTCCGTCTGTAATAGAAATTACGTTTGTTGGGATATAGGCTGATACGTCACCCGCCTGTGTTTCGATAATTGGCAAAGCCGTTATACTGCCACCGCCGTATTCGGGAGCAACACGTGCGGCGCGTTCAAGCAGACGGCTGTGTAGATAGAATACGTCGCCGGGGTACGCTTCACGTCCGGGTGGACGGCGAATTAACAGTGACAGCGCGCGGTAAGCAACTGCGTGTTTGGACAAATCGTCATAAACAATAAGCACATCTTTACCTTGTGCCATAAAGTATTCTGCTATTGCGCAACCGGAGTATGGAGCAATATATTGCAGGGGAGCAAGTTCGCTTGCTGTTGAAGACACAACTATTGTGTAGTCCATAGCGCCGTTATTGTTAAGTGTTTCCACAAGGTTCGCAACAGTTGAATTTTTTTGCCCGATAGCAACATAGATACAAATAACGTCTTTACCTTTTTGGTTTATGATAGTATCGGTTGCAATAACGGTTTTACCTGTTTGACGGTCACCTATGATAAGCTCACGTTGACCACGACCGATAGGAATCATACTGTCAATAGCTTTGATACCTGTTTGTAGCGGAACGGAAACGCTCTTTCTTTCAATAATTCCGGGAGCGTTGCTTTCGATAGGTCTGAATTCTTTTGTCTCTATCGGACCTTTGCCGTCAATAGGTTGACCCAACGCGTTTACAACACGACCAATCATTGCTTCGCCAACAGGAACAGAAACAACTTTGCCTGTGCGTTTAATAATGTCGCCCTCTTTTATACCTTGGTCAGAGCCCAGCATAACTATTGATACCGAGTTTTCTTCAAGGTTAAGAGCCATGCCGTATTCGCCGTTTGAAAACTCAACAAGTTCGTTCGCCATACATTTTTCAAGTCCGTATGCCTTCGCTATACCGTCACCTACTAGGATAACCGTACCTGTTTCATTTTGTTCTATTTTTGTTTCATAATTTTTAATCTGACTTTTAATTATACTGCTTATTTCGTCAGGACGTAATTGCATAGTCTCACCAACTTTCATTATTCTGCAAGTATAGTGCAGTTTATCTAATTTTTATATTAATATGCTGTTAAATTAAGCAAGGATTTGCGTATAGCATCTATTTTGCTCTTAACACTACTTTCAAGCCGCGCACCTTCCATTTGCAGTTCTATACCCGCAATGATTTTTGTGTCAACTTTGTTTGTTACAGAAACTTTTTTGCCTGTAACGGCTTCGAGCTTTGTACGAAGTTTTTGGATTAATTCGTCGCTAAGGGTAATTGCCGTAACAGCAGTAACATCAATAATGTTATTATCGGCGTTATATCTGTTTCTAAACTCTGTTACACATTCACAAAAATAATTGATGTAAGAATTTTCAACAAGAATTTTCATAAAGTTGAGTAAGGATATATCAATTTTATCCTTAAAACTGTTATCTAAAATTTCAAGTCTCTCTTGTTTTTTTAGGTTAGGTGCATTTAAAAGTTTTGCAAATTTGGGATTTTCGGTAAATCCGTCTTTTAGCGCTGTCAGTTGATTTAAAATATCATCTGTATTGCCGTTTTCAATGCTAAGTTCATACAAAGCGCCGCCATAGGCTTTTGCTACTTCTGTCATACAGCATCACCAACATTATTGATAAATTCTTCAATAAGCCTTTCGTGGTCTTTTGCTGAAATTTCTTTTTCAACAACTTTTGATGCAATATTAATAGCAATATCCGATATTTCATCTTTAATTTCATTAAGAGCTTTTTTACGTTCCTGCTCAATTTCAACATTTGCTTTCGCAGTAATATTGCTTGCTTGTTTATGAGCTTCACGCACTATGTCTTCACTTTGTTTTTGAGCTTTTTGATTTGCGCCGGCTATTATTTCAACAGCTTCTTCTTTGGCTTGTTTAAGGTGTGTTTCATAATTTTCTTTTAATTCCTGCGCAGTCTTGTTCGCTTCGTTTGCGCTGCTGTACAAAGTATCTATTTCAGCTTGTCTTTTGTTTAGAATATTTTGTACGGGTTTAAATAAAAATTTTTTTACAAGCAAAAACAGTATAAGTAAGTTACACCATTGCGCTATGATTGTCCACACATTAACAGAAACAAGTTCTTGATTCATAAAAGCCCTCCTTTCTAACCGTTTTGTTAATCAAATATAATCTATATTTTGCGTATTTAATTAAAGTTTGCCAATGAATGGATTAACAAACAGTAGTATTAGGGCAACAATGAAACCATAGATACCTGTTGTTTCTGCAACGGCACAACCCAGTAGCATAGTTTGTGTAACTTCACCTTTGCACTCCGGTTGGCGGCCAATAGCCTCGCACGCTTTACCAACTGCGTAACCTTCACCTATACCGGGTCCTATACCTGCTATCATAGCCAAACCTGCGCCTATCGCTGATGCTGCTAAAACAATCGCTTTTTCCATAATATTTTTCCTCCAAATAAATATAATTTAGTTTTTTATTTTATATGCTATAAGTATTGTTTTCTTATAGCATTGATTGATGATTTTCTGTGAATTATTCTTCTGCTGCCGAAGAAATGTACATCATTGTAAGCATTGTAAAGATGAATGCCTGCAAACAGCCCGAGAATAAATCGAAATATACCGATAAAAATGCCGGCAGACCAACCTGAAACAGTGGAATATTGTTGATAGCCTGCGGTAACCAAGCAAGCAACGTATGACTGAGAGCCGCCAATGCCGCATATACAAGAGTTGTTATTACAGAGCCTGAAACAATATTTCCGAAGTGACGGAATGCCATAGAAATAGGTGTCGCTATTTCGCTGATAATATTAAAAGGCGTAAGTACGGCTATTGGCTGTGTATATCCTTTTAAATATCCCAAAGGACCGTTTGTCTTTATCTTTGTATATGTGATTAGAACAAATACAAGTAAAGCCCAAGCAAGCTCAGTGGATAAATCAGCTGTCGGAGAATACATACCTGTTAAACTGATAAGGTTACTTACCATAGACAGTACGAACAGTGAAGCGACAAAAGGCACATAGCCTCTGAATTTTTCACCCATATTACCGCAAACAAAGTTATTGGCTGTCTCAACCAAAAATTCCGCAACAATTTGTTTTTTGCTTGTTGCGTGTACTTTCAGTCCACGTGTCAGCCAAATACAAAGTCCCACAATAATAGCCATAACTATCCATGTATTGACAAGTGTTTCTGTTATTGGTATACCGCCAAAAATCGGAATAGTATAATAGATTTTAGCACCTGAAACGGAAATTTCCATCTAGTTTTCCTCCTTCTTGTTTATTTTGTGGTTTTTTATACTCATAACAAAAATGGTTATGCGTGGAAACAGAATAGGGCAGACAACTGCCACCCAGTTAAATATTGGGACAAATACACCCAACGCGCCCACTCCCAGTGTGGCAAGCATACGCATACTGTAAGAAAACTGCATAATTGACCTGCTTCTGTTTTCATTTTTATCAGCGGTTGCTTTTTGTATGGTTAATCCCATTAAAAAGAAATTGAGAATTGCCCAACCACTACCCAGAAGAGTACCTAATATCACGGTATAATCAAGTTTTTTTAATATTAAAAAAACCACCAACATAATCGCAGACAGGGAAAGAGTGCCTATTGCAATATTGGCAGTTTCTTTTTTTACAGCAGGTTGCACTTTTATCATAAGAATTTAATCCTTTCGTTTTTTCAAATAAAATATTTAAGAAAACATATATAAAAAAGCAAAAAATATAATAAGCGTTCCAAAAATACGTATATTTACCAAAGTCAAAACAGACGGTTCCGAATATCTGCGCAGTTTCATAACATAACGCCAGTCAACCCAGTCGAAAATAATATATTCTAAAATTGAGGAGATTGATTTTTTGCCGTCTATTTTGCTGTCAACTTGGTCTGCGTGTTTAAGTAAGCTGTCCCTATGTGCCTTCCAGATTTCGTATGGGTACAGTATATCAATTATCCCTTCGAAAATAAGTACTATAACTGGGAAAATTTTCAGAAAATTTATACTTTTTTGCGGTTCTCCCATATTTAGTAGATTGAATAAGGTTTTTCCAGATTTATATTTATCTTCATTGTAGTTATTGGTTGAATTTACAATGGTTTCGTTTTTTCTTTGGATTAACGTATATTCAGCTCCGTTGGGATATGTAAAAACATATTTTATATCATTGTTGTTATTTTTATATATATGATATTCGTATGTATTGAAATTGTTTTTTATGGTTTTTCTGTTAAAATTTACGATATATCTTTCGTTATCATACAAAAAAACAAAATTTTGGGGTTTTATAAATGAAATAAGACTCATAGTAAGGATAAGCGTTACAATAATCAGATTTTTATGCGAAATATACAGTAAAAGAAAATTTTTCCTCATTTTGTTTTTTCCTTATCAATATCAATGCTTATTGAAGCCTGTGGGATTTTTTGTTTCGCTGTCAGCCTTTTTTGACTGATAGCGAATAAATTCCGCAAGACCGCTGACAGATGACCCGATGCCCAAAACAATACCTATCAACACAACCCATTCGCCCAAATTAAATTTGTCCTTTAACCAAGATGCGCCCCATATACAAATAACAAGCGGAGTGGCAACAGTTAAGCCTACCTGTGTAAGCAGAGTTATATTCTTAAACATTTGCAGATGATTAGATTTATTATCCATACAAATTCCTTTTCAATAAGGCGCTATGCGCCATAATTCAACATTGTCGGTTGAGAAAATTTATCCGTTTACCGAAAAAAACAAAGCGTAACACTTTAAATAAAATGAGAGTTATATCTCTATTAAATTTTAATTATTTCAATTCTGATTTTGCTTGTTGATATTATAGCAAATCCATAATATTTTTGCAATAAAAAACATACAAATTCGGTGAATAATGTCATTGTATATATTTTTCATTAATTAATATCAGTTTTATTGTAAATATTTATTGCTAATTATTAAAAAAATATTAATCTTTATATTGTTTTAATTGTTTTTAGTGGGTAAAGTAGGTTTAAAGTCCTGAAAAATAAACATATCAAAGTCATTATAACATTTTTCCATATCACTGTGACTGTGTACAGTCCATGTTACTCCAACGCTACCAAAAAGTTTACATATTCTGCGTGAAATTGAATTTTTGTATTTATGATTATATGCAATAAAGTCAGGTCTTGAAATAAAGTTGCTTAGTAAATGACGTGTGCAAAATGCGGGAAAATCGTACTTTCTGCCGGAGGTTTCGTTGTTTTTACAATCTTCTTTAAAGTTAGATGAAAGTTGCCCGCGCAAAATATTAGGATAATGTTTTCTGAACCAAGCTACGCCCATAGGATTAAATGATTCAACACAATATAGTCCTTTGTAGTCTTTTAAACATTCCATAGTTTTTTCACATACATAAGCTATATTTGTGTAAAATTTAATTTCAATAATCAGAGGAACTTTACCGTTTACTTTTGCAAGCGCATCGGAAAAAAGAGGTATGCTTTCGTTAGAGTGGCATAGATTGAATTTTTGAAGTTCATCATAATTAAAGTCGCTTATTTTACCGTCAATTCCACAAACACGTTTGAGTGTGCAGTCGTGAAAAACGACTAATTTATCATCTTTTGTAAGCTGTACATCGAGTTCTATACCATAGTTATTCTCAACCGCAAGTTCAAATGCCCTTATGGAGTTTTCGGGAGCATCGCCGTCATTGTTATGAAAACCCCTATGCGCATAGTGCCATTTGGTAAATTCGTGATATTCCGGCTTTTTTATACGTGGGAATATCAAAAATAAATATAATATTGCCACAATTAATAGTATAGTTATTAAATAAATTAATATGTGCATTTCATAACCTCTTTTAGTTGATATTTAGTACGGACAGCCACAAGAATTATGACTGTCCGTAAACTTTTAATATGTGTTTTTTAGTCATCTACATCAAAATTTTCTATCAAACTTTTTTTACTGAGAGGTTTCGTATCTCCGTGTCTCACAAAAAGCATTGTTATAAATGACAGTGTCGTAAAAAATGTGGCATAAGGGAACAGTGTTTTGTAAGATACATTTTGCAGTAGAAATCCTGATATTATAGGTGTAAGTATTTGCGCAGTCATAGAGAAAGTATAGTATAAACCTGTAAATTTACCGACATCGTTACCTGACGCCATATCAACAACCATTGGCAATGAGTTTACCGAGACACTTGCCCAACCGATACCGACAAGGGCAAAAGAGACATTTATTATAGGCGTATATGTAGTTACGAAGATAACGGAGAAATAGCTTATAAACATAAGCGCAAGACCAAGCAGTATAGTTTTTTTGCGTCCGAGTCTGCTACTGATAAATCCGATTGGTATATAGCTCAAAATAGCCGCAACCATAGCAACCATTAAACAGTTTGCAAAACTGCCTCCCTGCAATCCCCATACATTTTCGGCATAGCGGGAAAATGCTGTTGTAACCGCATTGTATGCCGTAAACCACAAAAAAATTGAAAGAAGTATGAATATAAGACTTATGCGTACATCTTTTGGCATTTTAGTCTTTGCCTTTTTATTTGTTGTATTTTTTTCAATTTCTTCGGGATATTCTTCGGCTATTTGTTTTGCCACTTTGTTTTCGTTGACAGTAGACACCAAAAATATTATGGAAACTATCATAATAAGGGCTATACCTATGAATAGTGGCAGGTAGTTGGCTTTATCGGCAGTTTTTTTGACAAGCACAGCTGTCAGTAGCAGTGAATACATACCGCCTATTGCGCCCATTAAATTAATAACAGCATTTGCTTTACTACGGAGTGGTTTTGGCGTAAGGTCAGGCATAAGCGCCACAGCAGGTGAGCGATACAGCGCCATTGAAAGAAGTGTTATACCCAGCGCAATAACAAAAAGCCATATATTTGCACTAAAATCTGCATATATCATTATCATCATAAATATAACGGCAAGAATTGTTCCGACCAAGATAAAAGGTGTCCGTTTACCAAGTGGCGTGCTTACTTTATCTGAAAGTGAACCAAGTAAGGGGAGTAATATTACTGCAAGTACATTATCTATTGCCATTATTGTACCGATAGATACTTCATTTAAATGAAAAGTATTTTGTAAAATAAGTGGGATAATGTTATCATAGGTTTGCCAAAAAGCACAAATTGACATAAATGCAAAACCTATGAAAAAAGTTCGCTTGTAGTTAAGTTTCATAATGCTTTTCTCCTTGTTGTTTATTTAGTTATTTAACAGAAAAGAGTTAATTTACAGTTTTATTAAAATTAAAAAGTATAATGTAAATCACAACAAGTATAATAACATAAATATCTTGAAAATACAATAAAAATTATTTGTTTAACAAAATTAATTTGTATAAATAGACTAATTTTTTTAAAATATTTGTTGAAATTAGGATTTACTTTTTAGTAATAATATGATAAAATTAAATAGTTATATATTTAACAATTTTTATCAATAGGGAGGAACTAAATTATGTTAAAAGGTAAAATAGCAGTTGTAACAGGTGGTACAAGAGGAATCGGTATGGCAATTGTTAAGGCATATTTGTCAGAAGGCGCATCTGTGGCTTTGTTTGGTTCAAAACCTGAAACAGTAAATAAGGCGCTTGAAGAAGTAAAAGCTGAATATCCGAATGCTGATGTTATGGGATTGTCACCAAATTTATCAAGTTACAGCGAAGTGGAAAAGGCTATAAGTGAAGTTAAAGAGCATTATGGCAAAATAGACATTTTGGTAAATAATGCAGGTATTTCTGCAATGGAGCCTATATATAATTATGAACCGTCGGCTTTTGACAATATAATGGATTTGAATGTTAATTCAGTTTTCTATTGTTCAAAGGCTGTTGCTCCGATAATGAAAGAGCAGGGTGGCGGAGTAATACTAAACACAAGTTCAATGGTAAGTATTTATGGTCAAACATCAGGTTGTGGATATCCTACATCAAAATTTGCGGTTAACGGACTGACAAAATCATTGGCAAGAGAACTTGGTAAAGATAATATCAGAGTGAATGCCGTACTACCGGGTGTGACACGTACAGATATGGTGGCAGCGCTGCCGAAAGAAATGGTTGACAGAATAGCCGCAACTATTCCGCTTGGCAGAGTCGGAGAGCCGGAAGAAGTTGCAAATGCTTTCGTATTCCTTGCAAGTGACAAAGCAAGCTATATTACGGGAGCAACTCTTACAGTAGATGGCGCAACACAGGTTTAATATTATATAATAGAGTATATTGATAAGTATAGAATTTAATGCTTATTTAAAAACTGATTTTGTTTAATTGCAAAGTCAGTTTTTTTATATGTTTTGTTATGTTTTTAAAAACGAAGAACTACCTTTAAATTATAAAAAGGCAGTCCTCGTTTAATAATTTTATATTTTTGGTCAGTGAATAAAAGGGTCTTTTTTTATGGTTAAAATTACCCGTTCAATTTCTTTATTGAATTTTACACCATAACTGATACTCATATCAATAACAGTATTTATCGGAGCTTCACTTTCGTTATCTTCCAAATAAACAAAATCGTACTTAATACCCATATCTGTAAGTGTCCTGCTTGCAAAATCTTTTGTAGAACCTATTAAATATGGAACAGATACAAATTTTGAACCTTTGCTCACAGTAAGTATGATTTTTTTATTTGTAGGAATATCATCGCCTTCTTTTACAGATTGCCTTACTATTATATCCATTGGATAATCGTCATTATAATCATATACATATTCTATCACAAAATCTTTATAGTTATTTGGATTTATGGATTTTTTGTGCATACCAACAAAGGTATGTTCCATTTTGTGAACTGTATTTTGTGATTCAGATGAAGAAGTTGTTTCCATATCCATTGGTTTTGAGGAATATAAGTTGTACATAAAAACAAAGTTTGCTATACAACTTATTGTAAGCAGCACCGCAAAAGAAATCATTAAAATAAACTTTATATCATAATTTTTATTGTTTGTTTTATTGTTATTATTAATAGCAGGTGTGGCAACCCGTGTCCTGTCTACCCCAAAAACAGCAGTATTAGATGTGTTTTCTGATAATAATGCGCCCGAAAACATATCAATACTTGCAAATCTGTTCTTTTTATCCAAACTCATCGCATTTTTTATAACAACCGATACATTATCCGGAACATTGTCATTATAAAACGCTACGACCTTTTGAGTATCTTTAATTATTCTTTCTTGCGCGTCTATCGGTTCTTGCATAGTCAAAACTTTGAATAAAACTGCCGCCAATGAATATACATCTGTCCATTCACCTTGCCACAAATTTTTCTTGTATTGTTCCGGCGCAGAATATCCGCTGTAAAGTTCGTGTGGGATAATACTTCCAACTGTACGCGCCTCAGGCAAAGAAAAGCCTGTTAAAACAAGAGTTTCGTTTTTCGTTACCCATATATTATCGGGGCATATTCCGCAATGTGAAATTCCCAAGGAATTTAACTTTGATACAAAAGAGAAAATGGGCAAAAACATAGTTTTAATTTTTTGCCAAGAAAGATTAGGGTTTGTATTTAAATAGTCTGTAAGCGTTACTTTTTGGATAAATTTTGTAACAGCGTATACAGTATTGTTTGCGGGAAATATATCAACAAAATGGTTTAAGCAGTCGGATTTTATTTTTGATATGCTTATCCAACGGTCATGTATATCCGATGCCATTGTTTTATATGATATATTGTATTCTTCTTCAAAATAAACAGAGTTTTTGTTTCTTCTGCAAATAGAAGTCGGGAAAAATTCCTCGATATATACTTTACAATTTTCTTTTGTGTCACGAGCCATATAAGTTATTGAAATTGTAGATTGTGCAAAAACTTTTCCAATCAAAAATCTGTTATTTAATAATGTTCCTATTTTCAGTAAATTATCAGGGTTGTCTTTATCATTGTGATAGCCACAGTGAGGACATATAGCACTGTTGGTACTGATATTTTTCATACAATTTGCGCAGTAACGTACCAATGTATCCAGATAAATTCCCCCTTTTTTAATACTGAATATTTTTATAATAAAATAAAATTAATTTATAAAATTTTTAACTAACACTAATATTATTATACACAAAAATATAAATAAGACAAGTGTATCATATTTTTATGATATGTATTTGATATTAAACTATTGCAAATTTTAAAAATTGTGGTATACTGTTTTAGCAGAGTTGTTGTTATTGCAATAACAGTATATTCGGAGTGGTATCGAAGTGGTCATAACGGACGTGACTCGAAATCACGATGCCCCCTGAGGGACGTGGGTTCGAATCCCACCCACTCCGCCAGCGGCGAACCGCCGCTCATATGACGTGAGCATAGTTTATGTTTACGTCTATTTTTTTGCTCTCACGTCATAAAGAGAGTAAAAGCATACCCACTATCTACCCCAATTTTATTTTGATTTTTGTATTACTATCCCAAACAAGTAAAAAAACTCTCCTTTCAGTATCATCTGAGCGAAAGCGAATGATACTGAAAAAAGAATAAATTACCCATTACACAATGGTAGGTGAACAAAACTTTTCTGATGTATCATTCGAGCGTAAGCGAGTGATACTTCACAATAAAAATTATGACAATAACCAAACTATAAAAAAGGGGGAGTATTTTAAGAGGGGGAAC
>JAHHTQ010000003.1 GCA_020024555.1 Angelakisella sp.
AAACTTTTTGCAAGAGAAAAAGTTTCTTTGAAATTACCCCTTTTGTGCATATTTTCTGACAATAGGTTTTTTCTACAGACTGGGAGTATATGTAAATTATTACACATACTCCCTTTTCTTTTTATCATATAATTTTAAAAATCAATTTATTATTTTAATATTCCAATTACTGATTTTATACAAACTTTCATATTTTGGATTAAATAATACTTTACCATTAAATACATTGTAAAACATTCCGTTCAGTATATATGTACCAATTTACTCCCCATCATTTACTATATTTTCACCTACTTTTAAAGAAACAGCTACATTAGACATTTTTTCTTTTATATTGTCTTTATACTTAAATTTATATTCAGCAATTATCAGCGCGATTGTTATTATTATACCGCCAATAAACATACTTGATGAAGGTTCATCAATCTTTAACAAAACTGAAAATATTGTTCCGAAAAGTCCCTCTGTTCCCAAAATGATAGTAGTTCGTGAACTGTCAACATATTTAAGGGCATAAGCCTGTACGAAATATGCAAAACCTGTGCTAAACGCTGCCAAATATAACATCGACATCGAACCTTTTAATGTCAAGAATGGTTGTATATTACCATCTGTTGCAAAGAAAATACAAGCAGAAAGAATTGTGGCAACTAAAAATTGTAGGAATACTATTACAGACGTATCAATATCTGTTGCATATTTACCGGTAATAAATATTTGCACTGCGAAGAAAAACGCGCACATCATCGTCAATATATCACCTTTATTAAAAGCCAAATTATTTATATCTATACCTGTCAAAAACCATATACCGACAAGACTCAATATTGCTGCAATAAAAACCTTTATACTTGGCATTTTTCGCTCAACTATCCAAACTATTATCGGAACAATTATTACATTGAGCGCGGTTAAAAAAGCATTATTGGCAACGGTTGTATATTTAAGTCCCATAAACTGTGTATAGAAACCCAAGAATAAAAATACACCTATCGCAATACAAGGTATCAAACACTTTTTGGAAAAATTCTGCTTAATTTGTTTTCTGAACGCTATACCCATAATTATTGTTGAAAGTAAAAATCTTGTAAACATAAATAATGGCGGATTTATACCAACATCTATTGCAAATTGCGATGCTATAAACCCTGTTCCCCATATTATTGCTACCAAAAACAGTAAAGTTGTACTTAACAGCTCTTTATTCTTCATTAATTTTAAAAACTCCTCAATCTAATTTATATTATAATTTTTATACATACAAATCGAATTATATCAAAAACAGAGAAAAAAAGCAATTGTAAAATTTATTATTTTACTTATCAAATCTTCACTTTTTAACTTGCAAATATCAAAGAAATAGTATAAACTATAATTAGTTTTTGACTTATGAAAGGATTTTTATATGAATACCGATGCCTATATTAAAGTAAAAGAAATGGAAATAAATTCACAGACAAAAGCAAAAAGAACTTTTGCGAATTTCTTTACAAAAATAGTTTCTTCAAAAGAAAAGAAGGTTTTAATTTCTGTTTCAGCAATTCTATTCTTAATGTCAGCAATTATTTATTTTTCGGCAAGACTTCTTCCATCTGAATTTACAGAAAAATATTTTTCATTGGGAGTGTATCCTGTTTGGGTAAACACAATGTCTGTTTTTACAAGATATCTTCCGTTTTCCCTCGCTGAATTTATCATTATAACATTAATAATTCTTATCCCTACTTATACAGTTATACTGATAGTTGATATGGTAAAAGCAAAAAGTAATTGTTTCAAAGTTCTTGGTAGCTTTATACTTCGAGCCATAACCATTGTTTCCGTATTTGCCTTTTTATTGGTAATGGGAGCCGGCGCAAACTATTTTAGATATGAATTTGCCCGTTACAGTAATCTTTATGTGCGTGAAAGTTCTGCTGATGAACTATATGCTTTATGTAACGAATTAGTGGAAAAAGCGAATGTTTTAAGGGAAGATATACCGGCTGATAAAAACGGAGGGGCAACATATAAACCTATGTCCAACTGGGAAATGTCAAAAGAAATAAACAGAGCTTATCAAAAAATGAACAGTGAAAACCCTATTTACCAAAAACTATTTTGGTTATCCGAAAAAATTCCCGTGAAATCTGTATATTTTTCTGAGGCTATGTCATATTTACAATTAGCGGGAACTATAACTCCGTTTACATTGGAGGCAAACGTAAACGTACATACCACACAATTTGATATTCCCGCATCGATGGCGCATGAACTGGCTCATATATCCGGATTTATGAGAGAAGATGAAGCTAACTTTATAGCTTATCTTGCCTGCACATCATCAGAAAACAAATTTTTAAATTACAGTGGCGTGATGTCAGCACTGGTATATAGTACGAACGCTCTTTACAAAAGTAATGCTGATTTACACAGAGAAGTAATGATGAAATGTTCTGACAAAGTTTCAAAAGATTTGCAACTGGACAGAGAGTATTATGATGCGCATATATCAACAGCCGGAAAAATTTATACATCTGCAAATGATACATTCCTTAAAATAAATGCGCAAAAAGATGGTGTTAAAAGCTATGGCCGTATGGTAGACTTATTACTTGCTGATTACAGAAAACGACATAATACAGATTAAAAATAGTTTTAGTAGTAATACTAAGGGTACTATGCAAGTATATTTGTTGTACAGTACTCTTTTATATTTAATTACTTTTACAAAAATTATTATTTTCAAACTATAACAAAAAAAGCCTGTAAACAAGCTATTATAAGCGAGTTTAAAGGCTTTAATTTTTTGTTGGCGTATAAAAGAAGCTATCATTTAATATTTTTAAAACAATCAGTATTATATTATACTCTTTAAAACGGATTATAACGTGAAAAATAAAAAAAAGACGTGAACATAAATTATGCTCACGCCACACGTGTCGAGGTACTCGACTGGTCTGAGTGACCTGATTTGAACAGGCGACCTCTACCACCCCAAGGTAGCGCGCTACCATCTGCGCCACACCCAGATAAAATTACCATATTATTATACTATAAAGAATCAAATAAGTCAAGATAAAAATTTATTCTATACCCACACTGCTTAAAAATATTTATTTTTTTGCTTTTGCTTTTAACTTAACAATAAAAAATATATAAGTATCCACATCATTTACTTAAATTATTAAAAGGTCACTAACTATCTAATATATTTATTAATCACTTTATAAATGTATTACAGGTATACTGTAAGTCATTATTTATTTGATAAACAATACCAACAAAATAACTATTTTTTGGTAATTATTAACAAATATTAAAAACAGCTAAAAAGTTTTTTAAAAAAGCTAAAGTTTTAATTTTTATTGTCGAACTATATTAATGTAAGGGGGAACAAAAGAATTTTGTGTGCATACGAAATACTTTGTTTTACCAACAAAAACAATTATTGCTATATGGATATGGCAAAATTAAAATTTAAGGAGATAAAGAATTATGATTATTCAACACAACATCATGTCTATGAACGCACACCGTGCACTAACAGGAAACAACACAATGGTTGGTAAAAACTTGGAGAAACTTTCAAGCGGTTACCGCATCAACCGCGCAGGCGATGACGCTGCAGGTCTTGCTATTTCAGAAAAAATGAGAGCTCAAATCAAAAACTTGGAGCAATCACAAAGAAACGCTCAAGACGGTATTTCTCTTGTTCAAACAGCGGAGGGTGCGCTAACAGAAATTCACTCTATGCTAAACCGTATGGTTGAGCTTGCTACACAAGCTTCTAACGGTACATATCATGCTGATGACCAAAAAGAACTTCAAAAAGAAATTACTGCATTAAACGCTGAAATTGATCGTATTGGAGCAGATACAAAATTCAATGGTATAGAGATTTTAAAGAAAGATAGTCTTCAAGCAGTTGATATTCAAGTTGGTGATTCAGCATCAGGTACAATTTCATTAACATCTGCTATTGCTTCACTCACAGCTGATATTAATTCAACAGGTGTAGGTACAAGTGCAATAAGTGTAACTGATACTACTAAGGCTCTTGCAGCAATTTCAACTGTAAAAGATGCTATCAAATTTGTATCTTCTGTACGTTCAGACCTTGGTGCGCTCCAAAATCGTTTGGAACATACAATAAACAACCTTGGAACAACAACAGAGAACCTATCTGCTTCTGAGAGTCGTATACGTGATACCGATATGGCAAAAGAGATGATGGCTTTCACAAAGAACAACGTTCTGACACAGGCTGCTCAGTCAATGCTTGCTCAGGCTAACCAACAGCCACAACAAATTCTACAACTTCTAAGATAATTTAAATTATCTCTTGTAGATGAAATACTTATTATGATATAATAAAAACCACAGGTAATGCACTGCCTGTGGTTTTTTTAAAATATAACGTAAACTATAGCCTTAATATAATAAAAAGGAGTTGTAAATATTGACAAAACTTGAACTTGCTCGTCAGTGCGCAGAAATAGGAGATATTGAAAATTCAGTAAATGCCTACACACTTGCCCTAAAAGATAATGAGCATAAAGACAGCCTTATTGACTTTGAATGCGCAATGTATATATTACAGTTTGGCGGAGATTATAAGTTATCTTTTGATACTTTTATATATCTATATAATAAAGGATTTTATCAAAAAGAAATATTTGATGTAATGGTAACAGCGTTCTATGCTCCAAATATGTCACAGCAGACAGAACAATATAATTCTAATCTAAAACATCTAAATAAATATCAATTTATATTTAAAAAAGATTTTATAGATTTCGATGATTTAAGGATTAAATTTTTTCCTTATGATGACGAGTATTTTATTCCTTTCTATACCAATGAGAACAGATTTGGTAAAAAAATAAATTTTAAATACGAAGAGGTAACACATAATTTTTTTAATAATTTGGATAAACCAATTCTTGCAAAAGATATTTATTCACAATATGAACTGGAATACCTAAATGACAATGTACGTAAGAGCGAATGGGTAGGCAGAGAAAATCATATATATTTACATTATACAGACTTTTCCGAATTTTGCTCATATTTGCAGGTAATTAATTTCAATGATATACTGAAAGACAAAAAATTTGTGTTTTTGTTTGATAAAGAAATATCCGTGTATCCGATTGACTTTAAAGAAATGTTTAACATTGACTATTCAAAATATCCTCTTCGGGCATTGAATGTACGCGAAGTAAAAAAATTGATTTGGGCAGTTCAAATTTCTTCTTCAAACGGCGGTGACTTTTTTAACGAAGTACTGGACTCCCACCCCAATATTTTACTGATACATTCACTGATGGACGAAACTATAAAACAACTTTTAGACTTTAAACAACGCATAAAATCTCAAAATACACTGTTAAATGTAGAAGAAGAAATCAATAACACCTACTTTTATGTTGATATGACTAAATATTTAAAAAATTATAGAAATGACTTAACAGAGAAGGATATTTTGGTTGCCTACGCTTTGGGGCAAAGCGCTCATACGGGTTCTTATGATAGAGCGTCTAGAATTGTTCCCGCGGTCTCTTTTCAACCACACTTTTCATCTATAAAACCTGAATTTAAATATGACAAGAGAGGTACAGTTTCTTTTTCTGAAGAAATTGAACAAAAGGTTTTTAATTATCCATTTATAAAACAATTCAAATATATAAAAACTTTTGCGCCTTTAAGAAAAATAACTACCAGTCATGCCTCAACCATAAGATATATGAAAAAACAAATGCTAGAAAATCCTAAACAATTTATACCAAATTTATACCTTACAACCAGAATTTTGACTAAAAATTATATGGTTAGTAAAAACGAGAGAATGTATAAAGACAGTAGAATAATAAGATATGAAGATGGAAAACTGAATCCAGAGGCGACTTTTAGAGCTCTAGCACAATTTTTGGATATTCCTTACACTGATACTATGAAGTACTGCTCACGCTTTGGGAAAATTGATGCAGAGTCAGACAAAACCAGTGTTGTCGGTTTTGATACAAGACCTGTTTTCCGAAAATATGAAGACTTTGTAGACCCGGAAGAACAATATATTTTGGAATATATGCAACAACCAGCATATAGACAATACAAATATGACTTTCTGTACTATGACGGCAAAGAAATGACAGAAGAAAAAATAGATTATTTAATATCAAAGTGCAATAAACACAAAGAATTTTATTATGATAGAATGAAAGAAGTTCTATTAAACAATGAAGATTATTTTGAAAAAGTTGCTCACTCCATTATTGAAAAAGTTCCCGAAAAATATGCGGATAAAAACAGTTTAAATGACAACAAATCGGAAATAATTGAACAAATTGCGCAAAACTACTATGAAAAGCAAATCCATAAACTAAAAGAAGTCCTGATGACAGTTGACCCAAATGCAAGAGTAATTGATGAAAATGGTGATGACAAAGTGTTTATGAAACTACTTGAACCCATTGAAGAACTGATGGTTGAGCCGCTGTATCACTAAGGAGGACATCGAAAATGCTTAAAGTAAAACAAGGTACATTCTATGGCTTTATAGGGCTTGCTGGCGTTGGTAAGACAGAAATGGCTACACGCCTATATGATTATTTAAAAAGTCAAAGAAACGATGTTGTTTTTTTTGACGGTGATATATTTCGAGATCTAAAAATTACAACTTGCGGTTATACCCGTCAAGAGCGGGTAGATGACAGTTTGGAAATTTGCAAAATGATTAAATTATTACTTAGCCAAGGCATAAATATTGTCTACTCCACAATAGGACTCTTCGACGAAGTTATGGAGTGGCAATACCAAAATTACGAAAACTATGTCGAAATATATATTACTACCCCTATGGAAGTTTTAAAAAAGAACAATAAGAAAAATCTTTACAGCGGAGAAGTTAAAGATGTTATAGGTATGGATATACCTTTTGATGAACCTAAACATACAACTTGCCATGTATATAATGATTTTACAAAAGACCCACAGGAGATAGTTGAAAACATAATAAAAGAACTTCGGGAAAAGGGCAAGCTTATTGTATAGGAGCAAATATTTTGAGTAATTATATCTTTCTTTTTGATTTGGATTCAACTGTTACAGGCGAAGAAATTTTGCCGACAATAGCAAAAAAAATTGGCAGAGAAAACGATATTCGTAAACTCACAGAAAAAACAATGCGCGGAGATATCCCTTTTAATTCAAGTTTTTTACAGAGAGTAGATTTATTAAAAGATATTCCAATTACGGAAGTTCAGGATATTGTCAGCAATATAAAACTAAATAGTCATATTGTGGATTTTATTCAAAACAATAAAGAAAGATGCTATATCGTTACAGGAAATCTTGATGTCTGGATTTTGCCTTTGATGAAAAAAATCGGTATGGAAAATCGCTTTTTTTCATCAAAAGCATTGGTAAATGATAATAGATTGCAACAAGTTACTCACATAATAGATAAGCAAACCGTTGTAAATATGTTTTCATCTCCTTTTGTAGCCATTGGTGATGGTGTGAACGATATAGCTATGATTAGTAATGCCAAAATAGGCATCGCCTATGCAGGTGTGCGACAAATCTCAACATCTGTCATTGGCTGCGCCACGCATATTTTTTATGAAGAAAACAAAATGTGTGAATTTCTATATAACCTATTGTAAACAAAATAATGACAATTAAATTACAAAAAATCCCCAAGTGTATTTATACATTTGGGGATAAATTCTTTTATTTATAATTTTATATCAGTTGTCCCATTTATCACAAAGAGCTTTTATTTGGTCAGCGAACTTCGCAATATCTTTGTTCGGTCTCTCTTTATAATTTTGCGCAATACTAACGAGTCTGTCAACCATAGATAATAGCCTTGTAAATACAGGTGAATTTTTGGATTTAAGTTTAACTTTTGTGGAATGTGGTTTATACTCCTCGCCATAGTCTATACATTCTCCTGTAACAAGGTCATATATTGACTCAAAGTTTGGAGCTACCGCATTTATACCATAATTATGACGTAATTCGTTTGCAAAGTCAACAGTAACTTTTGCATCTCCATGTACAACAAATACTTCCTTAGGTTTTGGTGAAAAGCTGCCTATCCACTTCAAAAGTCCTGTTTTATCAGCATGACCACTCATTGAACGCATTGTTAATATTTGCGCCTTGACATCAATTTCTTCACCGAATATGCTCACAGTCTTTGCGCCGTCATACAAACTTCTTCCAAGTGTTCCCACTGCCTGATATCCAACAAAAAGTATTGTGCATTCAGGACGCCATAAATTATGTTTCAAATGGTGCTTTATTCTGCCTGCGTCACACATACCACTCGCCGAAATAATAACCTTGCAATCCTCGTCAAAGTTTATCGCCTTACTGTCTTCTGTTGATACAGATGTTATAAGCCCTGTAAAACTTAGCGGATTTACACCACCATTAACAAGTTCCATAGCCTCATCATCAAAATATCCCGCTATGTTCTTGCGAAAAACTTGCGTTGCCTCAACCGCAAGCGGGCTATCAACATACACTTTAAAGTTTGGATTTGTCTTAACCAGTCCCCTATCCTTTATTTTACGGATAAAATACAATAGTTCCTGAGTTCTGCCAACTGCAAAAGATGGTATGACCACATTACCGCCACGTTTAAATGTTTCTTCTATAATTTGTGTAAGATTATCTACATAATTTCCCTCGATAGGCTCGTGATTTTTATCGCCGTAAGTAGATTCCATTACAACATAATCCGCTAATTTATGATAAGTTGGGTCTTCTATAATCGGCTGATTAATATTACCTATATCTCCGGAAAATACGACTGTTCTTGTTACATCATTTTCAGTTATTTTTACGGTTATACTTGCTGAACCGAGTAAGTGGCCGGCATCTCTGAATAATATCTCTATGCCTTCACACATTTGTACGGGAGTATCATATTCGCATGGTACAAAATGAGTAAGCACATCTTCGGCATCTTGCATATTATATATCGGTTCAATCGGCGCACGTCCGGCGCGTTTACCTTTTCTGTTCTTCCATTCGGCTTCAAATTCCTGTATATGCGCAGAATCCCGCAACATTATACTACATAAGTCATAAGTTGCGCCGGTAGTATATATTTCACCCTTAAAACCATATTTTGTAAGTAACGGAAGATATCCCGAATGATCAATATGCGCGTGTGTAAGCAAAACATAGTCTACTGTTGATGGGGAAATAGGTAGTTTTAAACTTTCTTCATCATCTTTATCTTCACCCTGTTTCATACCGAAATCAATAAGTATAGTTTTTCCGCAGGCTTTCAAGCAATGGCAACTACCTGTTACCTCGTGCGTTGCCCCCAAAAAAGATATATACATAAAAGCTCCCCCTTTTTGTAAATATACTATATATTTATTTATATGATATCAAAAAAATTATTAAAAGTCAACAAAAAATATTCAATAATATATTAGATTATTAACAATAATATTTCTAAATATTCATTATTTTGCTTTCATTACGCAAAAATGCCCTTCGACAGTATAAACAATACTATCGGAGGGTTAATTTTTAGATATTAATTATCAGTTACCACTGCAACCTGTACAAACTCCGTTTGCTCCACAATTTTTGATAACGTGAACAGGACATACCTCTACACATTTACCGCAATTTGTACATTTATCATAATCGATTGTTGCAAGGTTGTTTGTAACATGAATTGCATCATATTCACAAGTTTTTTGGCACTTCATACAACCAATACAGCCTGCTGTACATTCCTTACGTACAAGCGCGCCTTTTTGATGTGAAGAACAACCAACAGACACCATATTTGTCTCTTTAACCATATCAATCAAGTTATTGGGACAGACTTTTGCACAGGCGCTGCAACCTGTACAAAGATCTCTGTCGACAACAGCTACGCCATTCACTATTGACATAGCATCAAATTTACACGCTGAAACACAGTCACCAAAACCGAGACAGCCAACCGAACAGCTTCTTCTGCCTTGATAGAACATATTGTTTGCCGCACAAGTTTGTGGGCCGTCATATTCCATTTTGTATTCAGCTGTTTCAAAAGTACCTGTACAACGTACAAATGCTTTTTTCTCAACAACATCTTGAAACTCCATACCAAGAATTTCGCTTATTTTTCTTGATACTCTGTCTCCACCGGGGGCACATAGGTTTGTTCTCGGTGATTTTTCATCTGCCAAATATTTTGCATAACCGTCACAGCCGGCAAAACCACAAGCACCACAGTTTGCGCCGGGCAATGTATCACGCAATTTTTCAGCCTTTTCATCAACAGGCACAGCCATCAGTTTTGATGCTATTACAAGAATAACACCACAAATGAGACCAATAGCCGCAACACTCAAAACTGCTACTAACATAACTTTTGTAATCCTCCTACTTATTTAAACAAGCCTTCAATCAGTCCGCCAAATCCCATAAATGACATAGAAACTATTGATGCCGCAATTAGTGTTATTGGTAGACCTTGGAAAGACTTTGATATTTTGCTGTTTTCTATACGTGAACGAACGCCTGCAAACAATACCATTGCAAGCATAAAACCCAAACCTCCGCCAAGAGAGTTTATCATAGACTCTGCGAAAGTATAACCTTCACGGATATTAAGTACAGTTACACCCAAAACAGCGCAGTTTGTTGTGATAAGTGGCAAATAGATACCCAATGATTTATGAAGAGCAGGGATAAATTTACGCAACACCATTTCAACAAGCTGAACAAGCGCGGCAATTACCAATATAAATACAACTGTTTGCATATAACCTAAATTATTTTTGTCAAGTAAATATACTTGAATAGGGTAAGTAACCGCTGTTGCCATAAGCATAACAAAAGTTACGGCAAGACTCATACCAACGGCGCTGTCAAGTTTTTTTGATACTCCCAAAAAAGGACATATTCCCAAGAATTTTGCAAGTACAAAGTTATTTACAAGTATTGCGCTGAAAAGTATTATCATAAGTTCTTTTGCGTATTCCATTCAGTTACACCCCTTTCCCTGCGCTTGCACAAGCACCCTTTGACGGGCAGTTTGCGCAGCCGAATTCTTTTTTCTTAATTGCCTTTGATTTTGTAAGTTTATTAACAAGCGCTATCAACAAACCGAATACCAAGAAACCACCAGGAGCCATTTTCATAATTGATATTGGTGGTATACCTTCCGGTAATACGTTAAAGCCAAGTATTGTACCTGCTCCAAACAGCTCACGGATAAAGCCCATTACGCCAAGCGCACAAGTAAAACCAAGACCCATACCGATACCGTCAAGCGCTGAATCAAGCACTGAATTTTTTGATGCGAACATTTCTGCGCGACCAAGAATTATACAGTTAACAACTATCAGTGGTATAAATATACCAAGCGTATTGTACAAATCAGAAGCAAACGCTTTCATAAGCATTTCTATTACAGATACGAAACCTGCGATAACAACTATATAACAAGGTATACGAACCTTTGAAGGTATCACCTTTTTTAATAATGATATTACTATATTTGAACCCAGTAGTACGAATGTAGCCGCAATACCCATTGCCAAACCGTTTTTCATAGAAGTTGATGTAGCAAGAGTAGGGCAAGTACCAAGTACAAGTACGAGTACAGGGTTCTCTTTTATTATACCATTAAGGAGTATTTTCATTTTTTGACTGAATTTACTCACTTATCTTCACTCCCTCTTATAATAAATTTTATGCTATTGTTTTAAACAGTTCAAGCGCCTTTGCAACAGCCTTCTCAAAACCTTCTGAACTTTCTGTTGCACCTGATATAGCATTAATGCCCTCTACTTGTGTTTTGCCTACAAATTGTTTTGTATGCGCTTCTTCGCCAACTCTTGAACCTAGTCCTTGTGTCTCTCCGTTTTCACCAAGAGCAACATTTACTATTTCACCTTTTTTGTTGATACCAACATAAACTTGCATTTTCATTGGTGCACCGCTATAACCTTGTTCTTCAACAACAATTACATAACCGTCTTCATCTGCTTTGAATGCTTTTAATGCGCCTTCTAGTTTCATTTCTTCAAATTTTGTTGCAGTTGGGTATGCCATTTTTTCAAATGAGGGTTTTTCCACTTCTACGCCAGCAAGTTCAGCGTAAGCTTCAAATGCGCTTGTTACAGAACTTTTGAATGCGCCGGAAGAAACTGTTGCGCCGGTTACTGCATCAATACCGTCAAGCTTCATATCTTTACCTTTATATTGGTCTGTATATTTTGGCAAACCAACTTGTGAACCGATACCCTCTGTCTCGTTGTTATCCATTAGTTTAACTTTGTCAATTTTGCCATCAGCGGTAATACCAACCATTACTTGCATTTCACCACCGTAACCGTTTGCTTTACCTGTGATTACAAAACCTTTGTTATTTGTCTCTTTGTATGCTTCTACTACGTTTTTAGCTTTTACTTCTACTTTTTCAAAGCTGCCTGCGCCCTGCAAAACTTCGCTACGGGCTTCATCTGCCGCCGCTCTCTTTGCTGCTTCAATTATTGGTTCTGTTGTGTTATATGTTAGTACCAGCGCCGCAGATATAACGATACATATAATTGTCAGAACTGCTGCCGGATATACAAATTCTTTTACAAACTTCATTATTTAACCCCTCCAAATGGCATTTTTATAGTTAATTTATTTATATGTGGTGTTACTATATTCATTAGTAATATTGCAAATGACATTCCTTCCGGATATGAGCCATAAGCACGAATCAGTACTGCTATTACACCCACACCTATACCAAAGATAATTTTACCGCTCTCACGAACCGGAGAAGTAACATAATCTGTTGCCATAAAGAATGCTGCAATCATTGTACCGCCTGATACCAACATATAAAATGGATTTAGCCCTGTTATTAATGACATAACAAATACAGTTACGAGTACCGTAACAGGAATTGTTGCTGTTATTACTTTTTTGTATATTAGATATATACCACCGATAAGAAGCGCAAGTGCCGCTGTTTCACCCAAACAACCACCACGTACACCAAGTAACATATTCAGCATATTTGGCGCGTCCATAACTGAACCGCCTGTTGTAAGTATTGCAAGAGGCGTTGCGCCTGTTACTGTCTCACAAGCTTTAACATAAGAGTTTGGATTTGCCCATGTTGTCATCTCTTTTGAAAAAGCTATCAAAAGGAATATACGGGCTGTTATCGCAGGGTTGGCAAAGTTATCACCAATACCGCCAAATAAACATTTTACGAACAAAATCGCAAAAATACCACCCACAACAGCCATCCATACAGGAAGTGTTGAAGGCAGGTTGTATGCGAGAAGTAAACCTGTTACTACTGCGCTGAAATCCCCAACTGTTTGTCTTTGTTTCATTAATCTGCAAAATAGATACTCTGTCAAAACACAAGTTGCAACAGTTACTGCTATCAGTATTAATGCCCTATAACCAAAAGTAAGCACCGACACAATCCCCGCTGGGATAAGCGCTGCTGCCACATTCATCATTATTGATGATGTTGAAGCAGGAGCCTTGATGTGTGGTGAGGGCGAAACTGTCAATTTACTAACCATAATTATAAACTACCCCCTATTTTTGTTGTTGCTGACGCAAAAGTTGCTTACCTAGCTTATTGTACATTGCAAGAGGTCTTCTTGCCGGACATACATAAGAACAACAACCACATTCCATACACAAATTAACTTTTAAATTTTTAAGCGCTTCGATATTATTTGTGTGATAAGCGCTGTCAAGCATTGCCGGTGACAAATCTATCGGACAAGCTCTCATACATCTTCCACAACGGATACAAGCTGTTTCCTCAAATATCTCGGCATCTTTTGGTAAAAATGCAAGTATGGCATTTGTATTTTTAATTACCATATATTCATCACTTGGTAGCGCAATACCCATCATTGGACCACCCATAAGTATTTTCTTTGGAGTATCTACATAGCCACCGCAAAATTCTACCAAATCATATATTGATGTGCCAAGTGGAACAGTTATGTTTTGTGGATTTTTTATAGCGCTACCATCTACTGTAAGCGTTTTCTCTACAAGTGGCATACCTGTATTTGCATAATCAGCAAGTTTTGCAAGTGTTGTAACATTACAGATAATAACACCGCTGTCGGCAGGTAAAGCGCCTTCTTTTATAACTCTGCCTGTACATTCAAAAGCAAGAACTTTTTCACCGCCCTGTGGGTATTGTGATTTCAAAGTTTTTACATTTATATTTGGCTCGTCTTTTAATAGATTGGTTAATTTTTCAATAGCCTCAGGCTTATTGTTTTCTATACCAATTATCGCTTCTTTAAGGTTTAAATGTTTTACAACAAGTTTAATACCTTGAATTAATAACTCTGCGTTGTCTATCATAAGTCTTGTGTCGCAGGTTATATATGGTTCACATTCAGCGCCATTTACAACAAGTGTATCCACAGCATCAATATTCTTAGGATTTAACTTGATGTGTGTTGGAAATCCCGCACCGCCAAGACCAACAAGACCGCAGTTTCTTGCTGCCTCTATTAAATCTTTTTGATTTTTTATTTCAGGTTTTACTACCGTTTCACTAACTGTTTGCAAACCATCTGTTTCTATAACAACTGCTTTGCAAGTTACACCTGCCGGTGTAAGATAATCAATAATTGATTTTACGGTACCTGATACTGATGAATGTACATCAGCGCACAAAAAGCCTTGACCTTCGCCTATCTTTTGACCTACTTTTACTTCATCGCCAACCTTAACAAGCACTACGCTTTCGCCACCCATATGTTGAATCATTGGGAGTGTTACTTGTTTAGGAATAGACATTTTTACAGCTTTTTTATCCGCTGTATTTTTATGATGTTCAACATGCACACCGTTTAAACTGCGGTTAAAAAGTTTTCCCACCTGTAATTACCTCCATATTTTTTCATATATTATTAGCATAATTAAATAAATTAATTATGTAATTATTATAACTATCTGTTTTATAATACTGTTATTCCAAAGAGCGTTGAGATACGCATAAATTACCTTCATTGTCTTTAAAATATTTTACATCATTATCATTTATACTTACTTCGTACGATTTTTCACCTATTACGCCGAGCGCAACCGCCGAAAGCGCTTTATGATTTTCAGAAAGTTTCAAAAGTTCGGTTATACCAACATAATCAATAGCGCCCATCAAACAAGTATTTATACAATATCAAGACGATAGCTTATTGATATAAGGCAAAACTGTTTTCAGTATTATTCCTGTTATTATACCCATAAATATTCCTGACAGTATAAGAATTGGTAAAGTATAGATAAGTTTATCTGATATAAATATACTTGCGATTATTATTTGACCTACATTGTGAAAAATTGCGCCAAAAATACTTAAAATAAGATACTGTTTTTTATTGTCAAAAATTTTCGATAATACTACCATAACCAAAACTGAGAGTAATCCTCCCGACATACTGAGCAGTGATGCCATTACACCACGTGTAATAAAAACAAAAAAGCCTTTTAGAATAACTATCGAAATACCTGTACCTGCTCCCAATACAAATATTGAATACATTGTTACTATATTGGAAAGTCCCAATTTTACACCGGGTGGTAAAAAAGTAGATGTAGGTATCAGCGATTCAAAAAAGCTAAGTGTCAAAGCTACTGCAAAAAGTATCCCTGTAAGTACTATTTTTTTTGTATTCCCTTTTTTGATAATATTCCACCCCATTTTTAAATAATAAATCCAGGTAAAAAGATAATTAAATTTTTAACAATAAAAAATGATGACCCTCAAAGCACTTGGCTTTGGCGGTCATCAAATTCATATTTTATTATTCTTCGTCGCTACAATTACCGTCGCAACCACCACAACAACAGTCAGTTTCTTCAAAATCGAACTCTAATTTTTCTCCGCAACTTGGACAATTAATGTAGCCTTCATCTAACATTTCATCGTCTATGATAACTTTATCACCGCATACTGGGCATTCTACCTCGTATTCAACTTCTTCGTCATCATATTCATCATCATAGTCTTCTTCATCGTCATGATGATGGCAGCAACAACATTCATCTTCGTTCTCGTCTTCTTCAAATTCATCTTCGCCATACCATTCGTCTTCTATGGCAGCCAAATCATCATCTATTTCATCTACTTGAAGACCCATTTCTTCAACTTTATCTTCTACGTCTGTAACTGTGCGAGATACTTCTTCAACAATATCTATTATTAAAGAAAGAACTTTACCCTCATTTGAAGACTCAGCAATTCCTGAACCTTCTGCTAAACCTTTTAGGTACGCTACTTTTTCTGAAAGAGTCATAATAATTTCCTCCTATTATTAATTAATATTATGATTTATTTAGTTATTAACACGTTCCATGTATTCGCCTGTACGTGTGTCAACTCTGATTACTTCACCTTCGTCAACAAACAGTGGAACTTTAATTTCCGCGCCTGTTTCCAAAGTTGCCGGTTTTGTAGCATTTGTTGCTGTGTTTCCTGCAAAACCGGGATCTGTTTTTACAATTTTCAGTTCCATAAAGTTTGGTGGCTCTACACCGAATGTTGAACCTTTGTATGATAATATTTTACAATCTGTATTTTCTTTTACAAATTTGAAGTTGTCACCCAGAACACTTGCATTTACAGGAACGTTCTCATAAGTCTCGTTGTCCATAAAGTAGTATAGGTCACCATCATTGTATAGATATTGCATATCACGTCTTTCAACAATGGCATTTTCAAATTTTTCTGTTGGGTTGAATGTTCTTTCAACAACAGCGCCGCTTATAACATTACGGATTTTTGCTCTTACGAAAGCAGCTCCCTTACCAGGTTTAACGTGTTGAAATTCTATTATTTGAAAAACGTTTCCTTCCATATCAAAAGTAACACCGTTTCTAAAATCTCCGGCAGTAATCATTTTTTTACCTCCAAAATATTATTTATTCAGTTAATTAGATTTTATCACAAAAAGCATAGCTTTTGCAATAGTTATTTACATTTTTCCATAAAAAATATTAATTTTTTTATTGTTTTTTACAGTATTATCAGTTCCATTGGGCTGGCTGTCAGTTTTTCAGAACCATTTTCGGTAACAAGATACATATTTTCTATTCTTACACCGAATTTTCCTTCGAGATATATACCCGGTTCAACTGTCATAATATTGCCTACCTCACAGTTGCCTGTGGCAGTAGGTGAATAACGTGGGTTTTCGTGTATTTCAAGACCTACCGAATGACCTGTTCCATGACCGAAACAACCTGTATATCCCGCATCATATATAAAATCACGACCGACTTTATCAACGCTTACGTTTGTAACAGCAGGATTAATATTCTCTGCTGATTTGTAATGAGCTTCCAATACAGTATTATAAACTTTCTTCATCTCATCAGTAGCCATACCGATAGCGACTGTTCTTGTCATATCTGAGCAATAACCGTCAACCTTACAACCAAAGTCCATAGTAACAAAGTCGCCTTTTTCCACCTTTTTGTCAGATGGCACACCGTGTGGCAAACTGCTGTTTACACCTGATACGCAAATTGTATCAAAGCTTGTATTTTCCGCGCCTAATTTACGCATATTGTATTCAATTTCAAGCGCAATTTCTTTTTCTGTCATACCTTCTTTTATAAATTCGCAGATATGTGTAAATGTTGCATCTGTAATTGCCTGCGCTTTTTTGATAGCTTCTATTTCTTTTTCATCTTTGTGTGAACGCAAATCAAGAATCAGAGCGTCAACAGTACTGTCCATTGAAAGAGTTACGTCTTTCAAGTTCTTTTGCATAACCGTATATTCGTTAAGAGTCATATAAGATGTTTCTACTGCAACATTTTTAACATTGTTCTCTTTAAATATTGCATTTATTTGCTCATACAGTTTCTCTTGCAAAATCACTTCGGCATTTTTTACAGTACGTTTCGCAAGCTCTATGTATCTAAAATCTATTATAAAGTATGTTTTTTCTTTTGTTATCAGCAGTGTTCCCGCCGATGAACGCATACCTGTAAAGTAATGTCTGTTATAATCAGATGTTACAATTACACAATCTACTTCTTGTGGCAATATGTCTTTTAATTTAGAAATTCTATCCATAATATTCTATACGTCCTTTCTTTGTTTTCGCCTCGTATATCTATTATAACCATTTATTATAGGTTTTTCAAGCTTTCTTTTTACAATATAGAAACCATAGTTTTCATAGTCCATAGGCTCTACCCTAACAGCAACACAGCCCGAAAACTTTGCGGACAAAATATCAGTAAAAATTTGGTCACCGATTACCGCAGTTTCCTGTGGTTTTGAACCAAACTCCCGCAGTTTTTCTTTAATTTTCTTCGCAGATGGTTTTTTTGCATCTGCTATATATCCAAGTCCCAATTCTTTTGCGAACGGCGCCACCCTTTGTTCTGTATTATTAGATACAATAAAAAGTTTAATACCCTGTTTTTTCTGTTCTTCCAGCCAAAGCATTATTTCATTAATAGGCTCTTTTTGATTATCACCTGTAAGGGTATTATCAACATCAAGCAGCAGTGTATTTACACCTATTTTTTTAAAAAAATCCAGTGGTATTTTATCTATTCTTTCAAAATTGTAATGTGGATAAAAAATATTCATATTACACTCCGTTTTCTATTTTTTTGTGCATAGAACAAAACAAAAGGCGAGCTTTTAGCTCGCCTGTTCTTTTAATACAAATTCTAAAATCAGAACTTACGTTTACGAGCAGCCTCTGATTTCTTTTTACGTCTTACAGATGGTTTCTCGTAATGTTCTCTTTTACGAACCTCTGCTAGAACGCCGGATTTTGCACAAGATCTTTTGAAACGACGCAAAGCGTTGTCAAGAGTCTCATTTTCCTTGATTCTTATTTCAGCCATTATATATCCCTCCCCACGCATTGAGCTGGAGTTATATCAAAACCATAGCGGTTAGATAACCATCCAATAAATAAAAATAATCATAACATAGGTATTATACTATATAGGTATATATTATGTCAAGTATTTTATTCAATTTTTTTCATATTTTTTTATTTTACGACAATATTATACAGTTTTCCTGTTACATATATCTCTTTTACAATGGTTTTACCTTCTATTGATTGCGCAACACTATCGTCTTGTTTAACAATATTTGCGACATCTTCTTGTGTAGCGGTTGTTGCAACATTCAAACGGGCTTTAATTTTACCGTTTACCTGTACTGCTATTTCAACGGTTTCATCTACGCATTTAGCCTCGTCATACTCCGGCCATTTCATTTCCGCAACAAGTTCCGTATTACCCAATTTCTCGTTTATTTCTTCGGAAATATGCGGAGCAAATGGATTTAACAGTATGATAAATGTCAGTAACTCTTTTCTTGTAATACTGCCCTTTGTGTATATCTCGTTTAGTACTGTCATCAGTGATGCTATTGCCGTGTTGAATTTAAGCGACTCGATATCTTCCGATACTTTCTTTATTAGCTTATTAAATGACACTTCCATATCTTTGCTGTATTCGTCACTGTCCACAAGCATATCTAACAGTCCCCATACTCTGTCCAAAAATCTTTCTGAACCCTTGATAGAAGAAGTGTTCCAAGGAGCTGTCTTTTCAAAATCACCTATAAACATTTCATAAATACGAAGAGTATCAGCGCCGTATTGCGCAACTATATCATCGGGATTTACAACATTTCCCTTTGATTTTGACATCTTCTCACCGTTTTCTCCAAGTATCATACCGTGACTTGTACGTCTTGAATATGGTTCTTTTGTAGAAACCAAGCCGATGTCGTATAGGAATTTGTGCCAAAATCTTGAATACAACAGGTGAAGGGTTGTATGCTCCATACCGCCATTGTACCAATCAACAGGCAACCAATAATCAAGAGCTTCTTTTGATGCAATCGCATCTTGATTTTTAGGGTCACAGTAACGGATAAAGTACCACGAAGAACCTGCCCATTGTGGCATTGTATCTGTCTCACGTTTTGCATCTGCCCCACAGTGCGGACATTTTACATTTACCCAGTCTGTAATAGCAGCGAGCGGTGATTCACCGTTATCGGTTGGTTCATAACTTTCTACATTTGGCAGACGTAAGGGCAATTCATTTTCAGGAACAGGAACCCAACCGCATTTTTCACAATAAATCATAGGTATGGGTTCGCCCCAGTATCTTTGTCTTGAAAATACCCAGTCACGAAGTTTAAAGTTTACCTTTGCCTCACCTTTGTTATGAGCTTTTAAGAACTCAATTATCTTTGCCTTTGCCTCTTCTACCGAAAGTCCGTCAAGTATACCAGAATTTACCATAGTACCTGTTGCGCAGTCTGTAAATGCTTCTTTTTCAACATTTCCGCCTTTTACGACTTCGATTATAGGCAAATTGAATTTCTTTGCAAAATCATAGTCACGTGTGTCGTGCGCAGGTACTGCCATTATTGCGCCTGTACCGTATGTCATTAGTACATAGTCAGATATAAATATTGGTATTTCTTCGTTGTTTACTGGATTTATTCCTCTGACGCCTTTCAGTTCAACGCCTGTCTTATCCTTTACCATTTCCGTACGTTCAAAATCAGATTTTTTGGCTGCTTTTTCTCTGTAATCGAGCACATCAGCCATATTCTCGATTTTGTCTGCATATTTATCAATAAATGGGTGCTCAGGTGAAATAACCATATATGTTGCGCCAAAGATTGTATCGGGGCGAGTTGTATATACAACCAAATCTTCGCCGAATGTTGTGCCAAATTTTACCTCTGCGCCAGTCGAACGACCTATCCAATTCTTCTGTGAAGTTTTTACTCGATCAATATAGTTTACTTCATCTAAATCATCAATCAGTCTTTGCGCATACTCTGTAATTTTAAGCATCCATTGACTCTTAACTTTGTGTACTACTTCGCTGCCACAGCGTTCGCAAGCGCCGTTCACAACTTCTTCATTTGCAAGAACACACTTACAGGAAGTACACCAGTTTACTGACATCTCTTTTTTGTAAGCAAGTCCTTTTTTGTATAGTTGCAAAAATATCCACTGTGTCCATTTAAAATAATCGGGATCGGTTGTATTGATTTCTCTTTCCCAATCAAATGAAAGACCAAGTCTTTGTAGTTGGGATTTAAATCTTGCGACATTGTTTTTTGTAACTATCTCAGGGTGAATTTTATTTTTTATTGCAAAGTTCTCGGTAGGTAGACCGAATGCGTCCCAACCCATTGGATAAAGCACATTATAACCCTGCAAACGTTTCTTTCTTGCAACTATGTCAAGCGCTGTATATGAACGTGGGTGTCCTACGTGTAGTCCCTGTCCCGATGGATAAGGAAACTCTACCAATGCGTAAAACTTTGGTTTCGTATAATCTGTTGTTGCGGCAAACGAGTTTTTTTCTTCCCAACGTTTTTGCCACTTTTGTTCAATACTGTCAAAATCGTATTTCACTTTTTCTACTCCTCACAAATTGTATTTTATATGACTTGTTAAAAAATACCTATATAACATAATCATATTTTGATTAATCGGGTTTTAGATTATTCTTCCGTCTTTATACCAAACTCTGATAAATCAAGACGTGGCGCATCTTGCCATACTTTATCAAGGCTGTAAAAATCTCTTGATTCCTTATTAAACAAATGAATGATTATGTCACGATAGTCCATAAGAACCCATAGACAAGTTTCTTTTCCGTCAACTTTTTTAGGTTCAATGCCGTTTTGTGTCATTATATCTTCTATCTCGTCACTCATAGCTTTGATTTGCGCAGGGCTGCTGCCTGTTGCAATTACAAAGTAATCGCCAAGCGGTGATATACCGTTGATATCAAGCACTTCTATATCTTTACCATGTTTTAAATCAATGGCTTTAAGTATATGTTTAAGTGTTTCTTTTGACGTCATATTTATAACTCCAATCTTTAATATATTAATTATTTACTTTATTTTGATAATATAACAATGCTTCCTGTTGAATTTTACAAGGCAATTTTCCCGTTTTTTGAAGAACGTTTCGTTTTGTAAATTCCAAAGAAAAAAGCATTGCTTTATCCAAATTTTCATTTGACAACTCAATAACCTTGTCTACATCGGGATAGTCTCTTTCCGACGATGTAATATCCGCAAGATACACAGCTTTTTCAATCCCCGTCATATTCGGTTTGCCTGTTGTATGGTAACGGACAGCGTTAATAACATCTTCATCAAAAATATTAAGTTTATCCTTTATATACTCCGCACCGACAAAGCTGTGCAGTAATTGCGGACTTTCTTCAAAATTTATATCCCCGATTATATCACATTTTTTTGACATTTGCAATAAAATTTCTTTGTCGATATTTTTGCATACATCGTGCAGTAAAGAAGCTATACGCACTTTGGTTTCATCGAGCGAATGAATCTTTGCAAGCTCCGCTCCACGTCTCTCCACATTTTTACTGTGAATGTAACGAGTCTCTTTAAGAATAGGCTTAATTATCATACAAATTTCTTCTACCGCTTTGTCGGTTGTGTAAATCTTATTTTTTAACATATATTCATACACACGTCGTGGTACAGGGGTATTTTCTTTATAGCTTTCACTCAAAAAACGAATTTGCGTTGATGATATTTCATTAATCGGATTGGAAAGAATTTTTGAATGTATTCCGTATTTACTTAATTCTTGTTGTTTTATTTTCAGCGCCTCTCTGTCGTCTTTTTCACGGGACACCACCAATATATCAACAAGCTTACCTAAATTTTCCCACTCTTTCCATGTTTCAAATGTAAGAAACATATCAGTTCCTATCATTATGCTGTACTTATCTTGTGGATTTTGATTCATAAAATCACGTATAGTATCAATAGTATAATTCTTTCCGCCTTTTTTTATTTCATAATCACTTACTGTAACAAACGGCATATCCTCTACCGCAAGTTTGCACATATCAAGTCTCTGTTCCGGTGTCGCAGTATTTACAACTTCCTTGTGCGGTGGCAAGAAAACAGGCATAAGTATTATTTTATCAAAAGAAAAATTTTCCGCAATATATTTGCAAACAGCGGTATGACCGTTGTGTATAGGATTAAA
The DNA here is from genome assembly GCA_020024555.1 of Angelakisella sp. Lineage (GTDB taxonomy): Bacteria > Bacillota > Clostridia > Oscillospirales > Ruminococcaceae > Angelakisella. Next base: position 23,055 of record JAHHTQ010000003.1, read on the forward strand.
ACTTCCACCGTAAATTAAAACAGATGCCATATACTCTTCCTCCATTTTACCTAGCTAAAATCTTTTAAAAAAGCTGTTATTTTTTGCGCAACTCCATTATCTAGTTTATAAGATACACTTGTATCCAAATCACTTGTATAAAGTGATAACGTGCCTGTTCCGTCAAAATTATCCGTTCCAAGTATTTGATATTTTACACCGCTGTCAAATTCCATATTCAAACGAAATTCTCCCATTGATAAATTTGGATTTACAGAACCTTTTGAAACGCTTGCCTCTTTACTTACTGTCACTTCTTCTTTTAAAAAATTCGCTAATTTATCCAATTTATCTTTGTCTTTAACCCCATTTGCATCCACTACTCTTTTGGGATTAAAATGTATAAGCCAGCTTGGGTGCAGTTTACCAGATTTTAACGTTTCTTCGCAACTTCCGTTTAAATTTACATCATCTTCACTTAGATATATGTATTCTTTTTTATCATTGTCTGCGAATATTAAATATCCAAAACCTGACAGATTTTTATTTTCATCCATAACAGTATTAAACTCTGTAACAAGTGTTTGTATCTGTGGTTTTTCGGTTATTTCCACCATAATACAGTTATTTGTATCAACAGCATATAACCGACTTATTTTACTGTCTTTATATATAATCGGTGTTGTATCACCTTCTATTTTACGTACTTCTTCATCTAACAATACAGAAATTTTCTTGCATAAATCCTGTGCAGGTGTTTTATCTACATCAAAAATCCAGTAATATTCCTGTCCGTCCATTGTTACAATAAACCAACCACCATTAAAGCGGAACTGAACTTTTGTATCGTTCGTATTTACAATGACTGTCCAACCACCGCCTGTGTATGGATTTTTTGCTTTTTCCTCTGTCATAGGTTTTAAATGTTCTGTGACAAGTTTTATAGTATCCATAACAGTCTTAGTATCCTCTATACTCATTGTTCCTGTTTTTCCACTCATCATATAAGCAGTACTGGCATAAATATCTGTTATATTTTCGTAATCAAGCGAATTTATCCACTCAGAATACATCTTTATTTCTTTTTCTGTTCCCAATAACTTTTTAGGATTCCCAAAATCATAGACTTTCGGAACCGCTGTACTGTCAATAATTTTAATTGGTATGGATATTTCCTTGTCTCCGATTTCCTGTTTTTCGGAATTTGATAAACTACTTTCACTTAATCCCGAATCTGTTTGCGGCATAGAAGAAACGCTTTCAGGTAATACAGAACTTTCCTGTGAAGAACTTGGTATTTCTGAGTGATTATTATTCGTTTGGTTTTGACAAGCTATCATTGATAACATTCCTATGCAAATTAAGATAATAAGTAAATTTTTCATAAAAAATCCTCCCAAAATAATCTTTTCAAGCGTTCTCTTTTTTATTTTTAAATTGTTATTATAATTTACCTAATTCTATTTTTGGTTTTTTTCCATTACGTTTGTAGAAAACAATTTTTCTGCCTATTACCTGTACTACTTCACATTTTATGGCTTGCGCCAGTTCTTCGGCTGCCTCTTGCGGTGTGCATGGGGCTGTCTCGTGTACTGATATTTTTATTAGCTCTCTCGCTGTCAATGCATCACGTACTTGTATTATTAATTGTTCGCCTATTCCGTCTTTTCCTACCTGTAAAATTGTATCTATTGTATTTGCCATACCTTTTAGTTTGGCTCTTTGTTTTGATGTCAGCAAAATATTTTTTCTCCTTTTAAATTAAACTTAAATTTTTTAAATTATATACTATATCGACTGTTTCTTTGCAGAATTAACCTAACTTCAATAATTTTTCCTGCAATCTTTCCAGCGCTTTTCCTCTGTGACTGATTGAATCTTTCTCTTGCGGGGACATTTCTGCTGTGCTTTTTTCTCCAACCATAAAGAGCGGATCGTATCCAAAGCCGTTTTCACCACGCAGTTCAAACCCAATATATCCGTTACACTCGCCTTGCGTTTCTATAATGTTATCTTCACCCATAACCACACATATATTGCAAACAAAGCGTGCGGTTCGCTTTTCCTGTGGCACATCTTTCAGCTCCCGCAAAAGTTTTGCATTGTTTTCTGCGTCACCCATACCGGAATATCTTGCCGAATATACTCCCGGGGCATTGTTGAGCGCATCTACACAGAGTCCGCTGTCATCGGCTATTGTCGGGATATTTACTATCTTGTATATGCCATAAGCTTTCTTGTAAGCATTTTCCCTAAACGTTTCGCCGTCTTCCTCTATCTCGCAAGGTGGACAAACTTCATTTTGCGGTACTATGCTGTGCCCCATAGGTTCAAGTATTCTCTTAAATTCCTCCAATTTGTGCGCATTGTTGCTTGCAAGTACAAATTTCATCGGTTATCCTCCCCAAACAACAGCGCCTGCGCATAATCTTCCGCCGAAAATGGCTTTAAGTCATCAATTTGCTCTCCTACGCCTACAAACTTAATAGGCAAGCCTAGTTGTTCTTTTATCGAAATTACTATACCGCCCTTTGCAGTTCCGTCAAGTTTTGTAAGTACAATACCTGTAATTGCGCAACTTTCGGCAAACAGTTTTGCCTGTGACAGTCCGTTTTGTCCTGTGGTTGCATCAAGCACAAGCAAAACTTCCTTTACACTGTCAGGAGCCGCTTTATTTATAATTTTGTCCATTTTCAGCAGTTCGTCCATAAGGTGTTTTTTATTATGAAGTCTGCCCGCCGTATCACAAATAACAACATCTGCTCCACGCGCCTGTCCTGCCGCTATTGTATCAAAAACCACTGCCCCTGGGTCTGCGCCCTCGTTATGTTTTACTATCTTGCAATTATTTCTCTCCGCCCAAACAGTAAGCTGTTCAGATGCCGCCGCGCGAAACGTATCAGCCGCGCCTATTACTACACTCTTGCCCTCGCTCATTAAGTAGTGCGTAAGTTTGCCGATTGTTGTTGTTTTACCGACTCCGTTTACTCCTACAACCATTATTACTGTAGGCTTTCCGCTTAGGTCGAGCGAAACATCGGGAGAGAGCATTTCCACTATAATTTCTTTTAATTCTTTGCGAAGTTCTGTTGCATCAATGTTTTTTCTTTTCATTCTTGCGCCAAGTTCGGAGCAAATCTTACTTGCTGTTGATACGCTTATATCCGACATAATTAAAATTTCTTCCAAGTCTTCCAATGTATCCGCGCCCAATTTATTTGCGCAGGAATCAATATCCATAGCAAGCTTTTCTCTTGTCTTTTTTAATCCTCTGTTAAAAAAATCGAAAAAACCCAATTTCCCATCACCTTTTCCTTTCAATGTTTATTTTTTCTCTTATTTAAATATACAATACCAAATAAACCAATTGTACCAAATAATAAAAGTATTTTAAGCAAAAATAAAGACAAATTGTCATCATTTGCTATACAGACAGCCGTTGGTCCGTCAGCTTCATTGACTATTTTTATACTATTACGCCTATTTTTGCGCACTATCCCATTAAAAATACCCGATAAATAGTTTTTCATATTTAAAACACCTTTCAAACGCTAATTAATCTGCATTTTGAGCTTTTCTTCCATCTCTCCGATATTTAACCTTAGTAATTTTGATACGCCTTTTTCTTCCATTGTTACGCCGTATAACACATCTGCCTGTTCCATTGTACCACGTCTGTGTGTAATGGAAATAAACTGCGTGTTGTCTGTAAGTTTATTAAGGTATGTGGCAAATCTGACAACATTGACATCGTCAAGAGCCGCTTCTATCTCATCAATCAAAACAAACGGCGCAGGGCTTACTTTAAGTATAGCAAAATATATGCAAATAGCAACCATTGCTTGCTCACCACCCGATAATGATGCCAAATTTTTGATAATCTTTCCGGGTGGCTGCACAAATATTTCAATATTTGATTCCAATGGGTTTTGTGGGTCATCGAGCAAAAGTTCTCCCGTTCCCCCACCAAAAAGCTCTTTGAATATTTCTTTAAAGTTATTGTTTATCGCATTAAACTTTTCGGTAAACATATTACACATATCGGTCGATAGCTGGGATATAAGTTCCAAAAGTTTGGCTTTTGCATTTTCTACATCTGCTATTTGTTCACTCATAAAAGTATATCTTTCGTAAACCTCAGCATACTCATCAATAGCGCTTACATTTACGCTGCCCATTGATTTGATATGATTTTTAAGCTCGGAAAGTCTCTTATTCGCCTTTTGGACATCTTCTATTTCTATCGCAATTTCCAAAGCCTCGCTTTTAAGCACTTCGTAGTCGTCCCACATCTTACCTACTATATCATCGTTTTCACTCTGCAAAGACAATCTTTTTTCTTCGTTTCTACCGAAATCCATAGCTATTTCTTCACGTTTCGCCGCAACTATCTTTTCTGTTTTACGAAGTTCCGATATTTTTTGCTCTGTTGACTCCTGTTCAGTACGTTTATTGTCTATCTCTGCCTGTGTCTCTGTAATTTGCACTTTACCGTCAGCAATATTTTTTATGTTTTCTTCTATTTGTTTTTCAAGGTCTTCAATGGCAATATTCAGTCTCTTTACACTCTGCTCTGTTTCTTCTTTTTTGTAAATATCCATTTTAAGTCTTTGTGTAAATATATCAATAGCCGATTGCGATGACTCAATATCTTTTTCAAGTCTTACACATTCAAGTTGCAAATTGGACTCTTTTTCGTTAAAATCTTCAATTTGTTCTGTCATCAACTGTAAGTTATTTTGTTTTAAAGAATATTTTTCATTAAGATTTTGAAGTTCATCATTCAATTTATCAATCATTTCGATTGAATTTAAGCCTTGATTTTCAAGCTCTTTTATTCTGTTTGCAAGCTTTTCTGTCTCTTTATACGCCTTTTCGTCTCGCTCCCTTGCTTCATCAAGCGACATCTTAATTCTCTTGCACTCGGCGTTGGCGGAAATCAAATCTTCTTCTGCTGTTCGCTTCTCGCTGTTTATACCAAGAACAACGGCATCTATTTCCGCTATCTCACGCAAAAGCACATTCTCTTTTTCTTCCAAAGCGCACATTTCTTCGGCAATTTCCTTTGCCTCTGCCCGAAGTAGCTCTATCTCGCTCTTTCGGCTTAGTATATTACCGCTTTTTCCCGTTGAACCGCCTGTAAGTGAACCACCGGCATTTACAACCTGTCCGTCAAGCGACACTACCTTATATTTATGCGAAACAGCTTTACCTATAATAATTGCGCTGTCTATGTCTTCTGCAATAATTATTCTGCCCAGTAACCAGTCAATTACACCACGATATTTCTCATCTGTTTTAACAAGCTTACAAGCCACATTGACAAAGCCGTCTGTTTTAAACAAATTTTCGTCATCAATAGGAGAACCGACAAGCGTACTTATCGGCAAAAATGTTGCGCGTCCGTTATTTGAGCTTTTTAGAATTGATATACATTTCTTTGCTGTATTCTCATTATCAACAACAATATTTTGCATAGCCTGTCCCATAGCTATCTCTATTGCAAGAGCGTATTTTTTATCAACATCAATAAGCGATGATGCCGTACCATACACACCCCTAAGCGCCGAACCCTGACTGCTGATAGCAATAATATGTTTTACACTGCCCGAGTATCCGTCCATATTCTTTTCCATATCGGAAAGGAGTTGCGCGTGTTGCAATTTTTCACTTGCCTTTTTCTCGTATGCGCGTAGGTTCGTCTGTATTTCTTCCAGCGCCTCTCTTTTTGACGAAACCTTATACTCATAGCCCTTTGTACTGTTTGCAAAAGTCTGTATATTTTCTTCAAGGTCTTCTGCAAAAAACTTTGCGTCTTTGAGTTCCTGTTCAAGTTTTGCAATTAGTTCTGCGCTTTCGGAAGATTTTTTTAAGGTTTCCAACCTCTCTTTTGTTTCTTCAATAAGCGTTCCCGACGTTTCCTTTTCTATCTGAGCCTTTGCTATACTCTGTTTAAGCTCCTCGATATTTGCATTTATTACGTTAAGCTTTGCTTTTTCATCAAGTTTTTGGCTTTTCAATCTGTCTTCATCAGCACTTATTCTGTTATATTCAGCTTCTTTATGGCTAAGTTCTTCTTTTTGTTTTGCTATTACAATCTTTTTGTTTTCAAGCTCTTTTTGTGTTTCTTCACTTGATTGTCCAAACTTTTCAAGTTCTTTTAATTGCATTTCAGCCATCTGCTTATTATGCGCAATATCGTTTTGCATAACTGCCGTTTTGGTCTGCATATCAAAAATACTTTCCTGCATATTTTTGATAAAATTTCGCTTTGTATCAAAATATACCAAGTATTCCTGTTGTAATTTTTCGCAATTTTCAATATCTTCTTCTATTTTTCCCAGCTGATTTTCAATGCTTTCTTTTTCGGTTTTGTTCACCAAAATTCTGTCATCAAGCTCTTTTATCTGCTCCGATAAATTTTCTAGTTTTTTTACCCATAATGATATTTCAAGACTTTTTCTTTCGTCCATAAGCGTCAAGAATTCTTTTGCCTTTTCCGCTTGAATTCTAAGTGGCTCTACCCGACTTTCAAGTTCTGTCATTATATCTTTTAATCTAAGTAAGTTCTCCTCTGCGCCGTCAAGTTTATGTTCTGCTTCGGCTTTTCTGTATCTGAAACGGGAAATGCCCGCCGCTTCTTCAAAAATATCACGTCTTTCAGTTCCTTTTTGACTTACAATATCGGCAATTTTTCCCTGCTCTATAACAGAATAACCGTCTCGTCCAAGACCTGTATCCATAAATAATTCGTGAACATCTTTGAGTCTTACCGAATTACCGTTTATTTTATACTCACTGTCACCACTGCGATATAGCTTTCGTGTAACTGTAACTTCGTCACTGTCCATATCTATGCTGTGACTTGTATTATCAATAGTTACGGATACTTTTGTAAAGCCCTGTGGTTTTCGGTTGAGTGTTCCGCCAAATATAACATCTTCCATTTTGCTTCCGCGCAAGCTTTTAACCGACTGTTCGCCGAACACCCATTTAATCGCGTCACTTACATTACTTTTACCGCTTCCGTTTGGTCCGACTATTGCGGTAACACCGTCCTCAAAAGTCAATTTTGTGCGATCAGCAAAGGATTTAAAACCTTGCATCTCTATTCCTTTTAGTTTCAAAAAAATCTCTCCCTTACTTTTCGCATATCAATAAACATTAAAGTCATTATAAGTCATATATTTAACTTAATATAAACATTTCTTTCATATCATTTTCACCCTGTATAACAGTCACTTTGTAGCCCTTATCCATAAGTCTTTCGATGTTTCTTTTCTTTTGTCCGACTACTTTTGAATAGCTTTTTGGGTTTACGGTTATTGTTATTTCCTTATTGTCGGTTTTTGAAAGTTGAGACAGTATATCTTCATAAACTTCCTCATTGACGCACAGCTCTCCCAACGCCTGATGATAGCAACCACCTACAATATCACTCTCCATTGTTTCGGAAGCGTGTAATCCCATACGTATGATTTTTATGTTCTTATCTTCAAAAATCCTACGTATTTTCACAAGTCTGGGTAAAGTTTCATCTACATTGGGCGGACTATATAAGCCACGTTTCATAAAATCGCACAAGTCCGTATGTTTCAGTACAACTGTCGGATATATACGCACCGTATCGGGATTTAGCATAGCTATTTTTTGCGCTGTCTGTATATCTGTTTCTTCTGTCGCTCCATACAGTCCTGTCATCATCTGCAAACCCAATGAAAATCCATAACTTTTGATTAAATTTGATGCGTTCACAACATCTTGTTCGGTATGTCCTCTTTTATTTATCCTAAGAACTTCGTTATCCATACTCTGCGCTCCAAGTTCTATCGCGGTTACACCATACTGCTTTAATATCTGCAAACGTTCATTATCAATAGCATCGGGACGTGTCGAAATTCTGATACCCTTTACTCTTTCATCATTTAAAAAAGAGTTTACGGCTTGCAAAAGTTCAAGCATATACTCTCTTTTAATTGCTGTAAAGCTGCCTCCAAAAAAAGCTATCTCCACTTCGCCAACTTTCTCCGACAAATTTTCAAGAGCTTCTTTGCATATTGCATAGGCTGTTATGCCTGTTGGTATATTTACAGTGCCTGATATTGTTTTTTGGTTACAAAAGCTACATTGTTGCGGGCAACCGCTATGTGGAACAAATATTGCTATATTACCTGCCAACGTTTTCACCCATAAGCTGTAAAGCTTCCCTTGCCGCTAATTGCTCCGCGCTCTTTTTACTGCTCGATTTTCCCCTCCCTATAACATTACTGTTTAGGTGTACTTCCACTTCAAACACTTTGTCGTGGTCGGGGCCTGTTTCGGAAACCAATACATAAGATACCTTTTCCTCAGGATTTTTCTGTATTATTTCCTGCAACATTGTTTTATAGTCCAAGAATGAATGTTGGGTATTGTGTTCAAGTTCGTCTTTTACAAAAGAAAGCACAAATTTTGAGGCTGGTTCCAGTCCTCCGTCAAGATATATGCTTGCTATTACTGCCTCAAAAGCATCTGAAACAACAGACGGTCTTGTGCGTCCACCCATTAGTTCTTCGCCTTTGCCAAGTAACAAATAGCTACCGAGTTGTATTTTTTCTGCAAATTCAAACAATGATTTTTCACATACAAGCGATGCCCTTATTTTTGTTAAATCACCCTCATCAAGATGAAATTTATGGAATATATGATTTGATACTACTATTGAAAGCACAGCATCACCCAAAAATTCCATTCTTTCATTGCTCTCGGGTTTTTGTTTTGATTCATTTGAGAAAGAGGAATGTGTTAATGCACGCTCCAAATAACCTATATTTTTATACTTATAACCTATTTTTTCTTGAAGTTCAAACAATCTGTCTTTATTACTCATTGCCATCTTCCTTTATTTTTTTCTATTTCTTATTGTTCCAGTTCTCTCAGTGAATTTTCTATAACTTCTGTTATTTTTGAATCCACACACGCTATTGCCTGTTTTATTGCGCTTCTGAAAGCGCGCGCATCTGATGAGCCATGCGCTTTTATTACAGGCATTTTTACGCCCAACAACATCGCGCCGCCACATTCCTTATAGTCAAATTTTACTTTAAACTCCTTCAACTGTTTACTTACGCACACTGCGCCTATCTTTGAAACAGTATTGCTCATAAACATAGATTTTAGGGAATTTTTCATCATTTTACCCATTCCTTCGGTAAGTTTCAGTACAATGTTCCCTGTAAATCCGTCACAAACAGCTACGTCACAGCCACCGAGAGGCAAATCTCTTGCCTCAATATTTCCTATGTAATTTATCTCCTTGCAAGATTTTAACAGTACATTTGTTTCTACTTGCAGTGGCGTTCCCTTTGAGTCCTCTGTACCGATATTTACAAGTCCTACACGCGGGTTTGCTATTCCCAATACCTCTTTTGCATATATCGAACCCATAATGGCAAACTGTCTTAGCATTTCGGGACGACACTCGGAATTTGCGCCTGAGTCCAAAAGTACATATCTACCTGTTTCACAAGGAATAACTGTTGTTATCGCCGGACGTTTTATTCCTTTTATACGTTTTGCAATAAATGTTGCGCCAACAGATACAGCGCCTGTGCTTCCGGCGCTGACAAAAGCATCGCCTTTGCCTTCTGCAAGAAGATTAAAGCCTACCGCCATAGATGAATTGCTGTATTGTGACTTTATCAGTTTTGTAGGGTCTTCGCAAACAGGCATAATGTCAGGCGCATCAACTATTTCTATTCTGTCCATGGAAATATTGTTTTCCTGCGCGAGCTTTGTTATTTTTTCTTTACTGCCTGTCAAAATTATGTCCACGCCAAACTCTTTAACAGCAAGCGACGCGCCTTTTATAACCTCCAAAGGTGCGTAATCCCCACCAAAAGCATCTAAAATTATCTTTGCCATAGTCTCTCAATCTCCTTTTTTATTTTCTATTATACAAACGCTGTATTAATTTAAGACAAGTTTTAAATTTTAACCGTTCATTCTTTGCAAATAGTCTTGCATAGCTGTTAAGCCTCTTTGCGCATACTCCGCATATTTTGCTTGTTTTTCACGGGTTGTGGTTTCAAGCTTTGGCAAAATGCCCATATTACTGCCCAATGGCTGAAAATCTATTACTTCGGGATTGCTTATATATCTGCACAACGAACCTATCATTGTTTCAATCGGCGGTACGTCAAGTTTTTTACCCTGTAATCTTTTTAGCATTGCGTGTCCCGCAACAAGCCCCGATGCCGCTGACTCCGTATATCCTTCAACACCTGTCATTTGTCCGGCAAAGAATATTCTGTTATCACTCTTTAAGTTAAACGTTCCGTCAAGAAGTCGTGGCGAATCAATAAAAGTATTTCTGTGCATAACGCCATATCTTACAAACTCTGCATTTTCAAGTCCCGGAATTAATGAAAATACTCTCTTTTGCTCACCGAAAAGCAAGTTTGTTTGAAATCCTACCATATTGTACATATCTCCGCTTTCCGTCTCCTTGCGAAGTTGCAAATTTGCCCATGGACGATGGTTGGTATATGGATTTACTATTCCCACCGGACGCATAGGGCCAAAACGCATAGTATCGATACCACGTTTAGCCATAATTTCTATTGGCATACAGCCCTCATACACCTTAAAATATTCTCTTTCAAATTCGTGTAATTCCGCTGTCTTCGCATTAATAAGCTCATTATAGAATAATTCATATTCTTCTTTATTGAAAGGACAGTTTATATAATCCGCATCACCTCTGTCATATCTTGCCGCAAAGAAAGTTTTTTCTTTATCAATACTTTCCGCCAATATAATAGGCGCTGACGCATCATAAAAACTTAAATATTTGTTACCGCAAACGTTACCGATAGTATCTGTAAAAGCTTTTGAAGTAAGCGGGCCTGTTGCTATAATAACTTCACCGCTTGGTATTTCAGTCACTTCGCCATATTTAACAGTGATATTTGGGTGACTTTTAATTTCCTTTGTAATCTCATCTGAAAAAGCCTTTCTGTCGACAGCCAAAGCTCCTCCTGCCGATACGGCTGTTTTTTCTGCGCACTTTAATATCAGTGAGCCTAACATTCTCATTTCTGTTTTTAACATTCCCGCAGCTGAATTTTCACGTGTAGCTTTTAAAGAATTTGAACAAACAAGCTCACCAAAACCGTCATATTTATGCGCCTCGCTGTATTTTGTCGGTTTCATCTCGCACAGCGTAACCCGTACACCGTTATTTGCAAGTATCCATGCCGCCTCGCACCCTGCGAGACCTGCACCGATGACCGTCACTTTTTTATCCATTGATTGTTTCTCCTGTACTATTTCTGGTTAAATAATATAATTATTTGTTTTTATCCAATATTTCGTAACCGCAACCTTCTTTCAAGCAATGTATCCTTTTTGTTTTGCCGGTTGTTTTAAATAATGTTGCGCCACATTTTGGGCATTTATCCGATATTGGCAAATCCCATGTCATAAATTCGCAGTTTGGATTGTCTTCACAGCCATAATATGTTCTGCCTGCTTTTGACTTCTTTTGTATAATTTTTTTGCCACACAGCGGACAAATTCCACCTGTCTCTTTTACAATACGTTTTGTATTGCGACACTCGGGAAATCCGGGGCAAGCAAGGAATTTACCAAATCTTCCTGTCTTAATAACCATTTTGCGTCCACACAGTTCACATTCAATATCTGTCTCCTCATCAGGAATACGCATATCTCTGCCTTCCATATGTTCTTCCGCAATTTCCATATTTTCTTTGAATGCTGTGTAAAATGTTTTTATCATTTCTTTCCAGTTTACACTGCCTTCTTCTACTTTATCAAGATAGGACTCTATACCGGCAGTAAAACCTGTATCAACAATATCCGCAAACTCCTCTTTCATAAGCTGAGTTGTAATTTCACCCAAAAGCGTAGGTTTCAAAACTTTTTGCTCACGTTCCACATATCCTCTAAGCTGAATTGTTGTTATGGTTGGCGCATAGGTACTTGGACGTCCTATGCCGTTTTCTTCAAGTTCTTTTATCAGCGTAGCTTCTGTATAGCGTGGCGGTGGCTGTGTAAAGTGTTGATTGCCTTTGATTTCTTTTACTTTTAATTCTTCATTTTCGGACAGCTCCGGCAGTGATGTTCCCTTTTCTTCGTCCGCATCTGTATACAGTACTGTGTAACCATCGAAATTAACTGTAAAGCCCGACGCTTTGAAGTTATATTTATCAGCCTTTATATCAACTGAAACAGTATTATAAACAGCCTCTGCCATCTGGCTTGCAACAAATCTGTCCCATATCATTTTGTATAATTTATATTGGTCAGATGTTAAATTTTCTTTTATCTGTTGCGGTGTAAGCTCTATTACTGACGGACGAATAGCTTCGTGTCCGTCCTGTGCGTTTTTGTTTGTTTTAAACTTTCGTGGAGTACTCAAAGCATATTTGTCACCGTATTTATTTAAAATAAGTTCATTCGCCTTTGCAAGCGCCTCATCTGATATACGCAAAGAGTCTGTACGCATATAGGTTATAAGACCTACTGCGCCGTATCCGTCAACGTTTACACCTTCGTATAGTTCCTGAGCTACCTTCATTGTACGTTTTGCCTGAAAGCCCAGTCTTTTTGATGCCTCTTGTTGCAAAGTTGATGTTATATACGGTGGTGGCGGAGTTTTTTTACGTATACCTTTTTTGATACCTGTCACTGTAAATTCAGCAGTCTTTAAGTTTTCAAGAATTTCATCTGCTTCCGCTTTACTCTTTATCTCGGCTTTTTTGCCGTTAATTCCGTAATATTTTACAGCAAATGGTTTTTGCTCTGTCTTTGTTCCGCTTGCCTTACTAACCATTCCGTCTATTGTCCAGTATTCCTGTGGCTCAAAGTTTTGTATTTCGTGTTCTCTGTCAACAATCATACGTACCGTTACAGATTGCACACGTCCTGCTGATAGATTTGGGCGAACCTTTTTCCACAAAAACGGACTCAGCTCATAACCCACTATTCTGTCAAGAACACGTCTTGCCTGCTGCGCGTCTACAAGCTGTAAATCTATACTACGAGGGTTATTCATACCATTTTGCACACCGGTTTTTGTTATCTCGTTAAAGGTAACACGGTTTTTCTTTGTTATATCAATATCCAAAATATGCGCCAAGTGCCATGAAATTGCCTCTCCCTCACGGTCAGGGTCAGTTGCAAGATATACTTTTGAACAGTTTTTTGCCGCTGTCTTTAATTGTTTGATTAAATCACCTTTACCACGGATTGTCATATATTGCGGTTCAAAATTATGTTCGACATCTACGCCCAGACGGCTCTTTGGCAAGTCACGGACATGACCCATCGTCGCCAAAACTTCGTAGCCTTTGCCCAAATATTTTTTTATTGTTGTAGCCTTTGTCGGAGACTCCACTATTACGAGTTTATCGTATCCACCCTTTGAGGCAGATGACTTTGTTGTCGTTTTCTTTGCAGCCTTTTTAGTTGTTGCGGCTGTCTTTTTTGTATCTTTTGTAACGTCTTTCGTTGCTGTTTTTTTTGTTGCCATCGCTTTACCTACCTAAAATATAATATATTTAAAACTGAGGAACATTCCCCATAGAAGTTGTTTTTTTAAGATTGCTATGCCAAAATATAAGTTCTGCCCGCTGTCGCTGTAATAAGCCCGAACAGTTCCAATTGCGTCAATACCGACAGTACTTTTTGCATAGGTATTTTAAGTTTTCGCGCTATCTCATCTGATGTTATCGGTGACTTATCTATAAGCAAAAAGACTTCTTTTTGTCGTTCATTAAGATAAGGTGGGATTGTTGTACCTGTATTTTCTTCTTCAATCTTTTTTTCTGTTGTTTCCGTATTTTCTTTTTGTATATCCGCTTCACTTACTATTTTTACCGATACACATTTGACATTTGTATTTTCCGTATCTTTTTCGTCTTCCTTTTCTAAGTGAATATATGGATATTCTTCTAATATTTCCTTCGCCGAGGTTGCAATAACAGCGCCTTCACGGGCAAGCCAATTCGTTGCCTCAGACTGTGGAGAAAAGATATTCCCCGGTACAACAAAAACATCTCTGCCCTGTGCCACAGCATGCCCTGCCGTAATTAACGAACCGCTTTTTCGAGTGCCTTCCACAACCAACACGCCTTTTGATATTGCCGATATAATTCTGTTGCGTATAGGGAAATGATAAGATATCGGTGCTGATGTTGGCGGATATTCTGTCATTATAAGCCCGCCATTTTCCATTATAACCCTTGCAAGCTCTCTATTTGACGCCGGATATATATTGTTAAGACCTGAGCCCAAAACAGCTATTGTTCTGCCGTTTGCTATCAAAGTTTCCCTATGTACGACAGTATCTATACCTTTTGCAAGTCCGCTTACCGTAACAACTTTGTATTTTGCGAAATCCCTGCTAAAAATACTTGCAACCTGTATACCATATTCACTCGGATTTCGTGTACCGACTATTCCTATTGCTATTTCTGTTTTGAGTAATGTTATATCACCCTTATAGTAAATAACAAGTGGCGGTGAATATATGTTTCTTAAATTATCAGGATAGTATTCACCGTCAACAGTAATAATTTTTATATCATTTTCTTCGCAATCTGATACTATCTTTTCAGCAATACCACGGTATTTATTAATATTTTGCAGTTTTTTTCTGTCATTTTGGGTAAACAGAGTATTATTTTGATATTCAAAATCTTTCTGCGCAAAGAGTTTATCGGGAGAAGTATACGCATCAATTATCTTTTGAGCTTTTGTACTTCCATATCCAAACATTTCTTGCAACATTATCCACTCAATAGTACTTGCCAAAACATCACCTCATTATTATTTTTGTGACATCTCCCACATCAACACTGTTGCCGCTGATGCTGCATTTAATGACTCTATATTTTCTGTCATTGGTATATATACGGTTTTCGAGCATTTTTCGTAAGTATCTTTTAAAATTCCATTACCCTCGTTACCGATAACAACTGCTATTCCACCTTTTCCCATTTGCATTTCAGACGGTTTAATTGACGTCTTATTTAGTATTGCGGCATAGACCAATGTATTATTTGTTTTCATTTCTTCTATTATATCAGTAACGCTATCCACTTCTATAATCGGCATACGCAACGCGCTACCCATTGCGCTACGCAAAACCTTGGGACTACATACATCTGCGCTGTCCTTTGATACTATTACAGATGTCATTCCAAACGCCTCTGCGCATCTTATTATTGTGCCCATATTCCCCGGATCCTGCAAATTTTCGAGTATAATAAATTTACTGTTATTTGTAAAACTTATATCATTCCGGCTATGCTTTGGTCTTTCAACTATTGAAAAAACGCCCTGCGTGTGCTGTGTATCCGCTATATAGTCTGCGAGCACATCTGTTATTATATATACATTCTTTGCTAAATTTATTGTATTTCTTAGTTCTATACTATATTTTTCAAATGCAATTTGTGTCAAAAGTAAAATTTCCGCAACATAGCCACTCCTTGTGGCATCTGTACACAGACGAAGCCCTTCCAAAAAAAGAAGTCCGCTTTTTCGCCTTTCTTTTGTACTTTTATTTAATTGTACTGCTTGTTTTATAATTGAATTATCTTTTGATGTTATGTTTTTCACAATTATCTCCTTAATAAATACTTTAATAAAAGTTAATTTTTATAGAGTACATTATAAAGCATTTTATTATAAAAAGCAAAGAAAAATAAATCAAAAAATAAAAATTTGTTCTTTTATCATACTTAGCATCTTGAAAATATCAATTAAATTACATATACAGTTTATTTTTGTCATAATTTCATTAATAAATATTTTCCAAATACTAAAACTATGCACCCGTATCGGAACAACTGATACGAGTGCAATTAAAAGAAAATTATAGAGCTTTCTTTGCTTGTTCTACAAGAGCAGCAAATGCAACAGCATCATTAATTGCAAGTTCAGACAAAACTTTACGGTTTAGACCAACACCTGCTTTTTTAAGACCATTCATAAATGTGCTGTAATTGATATCATTCATTTTGCAAGCTGCTGAGATACGTGTTATCCATAGACGTCTGAAATCTCTTTTCTTTAAACGTCTGCCAACGTATGCATAGTTGCCTGACTTCATAACAGCTTGTTTAGCCATTTTGAAGTGTGAGTGTTTAGCACCAAAGCATCCACGTGCAAGTTTTAGTACCTTTTTTCTTCTTTTATGTGTCATAGTCGCTCTCTTAACACGAGCCATATCCTTATACCTCCGTTATAAAATCAATCTTTAAAATAGCAAATACAAATTATTTACCGGGCATTAACAGTTTCAATGTTTTTACATTTGAAGCATCTGCGTAAGTACCTTGTCTTAGGTTTCTCTTACGTTTTGATGTTTTCTTGTTTAGTATATGGCTTTTAAAAGCCTTTGCTCTCTTAACCTTACCTGTTTTTGTAAGCTTAAAACGTTTTTTAGCACCTGTATGTGTTTTTAGCTTTGGCATATCTTTATCCTCCCAATAATTTTTACTTAGTAGTCTTTGCTGTCAAAAACATTATCATACTGCGTCCTTCAAGTTTAGGCATCTTATCGACAGAACCAAACTCGGCACATGCATCGGCGAAATTTTTAAGTATTTCACCGCCAAGTTCTGCGTGAGCCATCTCACGTCCACGAAATCTTATTGTTACCTTAACTTTGTCACCACTTGTAAGAAAACGCTTAGCATGTGAAACTTTTGTTTCAAAATCATGGGTATCAATATTCACCGAAAGTCTTATTTCCTTAATATCAATTACTTTTTGATTTTTCTTAGCTTCTTTTTCTCTCTTTGTTTGCTCAAAACGATATTTACCGTAGTTCATTATTTTGCAAACAGGCGGTGTGGCTTGAGGAGCTATTTTGACTAAATCCAAATCGTTTTCAATAGCCATATTCAGAGCATTTGCAGTAAGCACTACTCCAAGTTGTTCTCCATCTACACCGATAAGGCGTACTTCTTTGTCTTTTATCTCCTCGTTTATTTGCAGTTCTTTGTTGCTGATAGCAAAGCACCTCCATTTTTTTAAATAAATTCAAAGTGCGAACAACTAATTAAAGCTGCCCGCACCATAAATCAACATAATAAAACGCATAAGTTTTAAAGATATTGACCGTACCAAAATAAAGTTCGGTAGGTGAGAACAGATATTGTTCTACTTTGTTTACTGTAACAGTATATCACATATTTTCTGCTTGTCAAGTCTTTTTTTCAAAAAAACCTCTCTTTTTAATCAACGCTCTACTTTCTCCGCTGTTTTTAGCATATTTTCAATAAAAATACCATAACCACGAGTGGGGTCGTTTACAAAGACATGGGTAACCGCTCCCACAAGTTTTTCATCTTGAATTATCGGAGAGCCGGACATACCTTGAACTATTCCTCCTGCCTTTGCAAGCAAACGTGGGTCGGTAACACGTATTACCATATTTTGCGTATTATCCTTATTTTTTTGCATCTTTTCTATTTGTATGGAATACTCCGTCGGTCCTTCGCCGTCAATGGTTGTAAGTATATATGCCTTACCTATCTTTATTTCATCATTATAAGCAATGGGAAGCTCTCTACCCTGATAAATATTGTTTCTTATGGTTCCGTAAATACCTGTTTCTGCATTTATTTTTATTTCACCGATAGGGTTATAACCTTCAAACTTTCCTTTTAATTCACCGGGAGCGCCGCTCTCTCCTTTTTTGCAACCTGTAATAACCGTTCGCATTATGTCTCCGCTTTTCAGTGGCATAACGTCACCTATATCAATATCGCATACAGGGTGACCGAGTCCCGCAAACGTACCGCTGTTTTTATCGATAAATGTCATTATGCCAATACCCGCAGAACTGTCCCTAACCCATATACCTACTCTATAAGCCTTATCGCCTACGCTTTTGACGGGAGTTACGCTTTTGTGCATAATATTGTCTTTTTTCTTAATGACAAAATCAAGCGTATTTCCATTACTGCTTTCCACAATACTGCCAAGCTGTTCATTTGACTGTATCTTTTTGCCATTAATCGACAAAACAATGTCACCTATTTCTATACCTGCTGTTTTTGCCGGATTTATCCGACCGTTATCGGTACATACGTCTGTCATACCCACTACCATTAAGCCGTTACTAATCATCTTTATACCAAAAGGCGCACCGCTTACTGTAACTGTTTTTCTTTCAACGACATTGAGCGACACTGTCTTTATAGGTATTGTATTCAAAAAATAAACTTCTCTGTCTGTGCTTTTTTCTACTGTTTTCGTACAGTCCTTAAACGACAGACAGGAAACAAAATTTATATCTTCGTCCTTTGTAACAGAAAAACTCTCCGGAGTTGTTATATTAAAATATACAATTCCGGAAAGCAAACAAATAATAATCAAATCCAGTATTGATACCAGAACTTTAACCGATTTATAAACACTTCTTTTCATCTGTAAACCCTTTCGCTTTATATTAATATATTATTAATGTTTCCATATATATTTTTATTATAACAGGCAATATATAAGTCAAGAATTTTACAAATTTTTACGAGCTTATAAAATCGGTATTTACAGTTATATTGAAGTTAATATTTTCAGAGTTTTCCAATATTTCCTGATTTTTCCTTGAATGTTTTATAAATTTATACAATAAATTGTCCGTAAATTTTTCGTTTGTGTATTTCTCTGCCTTTTCTTTAATCTTCTTTGCAACTTCGGTTTTTATTTTTTCCAATTCGCCTTTTGGTATATTTTCACGTACATAGGCAATCGGAGAAACAATAATATTTATTTTTACCGTACTGTCACTGTTTTTCACAATTTCAGATGTGTACACAATATCTTTAATATCAATGATGTTATTCTCTATATTAATTGTATATGGCTTAAATTTCAGTATTTCGTTTGATATAAATTTTAAATCTTCCATATCAAGCACAGAAAAATCTTTGTCACACACTCCGATATAGTTACAATATATATTGTCTTCGGTTGTTTTTATTATTGGCATTAACAGTGGATATAAGTTATCTATACTGTGAGATGATATGGAATATAGCTCATTTCCGCTTCTGAAATTTATACTTTGTATATTTTTCAGTTTACTCTGCAAAAAATCTATTGTTTTATCGTTGATTGTATCGGTAAAAGAAAAATATACATAGCTTTTAGGTGATATTGTCTTTATCTCGGCAAATTCTTTGCAAATGTTTTTTATGACATTTTTACTTGTTATATTATTTATTATAATGTATTGTACAGAGGACAAAAGCACATTTTCATTTTCTGAAAATCTTATTTTCTCTATACAGTCTTTTATCGTATTGCCTTCTGTTGAAATAGTATTTCTCTGTATTTCTTTTTCATTGCTTTTTTTCTCTTTTATTACTACTTTTACTTCATATTTATTGTCGTTTCGTGATACTTGTAATATTTCGGCTGATTTGGTGTAATTTATAAAAACATCACTGCACCCCACAAATAATAAAGACAATAGAAAAAAACAAATATAAATTATCTTTTTATACATCTTTATTCCCTCTCTTTTTTAAAATTTTATGCGTAGTAATATATATTAAAGGGAGTATTACGACACTCAATATAAATATACACAAATGAACGGTTACAAGCATATTATAGCTAATGGTATTCAGTATAATGACTGTTATAAAAGAAAACAAAAAGAAAACAAACATCTTGACTGTTTTGTTTGAAATATCAATCTTATTAAAATACTCAAAAGAAAAATTGAACATAAGAATAGTTCTGATTGCGCCCAGAGCCACCCAAATACAAAAAAACAAAGCCTGTACGTTATCAATAAAAAAGCCTTTGGTTATCTTTGCAAGCGCAAATGTCGGTATTTTACTAAACTGCGCATAAGTGCCAACACCTGCCACTACCAAAATAATAACAATGGTACTTGCCAAAAAATTACTCAGTATAAGTAAAAAAACATCTTTCTTTTTTGCCGAAGGAAATGTATATTTCATTAATTTTGAAAAGGTAATAATTTCAGCGGAAAACATCATATTTTCGTATGTGGCAACGGCGGTCTCTCTAAAAGAAATATCAAATTCCAAAAGATTATAAAAATTCAGTTTTGGAAATACGGATATAACCAACGCGCCAATAGCAAAAGCAATAAGACAAAACAGTATAAAACCGCCACGTATCAGCGCAGGTATACCCATTAACGAAACAAAAAAAGTTGCAAATAAAAAAATCGCCAAATAAAAATATAATAATTTTTTATCGTAAAATTCTATAACCGCAAATTTAGTGCATATTAAAGCGGAATATACGGCAAATATCAAAAAATATACAAACAATATGAAATTGCATATTTTTTCTGCTATATTACCCGATGATTTTTCCTCAATACTCTCCCAAAACTTTGCAAACAGCAGTATCAATACAAATTTTATAACACTTGCAACAGCAGTTCCCATAATAACCGAGCCTATTTCTCTCGATGTTCCCGAACGAATGAATGACATAAAAAATCTCGAAGAAAATATCAGCAAAAAAATATATATAGGTTTAAAATACGTTGTGGGTGATGTGTCAGTGTTCTTTATAATCTTTATAACCATTCATCTCCTGCTTTTTAATCTTTTGATATATTGTTGATTGTAAAATTATTGTTATTCAGTTTCTTAAAACTTTTTCTGAATATAAAATCTTGCGTAAATTTTTTATTGTATGGTGAAAACGGCGCAGTATAAGCCACACCCATAAACTCTATCGAAGATATATTTATTATCATCGCTATAACTCCGAGCGTAAGCCCCCAAAAACCGGTTAACCCCGCAAAAAATATAAATATAAACCTGAGTATAGTCACAGGCTGATAGAGATGTGTTACGGTAAACGAACAAATTGCGGTGACACCTGTAACAATAAGCATCGGAAGTCCGACAAGACCGGCTGTTACCGCCGCATCGCCTATGACAAGTCCCCCTACAACACTTATTGCGCTGCCGATAGGTTTCGGTAACCTCAACCCTGCCTCCCGCAAAAGTTCATACATTATAAGTATAAAAAAACTTTCCCACATAGGCGAAAGCGGTGTTTTTGCAACCGAAAACAACATATCATCAAACAAAACCGTCGGTATTAACTCGTGATGAAATGTCATAATTGCAACAAAAATTGACGGTAAAAGTATTGTGACGCAAAAACTTATAATTTTTAGCGACCTTATAAACCAAGTATAGAAAGGACGATTGACATAATCATCGGGAGTTTGAAAATTATCAATAAACAAATACGGCAAAATAAGAGCGAAAGGCACGCCGTCTACAATTATACCCACCCTGCCCTCGCACAGTTTACTGCAAAGCGTATCGGGACGTTCTGTTTTACCGATTGGACTAAACATCGAAACTTTATTTTTGCACAAAAAAGGCGACAGGTATGACGCACTGAAAACCGCTTTTAAATTTATATTTTGCAAATTTTCCTTTATTTCTTCTGTCATTTCCGCTGTTACAAGGTCGCTGCAATACAGCATTTTTACGGAAGTATTACTTATACTGCCTATTGTCACTCCCTCAACTATCAAATTCTTTGATTTTAATTTTCGTCTTATAAGCGCAACGGAAGTCACTGCCGATTCATTAAAACTTTCCCGTGAACCATATAAAGTTTGCTCAATTTGCGGAGAATCTATACCACGTGTGCTAAATCCCTGAAAACCAAAAGCGAGACCTTTTTCACAGCCATCAATAAGCAATACTGCAAATCCGCTCATTGAGAAATTATATAATTGCTCCATAGTTTCAACTTCTTTTTTATCAGAAGCATTCATCATTTCATTTTTGAGTAAATCAAAAATATCATTACCCGTTTTCCCTCTGTTTATATCAGTAAGCGGTATAAGTAAAAGTTCTGTTACCTGTAAATTGGACACAAGCCCGTCAAACATAACTATTGCGCCGTTTACGCCATTCATTTTAAATTCTTGTATAACTAAATCTTGACTGTTTTTCAGCGTGTTTTTAATTTCCGATAAATTATTATTTAAAGAGGCATTAATATACATTTTCATTATCCTTTTTATTCATAGTATAGTTTTATCTTTTTTGATTAAAATAATAACATTACACTATTATTTTGAACAAAAGGTGGTTTTTTATGCTTGTATCTTTACTTCGTACAATAATTTTATATTTTATTATTGTATTTATAATTAGGCTAATGGGAAAAAGACAACTCGGAGAACTTCAACCTACCGAATTAATAATAACCATATTAATTTCAAATATCGCAACACTGCCTCTGGAAAATGTTGATACCCCACTGTTTATGGGACTTATTCCGATTATGACACTTGTTATACTGGAAGTAATTATTTCTCAAATAAATATGTACTTCCCAAAATGCGCAAAAATATTTACAGGTAAAAGTATGGTAGTTATAAAAGACGGAAAAATCAATCAGCAAAAACTTAAAGAACTGAGAATTTCCCCTGACGACCTGCTTTTGCAACTGCGACAGGAAAAAATCTTTGATATAAGTCAAGTTGAACTTGCCATTGTGGAAACTACCGGAAAACTCAGCGTATACGAAAAATATTTATACAGAAACGCAACGCCCGAGGACTTAAAATTGCAAGGCGACAAAAAACAAGATATCCCACCCATACCACTTGTTATAAACGGCGCAATAAACAGTGAAAATTTAATTGTTACACAGAAAACTGAAAAATGGGTATATGATGAACTGAAAAAACGAAAGACTGATATAAAAGAAGTATACATTATGACAGTAGACAGCGACAATAAGTGTAATATAATAAAAAAAGCTTAAAAAGGTGGTAAGAAAAATTAAAAGATTTTGTACTGCAATTATCCTATTTGTAGCAATATTTACCCTATCGGTTATTTCCCTCTTTAATTTCCGCTCAAACTATAAAAAACTTATAACCGATACGGAAAATATAAAAAGCGCTGTTGTCAATGATATTATTGACAATAAAACAGTATACAAATATATAGAAAACTTAAAAAACAACTGGGAAAATGCCGAAAAGTATTTTGTGATATACTTTAATCACAATGACTTGCACGATATACAAATGATGATTTCACAACTTAACGCAATGCTTGATTATGAGGAATACGGTGAATTTTTCGCAAGAGTAGACGCAATAGAAAGTTCTCTTGATGAACTTAAATATAACACTTATCCTTCTCTCAAAAATTTACTTTGATTTTTTGTATACAATTATCTGTATTTTTTTGTGCAATATATATATAAGAAATTGTTATAAATTGTATATACTATGTTTTGTGACAAAATTACTGAAAAAACAACAATATATTAATAAAACTATTTACAGACAAAATATTATATAGTATAATAAATGTATACAAATTTTAATGTAATTTGTATATGCGTTATATTGTTCTTTTTTTTGAGAAAGAAAGGATATACTTTATGTGGACAAAAGCACTTGAAAAAGAATATATTGAATGTGTTTATGATTTGATACAAAATCCTTTAATTCAGAAAATGGATAATATTGAACAACATGTCGATGATATGTCTTGTCTTGACCACAGTATATATGTTTCCGCAATAAGTTTTGCGCTATGCAAAAAATGGAAGCTAAATGCAAGAGCAGTGGCGCGTGCCGGTCTGTTGCATGATTTGTATTTGCTTAACTGGGACGAAGACACAGATTTCTCTCAGTGGGAAAGGCTTACAAAACACCCACAGATAGCGCTGGACAATGCAAAAAAACATTTTAATTTAACAAAGCTTGAACAAGATATAATTTCAAAACATATGTGGCCTTTGACTATTACAAAGATGCCAAAATACAAAGAGTCTATGATTGTGAATATAGTAGATACGGCTTGCGCAATAGCTGAATTTACACACACTTACAAAACCAAAAAGGTTTTGGGGTTACTTACAAGATTAAACAGACGCAGATTTTTAACACACAATCAAACTCTTCAAACAAATTAATCAGCCATCTTCTAAAAATTTTTTCATAAATCTTCTTTTTTATGGTTGCAAAAGTAACCTAACAAAAAAGCTCAACTCTGACGGGTTGAGCTTTTTTGTTTACTGCTTTATATAATATTATCATTTAAAAATTACTTTATTTCGTTGAGTACATCTGCAATGGATAGGCTATATGTGGTTGCGGCTTGCTTTACATCTTCATACTCAGCCTTTTCTTTATTGACACCATAACCATATCCGCATTTTATGCGTATAGAGCCATATTTTGTCTCTGCTGTACGCACTTTATATGATAATATATTACGATTACAAATTTTGAAACGTACGCCCAGCGTAGTTGTATGTTTTAGTAAAAGTTTTGTCATACGTTCTTGGTCTTCTGGTCTACACAGGCAAGTAAGCATATATGCAGGACGACTTTTTTTCATAACTATCGGGGTTGCAAATACATCAAGCGCCTTTTCTTCCATTAATATATCAATGGCAAAGCCAATAGCCTCAGGTGTCATATCGTCCAAGTTACAGCTTAATTCAGCTATTTCATCGTGTCCTTCACTCTCCGAACTCAAAAATACCCGTACGCAATTTGCAATTTCAAAATCTTTGTTACCCATTCCGTATCCGATTTTTTCAGTAGTCATAACAGGCATTGAGCCGAATTTCTGAACAAAATGTTTGAGAACAGCCGCGCCTGTCGGCGTACAAAGTTCCCCCTTAATATTTCCACTATAAGTAGGCACTCCCATTAAAATATGTGCTGTTGCCGGCGCAGGAACAGGCAAAACTCCATGCGCACAATGTACAAAACCACTGCCAACGTGTATAGGTGATGCGAGTATTGATGAAACGTCAAGTTTATTGATAAGCAAACAACAACCAACAACATCTGCCACAGCATCAAGCGAACCTACTTCATGAAAATGTATTTGCCCGATTGACATATTGTGTACAAATGACTCCGCCTCACCGATTAATTTATATACGGAAGTGGCATCTGCCTTAACTTTTTCGGGTAAATCCAGCTTTTCTATTACATCACAAATATCACGATAAGTGTAATGATGATGAGTGTGTTCATTATTATGCGTATGTTCGTGGTGGTGATGATGTGATTCTATATGTTCTAAATCCATATCTTCACTGTGTTCTTCCTGTCCATCAACTAAAACTGAAATATGACTTCCGTATATACCGCATTTCTGCACAGTTTTGCAAGAAAGCTTTACGTTGCCAAGTCCCAAACTATTCATCTTATTCAAAAAATCTTGTTTATCAGTTTCTGGTAACAAATCGTACAGCGCTGACATAAGCATATCGCCCGCCGCACCCATATTACATTCAAAATATAATGTTCTCATTATTTTCGCTCCTTTTTTATATGAGTAATCAAATCAAAAAAGTAATTTTATTAATATAATTGCGTGTATACTCTAATTCACTTTATATTTTAAAAAACTATATATATTATCCAAAAAAACTCCCCATAGAGTAAGCTTGAAAAGTATATCGTTTCAAGTATCTGCCCTATGGGGAGTATCGGTTATGATATTAATTAATTTATTTTTTAATTATTAAATCAAGTCATCTTTCATACATAGGTGAACAGCTGTTGTTTTGAACGTTAGCGGTAGCGCAAGAATATTCGGATTTTCTCCGACATATTTCTTCTTAGCGTCAGCCAGCGCTTCTTCAAAAGTAGCGCGTGTTTTTAGTCCCATACTACGGGCAATACCGGGCTCACGAGCGCCAACAATATATATAGCAGATGTATTCATCTCTGCTATATGTCCACAGCTCATCATTGAGAAACCGTGGAATGGGTGGAAAGCATTTGCATATCTGTATTTGCGGATATATTCCTCATTTGTTGCAAAATACTCACCGTAACGGTTCATATCAGGCAAAATGTTGTTGTAGTCATGTTGGAACATATCATACAGTTCTTTTAAATATGGCCATCTTTCTTCGTGGAAATAGCCGTCACAAATACTTGAAACAATGAATACGCAGTGGTCGCTCATAATTCTCTTGTGACGGATTACCTGTGCTGAAAGCGCCTGCATCATTTGAATTGGGTTTGTACCCATACCGTTACCGTAATGAAAGTTAGTTGGCATACCAAAAACGATAACATCGTATTTTTTATCTGCCCATTTTACATAAGTTCTCTTATCTGCAACTTTCCAACTGATTGGTTGCATTTCTTTTGCATAACCGCTGAATATAGCGATTTGTCTTGATTGGCTGTCCAAAACAGCATCACAACAGAAGAATTTTTTACCCATTTTTTCTTCCATATGCATACCGTGTTCATCGAATTTTGTACGCATTGAACTCTTTGTTGATACAGGTACAAAGTCTGCTTTGTGCATAACTTTCGGCACGTGATGAGCGGCTATTGTTTTCCAGTGGCTGATACCTGTTGCGCAGTGTTTGTAACCGGCTGAATAACCGCCGTAAGGGTTACCTTGCGTATGACCGATAAGGATAGCGATATCAGCGTCAAAAACATATTTATTCATAATAACATGGTCGCCGGCTTCTGTAAATCCCAGGTCTACAAGATGTTCATAATCTTCACTGTCGTGACTTGTTATTTGGTTTGTAAAGTAGAACTCATTGAATAGTTTTTCACCCAAAATCGTTTGCATTTCACCAACTGTCGCACGTGGGTGCAAGCCATTTGAAAATAGAAGCAAAATATCTTTCTTTTCTACACCGACACTGTAAAGCTCATCAAGACAAGCTGTTATTGATACTTTACGGTGACTTGTTGCATGGTTACCACCCTTTACTATATCAGGAATAACAAAAACCACTTTGCTGCCTTTGTGCGCCATTTCTGTTAGAGTTTGCATACCTATCGGGTTTCTTATTGATTTCAGAGTTTCGTTATAAAGCGTATCCCAATCTTGTGGCAAACATTCAGGATCTTTTACTGTAACACCGGGTATAAATGAATCAGTGTTATCGGGAAGCTCTGCGCTCATTGTGCCTTGACCGTATTCAAATTCAAATTTCATATATTTCTAATTTCCTTTCATTTTATATCAATTTATAATTATTATTTACCCATATATGTTTTGATAATTTCCAGATATTCATTTGGATAAAATCCTATCTCACCTTGAAAACGTGTAAGCGCTATAAGTCCACCGTCAATTTCAGGTATGCTTGCAAGCATTTCGGCATTGTCTACCTTTAAACCACCACCATATACAACATCTATACCACCTGTTTTCTCTTTTACAAATTTAGCAATCATTTGTATATAGTCTTTGCCTGCGGGAGTTTTTCCCGGACCAATACTCCAAATAGGCTCATAAGCGATAACAACCTTAGATTTATCTACGCCGTTTAGTCCGATTTCAAGTTGTTCACCCAAAACTTCTTGCCAACGTTCTTGTTCTTCGCTCTTTTCACCGATACAGTACAGTACATGAAGTCCTGCTTTTTGCGCTGCCAAAATTTCCTGGTTTAGTATTCTGTTAACTGCTTTTGTATCTGTTACGCCGGCTTCTTCCAAAATACCCATTTTGTCATTGCGTTCTTCACAGTGACCGATTATTGTGGAAACACAACCCATTTCTTTCACTATGTTTGCTGTACGGTTTGTTGTAAATGCGCCAAAATTTCCGCCTACTGATGTATCTGCTCTGTATACGCTTTGGCTACCAAGTTTAACAGCACTGTCCTTGCAGCAAACAGCGCTTTTTGCGCCAAGCAAATGCGCCTCAGGCATATACATAACAAAGTCCACTTCGTTTTTATCATATTCATTAAGTTTTGCCTGTGTATTTTCAACTATGTACTTTCCCCAATCTTGCAGTGGCGCTATTCTGTTGACGCCACCGTTTTCAGGGGAAATATCAAATCTTTTTAGGTTAAGATATATGTGCTTCATTTATTTTACTCCCATATAATCATAAATTTTATAATAAAAGGTGATATGCAAATTATATGCCTTCTTTTTTATAACGCTCAGCCATTTCGTCAAGCGTAACTTTTTCTACAAGCGGAGCCTTACCAACGCTGCCAAATTCTACAATAAGTGTGCCAACAGCCTCTTTTACGCCTCGTTCAACGCAATTTACAATCTTTGCAACATCTTCATCGGGAATATTGCCATACATTACCGTATCCATTATCGGTGGTAAGAATGCGCGTGGGTCAAATGCTGACTTATTGCTCTCCAACAAATCATATATTTTGCCTATTGATGAGGATTTTTGCATAGCAGGTTCTTGTGCGAATAATTCTTTCATATTACGTGTTACTGCAAGACGAATATCCGTATCAACATTTATTTTACCTATACCGCAAGGAATAACAGCTTTTAGTTGTTCAAGCGCTATTCCGTAAGTATTTGTAAGTTCACCGCCCAAAGCATTGATTTCATTTACAATATATTTCGGAACAGTTGAAGAACCATGGCTAACAAGCACACCGAAAATATTTTCATGCATTAGGCATTCTTTTATTGCAATAGCAATTTCTTTGCGAAGTTTAACATCTTTACCTTTGCTTGCGCCATGCATTGTACCATAGCTTATTGCCAAACAGTCAACTTTTGTTTTCTTAAAAAACTCTACTGCGTCCATGGGGTTTGTATATGTAGATGTTGCGCTGAATACATGGTCCTCCACACCTGCAAGTACGCCAAGTTCACCCTCAACAGTTACGCCACGGGCATGCGCGTATTTTACAACTTCACGTGTAAGTTCAATATTTTGGTTAAAAGGAAGTGATGAACCGTCTATCATAACAGATGTATATCCGCCGTCAATAGCCGCCTTTACACTGTCCATATTCTTACCATGGTCAAGGTGTAGTACAACAGGAACTGTTGCGTCTGTACCGTATTTTTTAACTGCATCACCGATATTTTTTGCGCCCTTTATTTTGTCTTCAACGGTTGCATTCAGAAAGTCTGTTCTGCCACCCATAAAACCATTTGCAAGGTCTGCGCCTTGTAGTATGGCTGGTGAACGGAACATCTCGTGAACTTCAATAGCCGCTTTTGCCTGAGCTACCGCATTTACATTAAATCCGCCCTGCGCATATCCGTATTTTTGTGTTGCCTCCAAAAGAGGTCTCATTGGTACTATTGCCATAAGTCTACATCTCCTATAAATTTTATTTTTATATTAAAAAAATTTTTTAAACTAAATCTTAGTTTTCTTCTTTAAATGTTATAAGTTTAGGTAGCGGTTTTCCTATAAGAGGTCTACACCATTCCTTAAATGCCTCTGTAACTCCGTTTCCTTCTGCATTTATAAATTCATCGGGCATTTTTCTTTCAAACATCATAACTTCTTTTGTATCGACAAGGAAGGTTTCGCATTTATATGGTTCGTTTGATATTCTCTTGAATGCAACCATTTTTCCGCTTTCACCCTCGATAACACTTTTTGCCGCCACTCTGCCTGCCTCTTGCGCCTCTTTACTGTCTATATCAGACAACCATGCAATAGATGCTCTGCCACATAGTCCCGGTTTTTCACTTCTTGCCTTATAACCGAATTTTTTAATAATCAAATTGCATAGGTGCGCGCTCACATCACCGAAATATGTTGCTCTGCCAACTTTGAAAATAGGCTCAACAATAGGCGTACCGTCTGCATAGTGTAGTCCTTCGCTTGCAACAACAACTCCACAACCCTTTTCGTCAATCAGCTTTTTAACATCTTCAAGGAATTTTTCTTCATCAAAATCTCTTTCGGGTAGATATATAAGGTCAGGCGCAAATCCACTGTCCTCCGCAAGAGCCGATGCCGCTGTTATCCAACCCGCGTTTCTGCCAAGCGCTTCTATTACGCAAATATGTATGGGTAATCCCCTAACATCACAAGCAACTTCGGCAACTGTTCCGGCAATATATCTTGCGGCGCTGCCAAAACCCGGCGAGTGATCTGTTATCGCTATATCATTATCAATGGTTTTCGGTATGCCCATTACGCGAATACCTGTTCCTTCGCACGCCATAAACAGCTTTCCACAGGTATCCATTGTACCGTTACCGCCATTCATAAGTACCATATCTATATTAAACTCTTTCAGCACTTCTACCATTTCTTTATATTCTTTTTCTTCCAGCGCGTCACGAGATGTGCCAATCGCAGATGCCGGGCTTTGCAGTAACAGTTCTAACTGTTCATCTGTAAATGAACGCGCATCTTTTAGGTTCTTTGCAATAAGACCGCCTGTTCCGCCAATAGCAACATAAACCTTTTCTATTTCTGTGTGGGATACAGCCTCTTTTATAGCTCCATACAAAGAAGCGTTTATCACAGGAGACGGTCCGCCACCGTGAATAATTACCAAATTACCCATAGTATCATACCTCACATCACTAAATTTATTCATTGTTAAAAATACATTTTATATTAAAATCAAAAATTGACATTAATATCTAAATATGGTTTTTTGCAGCGCCAAAGCGCAACCGCCCAACGCTCCTCTGTTGACATCAGACGGTAAAAATACAGTCTTTGTCTTTTCATCATTTATATAAAGTAAATTTTCGTAAAAAACATCTGTAAACATCTTTTGATTTCTCTCTGTCGACAACAACATACTGTCAATTATTATATACGGTACTGAAATATAATTGATGATATTCGATAACGAAATAGCAAGTATCTCTATTGATTTTCTTACTATGTCATTTACTGCCCTGTCATTTTTTTGCTGAGCTTCCAAAACTTCCTCTATATTTATGTTATTTATATCTTTACATATTTTTTTAAGCACGGTGTCACCATTGCTTTTTATTAAATCTTCGCACTGATTGCAAATTGCGCTTTCGCTTGCGATTGCTTCAAGACACCCTTTTCTGCCACATTCACTGCAAACAGGGCCGTTTCTGTCAACTATTGTATGACCAATCTCACCTGTGGAATAGTGATTTCCCTTGTAAACCTTACTGCCCAAAATAAGCGGGCACGCAATACCACGGGAAACCATAAAATATGCGTAATCAACAAGCGAACTGTCTCTTTTGAATATCTTATAAGCAATCGCCCTTGCTCTTACATTGTTTTCCACAAAAACAGGGATATCTGTCTCTCTCTGCAAATCGCTTGACAAAAATCTATTTGTCCATACCGAAGCTACCGCCTTTTTTATAAAACCGATTTGACTGTCAATATATCCGGGTATGGTAACACCAACGCCCAATATCAAATTTTTGTCTATCTCGGATTTTAAAATTATATCGTCAATATAAATTTTAATCTCTTTTACAGCTTCTTCATATATGGTAAAAACCGTATCGTACTTTTTGCTGTACAGCGCCCTTCCGAATATATCAGTTAAACAAACATACACGCTGTTTAAAAGTATTTCGATACCTATACAATAATTTGATTGTGGGTTTATATCCAAATATTTCGCTTTTCTGCCCAGTGCCTTTTCTTCCGATAATGTATCACAATCTATTTCACACAAAAGATTTTCGTCTAACATACGTGAAACATTGGTAGTAATAGTAGGCAAAGTCAGATTTAATTTTTCTGCTATTTCTACCCTTGTTATAGGGGCATTATAGAAAATAGTTTCCTTTATCAGTACTTCATTTTGCTTTTTTACCTTTGGTAAATTATTTCCTACTTTTGACATAAATAAAAAAAGTCCACCTTTACTTTTAATTAATAGTGTGTTATAATCGACTCAATGTATTAATTAATTAATTTAATTATATAATATACTACAATTAAAATCAATAGCAAAATTTCTTTTTTACAAAAAATTAAAAGGAGAAAGATTTATGAATTATTTTCAAATTTCAAAAGAAGATTTAGGAAAAAACAGTAAAATTCCACTTTTAAAACTAGGCGACAGCGGTGAGGTTTTCTATCAAATAGCGCTTGAAATGGTGAATGAGATAGAAAAAAACAACAAAGAGAACAAAAAAACCGTATTTATCTGCCCTGTTGGCCCTGTTGGTCAATATCCTATTTTTGTAAGACTTGTAAACGAAAGAAACATAAACCTTAAAAACTGTTGGTTTATAAATATGGACGAGTATTTGAATGATGACGATACATACATTGACATAAACCACAAGTTATCTTTCAGAGGCTTTATGAACAAGAATGTATATACCAAAATAAAACCTGAACTTATTATGCCGGAAGAACAAAGAATTTTCCCCGACCCACAAAATATCGGGTTTATACCGAATAAAATTGCAGAACTTGGCGGTGTGGATATAGCTTTTGGGGGTATTGGCATAAACGGACATCTTGCATTCAACGAACCAAATCCTGAAATGACGCCTGAGGAATTTGCAAAACAAAAAACACGTGTGCTAGATATATCAAGAGAGACAAGAACAATCAATTCTGTCGGCGACCTAAACGGCGCAATAGACGCTATGCCAAAACGGTGCGTAACAATAGGCATAAACGAAATTCTGTCCGCGCGCAGAATAGTTTTGGGTGTATTCCGCGATTGGCACAGAGCAGTTGTAAGACAAGCAATCTATGGAGAAGTATCAGCTCACTTCCCTGCAACACTTGTACAAAATCACCCTAACGCAGTAATAATTGCAAA
Organism: Angelakisella sp.; assembly: GCA_020024555.1. Classification (GTDB taxonomy): domain Bacteria; phylum Bacillota; class Clostridia; order Oscillospirales; family Ruminococcaceae; genus Angelakisella. Next base: position 55,569 of record JAHHTQ010000003.1, read on the forward strand.
CGCAAATTCTTGTGAACAACCATTCTGATTTTATAGGTAAATATTAATAATTATCTACTTTCTTCTGTGTAACTATTTAACTACCCCTATTTGTGCGACAGCAAAAGAGCCAACTGTAAGTAGATATATAAAATTTCAAGTGACAAACTGACTTCGTTTTTCGGGCGAAGTCAGTTTCTTTTTTTTAACGTATTCTTTCATAGCTATGAATTTTAAAGTCTTTATCGATACTTATTTTATATATACTCAAAATCGAAATACAATAAAAAAACAAATATAAAATTATTATCATAATGACTTCAACACAATCAGCGCTGTAACGTCTAACTTTTATATTATAAAAATTCAAAACAACAAAAAAGCCGACTTCATTTAAATAATGAAATCAGCTTTTGAGTATCTGTATTTTGTATATAAAACAAATTATTTAAAAAAGTTAATCATTCCAATTACGAAAACTATACTTACTATTGTAGGCAGTACGTACGTCATATATGGACGCATCCAATCAGCAACTTTTAAACCCTTTCCTATATTTGCTTCGGATTTAAACTTTTCCCAACCCCAACCATAGCGACTGACGCAAAACAAAACATAAACCAACGAACCCAGAGGCAAGAATAAATTACTTACTATAAAGTCCTCCAAATCCAAGAAAGTAGTTCCCTGACCTAATGGTGTGATAAAGCTCAATACATTAAATCCCAGCGCGCATGGCAAAGACAATATAAAGATTAAAACCATATTTATTAAACACGCCTTTTTTCGACTCCAACCAAACATATCATAGCAACAAGATATAATATTTTCAAATACTGCAAGTACTGTTGAAAACGCCGCAAATGTCATAAATATAAAAAACAATGTACCCCACAATCTTCCCATAAACATATTGGTGAAGATATTCGGCAAAGTTACAAATATAAGGTTTGGACCGCTATCCGGCTGAACACCGTATGCAAAGCAAGCAGGAAAAATAATAAGTCCCGAAGTAATTGCAACAAACGTATCCAAAACCGCAACAGTAACAGCCTCCCCCATTAATGACTGTTTTTTATCAATATAACTGCCAAATATTGCCATTGCGCCTATTCCCAGGCTAAGCGTAAAGAAAGCTTGATTCATAGCCGAAACTATGACATTCATAACACCATTTTCACTAAGACGTTTAAAATCCGGAATAAGATAAAATTTAAGTCCCTCTGAACCGCCCGGTGTCATTATACTGTTTCCTGCCAAGATAATCATAATTATAAGTAGCGCTAGCATCATAAATTTACTTACACGTTCAATACCGTTTTGCAAACCCATTGCGCAAATAACAAAGCCTACCACAACAACAATAAGCATATATAGCACCTGAGTCGACGGATTGCCAAGCATTTCCGAAAACAATAACCGTATTTTTTCGGAATTGACATTTACAAAGTCACCCCTCGCCATACCAACAAAATAATTTAACATCCAGCCTGCCACAGATGTATAAAACATCATCAAAATATAATTTCCTGCCATTGCAAAATAGCCATGAATATGCCATTTACTATTTTTAGGCGCAAGTTCATCATATATTTTAATCGGACTTTTACGACTTGCGCGTCCCATAGCGAACTCCATTGTCAAAACAGGCACACCCAAAATAACAAGGAAAAACAAATAGAACAAAACAAATGCGCCACCACCATTTTGACCTGTTATGTAAGGAAATTTCCAAACATTACCAATACCAATCGCGCAACCGGCGCTTAACAAAATAAAACCCAGTCTACTCCCCAAACGTTCTCTATTCATTTTTTACACCCTTTCTTTTTGATAATCTTATCCGTACAGTAAACAACATAATATCAATCAATAAATACTTTGATAATTAATAGAGTTGCTGATTACTATATTTAGCTATTATATTATTTTTTCTTTCAATTTACAAGAGTTTTTAATATAAAATAATATAAAATCTATTATTTTATATTTGTTTTTTGCGCTATTGACAATTTAAAAATAGTGTTGTATTATTGTATAGTTTGAGGGAGTAATTCCGTACACATAAAAAATGTACGAAGCCTATCGTCATATCGGTCAAATTTTGACCCGGGAAGCTGAAAGAATGAGACTCATACACAAAAATCAACAGAACTGTTGGGGTTTGTGTATGGGTCTCTTTTTATTATTTATTCAATAAGGAGAAAACGAAAAAATGAAAAAAGAGTACACACAAACCTCCGAAGCACTTTTAAAAGAGCTCAACGCCACTGCTGACGGTTTGACAAGTAACGAAGTAAAACAACGACAGGAAAAATATGGACGTAATAAACTGAAAGATGCTGAAAAGAAAACAATTATTCAACGATTTTTTGATCAGCTAAAAGACCCTATGCTTATAATCCTTATCCTTGCCGCTGTTGTATCTGCAAGTACAACTGTTTTGCACAATATACAAAATCCGGAGAATCCGGAAGGTTTGGCAGAAGTATTTATCATACTAATCGTTGTTCTTTTGAACGCAATACTCGGCGTTTTGCAAGAGTCAAAGGCTGAGGCGGCTATTGAGGCTCTTCAAACTATGACAGCCGCAAAATGTAAAGTACTTCGTGACGGAAAACAAATAACAATACCTTCTGATGAACTTGTACCGGGTGATGTTGTTATTTTGGAAGCAGGCGATGCTGTTCCGGCTGACGGCAGACTACTGGAATCTGCCAGTTTAAAAATTGAAGAAGCCGCTTTGACAGGAGAATCTGTACCTGTAAACAAAGTTATTGATGCGCTTGGACTGTCACAAGGACAGAAAGAAGTCCCACTGGGCGACCGCAAAAATATGTGTTATATGGGTTCTACTGTTGTTTATGGACGAGGTAAAGCCTTGATTACACGAACAGGTATGGATACCGAAATGGGTAAAATAGCAGGCGCGCTTGCCGCTACTGTTGACGAACAGACACCTTTGCAGAAAAAACTTGACGAACTTGGCAAAACTCTTTCAAAACTGGTTCTTGGTATATGTATTTTTATTTTCGCATTCAACTTGTTTATGGCAGGTTCATTTGAACTTGACATAATACTAAAAACATTTATGGTTGCTGTTTCCTTGGCTGTTGCCGCTATTCCGGAAGGTCTTGCAACAGTTGTGACTGTTGTACTGTCAATCGGTGTTACAAATATGAGTAAACGTAATGCGGTTATTCGCCGTCTGACCGCTGTTGAAACATTGGGTTGCACACAGGTAATATGTTCCGACAAAACGGGTACTTTAACACAAAACAAAATGACAGTTGTGGAGCATATCGGCGAAACAGAACTACTTGCAAAAGCTATGGCGCTATGCTCTGACGCTAACCTAAATCAAGAAGGAGAAGCCGAAGGTGAGCCTACCGAGGCGGCTTTGGTAAACTTTGCAAACAAAGAAGGTCTGCCAAAAAACAAACTTGAAGAAAAAGAGCCACGTATCGACGAAGCTCCTTTTGATTCCTCACGCAAGATGATGTCCACTGTTCACAACCTTGGCGGAAAATATATTCAATATACCAAAGGTGCTCCCGATGAGGTTCTGAAACACTGTACTTCTTATATAGAAAACGGTGAAGTAAAACCATTAACACAAGAAAAACTATCCGAAATTTTAAAACACAATAAACAAATGGCAGACAAGGCTTTGCGTGTTTTGGCTGCCGCAAAACGTGATTGGGCAACAAAACCGACAGACAACACTCCTGAATTTTTGGAGAAAGATTTGGTATTCATCGGTTTAACAGGTATGATTGACCCTGTTCGCCCTGAAGTTAAACTTGCTATTGAAGAATGTCGCTCCGCAGGTATCCGCCCTGTTATGATTACAGGTGACCACAAAGATACTGCAATAGCTATCGCAAAAGACTTGGGTATTATAGAAGACGCATCACAGGCAATTACCGGCGCTGAACTTGATAATATTCCAGATAGCGAAATAGCAGAGGTTGTCAAGAAATATTCCGTATACGCACGTGTTCAACCTGAACACAAAGTCCGTATAGTAACAGCTTGGAAAGCAAACGGCGCAATTACAGCTATGACAGGAGACGGCGTAAACGATGCTCCTTCTATAAAATCTGCAGATATCGGCGTAGGTATGGGTATCACAGGTACTGATGTCACAAAAAACGTTGCAGATATGGTTCTTGCAGATGATAACTTTGCAACTATCGTTACAGCAGTAGGAGAAGGCCGTAGAATTTATAATAATATACGTAAGGCAATTCAGTTCTTACTGGCTTCAAATATGAGTGAAGTTTTAGGTGTATTCTGTTCAACTCTTATGGGCTTTACACTGCTAAACCCTGTGCATCTACTGTTCATTAACCTAGTTACAGACTGTTTCCCTGCTCTTGCTTTGGGTATGGAAGAAGCAGAACCTGACACTATGAATAAACCTCCACGTAGTTCAAAAGAGGGTATTTTCTCAGGCGGTCTTGGTTTCGATATTGCTTATCAAGGCATACTTGTTACTATTATCACTATCACTTCTTATGTTATCGGTCACTGCTTTGAAGTGGGATACTTCGAGATGCCACATGGTATCAGCGATGACGGTATGACAATGGCATTTTTGACAATGTCAATGTGTGAAATTTTCCATGCGTTCAATATGCGTTCCCAACGCAAATCAATATTCAAGCTAAATACCCATAACAAAATATTATGGGGCGCTATGATAGGTTCACTGTTACTTACAACAGCAGTTCTTGAAATTCCGTTCCTTGCAAAAGCTTTCGGATTTACACCTATTGGCTGGGCAGAGTACGGTATTGCTATGCTACTCGCTGTTTTGGTTATTCCTATTGTAGAAATTGTTAAATTCTTCCAACGCAAATTTGCTAAGCAATAAATTATTGTAACTTAAAAAAAATCTCACAGCTCAGAAAAATTGAGTTGTGAGATTTTTTATTTAATTATAAATATTTTATAAATAATCTTACTTATTTAAAAGTTGTTGCCATATTTCTTCCTTAAATCCTGTCGCAACGCCGTTATCTGTAACTAATATAGGACGTTTAACAAGCATTCCGTCAGTTGCCAAAAACTCAAAGAATTCATCATCGGACATAGCGGGCAATTTATCTTTTAAATTCATATCCCTATATAGTTGACCGCAGGTATTTACAAATTTTTGTCTTGGCATACCGCTTTTTTTGTGCCATTCAATAAGTTCTTCTTTTGTGGGATTTTGTTCTTTTATCGGACGTGACTCAAAATCAACATTATTTTCCTCTAACCATTTTTTTGCCTTTTTGCAAGTACTGCATTTATCATATAAAATAAACAAATTCATTATTTAATTATCCTTTCTTTTCGGTAAAATATACCGTTTATTTCTATATAATTATAATTCTTTTTTACGGTTAAATCAATAATAAAATTAATATATTTTATCCAAATATTTTTGTATAATTTATTTTTGTTGAAGTTATCAGTATATTATGATAAACTTAATAACTGTAAATAATATCAAAATTATGGAGGACAGTGTGAATTATAATTTGACATCTGGAAAAATAGGAAAATCATTGATTGTTTTCAGTTTACCTATGATACTCGGCAACCTTATTCAGCAACTTTATAATATAACCGATACATTGATTGTCGGTAAAGGGATAGGGTCTACCGCTCTCTCGGCTGTTGGTTCTTCCTATGCTTTGATGGTACTTTTGACATCTATTGTTTTGGGGCTTTGTATGGGCAGTTCCGTTGTTTTTTCGCAACTTTACGGGGCGAAAAAATACGATGAAATGAAAGTAAGTATTTTTAACGCCTTTATCTTTGTTACAATTATTTCATTTGCCATAAATATTACTTCATATTTTCTTTTGGATAAATTCATTGTTTGGCTTAATATCCCGATAGAATCAATAGAAATGACAAAAACATACCTTAAAATAATTTTCGTTGGAATGTTCTTTGTATCAATCTACAACTTTATAGCCGCAATATTCAGAAGTATAGGCAATACTGTTATGCCTCTGATATTTCTTACAATTTCGGCAATTACAAATATTATACTCGACATTGTATTGGTAATATATTGTGATATGGGTGTTGCGGGCGCCGCAATAGCAACAGTCACTGCGCAGGCGCTGTCCGCTTCTTGTATTACTGTCTATTTTTTTGCAAAAGCAAAATTTTTGTGTCCAAATAAAAGACATTTATACTTAGATAAAAATTTAATGAAACAAGTTATTGATAACTCCTCACTGACTGCTATTCAGCAATCGATTATGAACTTTGGAATACTTATGGTTCAGGGACTTGTAAACAGCTTTGGATTTTACGCAAGCGCCGCTTTCGCCATAGTTGTCAAAATAGACGCTTTTGCCTATATGCCCGCGCAAGACTTCGGAAATGCTTTCGCAACCTTTGTTGCGCAAAATTACGGCGCAAAACATAATGACAGAATAAAACAGGGAAGTAAAACAGCTCTTAAAATATCCGCTGTATTTTGTCTAATTTCGTCTCTTATCGTTGTTCTGTTTGCACGACAATTTATGCTTTTGTTTATTAATCCCGAAGAAACAGCAATAATAGATATTGGAATAGAATATCTGCACATAGTGGGCGCGTCATACATCGGAATAGGAATACTGTTTTTATTATACGGACTGTATCGGGGACTTGCAAAATCACAGATGTCTATTATCTTAACTGTTATTTCTCTTGGCTCACGTGTTGCCCTTGCCTATGCGTTATCCTCTGTTTCAGCAATCGGAATGGTTGGTATTTGGTACGCTGTGCCGATAGGTTGGGCTCTCGCCGATATTTTTGGAATATGGCACTTTATAAAGTATGAATATAACAAATTAAACTAATATATACTAAGGAGATAACTATGAATATAAATTTTGATAACAATTTTCGAGGGGCTATATGTATTATGCAGGATAATACTGTACTATATGAAAAGGCCTTAGGATTCAGAGATCTTGCAAACGAAATTCCAAATAATATAGATACAAAATTTGCAAGTGCATCAGCAGGAAAAATATTTGTAGCAGTTGCTATATTGCAGCTTATAAATAATAATAAAATAAGTTTCAAGTCTACATTAAAAGATATTCTTGATATTGACTTACATAGTATTGATCCAAATATAACAATTGAGCAACTATTAAATCATACATCAGGTGTTCCAGATTATTTCGATGAAAGTATTATGACTGAATACGAAGATTTATGGATTAACTTCCCTAACTATAAAATTCGACATAATTCAGACTTATTGCCTTTATTTATAGATAAGCCGATGATGTATCCAAAAGGAACAAAGTTTCAATATAACAACACAGGTTATGTAATACTTGCAATGATTATAGAAAAAATAACAAAAATGTATTTTGATGATTATATTCAAAAAAATATTTTTAATATTTGCGATATGCAGTCAACAGGATATTATGAACTGGATAAATTGCCACCAAACTGTGCAAATAATTATATATATTGCTCTGATACCAATACCTATCGCACCAATATATACAGTGTTGATGCAAAGGGAACAGGTGCAGGAGGCGTATTCATTACAGTAAAAGATATTATGAGTTTTTGGAATAATCTACTGAACAAAAAACTTCTACCCAAAGAAATGGTTTCTGTAATGCTAAGTAAACAAAATGATAATATTACTGATAACAAAAATGATTATTATGGTTATGGTGTTTGGATTAAAGAAAACCCCAATAGTCAAGATTTTCCATATTTTCAAGGTTGCGACCCAGGTGTCAGCTTTATTTCTGAATATAATCCAAATAAAAACATTATCTCTGTACTTGTAAGTAATTATGGTGATAATGTATGGAAAGAATTACAGACAGTCAGAGAAACCTTCTACTAAATTAATATTATAGCATACATATTGACAGTCCTGTCTAATTATGTTAGACTAAATGTGTCTAATAGTATTAGACAGGAGGTGAAGATATGGAAAAATATAAATTGGGAGATATGGAACAAAAATTTGCTGATATTATATGGGCAAACGAGCCGGTCAGTTCCCGTACGCTTACGGAAATATGCGAAAAAGAATTTGCGTGGAAACGCACCACAACATACACTATGCTAAAAAGACTCTGTGACAGAAATATTTTTGTAAATAACAACGGAACAGTTACATCTCTTATGAGTAAAGAAGATTTTGGCGCAGCGCAGGGCGAAGAATTTTTGGATAATGTTTTTAACGGTTCTTTACCACAATTTCTTGCGGCATTTACCAGACGCAAGAAATTGAGTGCAAAAGAAATTCAAAAAATTCAAAATCTTATTGATAATTATAAGGAGGAATAACTATGTTCGATAAACTTTTTTTGCAAATACTCAATATGAGTTTTACAGCAAGCGTGGTAATTGTTTTCGTATCAACAATCAGACTTTTTTTGAAAAAAGTTCCAAAAATATTCAGTTACTCTCTTTGGTCTGTGGTTCTGTTTCGCCTTATCTGTCCATTTTCCTTTGAAAGCGTATTGAGTCTGCTACCTACAAAGACAAACCATATTCCATACGAAGTTAGATATATGGAAGTACCTCAAATTGATACAGGTATACCTATTGTAAATAACAATGTCAATCCAATTTTACCAAACGCAACACCCACAGCAAGTGTAAATCCTATACAAATTTGGATATTTATAGGTGAAATTATCTGGTTAATCGGCGTAATCACACTTCTTCTTTACAGTACAATAAGCCTTATTTTGCTAAAAAAACGCTTATTGGACTCAGTTTTATACAAAGATAATATTTATATTTCAAATAATATTAATACAGCCTTTGTAATAGGCATTATAAAACCGAAAATCTATCTTCCGAATAATTTAAATGACAAAGAGAGAGAATATATCTTACTGCACGAACAGACGCACCTAAAAAGATTTGACCATATTGTAAAAATTATAGGTTTTATCGCCCTGTGTTTACATTGGTTCAATCCGTTCGTTTGGTATGCTTTTTTTGTAAGTGGCAAAGATATGGAAATGTCTTGTGACGAAACAGTGATAAAAAAACTCGGCAATAGTGTCAAAAAAGACTATTCCAGTTCACTTTTGACTCTTGCCACAGGCAAACGAATGTTAGGTGGCGCGCCGCTCGCCTTTGGTGAGGGTGATACAAAAAGCAGAGTAAAAAATGTGCTGAATTATAAAAGACCTGCTTTTTGGACTGTCTTAATCTTGCTTATAATTGTTGTCTTAATTATTGTCGGATTAATGGCAAACCCAAAGGAAGTACAAACAGGATATGACGGTATAAATGCCGTTATTCTTAATATAGACAAAAGAAATCAAACTATGCTTGTCAGAGGAACAGATGAAAACAGCGTTATAGGTGACCAATGTGTTGTATCGTGGCAAAAATCCCCATTTGTAAAGCTTGATACAAAAAATAAACCAAAAGTAATAACAATAGATGATTTTTCTGTCGGTGACAATGTCATACTGTTTATTGATGAAGTGAGCGAAAGCTACCCTACAAAAGCAGTTGCAAGCACTATTCAGCTACAAACCCCAAAAAGTATGTATGATGCTGAAAAACTGTTTAATGCGCGTACGAAATATATAGGCGACAATTCGGCTGTCGGCAATCTGATATACCTATTACCTGTGCCAAACGGTTTGAAATATGACCATATAGAACTTGAAACAAAAGCAAAACCCTATAAATTAAATATATTTTATTCTATTTCCGGCGAATTAATGGAAGTGTATGATTCTTATGATTATTCATATATTTCAGAATTGTTTGACAGAAACGAAATGCTTTTATACGCATTAATAGATAACGTAGACGAAATATCGATATCCGTAACAGACAATAAATTGGACCATAGAACCCGAAACACAACCTTTTCCACAAGGACGGGTGTCAATGATATTCTCGGCAAAGATGCGCGTTCCTATGCGCAAAGTAAGGAAAAATTACAGGAATTAATTGATTTTCCTATATACTACCCAACTATTCACGCAATAAAATTTCCTGCCTATAACCAAAGAACCGAAAGCAACAGCGCAATTTTTGATATTGAACCATTCATACTTGAAATGTATTTACCTGACGGTTGGAGTATAAACACAAAAGGTGAAAACGATAAAAAATATTCGTTAATGGGCTTATGGACACCAATGGGTATTTACAATGAAAAAAACGAATATGTGGGCGCAGTCGGATATAATATTTATGAAGAAACAGAAGGTATGGAAAATTCCCCACAGGCAATTTACAGTCAAATAACGCTTGACAATCACTATCACTTCAATACGCAACCAACAGAAAACAAAGGTGACTACCAACTTATATACGAAAATTCAAAAGGTGGAAATGCGGTTACAAAAGTTTATACATCGGCGTCTCTTGCCAAAGAATTGGGATATGACAAAGACGAAATTGTAAATTATGGCATATTGTCTTATAACAAAGATTTAAAGGTTTATATTGCCGCTGAAATTGACAGTGAAAAAATAACCAAGGACGATTTGGAAGTTATCGCGATGAATATAAGAATTGTAAATACTGATGAGCCGAATTTTAAATTTTTCAGATATTAAACAGAGTGTTTTTTTCTGATAATCAAAAATTTTAAGGCTATAAAATTAAAGGTCATTCTGACATTCAGAGTGACCTTTTTCATTTATGACTTATTCGCAATCCGTATAGTATTGAGCCTGCGCATTCCACAGTTCATAGTATTTACCCGATTTATCATTAAGTAAAGTTTCGTGATTACCCATTTGAATAACAGCTCCGTTATCAAATACCGCAATCTCATCACAAAATTTACAGGAGGACAATCTATGACTGATATAAATTGTGGTTTTGTCTCCGGCTATATCATTAAACTTACTGTATATTTCCGCTTCTGCAATAGGGTCAAGCGCAGCTGTCGGTTCATCTAATACTATAAACGGAGCATTTTTATAAAGCGTGCGCGCTATTGCTATTTTTTGCGCCTCACCCCCTGAAATATCTATGCCACTTTTGTCATAGTTTTTATATAAATATGTGTTTATACCGTCTTTCAGCGTATCCAATCGTTCTGTAAATCCTGCCTTTTGCAAACAGTCAATAACACGTTCTTTATCATAATCCGATGTTGATGCGACATTTTCACCCAATGTCAATGACAATAAAGCAAAATCCTGAAATACCACTGAAAAAATCATCATATAGTCAAGATAATTATATTTGCGAATATCTATTCCGTTAAGTAAAATTTCACCATCGGTCGGGTCGTAAAGTCTGCATAAAAGTTTAATAAAAGTTGTTTTGCCACTGCCGTTCATACCGACTACCGCAAGTTTACTTCCAACTTTAAACTTCATATTAAGATTACGAAGCGCATATATTTCCGTATTTGGATATTTAAAAGAGACATTTTTAAATTCTATTTCATAATTTCTGTCACTTCTTTTTTCAACTGTAAGAGTACCTTGGTACATAGTATTCGGAATATCCATAAACTCAAATATTTGAGTAAGAAAACTTGCGTTTGTTTTCATTCTTCCTATTATTTCTATAAAATCAGATAAACCGCCCGCTACTTTTGTAATAGATATAACATACTGCGTAACCATACCCACTCCAAAAGCTCCTGCCCACGCTTTCAATCCCACAAACAAATATACAATTCCACTCAGTATTACTAAGCTCATATCTGCAATGGCGCAATATATACTAAGTATTCCCTTACTCATTTTTGCCAACAATCCTTTTGAAAAAAATACTCCGTCTTTGCAATGATTGTATTTATCGCACAAAATATCCTGTTTATATATCCGTATATCCGTTGCAATCTCTTTTTTGTATCCAAACGCGCCATAATAAGAAAACAATCTGTTTCCAAAAGCTTGCTTATCAGTAGTTATTGCCCAGTAACTATATGCTTTATTTCTAAGTATAGGTGAAATATTAACAATAAAAAGCATAATAACAATAAATAAGAATATAAATATCGGATTATTTAACACTGTATATTTTCCCATTGTTGTGGGAACTTTGCTTGTAAATAACGAAACAGTAAGCGTTATTCCACCCAGTATTGTAAATACAGACGATATCAAAAGTCCATAATCCCTTATCAAATACATCATTCCCCAACCATTTGAAGTTTGACGTATCTTTGACAGTAACTCATGGGTTTTTGTGTCATCAATACTTACAAAATCCATACTCATCATTTTTTTGCTTAAAATATTGTCGAGTTTAAAATACTCTCCGCCGGAATATGTTTTTTCCCATTTGCTCAAAAAGGCAGATACCAAAGAAACCAAGGCGCTTGAAACAAGAGTAAAAACAACAAGCTGTTTTAATCTTTTTGGATTATTGGCTGTTGCAAGTTCATTGATTATCAACGCCGAAAGAAATATTGTTATATAAGGAGTGACAGATTTCCATATTACAGTTACAAGCTTTGAAATAAACATTTGCGGATATTCATTATATATCAGCATAAAGGCGCGATAATTTATTTGTAATGTTTCTTTCCAAGAAAAAATGTTTTTATGGCTGTTCATTATTTTCTTCCTCCTTATAGTATTTACTTTGCACATTAAAAAGTTCAGTATATCTACCGCCTTTGTCCAATAACTGTTTGTGTGTCCCTTCTTCACTGATAACAGAATTTTCTATTAAAATTATTCTGTCACAAAATTGAGTTGACGCAAGGCGATGTGAAATATATAACGAAGATTTACCCTGTGTCATTTCATTGTATTTTTGGTACATATCCGACTCAGCAATGGGGTCAAGCGCAGCTGTCGGTTCATCTAATATTACAAACGAAGCATTTTTATATAAAGCCCGCGCAAGCATAAGTCTTTGCATTTCACCGCCCGACAACATTATTGCATCTTCATAAACATCTCTATTTAAGTATGTTTCATACTGCTTTGGCAAACTTTCAATTTTTGTACGTAAACCTGCCTTTTCAATACAGTCTTTCACACGAGCCATATCTATACTTTCATCACTTTGCGCAACATTTGTGGCAACAGTGCCTGCAAGCAGTGAAAAATTTTGAAACACAGCGGAAAACATCGTATAGTAATCTTTTCGGTTATAAGTTCTTATATCAACATCATTCAGCAAGACTCTACCTTCTGTGGGGTCAAGAAAACCGCATATCAGTTTTACGAGCGTAGTTTTACCTGCGCCGTTTAGCCCAACCACTGCCAATTTCTCACCGCTTCGCAATGTTAAATTAATATTCGTCAAGGTATCTTTGTCACTGTCAGGATAACGGAAGCTTACATTTTCAAGTTTAATTACATAATTTGTATTGTCTTGCGGTGATAAAGGTTTTCCTGTATTGAATAAAAATTGTTCCGGAAATTCCAAACATTCACGTATCGTTGAAATATCCAGAGATTGCTTATGCAAAGTATTTAGATTACCCAAAATACCTGTAATCCATTCTGTAAATCCGCCGACAGCTGAAAATAAGAGCAAAAACTCCGCAACGCTTATACTTTGCGTAAACACAAGACCGATAAGGTACCAATAGGCAATACCGTTTCTTAAAAAAGCCAATAACAAATCTGTGATTTTTGCCCAAACATATACGCTTTCCGCTTTTCTGCAAAAAGCTGTGTAAGCGCCCATAGATTTATTTTGAAGTTCTTCCAACCAACCACGCAAACCGAAAATTCTTATATCTTTTGCTATTGCGACATCTCTTGATACTTGGTTTATATAAAAAATTTTTTCTGTTATTTCGGCTTGTTCGTCACGATGTTGATATTCATATTCATATAGTCGTTTTGTAATAAAATAACCCAAAACTGTCGTTATAAAAATAATTATCAATAAAATCATATCTATTTTGACAAGTAAATTCAAATAGATTAAAAAACAAAGTATATTTGTTGTTATAGTAGTCAAGGTATCCCATATTGCTTCCGTACCGCTGGAATTATCGCTTGTTGCTTCCGCTGATTTTGCCAACAAATCCTGAAAATGTTTATCATAAATATTCGGATACGAAGTTGTTGACGCTTTTATATTAATCATTCCCAAAATTTCGCTACGTACGGTAACTCTACCAAATAAGGTATTACAATTTATATAAGAAATAAATCCCGAAACAAACATCATACCACAGACAAAATAAAAAACTGTAATTAATAAATCTGTAATGTTTCCTTGTGTTTCGATAATTGACAGTATAGCGGGAGTTACATATAAATCAAAAAGATTTTTTGCAACTGTCAAAAATGCCAAAAGCAAAGTTAAAAAAACAACTTTTTTTTCCTTGATTTTAAAGCATAACTTTATCATAAAGCAACTGTTTTGCCACATATTGTATTTTGGCTTAATTTTTTCCGTACTTTGTGTTTTATCTCTCATAATAAAATCCACACCACCCTTTCTGCATTGATTATAACAAAATAATTCGCCCCCATTATATTTTAGGGACGAATTGTTTTATTTAGGGGACGAATTGTAATTTCATATTTGCGGAATTAATATTTCGGTAGTAAACGCTCCGTCTTCGCTGTTGCGACTGAGGTAACCGTCTAGTCTTTCAATAATATTATCTATTCTTACAAGACCAAAACCATGACCGTCACCCTTTGTTGTACGAAACTTATTACCCACTTTTTTCATTTTCCTTGATGAAGTAAAATTTGTAAACGATATATATAACTGCGAATTGTTCTTTATATCCATATATACTCTTATAAGTCTTTTTTCCGGTGGCAAAAACATAGATGCTTCTATGGCATTGTCAAATAAATTTCCTATGATTACACATAAATCTATTTCAGACATTTTTAATTTTATAGGAATATGCGCGTCTATTTTCACTTCAATATCTTTTGATTTTGCAAGTGATATTTTACTGTTTAAAATTGCGTCAGCCATTGAATTACCTGTTTTTATCACTACATCAACCGTATTCAAATCCGTATCAAGTTTATCCAAATATTCTCTTATTCCGTCAATATCGCCATTTGTCAAAAGCGCCTTCATAGTTTGTATATGGTTTCTGTAATCGTGTCGCCAACCACGAATTTGACGATACATATTATCAACTTCACGATAATGTGTTTCTATTAACTCTTTTTGATATGACGCTATTTTTTTATCTATCTGTTTGGATAAAAACAAAATATATCCTCTCCTCCATTATGTATGCGTTATTATAGCTCTGTTTAATGAATCGTATATGCCTCGTGGCAGCGGAAGTATTGTTCCATCTGAAAGATATACGTCTGTTTTTGTAACTCGCCTTATGTACTCCAAATTTATAACAGTTCCACGCCCTACTCTGAAAAATCGGTTATCAAGTAATTTTTCAACTTCCCCCAAGGAACGTTTTACTGTATAATTCTCTTTACAATGCACAGTTACATAATTTTTTTGCACATCTAAATAACGTATTTCATATAAAGGTATTCTTATCATCTCTCCCGACAAAATCAGGTTCATATATTCTTCATTCCGTATAATTTTTTCAGTTGCCCTATCCAAAACAGCGTACAATTTTTTCTCATTTATCGGTTTCATCAGATAATGTAACGCTGATACTTCATAACCTTCGGAAATATAATCAGAATAACCTGTTATAAATATAATTTGCACAGCGTCGTTCTCCTTACGGATTTGTTTTGCCATTGTCACTCCGTCCATCTTTCCCATTTCTATATCGAGCAAAAGAAGATTATATGTTTTATCTTCCTCATAATGAAACAAAAAACTTTCCGCAGAAGAAAAACACTCTGATTTTATTAATATATCTCTGCTTTTCGCCCACACATTCAGTAAATCAGATATATATTTTGAGTCTATATCACTGTCATCACATATCGCTATTTTGTATATCATAATAAAATTTTCCTTTGTTATTTAGGTGATAATTTAATCGATTTAATTATATCACACTAAAAAAGTTTTACAATATCCACTCAATTTATATAAAAGCAAAAGCGTCGGGGCAAGATTGCCTCGACGCTTTTACAACTTTTTGTTTAATTTATATATTTAATTATTTAAGCGCATTTTCAACAGCTTCCTTTATGGCTTTTGATGTTATTGTTGCGCCTGTAATGCCGTCAACTTTTGTTGATTGCGCGTTTACTATTTTAGTTGGTATTTCTTTAATAGCAGGGTCGCTTATTCCTGCTGATTCTTTATGTTCTTTAATTTCAACAGATGAAATTTTACCGTCTTTTACAGTAACTTCAACCTTAACGACATCATTCATACCTTTTGCTTCACCTGTGTATGTGCCGTCTTTCAGGTTTGTAAAATCAATACCGTCAATTTCAGCTTTTTCTTTTTCAAACAATGACATATCAAAGATATCAGGAGCAGGTTTTACGTCATATTTATCTGCCATTGGCATTGTCATAATGTTTTTACCTGTTATTCTACCCCATGTTATGCTACCATTCATACCAACACCGGGAGCTATTGTTTTACCCCACATTTGACCAACAACTTCACCGCCTGCATATAGTCCCGGTATAACTGTACCGTCAGCTGTAATAACTTGATTATCCTTATTTACCATTATACCGCCACGAGATGACAGAACAATCGGTTGTAGTTTTAGCGCATAGAATTTGTCACCCTCTATTTTGTTTACAGCTTCAACTCTGTTTTTGCCGGGTTTTTTAACAAATTCACGTCCGAATTCATCACCTGTGCCTGCTTCTACTGCTTTGTTATATTTTTCAACAGTAGCTTTAAAGTTTTCTACGTTAATATTTAGTTTTTGAGCCAATTCCTCAATAGAATTTGCCTCAACAAGTCTGCTTCTGTATTCCCCGCCCTCTTTGAAAGAATCGTAAGCGCCTCTCAATGTGCCTTTTGTATCTTCAAGGATTTTGTCTGTAAATATTTCAAACATATAGCTGTCAGGTTGAGCTTTTAGACCTGCGTTACGAACCTCATCGTCCCATGCGCATTCATCTAAAAATCTGTTGCCCTCAATATTTACAAGTATACCACCTGTATAGTATGTTCCTGTTGAACCGTTTACACCTGTTGTTGTTGAGCCCTCGTTAACCATACCCTTAGGATAAGTTTCTATCCAGCGCATAGCTTCTTCTGTTATACCTGCGCCAACTTCTTGCATCATTCTCAAACCATAACCATCATCTGAGCTAAGAGCAGCAGAAATTAGGTTTTTAAGGTCAGTTGAATATTTTTCAAAAAGTTTTGGGTTTGCGGCATATCCACCGGTAGCCATTATTACACCTTTTTTAGTATCAAACTTATATGTTTTTCCGTCTACGCCCAAGGCTTCAACACCGCTGATTTGTCCGTTTTCATTAGTCAAAAGTTTTCTTCCTTCAACCTCTGTATATACTTTTATATTATCATGTTTTGCAAGTTCTTTTGAAAAAACTTCTATGACAGGATTTACAATAGTGGAATCTTCTTTTGCAAGAGGTATATATGTACGGTTTATTTCGTATGGCATATGTCCGGGGTTCATAATAGCCGCCTTACCGTCTTTATCCTTTAAGAAAGGATAGTCCTTAACTCCCATATTATACGCCCATTCCCATGCTTCTGTTGCATTTGTCGCATAGGCATGAATTAAATATTCAATAGGGTGTCCACCATTTAAATTTGCAAATTTATTGATTTCAGCCTCATATTTTTCAACTGAATCTTCTATGCCTGCTTCTTTTTGTATAGTAGTGTTTGCCGCTGAAAATTGACCTGTTTTCATTCTCATAAATCCACCAAGTACAGGCAATTTTTCAACAATAATAACTTTTTCCGCGCCATTTTCGACAGCTGTAAGAGCGGCTGACATACCTGTACCGCCTCCACCTACGATTACAACATCTGCGCTGTCTGTAACATCATATTCTTTGCTGTCACTTTCATTTTTTTCAGGAGTTGGATTGGTTGACACAACTTCTATTTTTGATTCAGGTTGTTCTTGTGATGAGTTATCTGTCGGTGCTTTATTTGATGAGCACGCAGTAGCAATCATCATAAATGCCATTATGCATGACAAAACTTTTAATTTCTTCATTTCTCTTTCCTCCAAATATGATATAGATTAAATTTATCTACATATATATTATATTGTTAAATAAATAATTAACAATATAGTATTCAATCTAAAATTTGCACAAATCATTTAAATAGGTTATAATATAACGAGGAGCATAACTAAAATATATTAAAAGAGGTATTAAAATGAATAATTGCAGCAAACTTCATAATTATCACGTAGAAATAGACAAAACATCAAATTTACTTGATAAATGCAGATTAAACATAACATATTTTGCAAATAGAGAATCAAATAAAACATCACTTTTCGTGAACGTTGTGGTCTCATCAATAAAAATAATTTATATTACAAAAGGCGAATGTATTTGTACAATTAATGACAGACGATATAAAATGCAAGAAAACGATATAATAATAATTCCACCATATTCACTTCATAGCGCCGACTGTATGTCCCCTTCGCTTATTTCATGCGAAATTCATTTTAATATTGAACCTATAATTGATGAACTGCGTTTTTTATCGTTTTTTAATATAAACTCTCCTAAATATATTAAGGACGGAACGAATGATTACATAAAAAATTTAATCAATACCTGTATCTCGCTGGAAAAAACTACCAAATACGCATTACACTATCAACTTCAAAATTTAATTATACAAACAATTCTTAACACTTGCGCAGTCAGTGAATCACAGGATTTACTGCTTGACCATTCCAAAGAATGCAAAATGACAAACAATCTGTTAACATTCATCGCAGAACATATTTATGAAAAACTTACTGTTCAGGATTGTTGTGACTATTTTAATGTATCGCAGAGCTATTTATATCGCTGCACGAAAAAAGCCCTTAATTGCTCAACAATGGATTTAATCAACAGCAATAAATTAATCGTCGCAAAACGTATGCTCCTTGATAATGATTATAATATAACTGAAATTTCAGAGAAACTAGGTTTTAGTTCAACATATTATTTCAGTAGACTATTCAAAAATACGTTTGGTATATCTCCGTCACAATTTAAACAAATGTATAGCTGATTATAATAAAACAATTTTTTTCTGCTATTGACAAACATACTAACGGTATGTTATTTTATACTTATACATTTGGTATGTGGAGGCAAAACTTATGGCAAGAAATAAATATCCCGAACAAACAATAGAAAGAATATTGGACGTATCAGCAAAATTATTTTGGGAAAAAGGTTACGAAAACACAAGTATTCAAGATATTTTAAATGAGCTTAAAGACTTATCAAAAGGCGCAATATATCATCACTTTAAATCGAAAGAAGATATTTTTGACGCTATCGCCGCCAAAGAAGGAGAAATCAACGGCAAATATTTTACAGAGCTTAAAAACAATACTTCTTTAAACGGAGCTGAAAAATTACGCGAAGTTGTTCGCAGCAATATTTCCAGTGACGCCACCAAAAGAATAATTGAAGCATCGCCAAATCTTCTTGACAATCCAAAATTTTTGGCAATACAAATTAAGCGTATCCGTGATGTTGTAACTCCAAATTTTATTTTACCGATTATCGAAGAAGGTATCAATGACGGTTCAATAACAACTGACAAACCGTATGAATTGGCTGAGGTGATTACCTTGCTACTTAACGTATGGCTAAATCCTCTTATACTTGGTAATGATATTTCTAGACAAAACAATAAATGTGAAATGATAAATGAGTTTTTAAATCAATATAATATTTTACTATTTGATGAAAATACAAAAAACGAACTTTCAAAATACTAACTTTCCCAAAATAATTTTGTTTGCTATAATTAATAAACTGCTCTTTATTGAGCAGTTTATTTAAAGTTTTTTACATACCGACCGAATGTATTAATAAAAGAAAGGAATAAAGCTTATGGAAAACATAATATCAGTAAAAAATTTAACAAAAGAATATGACAGTAACTTTATTTTAAAAAATATCACTTTTGAAGTAAAAAAAGGTGAAATATTTGCCCTTTTAGGTAGAAATGGAGTTGGAAAGACAACTCTGCTAAAATTACTTTGCGGACTGCTTGAACCAACTGAGGGAGAAGTTTTTATTTTTGAAAAAAACCTTGGATTAAACAAAAAAAATATACTGAAAAGTATAGGTATTATGATTGATAAACCCATATTCTACGAACATTTGACAGCTTATGAAAATATTGCCATTCATCTTGAATATATGCAAACAGACGCAAATATAAAAGAAATTCTTAATCTTGTCGGACTTAATGCGTATGACAAAAAACCTGTTTCAAAATTTTCGTTTGGTATGAGGCAAAAACTAGGTATAGCCAGAGCAATAAGTCATAACCCCAAATTACTGCTGTTGGACGAACCGATGAACGGACTTGACCCTGTGGCGATACGTACTGTACGCGCACTTTTTGTCAACTTAAAAGAAAAGGAAACTACTGTCATTCTGTCAAGTCATATATTGAGTGAGATTTTACAAACAGCCGAAAGTATTGCGGTATTATCAAACGGTAAAATGGATAAATTGGGTTGTGTTGAAAAATTACAAGAGATGTATAATGATAAACTTGAAGATTTTTTAATAGAAAGAATGGAGAAATAAAATGATTAAACTTATTAAATTGGAACTAAAAAAGAACAATTTCAGACCGTATATTTATGCTGTTTTAGGCATATTTCTGTTTACTCTATCCATTGGCGTTTTGTTTGCCTCAATACCCAAAATAGATCCAAACGATTCGTCATCAAATGTTTTTTCGGAACAAAAATTTCTTGTAACAATGATAAGCGTTATTTCAATGAGTTCATTCGCTGTTTTGTGCGCTGTTATGCACACAAAATTCATTGTAAACGAATATACCAACCCATATAGCATACTCATCTTTTCATATCCATACAAAAGAAGCACTATTTTATTGTCAAAATATTTTATCATATTTGTTTTTACATTTTCAATGATGATAATATCAAATATTGCAAGTATATTTTTTATTGAATTTATATGTAAATTAAGCAATATTATATCTATATCTTTAATCAATATAAATATTTTACCTGTAACTGTAATTTTTTCCTTTATTGCAAATTTAATAGGTCTTATTTCACTTAGAATAGGATTTTGGAAAAAATCTGTTATTACCACTATTATAACTTCTGTTATTTTGATTTCGCCTATTGGCAATTCAGTTGTTTTATTAAGTGATAACCTATTTATTATTCTTCTGCCTATTATAATACTTTTGATTGTTCTAAATATTATTCTATGCTTTGGTTTAATAAAAAAAGTAAATACTATGGAGTGTATATGAATATGAAAACAAAAAATCTGACAAATTGTAATTTTATACTTATTGTTATCGGACAAATTATATCTCTTTTCGGCAATAATATTCTTCGTTTTTCTTTACCGTTATATATATTGCAACAAACAGGTTCATCTGCCATTTTTGGCATAGTAAGCGCAATATCTTTTTTACCGTTAATTTTTGTTATGCCAATAGGTGGAATACTTGCTGACAGACTGAACAAAAAAAATATTATGGTAATTCTGGATTTTGTAACAGGAATTTTAATGACAATATTTTTATTTTCACTTAATAAAGCAGACACTGTTATATTACTTATTTTTACAATGATGATACTTTATGCAATCAGCGGAATTTATCAACCGGCTGTGCAGGCAAGTATGCCTATACTTCTTGATAAAAGTATTTTGGTAAAAGGGAACTCAGTTATCAGCAGCGTTTCGGCTTTGTCAAACTTACTTTCACCGATTATCAGCGGATTTTTATTTGCTGTATATGGTATAATACCAATTATTTCAGTAAGTATTATTTGTTTTTTTATATCAGCGTTATTTGAAATATTTATAAAAATACCACACAGTAAATATCCAAATAAGCAATCTGTATTTTGTATATTAAAAGATGATATAACCATAAGTATAAAATATATTTTCAAAGAAAAAATCATTTTGGCAAAAATCATATTAATTGCCTGCATATTAAATGCGTTTGTAGGTTCGCTTATAACAATATCTCTGCCTATACTGGTAACTGAAAGATTGAGTCTTTCATCAAATTTTTATGGAATAGCAAGTGGAGTTCTTGCATTCGGCGGATTATGTGGCGGGCTACTTACAGCAACAATAAAACCGCAGAGCAAAAAAATACACAAATATTTTTTTATACTTGTTTTTACATTGATACCGCTTGCTGTTGCCCCATTGTTGAAATCAATTAAAAGTTTAAGTTTTGCGCTTATTTTAACAAGTGCATTTTTGGTTATGTGCATTTCCACTACTGTATCAATTTTATTAATGACTTACATACAAAATAATATTCCCGAAAATATTGTAGGAAAAGTTACCGCCTTATTGTTGACTCTTTCCGTATGCTCTCAACCAATAGGTCAAGCCTTTTACGGTCTTGCCTTTGAATACGCAAAAGGATATGAAAGCACAGTAATTATAATATCTGTTTTTATTTCACTGATTGTCGGATTTTATACTAAATTATGTTTTACAGAATCCGATATATAATATAAAGGTGTCTAATTAAAATATTTTTACGCTACATTAAACTAAAAAACAAAGGATTTTATAAAATAAAAAGGAGGATATTTTATGAAAATCGGAGAGGCAACCAAATATTATTCGGATTACTTATACAAGCTTCAACAAAAACGACAACAATTAATACAACAAAAAAAAGAACACGAAGAACAACTGCAACCAAACCAAAAACCGAATTTTGACAAACTGGAACTTCAAATCAAGGAAATTGACGAAGACAGTGAAAAAATACGTGATTTTATGCGACAGCTTACAGAGCGTAAGATGTTAATGGAAGATGCCAAAAACAATAAAGAGCGAATGAAAGCAGAAGAAGAAAAAATGAAAGAAGAATTAAAATGCTTTGAAATCTTCCGCAGAATAGCAAACGGAGACCGTGTGCCACCTTTTGACGAGAAAAAACTAATGGAATATAATCCTGATATGTATCAGGCGGCAAAAAATTTGGCAAGTATGCGTAGAAATGCGAAACCCAAAGAGTACGATTCTCTTTGGGAAGACGAAGAAAAGAAAGAAAGTGTAGAAATTGAAATAGAAGACAGAGATGTTCCTGTTGCTCTGCCGGAACTTTCCGGAGTTGATGTAAGCACAGATGTGGAAACAAAAACAGAATAATTATTTTCACTGTTCATATTTTACATAGTTATAAAAAATTTATTATCTAATATAAAAAAAGATAAAAAGCATAGAACTATAACAAAACTTATCCAATTTGTGCGGATAGTTCAAACAGTCCCCTTTCATAGTAGTTTCTTTTATTCTACCATAGAAGGAGACTGTTTTTATATTGTCCGTTTTTTTACTGAATTTGTTAATTTTATTTTTATACTTTGTTTTCTCTTTTTATTCTGACAAGAAAATCTTTATAAATACCCGGTGTGGAGTTTTCTATAAGAACTGCATTAACTGACTTTTTGTAAAAATCTATTGGTCCAACACCGCCTATTATTGCATATACATAACCTTTCTCCCGCATATCCGCAAGTGCTCGGAGTAGCAAAGCCTTTCCTATTCCCTTTCCCTGATATTCATCAAGCACACGTGTAGGTCCAAAAAAATCAGGCGCTGTTGCATCGTAACACGCATAACCTATCGGCTCTCCGTCTTTTTCGGCTATAAAGCAAGATATGGGCATTCTTGAAAAAGCAATATCACATTCGCTTGCCGCGCTCTCAGTGGATATTTTTTCTACCCAACGTATAATTTTAAATTTATCAGACCCTATCGCTCTGAAAATTCTGATATTTTCTTCTCTTTCTATTTTTTCAACAATATCGCGCCAGTCAGGTATATTACACAAATTAACCAACATATCAGCCATAATCTCTGTCTCCCTTTTATTTATTTGTTTCTGTTTCTTGCAAGGCTATCATACAAGCTCCGCTCACGTTACTGTCTTTTGCATACATAAAATCTATTTTGGGATATTTTTCCGTAATCAACTTTTTAAATAAATTGGATATATAGTCATTATACTTAAAAATACCGCCTGTAATGGCTATCTTATTATCTGCCAACCCCAAATGTTCAATAACAGTCACCGCCATATCAAATAAACTTTTTGCGCTGTCCTCAGCTATCGATATGCTTTCTCTGTCATTTTCTGCAAGTCCCTGCAATAATAACTTTGATAAATTTGCTATTTTCTTTTTATTGGTACTGTCCGTATAAGTAAATTTTATTATATCATTTACCGTATTTCCGTTTATTTCATCAAGCACCAAGTCTTCGAGTACTGTGTGCTCAATACGGCTATCCATACTTTGTACTGCCTTTGAAAGAATGTTTCTTCCTATATAGTAACCACTGCCCATATCATCAATAATATGCCCCCAGCCACCTGTACGCATTGTCTTTCCCGCGCTGTTTTTTCCATAACAAACAGAACCCGTACCGCTTACGATAACCACGCCTGTCGATTGCCCTACTGCCCCAAAAAGCGCCGATTCCTGATCGCCTACTATTTTTATAGGACAATTCACATTCTTTTTTGACAATATAGATTTTATAAAATCTACGCTGTCTGTATTTGAAACTCCCGCCGTAGAGATACACATACACAGGCAGTTTTCGTTGATACTTCCAAAATTATTTTCCTGTTCACGCATTTTATCAACCAATAACGAAACAGAGTTTGCCATTTCTTCCTTTGTCTGACTGTTATAATTAAGAGGTGTGCCTGTATATTCAAACAAAATATTACTATCAGTATCACGAATTTGAATATCTGTCTTTGTGCCTCCACCGTCCCAACCTATTACATATTTTTTCATAATACATTCCCCCAAAAAAATAATTACATTTTAATTGGCAATAAACCTCTCGGTGTTTCTCTGTTCTTTAAAATTTCATATAATACTTCAAAACTATTTTCAGTATACTCATAAGCGGCTATTTTTACAATATCTTTTGGTAAATCTTTTAAATCATAAGGATTACGGAGCGCTATAACCATAATATTTCTGTTAATCTTATATAATCTATCTATTAAGTCCAGCTGTCCCCCATTCAAATGCGCATTATACGTACCCATAACAATATTATCAAAATTTACTACGCTTTGTATAACTTTTTCTCTTTCCTCAACAGTTGGATTTGGCGAAATAACAACAAATTTCGTATCAAACTTTTTACCCATATATTTTGCAAAATTTAATTCCTCATTTTCTTCATTAGATACAAGCGTTGCTCTGAACTGATTACAGGAAATAAATACAGTTTTGTTTGTAATCATTGGCATTTCTGCTTTTTCCCCAACTTGTGTTATTGAATCTTTTAATACTTTTTTAGAGTACTCTTTTGATAAATTAATATCAAAATCCATATCTTCATATTTTAAACTGTCTTTTACAGAGAGTATTTTACTTATGGAATTATCCATTTCAGTTATATCAAACTCACCGTTTTTCAATTTTTCCGTAAGTAAATCAGATGCCTCTTTGGCAAGTTCTGCCGAATGCGAAATGAATACCAAATCCACGCCTGCTTTTATAGCCGACTCTACGCCGTTTACTGTGCCATAGAATTTCTTTATTGCATTCATCTCCATACAATCACTTATAACAAGACCTTTAAATCCCAACTTATTTTTCAGTATATCTGTAATAATTGTTCGTGACATAGTTGCGGGTACATTGTTTTTTTCTATTTGCGGGAACAAAATATGCGTAGTCATTACAGCGGGTATACCACTGTCTATCAGCGCCTTAAAAGGAATTATCTCACACTTCATAAGCTCATCAAATGTCTTATCTACTTGCGGAAGTCCCAAATGTGAATCTACGCCGGTATCACCATGTCCGGGAAAGTGCTTTGCCGAACAAAGTATATGACTGTCTTTATAGCCTTTCAAAGTTTCTCTTGCAAACTTCGCTACCCCTTCACCTGTATCCGCATAACTGCGTACGCCTATTACAGGATTGTTTATATTTGAATTTACATCTACGCATGGAGCTAAATTGAAATTAACGCCTAGTTTTAATAGCTGTCTACCTGTCAATAATGCGCATTTATATGCGTAATCTTCGTTTTGCGTAGCGCTTATTGCCATTGCCCCCGGTATATTCAGGCAATCGTCACTTAAACGTGTAACCATTCCACCCTCTTGGTCAATGGTTATAAACGCCCTATGTCCTGTATTTTCAATAACCAGCTTTTGTATATCTTCGCATAATTTTTTTAATTGTGTTGCGCTGACAATATTATGCTTAAATAATATTATATTGCTGATTTTATAGTCGCATATAAGCGAGCGAAGCGTATCGTCAACTTCTGTCGAACCAAAACCTACCACCAGTCTTTGTCCTATTTTTTCTCTTGCAGTCATCATAATATATCCCCCATATCATATGTATAGTCTGTATTTATCTCTTATTTTGCTGAATTGATTTAACTCATTATTATATTTATTAAGTAAAGACTCACTTGTCCAATCATTGTTTTCTAAATCGGAGTTCCCTATTAAAAGGCTTATAAAAGGTTTTTTATTTTCTTTTGGAGGAGGAAGTATTTTATATTCCTGCGGATACATATTTTTTATGGTTTCAAGTATATTTAAGCCTACCTTAAAACTCTCATATTCACTGTAATTTGTAATATGAATATGAGCGCCACCGCACAAAAGATTTTGAAATTTTGATGCTGTCGGTTTAAAGTATGTCGGAGTAAAAATGACGCCTTTTAAATCTTTATTATTAAGTTCTTTTGTCAGTTTTTCTCCGTCAATAAAATCTGCCCCAATTATTTGAAATGGCGCTGTCGTTCCCCTTCCCTCTGAAATATTCGTCCCTTCAAAAAGGCACGTTCCAACATAGGCGAGAGCTGTATCAAAAGTCGGTATATTTGGACTTGGCATTATCCACATTCTATCAGTATCGGTAAAAATTGTTTTTTTACCCAAACCCGTACAAGTGACAATTTTTATATCACAGTTTATCTTTTCTTCTGTATTTATCAGAAGCGCAAACTCACCAACTGTAAGACTGTGCCTTATGGGTATAGAATAAGTGCCTACAAAACTTTTATAGTCTATATTAAGAACATTGCCGTCTATCATATTACAACCAAGTGGGTTTGGTCTATCCAAAATAACAAGTTGCTTACCATACTTCGCGCAATCAATAATAGCATTGTGCAGTGTAGATATAAACGTATAGTACCGAACTCCTATATCAGCTATATCATAAACCACAATATCAATATCTTCGAGCATCTCTGCTGTGAAACGTTTACCGTCTTTACGGTAAAGACTGTATACTGTCAGTCCTGTTTGACTGTCTATGTAGCTGTCAATATATTCGCCTGCGCTACGGTCACCCCGTACGCCATGCTCTGCGCCAAAAAGCTTCGCTATATTAATTTTTTCTTTTAAAATATCTATTGATGATATGTACTCTTTGTTTAAAGCATTATTTGACGTAAGCAGTCCTGCCCTTTTATTTTTAAACAAATATAAATATTTATCAATATTATCAATGCCGTATTTCAAATTCACAGACCTTCTTTCTTTATAAATATATTGACTTATTTGTAATTTTGTGATTATAATAACATAAGTTACAAAATATTGCGTAACTTTATTTCACACAATAAGGAGACTTTTTTATGGACTTTATTGATAAGATAACACAAAAATCAAAAAGATTGGTAATAGGCTTAATGAGCGGTACCTGTACCGACGGAATAGACGCCGCTCTTGTTGAAATAGAGGGTTCTTACACAAATACGAAAGCAAATCTTAAAGAGTTTATCACCATACCGTATAATGACGATTTCCGCACGCATCTACTGAAAATCGCAAAAGGGGATTTTGGTGGCAGCAGTGAAATATGCAAAATGAATTTTTTACTTGGAAAGCTTTCCGCTATTGCCTGTGAAGAACTATGTAAAAAGGCAAATGTTTCGTTTGAAGAAATAGACCTTATCGGTAGCCACGGGCATACTGTTTTTCATCAACCGCAAGAAGAAATCTATTTCGATTATCCTATCATATCAACTTTGCAGATAGGCGAGGCATCTGTCATAAGCGAACATATCGGCTGTCCTGTTGTCAGCGATTTTCGTGTGCGGGATATAGCCGCAGGCGGACTTGGAGCGCCGCTTGTGCCGTATACCGAATATTTACTGTACAGCAAAGTCGGAAAAAATATTGCGCTTCAAAATATCGGTGGAATATCAAATATTACTTATCTGCCTTCCGATTGCGATATTAATAAAATACTCGCATTTGATACAGGCGTCGGCAATATGGTAATTGATGCCTTGGTAAGCCTTTATTCAAATAATAAAATGCACTATGACAAGGGTGGAGAGATAGCGAAAAATGCAAACGTAAACACAAAACTTCTTGATATACTGCTTGATGACGAATATATATACAAAGCACCCCCAAAAACGACTGGACGGGAATACTACGGCGAAGATTATGTAAAAAAACTGGTCAATACAGCAAATTCAGAAAAAATTTCAATAGAGGATACCATAGCCACTGCCACTATGTTCACTGCAAAATCCATTGCAATAAATATAAATAAATTTTTACCCGCTATGCCGGAGAAATTGATTATAGGCGGCGGTGGCAGTATGAATAAAACCTTGCTTACTTTTATAAAAGAGCTATTGCCAAATTGCAAAGTTATGACCAACGAAGATATGGGGCTTGACAGTAATGCAAAAGAAGCTGTTGCCTTCGCTGTGCTTGCCAATGAAACAATTTTTAACAGGTATAACAACATACCGACAGCCACAGGCGCAAGACATAGCGTAGTTATGGGCAAAATTACTTTGTAATACAGACCGGTTAGGAGGAAAAAAATGACAAATATAGAAATTAAAACAAAAAATATTTATGACAGTTTGAATAATTCCGAAAGAAAAGTTGCAACATATTTTCTAGCAAATATAGACAATATTTTTACAATGCCAATCTCTCAACTGGCAAAGGAGAGTGGGGTAAGTCAAGTTACTTGGATAAGATTTTGCAAGGCAATCGGCTTTGACGGTTTAAAAGATTTAAAAAAAGCTCTTTTTTCCGAAATTAATTCACAAAGCGCAACCACATCTGAGATAATGAATTTTTCGGACGTTAATTCATACCAAAATGTTGAAGAAATATGTAATGCAATAAAAAACACAACAATAGAGGCTATTGAAGATACGTTTAAAATGATAGAATACGAAAAACTTTCCACAGTCGCCGATTTAATTATTAACAGTAAAAATATTTATCTCTTTGGCGTGGGCGCATCGGGAATACTTGCAGACGACTTGTACCAAAAGCTCATACGTATAAAGAAAAACGCATTTTTTAACCGAGATATCCATATGCAATTAATTTATGCGTCTACTATGTCTGAAAAAGATATTGCCATTATTTTTTCCTATTCAGGCAAGACAAAAGATATGCTTGATATACTGAAAATTGCCAAAGAAAACCATACGCCTACTGTTGCTGTTACAAAATATAACAAAAGTGAACTAATGCAAAACGTTGACTACGCGCTGTATGTTTCAACACCTGAAATAAGTCACCGTAGCGCCGCTATGAGCAGTCGTATAGCGCAATGCGCAATGATTGACGTCCTGTTTTCATTAATTGCAAACAAAGACTACAAAAAAGTAAAAAAATATCTTGAAAAATCTTACACCACTTGCATAGAACACTCAAAATAATTTTTCAAAATAAGGCATCTTTGAATACAAGCCAACTCTTGTACTTTCAAAAATGCCTTTTATTTTTTTATCTACTGTTTATAACTCCATATATTCGCCCTTTCGCAACTTGAAGTTTTCTCTCTGCGTCTTCCTTTGAACAGTTGCAAAGTATCATTACTATTGCTGTCTTTGCCGAATAATCACACTCTTTCAGTACTCTTTCCGCTTCTTCCTGCGTAACATCTGTCGCTTCTTTTACAATAGACACTGTGCGGGATACTAATTTTTGGTTTGTAGCTTTTACGTCAACCATTAGGTTTCCGTATACCTTACCCAATTTTATCATAACAGTTGTGCTTAACATATTTAGAACCAACTTTTGCGCCGTTCCGCTTTTGAGCCTTGTAGAACCTGTTATAACTTCTGCGCCGGGGGACGGAGCGATATTTACATCAGCGAGTTGCGATATTTGCGAATTTGGACAACAGGTTAAACTAACCGTCTTTGCCCCTATTTTTTTTGCATAGTTTAATGCGCCTATGACGTAAGGGGTTCTGCCACTTGCCGCTATACCCACAAGAACATCGTTTGCCGAAAAATTAAGATTAATAAGGTCGCTTTCGCCCAGCGCCATATTATCTTCCGCGCCTTCTATCGCCTTTACAAAAGCGGCATCTCCACCTGCAATAATTGCCTTTACAAGCTCTGGGTCTGTTCCAAAGGTGGGTGGGCATTCCGCCGCATCAAGTACGCCAAGTCTTCCGGAAGTACCACAGCCACAATAAATCAAGCGACCGCCGTTTAACATTTTTTCATAGATAATTTCTACCGCCTCTGCTACCTTATCAAGTTCTTTTTCTACGGCAAACGCTACATTTTTATCCTCATTATTTATCATTTTTAGGACTTCTATTGTTGGCGCTCTGTCAATATTTAATGTATTTACATTGATTTTTTCGGTATCAATATTATTAATATTAACTATTTTAATCACCTTATTTCTATAATTTTCTCTTTTGTAACATTAGCCTTTTACTGAACCTACTGTCAAACCTTTTACAAAATATTTTTGTAAAAAAGGATACAGTACAATAATAGGGAGCGTAGATGTTATAATTACCGCTGATTTTATGGAAATTGCTATTGTGGTTTTATCAGCCGAACCTGCGGCATCTCCTACCATTGATGTACCGTTTACTATGTTTCTTAAAAACAGCATTACCGGAAATTGCTTTGTATTAAGATATATTAATCCATTAAACCAGTCATTCCAAAAGAATACTGCCGTATACAGTCCTACGGTTGCTATTGCCGCTGTTGAAAGAGGTATGATTATTTTGCGAAGAATTCCAAAGTAATCAAGTCCGTCTATTAACGCAGCCTCCTCTATCTCGGTGGGTATGGATTTAAAGAAATTTATCAGTATGATAAGATTAAACTGATTGATAGCAAACGGTAAAAGCATAGCCCAAACTGTTCCTGTCAGTTTTAACGATGAAACCAACAGATAGTTTGGTATTAATCCACCCGAAAAGAACATTGAAAATACTACCATTTTCATAATAAACTTTTGTCCTTTTAAAAATCCTTTTGACAAAGGATAGGCAAAAAGTGTTGTCATAACAAGTGAAATAAATGTGCCTACAACTGTATAAAAAATTGTATTGCCATAAGCATCAAAAAAATTCGGATATGTAAATATTTGTTTATATGCGCTAAATGTAAGTCCCACCGGTAATAAAGAAACTTCTTTGTTTATAATTGCCGCCGGATCTGAAAGTGAAACCGCAAGCATATATATAAACGGCACTAAACATACAATTAAGGACAAAATCATTACAATATATATAATGATATCAAATGCTACACTTCCGGGTGTATTATATTTTTTTCTCATTTTACTGTCCTCCTTAATAGATACTGTCGCCTGTGAATTTTCTGCTCAAAGCATTTGATGAAGTTACCAAAATCACACCGATTATTCCGCTAAACAATCCTATTGCCGTAGCGTATGAATAGTTTTGGTTGGCAAGACCTGTTCTATATACAAGCGTGTCAATAATATCGCTTACTTCTGAGTTTGACGGTGTGTACATAAGCAGTACTTTTTCAAAACCCAAACTTAGCATTCGTCCTACATTCAGTATAAGCATAACCATAATAGTCGGTAGTATTGACGGTATTGTCACATAGAATATTTGCTGTATGCGTGACGCTCCGTCGATTTCGGCAGCCTCAAACAAATCATTACTTATCCCTGTTATTGCCGCTAAATATATAATAGCTGTCCAACCTGTAAACTGCCACGTATCTGTAAATATATAAAGAATTCTAAACCAACCCGATTCATTCATAAAATAAATCGGCTCTATTCCAAAAACATCTTGCAAAAATTGATTTACAAGTCCGGAACTCGGTGAAAGCATTTCGCCCAAAATAGCAATTACAACAACTGTTGATATAAAACGGGGCATATAGGATATTGTCTGCACTGCTTTTTTGAATTTTTCGTGGCGCACTTCGTTTAACAGTATTGCGAAAAATATCGGAATAGGGAAGTTTATCAATAAATTGCCCAAAGAAAGCACAAGCGTATTACGAAAAGCTCTCCAAAACGCAGGGTCTCCCCAAAATAATTTAAAGTATCTTAAACCAACCCACTCTGTGCCATAAGCGCCCATTCCCGGGCGGTATCTTCTAAAAGCCAATATATTGCCGAACATCGGAATATATTTAAATAAAATAAAGTAGATAATAGGCAAAAGCATCATAGCATACAGTTGCCAATATTTTTTAAAGTATCTTTTACCCGCGCCGCTTTTTTGTAAAGGAGTTTTTGTTTTTACTGTTGAAACAGACATAATTTTACACACCTTCCTTTTAAGTTATATATAAATTTGCAAAATACAAATTATTTTCACAGTTAATTAATTGTTGTTTTTTTAAGATTATTTAAGAAAATGAATAGCTTATATTTCTATTTTTATTATTTTGACACTGTTCTTTATATTTAGGGGTTAAGTATAGCGGTGATATAACTCAGAATACTTTGCTGATACCACCGCTACATCTAAATAACACTATTGATTATTTAATATTGTTGCTTATTTTTTCAAATTATCATTATATAGCTTACAGAAATCATCAATTCTAAGATTTTTCATCTCTGCAACATATTGATCCCAGTCTTTTTCCACACTCTTTTTGCCTGTAATAAATGCGTCTACCCAAACTTCAAAAGTATCTGCAAGTGGTGTTTGCAAAATACCTGCTTCCTCTGATGCAAGGTCATCAAATGACGGCGCCGGTGGGATAGGTTGTATTACGTTACCCATAGCTTCAACCTCTGCATTTATTCTTGCATAGTTCTCATCATACTTTGTCATTTCACGTTTGTTTATCCATACAAGTTGCGTAACATCTGAGCCACAACCATATTTAACTTGCATTGATTTATATATACCTTCTTTGGCATTCATTATTTCATCACTGTAAGTAATTTTTCCGTCTTTTTCTGTATATGTTACGCCTTCAACGCCAAGACACCATAGTTTTGCTCCTTCATCGGAGAAGAATACTTCGTCTATTGTGCGTACAACTCTTTCAAAATCTTTACGTTTTGCATTTGCTGTTGGGAACATTATACCTGCTCCTGTTCTGCTCTTTTGTTGGTGATGCGCGCCGGCAGGGCCTGCCAAAGCAGGATACATTTGAAGTTTAAATCCTTCTATTGTGCTTGCTCCTTCTATACCGCCTATTTGGTCATAGTAAGCATAAGAAGCCATTGCCTTACCTGTTGCCATTTTTTGACTCCATATATCGCCGTTTATTGGGTCAGCCATTTCCGGATCAAGCAGTCCTTCCGCATACAGTTTTGCAAGGAATGATACATACTCTTTGTATTCATCACTGATAGCGCCTGCAAAATATTCACCTTTTTCGTAATTGTAACTTAGCGTATTTCCTGATGTGCCGTTTTTGCCAAGGCTTATGCCAAATGCTGGCATTGTCATTCTAAACAGAACACGGGGGCCGGCAAGTATTGTAAGCGGATATGAATCAGGATTTTGTTTTTTGTATTCCTTTAATATTTTGTATAAATCATCATAAGTTTTTGGTGTGGGAAGATTATTTTTTTGAAGAAAATCTTCACGCATAATCAAACCGCCGTCATAGAAAGGAACATCGAATAAACCCGGCATATAGTATCTTTTACCATCTGCCAAATTAAGTTTCGCTACGTCTTCTTCCATACCGAACTCTTTAACTTTCGCATTAAAGTTAGGCGTCCAGTCAGCATAGTCACTGATAGGAACTATTGCGCCGTTTAAAGCAAGCGATGCGTTTTCACCTACTGTTGATTGATACAAAATTACATCAGGCGTATTTGTGCCTGTGTTGAGCGCAAGCGATACCTTTGTTTTATAGTCTGCTATTGGAATAACTTCAAAATCAAAATCTACATTAAATTTTTCTTCTGCTGTTTTTACTGTCAACCAATCTTCTTTAAACGGTAGTGTTGCATTATCAGAATAGAATATTTTAATTTTTACAGGACCGTCATTATTTACTGTTTCGCCTGTGTTTGAGCCTGTGCCGGATTTAGTATCTGTTGGCGCTTGTGTTGAATTACCACAACCTGTAAACACAGATGTCAGCATTACTACTGAAAGTAATATTGCCATTATTTTTTTCATACTTCTTCCTCCTAAAATATAAATTAACAGTTTTTACTGTCAAAAAAAATAATAAAACATCGCACTTTGTAAAAAAGTTTCATAATTTTTATTTATTTTTGTACTAATGTTTCATTGTCTGTATGATAGCACTTTTTTTACATCTAGTCAATATGATATTATAATATTTGTTGAAATATATATACAATAATTAAAAAAATTATATAAAATCACGAAAAGTAAGATTGAAAAGTTTTTATATCCTGTTATTTATAAAAAAATACCCACTGATGTAATGGTTCTACATCAATGAGTATATTTTCTATAATATATCAGTTAAGATTATCTTTTTGATATTCAAAAAATGTCATAACCACTGTTGTTGTTATTTTCTCATTTTCCCTTTGTGAAAATTGCAAATCAGTTAACAGTACACGTAACGGGCTATCATGAAGTCTTTTTAGTATTTGCCATGTTTGGGCATAGCTTGAACAAGTAAACGGTATAGTTACACGACGACGAAAGATATTATCCTCACTTGCCCCCGATTGAAAAGTTATTGCATATTCTTCGCTGTCTGTCAGAATACTGTGCAAATCTACCATAATAGCTTGAATATTATCGTACTGTGGCATATAGTTGAAATTAGTTTCTTTATTTGATAATTCTTTTAACATTACTTTTTGTCTCACTAATTTTTCGTCTAATTGGTCATTAATATTTTGTTGAGAAAGGATTTGATTTTTCAGGTTTTCTATTTGATTTGATATTGGCATATTAAAAAACAATACATATCCGCTGACTACTACGACAATTATCAAACAAACTATCAGTACTTGCTCTCTTGTAGATAATTTTTTCATGAATTTTTTTCCTCCTCTCTGCTAACCTCAAAATATACGTGCGCCTCTACAAGATTTTTATCCCCTTTTGTAGATACGGCTGTATCAACGCTTATATTGGTTACCGGTTTGGATTGATCTAATTGATATACTAACATTGCGGCTTCTTCCAAAGTTATATCCGAAAAATTTAACAATACTTTATTTTCTGAAATTGAAACTTGATAAATTTTTGCCATCGGACGAACTGTATTGTCAATAAGATTCAAAATTTGCATAATATCCACCTGAGCCAGCTCTTCCTGCGTAGGCGTTGCGCGAATATAGTCTTCCAGCACCTTGTTATAATCTTTTAAATCTTCAAGTTTTTCGGCTGATTGTGTTTCAAGTAAAGCTATTTTCTCATTTAATTGTTTTACTTCATTTAATGGGTCATAAATCATCACCTTTGATAAGGCAAATATCACAACCACAGCAAACAGAATATAGAGAGCCTTTGTTGCGGGCGCAGTAGTACGATCCTCTTTAAAATACAAGTTCATATAACGCTTTGTGGGATATACTTTTTTCTTTCTTCGCATAAGTTGGTTCATATCTATATTTAAATTCATCAATTATCCCTCCTCTTTGAAATCCAAAATTAATCCCATAGCACAAGCAAAATCAGCTTTATTCTGATTTTTGTCTTCTTCATTTTGCATTAAATCAGCAATAGGAAGTATCGGCAAAGCAAGAGTTTCTTGCAAAATATTAGACAGTGGACGAATATTTGCGCCTCCTCCTATCAGATATACACCGCTAAGTTGATTTTGTCGATATGTAAAATGGTAGAAGTTTACTAATTTTAAAGTTTCAATCGCAATATTCTCATACATCTCCACACAACGGGAATTTTCCAAAATTTCCTGATGATTTCCCCGTTTATATGAATCTGTCAAAAACTTATCAATATTTAAAATATCCGCAACTACCATATCTATGTCTCGACTACCCACAGGAATTCTTCGTGTAACTTGAATTTTATTGTCTTGTACTATAAAAATACGTGTTGATAAATATCCCAAGTCAATAAAGCAATATTCTTTTGGCGCATCGTTTTTTTTCGTGCGATAATTTTTAACCAACTGTATAAGCGCCATTTCCTGTGGCAGTATTCGTTTCAACGAAAACCCACCTGCGCCAAACATTTGAATATAGCTTTGAATTTGATTTTTCTCTACTGCCGCCGCCATCATAGTAAGCTCGCTTGGAGTATTGTCATCATCTCTTGTCAATTCCTCACAAATGGCATAATCACAATGATACTGATGTGTTTCCCCATGTATAAATTCACTGAATTCATAAGGCAAATTCAACATCAACTGATCCTCTGACATATACGGCATAGAAACCAAACGGCAAATTACCTTGCTTGAAGGTAATAGTAGCGCCGCCGGACCTTTTGGCAAACGTAGGTCCTTTTTTGCTTGTTTTAAAAATGCCGAAAAGGCATTCGGCATTGTAATTGTATCTTCTTCTATTAAATTTGCAGGGAACCTCAGTTCGTGAAATTCTGCTTTTCCATTTTTAAGCGCCACAATTTTCAGACTGTTATTTCCCAAATCAAATGCAACTTTTATTTTTTTTGACATATATACACTTCCTCTCAAACAAGTAACCCTTTATACCATATAATAAAGGGTTCTCCAAATAAAATGACTGTCAGCCACGCTAGTGATAAGAATGGGCCAAAGGCAATTTCTTTGCCAAAAGATTTTCTTTTCATTATCAATGCCCATATCAGAGCCAACACACAACCCATAAAGAGCAGTAACAGCATTTCAGTCCAGTCCAGATATAAACCGAGTACAAACAACAGCTTTATATCTCCGCCACCCATACTTTCTTTATTAAGCAAGCTATCCATCGCAAGTGACAGGAGAAGTACCGGCAAAGATACGCTTAATGCTCCTATTAACATTGAAATCAATGTCTGCTTAACAGGCTGTTTGAGGAGAACAAAAAACA
The DNA here is from genome assembly GCA_020024555.1 of Angelakisella sp. Taxonomy (GTDB): domain Bacteria; phylum Bacillota; class Clostridia; order Oscillospirales; family Ruminococcaceae; genus Angelakisella. The sequence goes on from JAHHTQ010000003.1 coordinate 92,793, forward strand.
CCAGTCTGTTTATTATTGCCACCAGTAAGAATTTATTAGGTAAAATATGCGTATTCCAATCCACTAAGGCAAGCAGTAACAAGAGACTTCCAAAAATCAGTTGCATTAAGAAATTAAGTCCAAAACCGAATTTTAATCCCAATGATGCAAACAGTAACGCGCCCATTGTCTCTGAAACAAGGCATTGTATGGGGATATGCTTTTTGCAGTAGCGACAGCGACCTCTGTTAATAAGATAGCTAAATATCGGAACCAGGTCTCTCGCCCCCAATATGTGTCCGCAACTGTCACAGCGGGAACGTCCTTTCGGAAGTTCTCCACGAACTGCCGCACATTCAAAAAAACTGCCCATAACAGCGCCCATAACAGCAAGCCAAAATATGTAATAAAATTGTAAAAACTGCGCCGAGTCCATTCTCATAATTCTCCTTTGTACCGTAAACTGCCTTGGGACTGCGTCGGAATATTCCGGCGCTATCCCAAAACAGTTTTTTTAATCAATGCCGTTGGAGGTCCACCCCGCTCCAACGGTATTATTTAAGATGAATAAACTGAAATAATGACGTTAAAAATTATTGTTAGTTAGGTTCGACAGGATTCAATTCGTTGCCCGTATTTCCTTTCTCAACCCACTTAATCTCAACATCGCCGCTATCCGAAATTTTTACTTTTATTATTAATTTATTGGTATTACGAGATTGACTATATCCTTTTATATTATTAACTTCTCCACCCTCAGGAATTAATTTACCTGCTGACGCATCATAATAATAGTTGCCGGATTCACCATCTGTCATATATGTGATTACAGCGGCGGCTTTCGCTGCTCTTTGATTTGCCAAATCTGTATTTATTTTTGCTTTATTTAAGCTTCCGCTAACCATAGGAATTGAAACAGCAACCAAAATGGCAATAATAGCCACTACGATAAGCATTTCAATAAGAGTAAAACCTTTGGATTTTTTTAATTTTGCTTTTAAAGTATTTTTTAGATTCATATTAAATCCTCCATATAAATTTTGCGCACCACCTAAGTGGCTATTTAAAACATTTATCATATAGTTATCAAAGGGTAGGGGTGGCGCCCTTATAATATCTTATTAAATATTGCCGTACATTGTAAACATAGGCATATAAATTGACAGTAAAATCACTACTACAAATACTGCCATAACACAAATAATTACAGGTTCCAAAACCGACAAAGCCCGAGCCGACAAAGTATCTACTTCGTTATCGTAATACTCTGCCTGTATCTCCAACGTGGATTCCAAAGAACCTGTTGCCTCGCCCATAGCTGTCATTTGCACCAGCAAAGGAGGTAAGTCCTCACAGGACATCATACACTCTCCCAAAGATCGTCCTCCCTCAACTCCGGGAATAACACTTTTTATTTGTTCTGACAAATAGGCGTTTTCTATTGAGCGGGACGCAGTATCCAGCGCTTTTAAAATAGGCATACCAGCGGAAAGCATTGCGGACATTGTATGCGAAAACTGACTTGCGGATATCATAGACACAATTTCACCTAAAATCGGAACAGCAAGCCACTGTTTTGCCATACGCAATCTACCTTTTTCGGTGTTGCTGTATATTTTGAGTCCTAGCAGAGCAAAGCCGATAAAACCAAGAATTACCCAAATATAACGGCTGAAAAAGTTGGAAACACTTATAACTATTTTCGTTGCCAACGGTAATTCTATATTCATAGACAAAAATGTGTTTGAAAATATCGGTACAGCGTATGTCATAATTACAGTAATAACCATAACCGCCACAACTGTAAGAAAAGTTGGATAAATCAAAGCGCTTATTGCCTTAGCCCTTGTTTTTGTCATACGGTCATAATACACGCTCATTCGTTCAAACGAATGAACCAAGTCACCTGACTCCTCGCCGGCTCGGATAGTCTCAATAAAAGTTACAGGCAAATGACCGTTACCACGTTTTGAAAAGCTATAAGACAAACTCCAACCATTTGCGATATCATCAGAAACCTGTCCCAATAGTTTTTTCAGCATTTTATCGGAAATCTGAGCGCTGACAAGGTCAACTGTTTGAGCTAGTGGTAAACCTGCTTTAAGAATTATTGAAAACTGTTTACACATAAGGGCAAATACTTTCAAATTAAGCTTTTGATATTTCTCAAACGGATCGGTTTTTGAAACTTTTATTTCCTCCAAAAGCAACACAACATCATAACTTTGACGAATTTGCGATACTGCCTGACTTGTATCAACAGCTTCAATGACACCCTCTACCCGCTTTCCGTTGCTTTCCACTGCTTCATAACGATAGGTAGGCATTAATTTAGCCTCCTTTCACATTGAAGCGGATTTTGTCTGTATCCGATACCGACAGAATTTACTCCGCCGCTTCCCCGCATAGCTTTGTCCATTGTTTCTTGTGTAATCATTCCACTGCGATACAAATTTTGCAAAGCTCTATCCATTAAAATATTACCGATAGCGCCACTTGTCTGAATTACATTTTGAATTTGCGGAGTTTTTCCGTCACGAATAAGATTGCGTATAGCGTCATCGGTTTTCATTACCTCGCAGGCAAGTACCCTTCCTCCCTGTCTTGCCCGTGGTAAAAGTTGCTGTGAAAGCACCGCCTTTAATGTCATTGAAAGTTGCAAACGTATTTGTTGCTGTCTTTCGGCAGGGAATACGTCAACAATACGGTCTATTGAATCCGCCGCTGAATTTGTATGTACAGTACCGAATACCAAGTGTCCTGTCTCGGCGGCTGTAAGAGCCGTTTGAATAGTATCCAAATCCCGCATTTCACCTACCAAAATAACATCGGGGTCTTCACGAAGCGCTGCCCGCAATCCCGTGGCAAAATTTGTTGTGTCTCTACCAATCTCCCTTTGATTGATAAGGCATTGGTCAGGAGTATATATATATTCTATCGGGTCTTCCAAAGTCAATATATGTAATTTTTTGGTATGGTTTATTTTATTTAGCAAAGCTGCCAACGTTGTGGATTTACCCGAACCTGTTTCGCCCGTAATAAGAACCAAACCTTGATTGTATGAACAAAACTCCTCGACCACAGGTGGCAAACCAAGTTCTTCCAACTGTGGAATATGGTCATTAAGCAGACGTATAGCGGCAGAGTAAACACCCTGTTGACGAAACAAATTTAATCTGCATCGCACTGCGCCAATTGTAAGCGCCAAATCCAGTTCACCCGCTCTTTCCAACTCCGCAAAACGTTCCCCCGCAAGTTCATTGGCAAATTTTTGACACTGCTCAGCAGTTAGCGGAGTATTATCCAAAGTTTGAATTTCCCCGTCAACTCGGCACTTAGGAGGCAAGTTGCATACTAAATGTATATCGGACGCTTGATATAGCTTTGCTTTTTCTATGTAATCATTAATTTTCATTCTACCTGTCTCCCTATGATTCTTACAATTTCCTGAGTAGTTGTAACTCCGTCAACCACCAGTTGAGCGCAATTTTCCAAAATAGGCTGAAACGTTGATTTACTTACCGCATCTTCCAATTCTTTTAAATTTTGATGATGAATAGCGTGACGAATATCATTTGTCATTGTCAAAATCTCGAAGACAGCTGTTCTGCCCCGATATCCTGTTTGAAAACAATCCGAACAGCCTACGCCCTTATAAAAATGATATTCTTGATTGGTATCAAGCCCCAGCATTGTAATTTCTTCTTCTGTCGGAGTATATTCCTGACGACATCTGGGGCAAATTTTACGAACCAGTCTTTGTGAAACAATACCTCGAACTGCCCCTGCAATGAGGTATGGCTCTACTCCTATATCTAATAGACGGTCAATAGAAGATATTGCATCGTTTGTGTGAATTGTTGTAAGAACCAAGTGACCTGTCATAGCTGAACGCATAGCAATTTCCGCTGTTTCTCTGTCACGGATTTCACCTACGGCAATAATATCAGGGTCCTGTCGAAGTACTGCGCGCAAAGCATTCGCAAATGTAAGGTCTGTTAAATCATTAATCTGAACTTGACAAACTCCGTCTATATGATACTCCACTGGGTCTTCCAAAGAAATTAGGTTAACCGACTCACTTTTCTTGTGGTCAATCATCGTATATAGCGTAGATGTCTTACCGGAACCTGTCGGACCTACAACCATAAGCACACCATCGGTACTACTCGAAAGAAGCTCCATAAATTTGCGTTTATTATCCCCTTGCAATCCTATACCGTCTATTGTAACCATACTTGCATCTTTACGAAGCAGTCTGATAACAATCTTTTCTCCGTATATAGTCGGCAAAGTGGAAACACGAAGGTCCAGTCTTTTTTGCTGTACAGTCATATTTATTCGACCGTCTTGCGGAATATTCTTTTTTGCAATATCCAGTTGCGCCATAATCTTAATACGTGAAATAACAGACATCTGCAATTCTCTCGGCACTGTAATAATATTGTGCAAAGAACCGTCAATTCGCATACGGATTAATAAATTTGAACCTACGGGCTCCAAATGAATATCACTTGCATTTTCTGTAAAAGCGCGATGAATAATTGAGTTTACCAAGCGAATAGTAGGAGCGGCATTTTCGTCACCGTCATCTGCCGCCAACTGCACATCGTCACCCATAAGGATAGTAGCGCCATATTGACTTGTATCCAAATCTTTGCACATATCCTCAATAGCTTTCATTGTGCCTTGATTGCTGTAAAGGTTTTGCAATGCCCTTTCCAAAGCGTCATTAGTGGCAATCATCGGGATAACCTGTCGATGAGTGGCGGCGCCCACTTCTTCAATAGCCGCAAAGTTCAGTGGGTCATTCATACCTACATATATCTCTGTACGGGTAGCGCGCACCGGCACAGCCCTATGCTTTTTGGCAATACTTTTTGGCAATAACTGCGCCATTTCCGATGAAATTGCGCAAGCATTAAGGTCAATAAATTCCAAACCCAACTGTGTCATTAATGCTTCAATTACCTGATTTTCAGTAATAATACTGTTATCTCTCAAAATATCGCCAAGTCTTTTGCCGTTTTGCTTTTGCAGCGCCAAAGCTTCTTCAAGTTGATTTTGCGTGATGATACCACTACCTACAAGTAAGTCGCCCAGTCTTGTGTATTTCATACATTCCCTCCTTCGTCACTGTTCCTATTCAGACAGCGAACAGAAAAATTAATTTCATTCGATATAGAGTTTTTTCCTACTACTTTTAAGTTAACGTGAAATACTCTGTCGTTATTATATATTATTTTCAAAGTATCAATACTATACGCGCCGTTTCCGTATGCCCCTGTTGAGAGCATAATACGGTTATTTGCCTCTAACTGCCCTTTTGAATTTACAGTCAACGTTGTATTTCGCCCGTGATTCATACTTGTATAACGTTTAAGTACTCCCTCATCGGTAGTAACCACATCTCTGGCATAGCGTAGTTCATTTGAAATAGAATCACTGAGAGTTGATAATAACAGCTGAGTCTCCGATTCACCCATCATTTTATTGTAACTGTTTTGGGCGATAATAAGTCCTGTGTGCAGCATCAAAGCCAATAGGGCAAGCACCCCTGTTGCGACTACCATTTCAATCAATGTCACGCCTTGTCGGTTTCGTAGTTTTTTACGAATACGTTTTATGGCAAATCACCTCCGATAGACATTACTGAATACGAATACAACCCACTGTCGCCGTACATCTGAATTGGAATATTTGCTTTTTCAAATCCGCCTTCTGTCACCTTAATGCTAAAAGTTGACACCTCACCGTTATTGATTGGATTTTTTTGGCTTTCTGCCTCTGTCAACGCATTATAGAATTTTTTGTCAGCATTTTTACCTTGTCTGTCAATTCCGACAGAGACGGATATACCGCCAAGCAAAAGAGCTATTGAAAGAGTTGCAATTAAAATAGCGGCCATTAGTTCTACCAATGTCTCACCTTTTTGGCTATGTAACTTTCTTCTTATTTTATTCATTACTCCACCTCCCCTTCGCCAACGGTAATCCAACCAACTTTCCATTTAAGAGGTTCGGTTTTGCTCTGAACACCTTTTTGCAAAGTGTCAGGCAAAGTAGGTATACTGGTGATAGGCGTCAATTCAGCTTCTATATGATAGTCGTCCAAAGTAGCCGTCAATTCGATAGCATACGATTCTTCCACAACACTCAACTGAACTTTTACAACATTATTGTCAAGCTCCGTACCTGTTTGAGATGTAATTGTAAGTGCGTGTGAATTTGCGACAGCGCCCTTTTTAACTTCAAATGTTTTAAATTCACTGCTATTCAAACTTCTCTGAATTTCATCAGCAAATATAATATCCAAATCAGAGAGAATAACGGACTCCAAAAAACCTTTCTGTTCGTTTGCTCCAATGTGATTATACGCGCCGTCCAACTGCTTAAAATGCTTTAATATCTTTTTAGTCTTTGTTCCTGTATCAAAATTTGTTATTTCCTGTTCTGTTTCAGTATATTCATATTGCCCTCTGTACTCCGTACGGTTAATCTCATCGCACAGTGTATTCACAGCAGATGAAAGAGCCATATAAGTTTGATGTTCTTCCATATTGCTGCGGTACTTGCCTGCGTTTGATACCGACGCCATAAGAATGGAGCTTGACACCATAATGCAAATAAGCAAAAATAACAGAGCCAGTAACAAAGAAGCGCCACTCTCACTTTTTAACTTTCGTTTCAAAGTACTTGTCATGGGTTTACCTCCTTTGATGTTTCGGTTATTTGTACTTGTAAGTTCTGCCACTGTGTATATGTAGCTCCATCACAATCAAATTTAAACTGAATTTTAAACCAAGCATTGGTCGGGTAAATTTTTGGCGGATAGATAGTAGTAGACAGTGCGCCTATTTTATCTGAACCGTCTGAATTTTTACTCCATTCTACCCAAATGATATCCCTAAACTCTGCGGGAGCTTGTTCAAATGCGGTAATACTTATGTTTTTTACTTCTTTTTCTTTACCGTCAACACTTAGTTTAAAACCGTTTTCACCTGTATACTCATAAATTCGTTTGTCCTTATCACCTTTTTTGAATGTAACTTTCAGCGGCGATATAGTAACTTTTGGATTTTCCACAACCAAAATCAATACGCTTGTCGTATGATAATTTCTACCCAGATATGTAAAATCATATTCTACTGTCATCTGTGTAGAACCTACATTCGTACTGCTTGTTGCGTTAAGCGATAAATTATTATCCTGTTGATTTACGTTTGCGTCTACAAAAAAATTCGGATCAAACTCTACTTTAAAATTTGAAAGTTCAATATCTAAATCTTTTGATATTTTATTTCCTTTTTTGTCTTGCAATTCCAAAGGTATATTTGCTGTCGGCAAATCTGATACTTTATCGGTAGGGGCAAACTTATCGGTAAAAATTTGTATAGGGGAATTTGCTGTTGCTACAAGTCGCAAATGAGCGGTAACATTAACTTCTATCGGTAAAGTATAAATTTTATTATTGATTTCGTATGAGACAGTTAAAATTGTATTTCCTTCTGACTGCGACGTAATTTGCAATATACGTTTGTGTTCTTCGCCGTCAGGCAAAAGAACGCCTTTTGCAACAGATTCTTTTTCGCTGCTGACACTCCATTTGCCTCCTGGGAGGACATTTGACAATGTAAGTGATTCACTCCAAAGCGGCTCGGCAAAGATATCAAATTGAACGGGAAGCGCGCCATATTCACGGCGGATACCTGCCAAAGGCCAGTCACCGTAGTGAACATTTGCCCTGCCGTTTTCCACCACACTGCTCTTTTGAGTAAGAATAGTCGGGAAAGGATAATTTTTACCCAACAAACTGCCGTCACTGCCAAAACTGTATCTTCCGGAAATATTTTCACCCTTGGCAGTCACGGTTGTAACTGTTGAAAATCCTCCTCCGTTACTATTAAGCTTATACAACAAACCGTTTTGTGTTTCGCTGTCCTCCATTTGCGAATAAGTCAACGCAGTCACACTGTCTAGGTCATTTTTATTTAAAGTAATTGTATTGTTGTTATTTTGCAATACAACTGTTCCTAAATAATAGTTATTACTGTAATTTGTCCAGCCATGGTCGAAATTTTTATGTTCTGGATTATCATGCGTGGCATCAATATTCAATTCTCCACTGCCCCCGACAGCGTACAAACCTTTAATATATTTGTTTTCCGAATGTTTAGGCAATATAACATAACTATAACAGTTTTGCAATGTATTCTGCAAATCTTGTCCTGAACGTCCAACTTGAATATTTGAAGAGCCTCCGACACCCAATGGTTTCATATAAATACCACCCACTATGCTACCTATATAAATACCACGTTTTATCGGTGTTGTCGAAGTAGGCGCTACAATTATACTTCCTCCTGTATAACAACTGCTGATACGTCCTTGACAGCTTCCAACAAGACCACCAACACGTACATTGTCATTGTCGGCAGAATCGAGTTTAATTGTAACTACCGCCGTACAGCCTTCAAGATTCATATTGGATACGCCTACCAAGCCGCCCAAGCCCGTACCTCCCCAACCACCTTTTTTGGTTGATTTATGCACATCTTTAATTGTATATCCTGTCACCGTACAGTTAATCAGCGAACTGCCTTGTTTTGATGCCGCTATTCCTACCAAACCTCCGATAGCGTACCATCGACTATCTCCGCTGTCATTTCCTTCAACCACAGCTGTTCCGTCTGTTGAGTGAAGAACAATATTTTTTAAAACACCGTTAAATACTGAGCCAAACAATCCGACACACGAAGATTTTTGACCTACAATGTTTACATCTGCTATAAGATAGTCATTTCCGTCATAAGTCCCACCAAACCAACCAAACAAACCGCCTAAATTTTTTCCGGTTGGGTCATAAAACTCTGCAATAGGGGTATAATTAACACCGTCTTTGCCTCTGATATCGTGAGTTTGTTCCCAATAAAAATCTCGTTGAACAATATTTCCGTTTCTTCCGAAAGAAAGGTACGGAAACATATTGCCGTTTTCTTCGATTAATACAGTTTTGGTATTTTTGGTATTTATATTCCAATTAATGAATTGCAGTTGCTCAATCGAACGTACCTGATAAGGATTTTTCTTTGTTCCGGGTAAACTCTCATTTTTATTAGACATAGAATCCGCAAACATAGGATTGATATTAACTGTGAGTTGATTTGAACCTTGTGTTAAAGTCAAAACACCAACAGGTTGCTCCGCACTGTTTGTATCTGCATTGCTTACCAATAAATGCAATCCTTTTCTATTTTCAGCCTGCCAAGTATTATAGCTGTAAAAAGTATACTGTCCGCTCATAAGATTAGATAGCGCATTGTCTGTTTCTGAATTTGTCGGAATTATTTTAGGGTCAAACAAACTATCATTCCAATATATTCCCTGATTTATCAATGTAGTAGGAGCGGCGCTGTCTTTTCTGTGATAATAACCGTAACCATACTCGCTTACGACTTTTCCGTCTCCGTGAACAGTTGGCAAAGTACTTGTTCTTCCTACCTTATTTGCGTCTACGGAAATTACACTTAAATAATAGAAATCATCAATTTTTTCCCAGTAATATACGCCCATATCGCCTAAATTCATTCTATCCGGCCACTGACCATAGTGAATAGGGTTATTTGTCCGGGATTTAACTATACTCGGATATGGATATCCCCCCGTAAAGTCAAAAGACTCTGCTCCTTTTGACATTCCAAGGGCTCTGACTTCTGCTTTGCTCTCATATCCTGCCAACTGTTTCCATGTTACTGAAGTTGCGGCAGGATCATCATACTGAGCAGCATAATGTTTATCTCGATAGGTAAAGTTGCCGTCATTTAGGTATACGCATTTTTGAGAAGCATTTGGTGAAAATCCATAGCTTTTTCCCCCGCCATCTACCAACAGCGCAACTGCCGCATAGCTACGGTTAAGCGTAGCCTCATTTTGCGCGGCAAAACCACAGACATAAACCTCACCGTGTCTTGCGCGAGAAGCAAATAAACTTCCGACAACATAACACTGTTCAATAATCGCCCCCGCAGTATTGCGTCCGACAAAACCGCCTACGTAAGCGTTTGACATATTTGCTTCTGCCGTTACATAAGCCACATCAGCTGAACTTTCACGAATTGCGCCTTTATTAAGTCCGACCAATCCGCCCAAGTAAACCGTACTGTACATATAACATTCTGCTTTAAACCTCGCCCCCGAAACAGCGCAGTTATAAATTGTACCTCCGTTATAGCCCACCAGTCCTCCGACATAGAGAATAGGTGAATTATTCCCTCTTTGCGTAACACTGAATGAAGAAATATCGTCCATTAAGTAAACTATATCACGCAAAACACTTGTGCTGTATCCAAACAAACCTACATATTGATAGTTATTTCCCCAAGTATCCGTAACAGCCATTCGTACCCCGGTAATAGTATGATTGTTTCCATAGTAACTGCCTCGGAATGGACTGGTTGCATCTATACCGATTGGCGACTGTTCCCAGTCTCCTGTAAACAAATCATAACCTATATATATATTATAATCCAAATTTTGCTGTTGAAGGAAACGATACTGATGAGCGCTTGCGTAATAGACAGGAAAACGACTGAGCATATACAGGTGACGCGGAGAACGTATCTCCACACGCAACTGATCGGCAAGCTTGTTAATATCAACCTTTTCATCAAAAGGCAAAATAGTATTTGCAAAATGAGGATTGTAATAATAACTTCGTTCTGTACGTTCGCTTACATCAAAAACAGTAATCTTTTGATAGAAGTCTCTTGCCGCATAGTCAGTATTTACAACTTTATTAGGTAGAGGCAGCAGATAATAGTTATTATTTTGTCCTGTGGTATCAGTAAGATTTGTAATCTCATAAATAGAACCTGTATGACCATTTCCATAACCAAAACGTTCGGTCTGCTCTTGTCCGCCTGCCCAATAAGTTATGTCCAAATTGGCGCCGATACCAGAAATAGACTCTGTGCTTCGGTAAGCGACAGCATAACCGTCATCAATAATCGGTTTGGAAACCAAATTATTCATACCGCCACCGTTAAATCCATAGGTATTGTCGTCATACTTTTCATAATATACCAAACTGCCATTTTGGAACTGCGCTCCCCAATCCCCCCAGTGTTCAAGGTTTGCTAATCCGGGGTAAATAAAAGTTGTCAGCGAAAGCGTTGTTTGAAGATTATACGGATATGTTTCCGTTGCGCTTTTTGCTGTAAATGTATTTTGTCCGAAAAAACTGTCCCATTTTGTTGAATCAGTCAATTCATCGTATGACTTCGCCAAATGCTCGGTACCATTAACAAAATTGAAAAGGTCGGATTCCAAATAATACGTATTTTGATATGTTCCATTCTTGCAAAGCGGGTAATTTGTTAAATTATCGCCCACCGAGAACAACATAGCGCTATAAGAATTTGAAATATTTGCGTTTCCTGAGCCTAAGCAGAGTCCGGCAGCTATTGATGCGGATTCAACACCACTGTCAATAAAACCTACCGCATAGCTACCTAATATTTGAGCATTTCCTGTAAGACTGCCTATAAATCCCGCCGATGACGGAGCTCGTAGATATGTTGCAACGTATGAATTTTTGATATTAATGTCAGACGCCTCGCCTACCAAACCACCCGCATTGACTGAACTTTCAATAAGCGTTGATGCCGAACAGTATTCAAGTTTGGCATTTTTAAGTTTTCCCGCAAGTCCTCCTGTCGCGCCAAAACCAACAATCTGATAATTAAAACCTTTGCTACTGTCACCCAGTATTTCCCGTAAATTTGTAGTTTGGGCAGAACTGTTTTCCCAATACACTTGACAGTTGGTCAGATTAATATAACTTCCTGTTCCTACCAAAGCGCCCATCGGAATACCTGTACGATTTTCATTGGATACCTTTGTTCCAACCAAACGAATATTACGCAATTTTTTCGGCACGCTTTCCGTACCCGCAAATGTTCCGAATAAGCCTATTGAATTTTTATTCTTTACGCCAATGCATAAGTTATGTATAGATAGCCCCGCGCCGTCATAGTCTTGCAATTTTTCGTTATCGATAGGTATGAATACATAACCGTCCTCCCCTATAATATCTCTCTTTTGTACTGCATAGATTTTCTCATCAACTGATGAAAATTCAGTATCTAAATTTTGCAAATGACGTAAACATTCAATATATGCCGTATTTCCATCACTGCCTTTTGCAAATAGGCTGTTATCTTTTGCTGTCTTTGTCGCGCCATTGACGTTCATTTCACCTGTGTAGTCTACTTTTGCTGTTATTGTGAAATCTTTGCCATAAATTATATCATTGCCGTACGCAGAAAACAAATCTTTAAAATGTATGTCGTCAAGCGAGTCCAATGTCCAAAGATAAGTATATGTGATATATGTAAACCCGAAATCTTCTTTTACGTCAGTAGCCATATCTTTGCGAAGGTCAATTTCTTTTCCCTGATAATTTAGTTTGACCAAAAGATTTATATTATGTGACTCATTAATATCATACAAACTTCTTGGAATCCAGTATTTCACCTCAACTTGAAGTTTATTTTCATTATAAATATTGATAACAGGTGTCCGCAAAGAGACTGTATTTCCACTATTGGCAGATTCGCCACCATAATATCCTATCATAGGTTTACTTTTCATACGCAAATTTTGAGGTGCTGCCCGCCATTTTTCATAAAATTCCGCAAAACCGCTTTCTATCGGAAGAGCCTTATCAGAAAAAAACACATCTATAACACTCGCGCTAATCGGCTCATAAACAATATAAAAGTCTCCGTTCCATAAAGACGGTTCAACGCTTTGCTTTGGCAGTAACTCCTGAATATTCGGGTCATTGTAATGGATATAGTAAGCTGTAATTTGAGTTGTTTCATCAGAATTCGGATTTACATCTACATTATCTAATTTATTAATATCATTCCTTTGAATAACATACTTTTCCAAACGTTTACCACCGTTTAGTAAAGTTGCTCTATTTTGCGCCGACATAAAAATTTCCTTAGCGGCATTATCCAATTCTGTCAACTGTAAGTATTGCATATAGTTAATAATTCCGACAAGAGAAATCATAAGTAAAATAACAGAAAGCAATATTACAATTAACATTTCAGGTAAAGTAAAACCCTTCTGTCTATTTTTTTTGCAATGTGGCATACTGTCTCCTCCCATGTACTACAAATATAAAAGGAAAAATTGAAACAATAAAGTGTTTTTTAAAATATATACAATTCTTTTTATAACGTTAAAAAGTTTTCTTATTTTTTAGATTATACTGTTAGGTATATTAAAAAATTACAGAGATGTAGCCATAAAAGCCACATCTCCCAAAAATAATGTTCTTTCTACAACCATACAGCCACTCTACATTATAATTTGATAAAAATTAATTCACAGAATTTTATTGGATAATCTACTTATTTTATAACTTTGAGTAAAGATAATACATCTTACTTTTAAAAAATATATATTATTTATATGCAAAAACTATTATTTTTTACATATTTATAAGTTGTACTTTTTTACAATTATTGGTAACATTATTATATATTAATGAAAAAAATATGTCAAGAAATATATCTATAAGGAATATTG
>JAHHTQ010000030.1 GCA_020024555.1 Angelakisella sp.
CCGCAATTTTTTGAAAAAAATTGAGTAAAACTTTTATAGACTTCGTCATTATGACAAATTGATATGCCTTTTTTGACACGCTGAGGTGATACTTTTCAGTATCACCTTTTTTTATGGATTGTATCCCAAAACTCCTCTTACGCTTACTTCGCCCGCTGATATAACTTCACAATTACCATTAAAATCCACAACCAAACCACCGTCCTGTGAAATATCAACCGCAACTCCATAACGGGTTGAAAGTGGTGATATTACGCTTACTTCTTTTCCTATTGTACAAGACAGTTTTCTTAATTTATCCAAATATTTAACATTATCTTTAATAAGTTGATTATTTTCAATAAACATCTCATTTAGCTTGTGTGTAAGTATCGCTATTATAGTACTCATACTATAATTTTCACCTGTTATTTGAAATAATGATATAGCCTTGTCTTTTAATTCTTCTTCAAAACTTTCTTGCAAAACATTTATACCTATTCCTATTATTGCATGGGAAATTTCCATAGTTTCCGCATTTGTAACAAGTCTTGTCAGTATTCCGCAAACTTTTTTATTGTCATATATTATATCATTTGGCCACTTAATATAAAATTCTTTGCCTGTAAGCTCTTTTAAGGTATCGCATACGCACAGCCCTGCATAAGAAGTTAGCAGTGACAGCCTTTCAGCCGTACAATTTGGCTCTAATATATATGAATAATATATACCTTTGTTTATCGGTGAAGAAAAACTTCTGCCCAAACGTCCCGAGCCTTGTGTCTGCTCCTTTGCGATAACTACCGTACCATTATCCACACCGTCTATTACAAGTGAGTTGGCATACAAATTTGTTGAATTGACAGTTTCAAGTATATAAAAATTATTATTAAGACTTATATAATCATTAATTAGCTCTTTTGTTATTATACTTTGCTTGTTTAGCAAAATATAACCCTTATTTGTAACCGCATCAATTAAGTATCCTTTTGTACGCAGTTTTTCGATTGTTTTCCACACTGCCGTACGGGAAATGTTTAATTCTTTGCTTATATTTTCACCTGATATATAATTACTTGATTTTATAAGCATATTTAAAACTTTATCATCTGTCTTTTCCATTGTTCAACACCCCATTAAAATATTGACGTAAACCTTACTTTACTGATAGCCTACGTCAATATTTCATAATATTTAATTATTTATTTGCTTCTAACCATATAATGAGTACGGATATATCGGCAGGATTTACTCCCGATATTCTCGATGCCTGTCCAATATTGAGCGGTTTTATTTTGTTCAGTTTTTCTATTGCCTCTAACCGTAAACAGCCTACTTCTTTATAGTCTTTTATTTTTTCAAGACTTTTGCTTTCAAGTTTTCTTGCCTGTTCTACTTGTTGTATTTGCTTTTTGATATAACCTTCGTATTTTATTTCTGTCTCTACCTGTTCTATAACGTGTTGTGACAGCTTTGGTCTATCTACATCAAAATTACCTAAATATTCATAAGAAATTTGCGGACGTTTTAACAGTTCAGATGCGCGCATCGCTTGATTTAACGGGGTTGAACCTTTTTCTTCCAAATATTTATTAAGTTTTGCATTAGGTTTTACCGATAATAACTTTAATCTTTCTATCTCTTCTTCTTTTTGTCTCTGTTCATCAAGATATTTATTATATCTTTCTTCACTGATAAGTCCTATATCATACCCTATTTTGAGCAGTCTTACATCTGCGTTGTCCTGACGAAGCAATAACCTATACTCACTTCTGCTTGTCATCATTCTGTATGGGTCCATACAACCCTTTGTAACAAGGTCATCAATGAGTGTTCCTATATATGAATTTGATCTTTCAAGCACAAGCGGTTCTTTGCCCTGTATCTCACGTGTGGCATTTATACCTGCAACAAGCCCCTGCGCCGCCGCCTCCTCATAGCCCGACGTACCGTTAAACTGTCCTGCTCCATACAGTCCTTTGTGATTGATAAATCTAAGCGTTGGATATAGGTCTATCGGGTCTATACAGTCATACTCTATCGCATAGGCTGTTCGCATAATCTCCACATTTTCAAGTCCTGCAACTGTTTTATACATTGCCACCTGTACTTCTTCCGGCAACGAACTTGAAAAACCCTGCATATATATTTCTTCTGTATTTGCGCCCATTGGCTCTACGAATAATTGGTGTCTGTTTTTATCGGCAAAACGTTTAACCTTATCTTCTATACTTGGGCAATAACGAGGACCTACGCCTTCTATTTCACCTGCATACAGCGGTGAACGGTGAATATTATCGAGTATTATCTTATGTGTATCTTCGTTGGTATAAGTTATATAGCAAACCTCTTTATTTTTCAGTGTTGACGGCTCTGTCTCCAATGAAAAAGGTATTATTGGTTCATCGCCATACTGAACTTCCATTTTGGAAAAATCAAGCGAACTACGTCTTACACGCGCCGGCGTACCTGTTTTAAATCTGCGTAAATTTATCCCCAAATTTCTTAACGAATCGCTCAGCCTATTACTTGCGTGCAAACCGTCAGGGCCACTTTCTTCGCTATATTCCCCCACAAATATTTTTCCACGTAAAAAAGTACCTGTGGCTATAATCGCAGCTTTCACCTCGTAATATGCGCCCATTGCCGTAGCAACACCGCATACCGCTCCATCTTTCTCATCTATTCTTACTATTTCCGCTTGTTTTATACACAAGTTTTCCTGTCTCTCAACAACTTCTTTCATATACGTATGATACTTAACCTTATCGGACTGTACACGCAAACTGTGTACAGCAGGACCTTTGCCTAGGTTAAGCATTCTGCTTTGCAGCATAGTCGTATCTGCCGCCTTTGCCATTTCACCACCCAAACAATCAAGTTCACGCACAAGATGTCCCTTCGCTGTCCCTCCGATTGACGGATTACATGGCATATTCGATATCGCGTCCAAACTAATAGTAAAAATAATTGTTTTCATTCCAAGTCTTGCTGCCGCAAGAGCCGCCTCTACACCTGCGTGTCCGGCGCCTATTACGGCTATATCATATTTACCGGCATTGTATTCTTTCATTAATTTATTTCTCCTAATTTTTTATATTTACTACAAATATATTATTGTGTTTTTACAGCATCTCTGAAAAAATATATATTACCAATATGTCCGAAATTTTTAATACTGTTGCTTACTGTAAAATATTCTGACGTATTAAAAATCGGCTGTATATTGTAAGTGTCCAAAAGTATTTTTTCAGCTTTGCTTAACTGCTCATATCTTTCTTTTTGCGTATTGATACTATCCGCTGTCTTTATCAGTTCATCATACTCACTATTACTTATTCCGCATATATTATTGACATCACCTGTTACAAATTGTTTAAAAAAAGATAGCGGTTCGCTTGATTTTGCTGAAAGTGAAAACAGTATAATATCAAAATCCCCTGTTGAAAGTATTTTATTATACTCCTCTGTTTCCAGTGCTTTCGGCGAAATAAGCGTACCAAACATTTGATTTTTTTGCTTTGCATATTCTTTTAAAACAGAACTGAATTCACATTCTTTATCATAATAAAACTTTATATTTGTAAGCGTATTTTCTTCAAAATTCGATATTCCCTGTCTATATGCGCTTATCAATTCTTCATAGGTTGGTGTTATATAGTTAATTGAGTTATAACCATCTAACACTGACGGAGGCAAAATACTTTTTGTTTTTTCATATAGTTTCTCATTGTATTCACCATAATTATTATTATCAAAAGCAAATGCCTTTGCCAAATCATTATTTTCAAAATACCTTGACTTTGCGTTTAAACCTATGTACCAAGTTTTATTGGATATTTTATTTAATGTATATAAATCGGTAGGCACATATTCCCTATCTTTTTCAGATACAGTTAATATATCAGTCTTATTTTCAAGCATCAAATTTATCATATTGTTCGATGTTTTTTCTTTTTTTGCTTTGCGGTTTATATATATGTTTACATCACTTTTATTATCATTGTTTTCATCATAATAATATTTGTTTCTGGTTAATGACAATATGCTGTCATTATTCCATTTACTTAAATTCAATGCGCCATTAGACAAAATATACTCTTTTTCAACACCGTATTTTCCGTATGTATCCTTAAAAAATTTCTCATTACACGGGAAGGTGTAACTTTGCGCAAACACTTCCAAAAAATCATCTTTTGGCTCATTTATTTTTACTACAAATGTTTTTTTATCGGGACACAAAACGCCTATTTCTTCAAAAGGCAAAGTGCCGTCTAGGACTTCCTGCGCATTTTTTATTGATAATAAGTTATTAACATAGGGAGACTTATGTTCTTTTGCAAACAATCTTTTAAAAGTAAACAAAAAGTCATAGGAAGTTAAATCATCACCGTTATTCCATTTTGCATTATCTCTTATCTTAAATGTATACTCTGTTTTATCATCTGATAATATACATTCATCTGCCACGCCAAGCACAACTTCACCGTCGTATGAATATCTCATCAGTCCTTCATAGATATTTATTATAACATTTTGTTCCATATCACTTGTGGCAAATTGCGGATCTAAATTCTTTATATTTTCTGTTATGTCAACATTTATTGTTTCTAGTTTTTCTTTCCCACATGCGCTGCACATAGTGAGCATAAACATCACTAAACAACAAACAGTAATTTTCTGTATTAAGTTTATCTTTCCTCTTGTTTTATTCATTCTTATCTCCAAATTATAAACAATATAGTTTTTTTATATTGCAAACTAAATTTAATACTTTATTTTGATATATAATTTTTGTTTTTATAAATAAATATACAGTATAAACCCAATTCCCCTACTTAAAAAAAACTATAAGTAGGGGAATTTTTCAGTATTATTCTTCTATATCCTCTTTTATATCTGTATCAAGATTTACTTCTGATGTTTCTTCCAAGTTTTCAACATCTTTTGGGTCTTCTGTTAATTCTTCGCTGTCGCTGTCATCTTTCGGAGCTCTTGCAAGCGCCACTACTCTGCTGTCGTCATCAATACGCATAGCGCGCACTCCACCGCCGTATCTTGACTGTACTGTTATTTGACTTGATGGCATACGGATAATTACGCCGTTATCGGAAATTAGGAAGATATCGTCTTCTTCATCTATAACTCTGATAGCCGCTACTTGCGTATCCTTGCTTTCTGCCTTGTAGTTAATAATACCCTTACCGCCACGTGACTGTAAACGGTATTCATCAAGTGATGTTCTTCTTGCCAAACCTTTTTCACTGACAGTCATCAAATAACCGTTTGCGTGGCAACGAGCCATACCTACAACCTTATCACCGTCATCAAGACGAATTGCGCGCACACCCATTGCATTTCTGCCCATTGGTCGCAAATCTGTCTCACTGAATCTGATTGCTTTACCTTTTGCTGTACCTACAATCAATTCTTCGTTACCTGTGGTATTGCGTACCCATGCAAGCTCGTCATCTTCGGGCAGATTAATTGCAATAATACCGCCTTTGCGTATGTTTTTATACAGCTCAACAGATGTTCTTTTAATTGTACCGTTACGTGTTACCATTACAAGATAGCTTTCGTTGTCAACTTCGCTTATTTTAATCATAGCTGTAATTTTTTCTTCTTTGTCTATTGGCAATATATTTACAACGTGATTGCCCTTTGAAGCTCTTGAACTTTCAGGAATTTCATAGCCCTTTATACGATACATCTTGCCTTTGTTTGTAAAGAAAAGAACATAGTCATGCGTTGAGCAAACAAAGAGTTCTTCCACAAAGTCTTCTTCACGCTGTGACATACCTGACATACCACGTCCGCCACGTCTTTGCGAACGATATACATCGAGTGGTTGACGTTTGATATAACCACAGTGTGTAAGGGTAACCACACAGTCTGTAACAGGAATTAAGTCTTCTATATCCACTTCACCCGAAACTGTCTGTATCTCTGTTCTTCTTTCATCTGCAAACTTTTTACGGATAACTTCCAGCTCGTCTTTTATAATTTTGTATATCTTTTCATCATGGGCAAGTATATCCAAATACTCGTTTACTTTATTAAGTATTTCTTCAAGTTCCGTCTCTATCTTTATGCGTTCCATACCGCTTAATTGTCCCAAACGCATAGCGACAACAGCGCCTGCCTGTATATCGGTAATACCAAAACGGTTTATAAGGTTTTGTTTTGATGTAGCTGTATCTTCACTTGAACGGATAATTTTAATTACTTCGTCTGTGTTGTCTACAACAACCTTTAAGCCCTCCAAAATATGCTCTCTCTCTCGTGCTTTGCGTAAATCAAAATTTACCCGTCTTGTTATTACTTCATATTGGAATTTTAAGTATTCTTCCAAAATTTGTTTTAATGTAAGTACCTTTGGTTCTCCGTTGACAAGCATAAGAAGTATTACGCCGACAGTATCCTGCATTTGAGTAAATCTATACAGCTGATTTAATACAACCTGAGCGTTTGCGTCACGTTTAAGCTCTATAACTATACGCATACCGTCTCGGTCGGACTCGTCACGCAAGTCGGAAATCATATCTATTTTTTTGTCTTTTACAAGGTTCGCTATGCTTTCTATCAAACGAGCCTTATTAACCATATACGGTATCTCGTTTACAATTATGCGTTCTCGGTTACCTTTAAACTCCTCGATAGTTGCCCTTGCGCGAAGTGTTATTTTTCCTCGTCCTGTGCCATAAGCCGAACGGATACCCGCTCTGCCCATTATTATACCGCCTGTCGGGAAATCAGGGCCTTTTATGTGTTGCATTATTTCATCAAGAGTTGCATCGGGATTATCTATAAGTAAATTAATGGCGTCAATGGTTTCTCCCAAATTGTGTGGAGGGATATTTGTTGCCATACCTACCGCTATACCTGTGCTTCCGTTTACAAGTACATTCGGAAATCTGCTTGGCAAAACAACGGGTTCTTTTTTACTGTCATCATAGTTACCTTGCCAGTCAACAGTTTCTTTATCTATGTCACTAAGCATAAATGTTGACATTTTGCTCATACGCGCCTCTGTATAACGATAAGCGGCAGGTGGATCACCGTCAACCGAACCAAAGTTTCCATGACCGTCAATCAGCGGATAACGCAGAGAAAAGCTCTGCGCCATACGTACCATGGCATCATAAACACTGGCATCGCCGTGCGGGTGGTACGAAGCCAATACGTCACCGACTATTTTAGCTGATTTTTTATAAGGTTTTTCGGGGAACAAACCACCCTCGTGTGCTGTATAAAGTATTCTTCTGTGAACAGGTTTAAGTCCGTCACGTACATCAGGCAATGCTCTGTCAACAATTACCGACATAGAGTACTCCATAAAACTTTTACGCATTTCTTTTTCTATATCAACATCAATAAGTCTGCCCATAGGTTCATTTTGAACAGGGGTATTCTCATTTTGTTGATTTTCTGTAAAATCGGTCATAAGTTTCTCCTTCTATTTTTTTCCGTCAATCAAATATTAAACATCTATATTTGTAACATACTTTGCGTTTTCCTCTATAAATTCACGTCTTGGCTGAACTTTGTCACCCATCAGTATGCTGAATATCTCGTCTGCCTTTCTGGCATCTTCAAGTGTTACGCGTAGCATTACGCGTCTTTCGGGGTCAAGAGTTGTCTCCCATAGCTGATGTGGGTCCATTTCACCCAAACCTTTATAACGTTGAATATCAACCTTACCGGTTCCGTCAGGGTTAAGTTCTTTTATATACATATCACGTTCGTCATCACTGTAAGCGTATCTTATTTGCTTGCCTTTTTCCAGTTTATAGAGTGGTGGTTGCGCTATATATATATGTCCTCTTTCAATCAGCGGACGCATAAATCTAAAGAAAAACGTCAGTAAAAGCGTACGTATGTGAGAACCGTCAACATCGGCATCAGCCATTATTACAACTTTGTTGTAACGTATTTTTTCAGGTTCTATATCTTCGCCTATACCACAGCCGAGAGCGGTTATTACAGGCATTAACTTTTCGTTCCCGTATACTTTATCTAGTCTTGCCTTTTCAACATTGAGCATTTTACCCCATAGTGGCAATATAGCCTGATAACGTCTGTCACGTCCGTCCTTTGCCGAACCGCCGGCTGAGTCTCCTTCGACTATATAAAGCTCTGTACGTACATTGTCCCGCTCAGCGCAATCGGCAAGTTTTCCGGGAAGCGATGCGCTCTCCAAAGCCGATTTTCTTCGTGTCAGGTCTCTTGCGCGTTTTGCAGCCTCTCTCGCTCTGTTTGCTGTCAAAGATTTTTCTATTATTTCACGCGCAACGCTTGGATTTTCTTCAAAATATTGCGATAATTTTTCACCGACTATTTGATTTACAAGAGTTTTTATTTCACTGTTACCGAGTTTACCTTTTGTTTGTCCTTCAAACTGAGCTTCGTGAAGTTTTACGGAAATAACCGCAGTTATACCTTCACGAACGTCTTCACCGCTAAGGTTTTTATCACTGTCTTTAAGTAAATTGTTTTTTCTGGCATAGTCGTTTATTACTCTTGTGAGGGCAAGTTTAAAGCCCTCCTCATGAGTACCGCCGTCTGCTGTATTTATATTGTTTGCAAACGAAAGTATAAGTTCCGTATAGCTGTCACTGTATTGCATAGCAATTTCAGCAGTACTGTCACCGTTATCTCCGCTAATGTATATAACTTCCTCGTGAATTGCATCTGCCTGTTTTTTGTTGTTGATATATTCGACAAACGAGCGAATACCACCCTCATAGCACATACTTTCTTCCTGTTCTTTTCCAACACGTTTATCCGCAATAGTCATACGAACGCCACCGTTTAGAAAAGCCTGTTCACGAAGTCTTGTTCTTAACGTATCATAATCAAATACAAGTTCTTCAAAAATTTCATGGTCAGGCTTAAAGCGAACACGGGTTCCTGTATTTGTTGTGTCTCCGATAATTTCCAAATCTGTAACTATCTTTCCACGTTCATATCTCTGTTTATATATATGCTTTCCGTCACTTACTTCTACTTCCAGCCATTCCGAAAGAGCATTAACAACAGCCGCGCCAACACCATGCAAACCACCGGATACTTTGTATCCGCCGCCGCCGAATTTTCCGCCTGCGTGCAGTACTGTAAAAACTACTGTAACTGCCGGAATTTTCAGCTTTGGTTGAATACCTACCGGTATACCACGACCATTATCCACAACTTCTATTATATCTCCCTCTAATATAGATGTCTCTATATGGTCACAAAAACCGGCAAGCGCCTCATCTATTGAGTTGTCCACTATCTCATATACCAAATGATGTAGACCTCTCAAACTGGTAGTACCAATATACATACCCGGACGTTTTCTGACAGCTTCCAAGCCTTCAAGTACCTGTATCTGACTACTGTCATATGCTTGACTGTTTTCTTGCATATTTTGGTTTTCCATACTTTTATATCTCCTTAAATTTTTAAACTTAATTACGTATCATTATAATAACCTTAACCTGCTGTACGTTTTAACAGTGTTGATGGTGATATTTGATTTAAATATATCTTTTGCTCTTTTGCGCATTTGCTTTTTTTGTTAATTTGACTTGTTACCACAAAAGTTTTTGGAATATCATTTGTTATTGATACCACTTGTTTGTTTTTTTCGGCTTTCGCCAAATACTCCCTTGTTATTTTATCGGTTGTTGTTTTGTCCATATCAAAAAAACCTATTAATTCATCGCTTTTGATGGCTTTATTTTGCCCAATATGTATATACATTTTTTCTCCCTGTCAACAAACTTTTAATTTCACTTTGGAAAATTTATTTTTGGTTTGAATAAATTTCACCATTTACCATTCTGAAACTCTTTCCGGATTTAATTCCCTGTATACCTGTCTTATCACAAGATGTTATAAAAATTTGCGTATCCAAAAACTGTTTCAAAAAGAAATGTTTTCGGTTTTTGTCAAGTTCACTGAAAACATCATCAAGCAAAAGTATGGGTTTTTCGTTTGTAACTTCTTCTATTACCCTACATTCAGCTATTTTCAGCGCCAAAGCGCAACTTCGTTGCTGTCCCTGCGAGCCGTAGCTTCTCGCTGATATATTATTGAGAGTTATGTTAAAATCATCACGGTGCGGTCCACTTGTGGTATATCCGTTTTTTATATCTTCCTGACGGCTGTCTTGTAAACTTTTTAATATTATTTCTTCACATTTATGTCTATCCATATCGGTTGGTAAATTTTTTATTGACGGAATATATTCTATATTTATCTTTTCTTTGTCTTTGCTTATTTCCCTGTAAATATCTTTTATATGCGGAGTTATTCTGTCAATATATCTTATACGGGCATTAATAAGCAAATATATAGGTTTCACCAAACTTTGTTCCCAAGCAAAAAGCGTTTCGGTAAGTAGTGATTTATCTGCATATTTATTATATTTCATTTCAGAAAGAAGAGTATTTCTTTGATATAAAATTTTATTGAAATTTTGTAAAATCGCGCTGTATCTGGGCATAATTTTACTTATTGCATTATCTAAAAATGCCCTTCTTTCCGAAGGCCCGTCTTTTATAAGCGAAAGTTCGGTCGGGGAAAAAATTACACTGTTAAAAACTCCTGTCAATTCATTCGGCGTAGCTTTAATTTCGTTTATATATATGTTTTTATTTTTGCCGAGAATTATTTTTATTTCCTGCTCTCTGCCACCGGAAAAAAACCTTGCCAAAATTTCAGCGTTCTCACACCCAAATTTTAAAAGTTCATTTTCCTTTGCGCCCCTAAAACTCTTTTGACCGGTCAGCAAATATATCGCTTCAACCAAATTAGTCTTTCCCTGCGCATTGTCACCATATATAATATTAACTTTTTCATGTGGATTTAACACTTGCTTTTGTAAATTTCTGTAATTTTTAAGTTCCAAACTTAATAATTTCAATTTTGTATTACCTCATATATGGTTTTATCTCCGTTTACCTGTACAGTGTCACCGTTACGAAGTTTCTTTCCACGCATTGTGCAAACTTCTCCGTTTACAAGTATTTCACCTTTTTGTACCATTTCTTTGGCGCTCCCGCCGGTAAGGGAAGCTCCGCTCAGTTTCAAAAAACTGTCAAGCTTTATATATTCTGTTATAACTTCTATTTTTTTTGTTTCCATAAAAATAAATTTCTCCTTTTAATTATCATCTTTCAGACGCATTGGCAGTACTAAAAACAGATAATCATCACCGTTTGGCGGTAATACCCTCATTGGCGCAAGCGTTCCCGACAGTTCCAAACGAACTTCGTCGGTGTCTGTGTTGCGTAGCGCATCTATTAAAAATTTATTGTTAAAACCAATTCTTATTGATTCGCCTTCTGTTTTACAGTTGCATTCATCGTACGCTTTTCCTATTGTTGTTGTGCATGAAATTTTCACACTGTTTTCTTCAAAAGATAATTTTAACGGATTTTTCAGTTTATCGTTAATAAGAAGCGAGGTTCTGTCTATTGATGAAATAAATTCCTGTCTGTTTACTGTTACTTTTAAATTTGTATCTTTTGGTATCGCTGATTTGTAATCAATAAAATCACCTTCAATTAAACGTGAAATAATGGTTGTTTCCATAACGTTTATTAATATATGTTGAGAAGAAATAACTATTTCCATTTCAATATCTTCGGGTTTTATTAATTTTAAAAGTTCTGATAAGGTTTTTGACGGAACAATAAAATGTACGTTTGATGTGGCATCTGCATTACATTTACACATAGCAAGTCTAAATCCGTCCATAGCGACCACTGTAAGTTTATCGTTACTGTAATCAAACAAAACTCCTGTATATACAGGTTTATCATCTGTTGTTGCAACAGCAAAAAGAACTTGGCTTATAAGCTGACAAAAACTTTTTTGTTCTATTGTTATTTTTTCAAGGTGTTCTACTTTTGGCATCTCCGGAAATTGCAAGGCATTGATTCCTACAAGAGTATATTCGCTGTTTCCAGATGTTATGTGTATTAATAATTTATCATCTGTTTCTATTGTTATATTATCATTTTTACATTTGCGTACTATATCTGTGAAAAATTTTGCCGGAACAACTATTTCACCTGTCTCTGTATTTGATGCATCTATTGTTTCTGTTATACACAGTTCTGTATTAAAACCCGTAAAGCAAACACTGTTTACAGAAGTAACAATGTGTATTCCTTCGAGCGCAGGTTCTGTTGATCTTTGTGATACAGCCAGTACAACTCTTGATATAGCTTGATTTAGTACTTGTACATTTGATGTAAATTTCATTTTTAAAATTATCTCCTTTTAAGAATATATTTTTAACAATAAAATAATATTAGAGTTAAATATTTATTCGTTAGAAATATATAATATATATATATAAATATATTATATTAATAGTATTAGTAGTAGAGGGTGTTAGTTTGGTTAAAAAGTTTGCAAAGCCTTATTTAATCTGATTTTTTATAAGTTTTTTTGTGTGAAAATGCTGTATAAACAAATGTTAATCTTGTCGAAAAAAACAGTATTTTAAACTTTTTATATAGTTTTTACAGTTAATTGTTAAAGTTCTTGTTAATTTGATTTTTTGTTTAAACACTAACTATTCAACAATTAACATTGTTTTTGTTGAATAGTTAACTTGCTTTAATATTTTTTATTATGTCATCAATAATTTCTTTTACACGTGTGTTTTGCTTTATCATCTTATTTACCTGTTGACAGGCATACACAACTGTACTGTGGTCACGGTTGTTAAATTCTTCGCCTATGGCTGTTGTTGACATAGGAGTAATTTCCCTGATTATATACATAGATATTTGTCGCGCGATAGATATGTTGCCTGCCCGCTTGCTTCCTCGAATATCTTCCGGTGTTACACAGTATGTACGGGCGACTTCCGTAACTATACGGTCAACAGTCATAGGCAGAGGTTGGTGATCGTTTAGTATATCTTTTATGGCTGTTTGGGCAAGCAAAATTGTCGGCGCAGACCCCGCAAGTTGATTATAGGCATTTAGTTTTTTAACAACACCTTCAAGTTGACGGATATTGGTTTTTAGCCTATTTGAAATATAGTCGCAGACATCATCGGGAATCATAAAGTGCAAAAGTTCTGCTTTTCTTTTTATTATTGCCATTCTTGTTTCAAAGTCGGGAGCTTGTATATCGGCAAGCAGTCCCCATTCAAAACGTGTGCGAAGTCTGTCTTCAAGTGTTTTTATTTCTTTTGGCGGACGGTCGCTGGTAAGAATAATCTGTTTGCCTGCGTGATATAAAGTATTGAATGTGTGGAAAAATTCTTCCTGTGTGCTTTCCTTACCGCCTATAAACTGAATATCGTCAACGGCAAGCAAGTCGGCGGCTCTGTATTTATCATGAAATTCCTGTGTGTTTTTTCTGCTGATAGCATTAATAAGTTCGTTTGTGAATTCTTCACCTTTTACATAAATAATGTTGAAAGTTGGATTGTTTTTTCTTATTTCTTCGCATATAGCGCAAACAAGGTGGGTTTTGCCAAGTCCGGAATCTCCGTAAATAAACAGCGGGTTATAGCTCTTTGCGGGATTTGTTGCAACAGCCCAGCTTGCCGCATGCGCAAATTTATTCGATGAACCGATTATGAATGTATCAAAGTTATATTCGTACTCACCGCCGAACGGTTGGTCGGAAACTGTAAGATTTGTGGCGGAATAGTTATCGGGAGCGGGGTTTGTATATGTTGGTATTTGCGTAGTCTGTGTCGATAATATTGACTGTTGTGAAGAATATTGTGTAATAGGTGTCTTTTGCGCATAGGTAGTAGGTTTATTTATAGGCGTTGCATTTGTTAAGTGGTTTGTTTCGCAAACAAATTGTATGTTTACGGAAAAACCTATTACACTTTCAAATGATTCTGTAAGAAGTGTCATATACTTTTCTTCAAGTATATTTTTCTTGAATTCTGTTTTTATTGACAGAACAAAGTTATTTCCGTCAAAACTGATAGGTTTTAAATCTGACAGCCACAGTCCATACGCAACCTCACTTATTTTATCTTTACAAGTAAGCATGGCAAGGTCAAAGACTTCTTTTAATGTATCCATTTCTTCTCCGTTTCTTTTTTTGTGAATTTTAATATAATTTTCTCGGTTTTGCACATTGTGCAAAAGAACTTTTTTCTGTGAATAACAATATGTTTTCAGTATTGTTATTTTAAATAAAATGTTATTATTTTACTTGATTTATCAGTATTTTTTTGCATAACTATACTATGATATTATACCATAAAAACATCAACATTTGCAACATTTATCTTCTATTATTAATAGAAATTGTTTACATTTGTTTAAATGTAAAAAATATATAAATTTAAACTAAAAATTTAAGTGATTTTTTTAGTTGATAAATAAAAAAATGTATTGCATTAAAAAATATTATTTGTAAATTTTTGTTTGTTTTATATTTCTATATCAATAAATAAATAAAAATGGGTTGACATTGTAACTATACTCATTTATAATATGTAAGGTAAAAGTATTGACAGTATGGGCAATATACCTATACCGGTTTATCTGAATAAAAAAAGAGTATATTGTAAAGTGTACTGAATTGTAAGGAGGGAAAAAGATAATGAAAAGAACATACCAACCTAAAAAAAGACAAAGAAGTAAAGTTCACGGTTTTCGTAAAAGAATGAGAACAGCAAATGGTAGAAAAGTACTTGCTC
This sequence comes from Angelakisella sp., assembly GCA_020024555.1. Classification (GTDB taxonomy): domain Bacteria; phylum Bacillota; class Clostridia; order Oscillospirales; family Ruminococcaceae; genus Angelakisella. The sequence continues at coordinate 14,660 of JAHHTQ010000030.1, forward strand.
GCAGACGTGCAAAAGGTCGTAAAGAGCTAACTCTTTAATAAGACTTTTTTTAAAAAACGTAAAAGAGTAATTCTTTGATGTCAGCCCACATTTATGTGGGCTTTGTTTTTAAGTGTAACTTGCGCGGTTTTGGTATAATTTTTATTAATATCAAATAATATCAAAAAAATACGTGATGCAAAGAATTTGACAAAAGAAGGAATATTATGCCTTTATATTATGTGATAAAAGAAAATAAGGACTTTGTAAGACTGTATAGACGTGGAAAAAGTTGCGTTGACCCGTTACTTGTAACATATATTTTTTTTAACAAATCAAATAGGACACGAATAGGAATAACCGCAACAAAAAAAATTGGTGGGGCAGTACAGCGAAATCGCGCCAAGAGAGTGATTAGAGCGGCAATAAGAGAACAGGATTTAAGTTTGCTGAAAGGCTGTGATATAGTATTTGTCGCAAGGACAAAAACAACGCTCTGTAAAAGTACGGAGGTAAGCAAAGTTATGAAAAAACATTTTGAAAAATTATTGTTAAACAGAAAAGATAAATAATCTTTTATATAACTTTTTTAAAAAACAAAATTAAACTATGATTGAAAAAATATATATTTTTTTTAAAGACAAACTGTTTCTGGGTTCAATTAGATTTTATCAAAAAAATATTTCGTCCGGACGCCCACGCTCATGTCGGTTTTATCCAACGTGTTCAGCGTATACTTATAAAGCTATTGAACGATTTGGAATTTTTCGTGGCGCAATAATGGGAATGTGCAGAATACTTAGGTGTAATCCGTTTTGCAAAAGTGGATATGACCCCGTTCCGGAAAAGTTTTCGTTAAAACCTTTTGCCGGTGTTATAAAAAAAGATGAATGATGAATATATTAAATTTAATATATTAAAATTCAAAGAGAAGGTTTATAAAAAAACCAATAAATTTTACTGAGAGAAAAGGTCGTATAAATCGACTGTAAGAGGAAAACGTATGAATACAATAATGAGAATTTTTGGTGTTCCATTAGGTTTTATAATGTGGGCAACATACAAAATAATACCTAACTATTTAGTGGCGCTTTTGCTGTTTACCATTATATCAAAAGCGTTGCTTATTCCGTTTGCTATCAAACAGCAAAAAGGCTCTGTAAAAATGCAGAGAATGCAACCAAAAATAAAAGAGATACAAGCAAAGTATAAAAATAATCCGCAAAAACAACAAGAAGAGTTACAGGCGCTATACCAACGTGAGAATTACAGTATGCTGTCCGGTTGTTTGCCTATGCTTATTCAAATGCCGATATTATTTGGTCTTATCGACGTTATTTATCGTCCTTTGACTCACTTGCTACACGTACCGGCAGAAATTCTTTCCAAAATACAAAGTATAATAATGGCAAATCCCACTGTATTTACAGCAAATAACCTGTACGCCCCTGAAATAGATTATCTGAAAGCAGTACAAACAGCGCCGCAAATGTTTGCAGAACTCGGTAACGATATGGTTGCCCATATTCAGTCACTGAATATGACGTTTATGGGAATAGATCTTTCTATGCGTCCTGACGTAAACGGTTTTTGGAGTCTACTGATGTTAGTTCCTATTATCTCGGGTGTGACAGCGTTAATGCAAAGTATAGTAATGCAAAAAATGACACCCGGCGCAGATAACAATACCAATGGCGGTTTAAAAATGATGACATATATGATGCCGTTAATGTCAATATGGTTTACAACATTCGTTCCAATGGGTGTTGGTTTTTACTGGATATTCTCAAACATATTCGGTTTGGCGCAATCACTGATACTAAATCATTATTGGAATCCAAAGAAAATAGCGGAAGAACTTGACAGAGAAGAAGCAGCAAGAAAAGAGCAGGAACGTCAAGAAAAAATAGAGGCTAAGAAATTGGCAAAAGAAACCGGCGAAGGAAACGAAAAAGCAATGTCACAAAAAGAAAAAGACAGACAAAGACTTGCCGAAGCAAGAAGAAGAAATGCTGAAAAATATGGTGATTATACAGATTTTGAGTTCGGCAACGAGGACGAGAAATAATATCTGTTTTAAATAGGGAGGCGTTAAAGTGGTAAGAGATGTAATAATTGAAGCGCAAGATGTAAATGAAGCAGTTGAAAAAGGTGCTTTGGAATTGGGATTATCTTCCGAAGAAGTAGAGTTTGAAATACTATCTATGCCAAGACGTGGATTTTTGGGAATAAAGAAATATCCTGCAAAAGTAAGGGTTTTTGTAGAGGAAGAAGATATTGTTATTCCAAAATCAAAAGTAAAAGAAAGAAATGTCAACACAGTTGAAAGAAAAAACGGTGAAAAACAAACAGATAAAGTAAGAGAGAAAAAGCAAAATAATTTTGGTGAAAGAAAACAAAATAAAAACAACTCTTTTGCAGAGAAAAAAGAAACCGTAAAATCAACTGAAAAAACAGTGGAAAAAGAAAACCTCGATACAGCAAAACCGCAATCAAAAGAGAATAATGAAGAAAACAACGTACAGGTAAAGCAAGAAACATATAAAAATTATGTATCTGAAAAAACAGATGTAAAGATAGAGATAGAGCCAAATAGTGACGTTAAAGAAAAGGCGGAAAAAGCTTCTGAATTTTTAAATGATGTTATGAAAAAAATGGGTTATGACAACGTTACATCAAGCCCTGTATACTATTCGGATTGCGTAAATCTTGTTCTTGACGGAGAGGACGCAGGCTCTGTTATCGGTTACAGAGGAGAGACTCTTGATGCCTTGCAATATTTATCCAGTTTGGTTGCAAATCGTGGCGAAGGCGAATACTTACGTTTGAATATAAATAGCGGAAACTACCGTGAAAAACGTGAAAAGACGCTTATAGGTCTTGCTAAACGACTTGCAAAACAAGCGATAAGAACAGGTAAGAGCATAACACTTGAACCGATGAATCCATACGAACGTAGAGTAATACATGGCGCGGTTGCTGAGATAAAAGGCGCAACTTCCACATCAGAAGGACTTGATCCAAACAGATATGTTGTAATTTCTTCTGTGAGCGGTGTTCCAAGCGAAGAATTTGCCGACAGAAAGCATAGCGGAGCAGGCAGAAATTACAGAAATAAATCTCAACGTGGCGGAAAACGTCCATATAATAAAGACAACAGGTCAAAAACAAATTATAAAAAGGCGCAAAGCGAAACAATCGGTGAACAACAAGGTGAGACAGCTAAAAAAATAGACGATAGCGAGTTAATCAAAAATGTGACTTTGGGAGTTCCACTGGTAAACGGTGAAAAATCTGCGCCTAAAAAATCAGAAAACACACAACCGAAGAAACAAATTGACGGAAATTTGTATGGTAAAATAATGTAAAAAAACAGGTAATAAAAGAACGGGGCAGTGACGATATATCTAGTTCATCACAGCCCCGTTTTAAATATGATTTTGTTATTCTTGATTTGTTTGTTTGTATTCTATTTTGATGGATTTATACACATTATCAAATATAGTTTTATCGTTATCTGTAAGAGTATTTTCCCCAAGAGGACGAGTTACCAAATTAAATGAAACATCATCAATATATGTTGAATATTGTAAAAATTCTTTATAGCCATATTCGGTTCCTGTGTTTTTCCCGAAGAAATGGATATATTTTTGTCCGTTTTGTTCTGTTACACTGAGATTTTCAAGCTCTATACCGATTTTGTTATATTCTTCTTCAATATTTTTGCCTAATTTTTGTATCTCACTGTCACTGAAAACTTTAAAACTGTTAAATACCTGAAATTCTCCGCTGATTGTGCAGTTTATTTGAATTTCATTTTTATTGTCAGGAGAAACAGCGATTAAGCTTGCGTTTTCATCTAGGTCTTTCAGTATTTTTATATAGACATCTTTGTCAATTTTACTGTTATCCGTCGTTTCTGCTGTTTCTTTTGTAAACACAGTGTAGTCGCTCGGAATAGAAATACTTATGCCAGTATCTTTGATTTTGTATTCAACAAGATTTGATTTATTTGTTGAAAAATTGTCGGAATTTGAGTTTGGTGATGATGTGTCAGTGTTACCACCACAAGCTGTAACACTGATTATTATGATTAGTGTCAGGAAAACAGATAATATTTTTTTCATATATTTTACCACTTTCATTTATTATTTTTTTAACATATTGAAGATTATATTACAAAATTAAATTTTTGTCAAAATTTATTGTAGATTTTTATGTTTAGGAGTTTTATTATGAGATATGATATATTGCTTTTTGATTTAGACGATACTATTCTTGATTTTGGGGCAAATGAAAAATGTTCGTTAAATAGATTGTTGACAGAAAAAAATATAGATAATCACGAAGCCTTTGAACAGGTATATAAAAGAATAAACAAGGAGTTGTGGGATAGATATTCACAAGGTGAAATAGAGCTTGATGAAGTTCTCCGTAACAGATTTTCAAAATCGGTAAAGGAATTTAACGGGGAAGATATAGACGGTATTCAGTGGGATACCACATACAGAAGTTACTTGTCAGAGGGAAACCATATAATGACTGGCGCTATTGAGATGCTTAATGATTTATCAAAGACACACAGACTGTTTATTGCCACAAACGGTGTCCACGATACGCAGGTAAATAGGATTAAACTTGCAAATATAGGAAAATACTTTGAAAAGGTATATGACAGTGATTTGATAGGATACAGAAAACCGAATGTCAAATTTTTTGAATATATTTTCAATGATATAGATAATTTTGATAAAAGTAAAACATTAATGATAGGCGACGGTTTACTTACTGATATAAAGGGTGGTTATGACAGTGGTATAGACACTTGTCTGTTTGCAAAGGAAAATCCGCAAGGAAATATAAGCACATATTATATTAATGAACTCTCACAACTCAAAAGTATTGTTGAATAGTTTTTTTATTAAATTTTTGTATTGTTAAATATAATAAAACTTTGTATAATATACAAAGAAATAAAAATTAAGTAAAAACAGAGGTATATAAAAATGAAACTAGGTATAGTAGGACTTCCAAACGTAGGAAAAAGTACACTTTTTAATGCTATTGTAGGTGGTGGCGCTCAATCTGCAAACTATCCTTTTTGTACAATAGAGCCAAATGTCGGTATGGTAACTGTTCCGGATAAAAGACTTGATAAACTCAAAGAAATGTATGACCCTGACAAAGTTACACCCGCGGTTATAGAATTTGTTGATATTGCGGGACTTGTAAAAGGCGCATCGAAGGGTGAAGGTCTTGGAAATAAATTTTTATCACATATACGTGAAGTAGACGCTATCGTGCATGTTGTACGTTGCTTTGAAGATACGGATATAATACACGTTGACGGTGTGGTAGGCGCAAAAAAAGATATAGAGACTATTGAACTTGAACTTATACTATCCGATATGGAGCTTGTTGAAAGACGTATTGACAGATGTATAAAGGCATCAAAAGGCGGAGACAAAAAATCGCTTGCAGAGGCAGAAGTATTTAAAAGGCTGTATGCGCACTTGGAAAACGGTAAATCAGCAAGAAGTTTTGACTGCACAGATGACGAAAAAGAGCTAATCAGCGACGTTGCGCTACTGTCAAACAAACCTGTAATTTATGCGGCAAATATGAGTGAGACAGACCTTTTGAGTGATTTGAGCGAAAACAAAAACTATCTTGAAGTATGCGAAATAGCAAAAGAAGAGAATGCGCAAGTTGTACCAATCTGCGGAAAAATGGAAGAAGACATAGCGGAAATGACAGCAGAAGACAAAATGATGTTCCTGGAAGATTTGGGACTACATGAAAGTGGTCTTGACAGACTTGTTACTGCAAGCTACGATTTGCTTGGTCTAATATCATATTTGACAGCAGGTAAGCCGGAGGTGCGCGCATGGACAATCAAGAAAGGCACAAAAGCTCCTCAGGCAGCAGGAAAGATACACTCTGACTTTGAGCGTGGCTTTATACGCGCGGAAGTTGTTTCTTTTGATGATTTGATGGCTTGCGGAACTATGACAGCGGCAAAAGAAAAAGGACTGGTACGCAGCGAAGGTAAAGAGTACGTTATGAAAGACGGCGATATAGTTCTATTTAGATTTAATGTTTAATTTTGTGTTATAAAAATACTTAGTGGGTGGTGATAGATATAATCAGCTATGAAAAGACAAGAGAACTGTTTGGCGCAGACAATAAGTTTGAGCTTACAGAGGAACAATTTAGCAAGTTTTCAATTTATTGTGAAATGTTAAAAGAGTGGAATGAAAAAATAAATTTAACAGCTATTACAGATGATTGTGAAATTGCAGAGAAACATTTTCTTGACAGTATACTTCCGCTGACAATGGTGGATATCCCGAAAAACAGCACAGTTATAGACGTGGGTACAGGCGCCGGTTTTCCGTCTGTGCCAATAAAGATAATGCGTGAAGATTTAAACATTGTTTTGCTTGACAGTTTGGAAAAAAGACTTAATTTTTTACGTAATTTATCGGATAATTTAGGCTATGCAAATGAAACCGTACACAGTAGGGCAGAGGACGGCGCAAGAACTGTTGAGCATAGGGAAAAATATGATGTAGCGGTATCCCGCGCTGTTGCGAATTTGCAAAAACTCAGCGAATACTGTTTGCCTTATGTAAAAGTAGGCGGAATGTTCATTGCATTAAAAGGAAGCAGTGGCAGACAAGAAGTTGATGAGGCTAAAAATGCAATAAAACTATGCGGTGGCGAAGTTAGTCGAATAGTTGATTATACATTGCCCAACGGTGACGGCAGAACTTTGGTAGTTATAACAAAGATAAAGCCAACTCCCGACAAATATCCGAGAAATTCGGCACAAATAAAGAAAAGTTTACTTTAAAAATGACGCAAAATGCTATATATAAAGGCATTTTGCGTTTTTTATCTGTGGTAAAAAAGGAATATTTGTGTTAAAGTTAATACAACGAAATACTGATACGGGAGTGGAATGGGAAATGTTGAAAAAGAAAAATAAGTTAAAAATAAAGGGTAATGTAGTCTTAATTGCATTAGACAGTATAGAGCCAAACCCAAATCAACCTAGAAAAAATTTTTCTGATGAACAGCTTGATAGCTTGGCAAAGAGCATATCGAGAAATGGTCTTTTGACTCCTATAATAGTTGTAAAAAATAAAGACAGACGCGGATTTACACTTGTTGCAGGGGAAAGACGTTTGCGGGCTTGTCAAAAGCTTGGAATGTCGGAAATACCGTGTATTATTGAAAATTATTCCAGTGATGAAAGCGCTGTGCTTGCGCTTGTGGAAAATATGCACAGAGAAGACTTAAATTACTTTGAACAGGCAGAAGGTATAGAAAAACTTATTAATTCACTGGGAATGACGCAAAGTAAGGTTTGCGCAATGCTTGGAATTTCTCAACCTTCGGCATCAAATAAAATGAGACTTCTTAAATTATCAGATGAAATAAAACAGCTGGCAATAGAAAATGATTTTCCCGAAAGAGTAGCGAGAGGTTTATTAAAGATAGATGATGAAGAAAAAAGACTGAACGCCGCCATAGTAATAGCCGAAAAAAAATACAACACACAAAAAGCCGAGGAATATATTGAAGGTTTGGTAGAGCAACAAGAAAACTCAAAAATACACCGAAACTTTATAAGTCATGATTACAGAATAATTTTTTCATCTGTTGAAGAAATTGTTAAAGAAATAAAAAACAGGGGCGTAAATTTGGTAACACAACGCACCGAAAACGACAAATTTTATTTATACACAATAAAAGTACATAAAAATGTGTAAAAGCATCTCTTAAAAAAGATGTTTTTATATACACTTCCCACATCTGCAAAAACAGTCTATGAGTCTACCCTCACAGACTGTTTTTGTTATTGCCATATAATACAAAACCCCCTACCTTTTATAAAAAAAGATAGGGGGGATAACATTTTTTAGCCTTTATAGGTGTAATTATCAGTTATCTTGTTGCTCTTTGATTTTTGCAAAGCACTCGCTGCAATATACAGGACGGTCTTCACGTGGTCTGAATGGTACGCGCGCTTCACAACCACAACCTGCGCATGTTGCTGTAAACATTTCTCTTTCAGCTTTTTGGCTTTGTTTACGAGCGTCACGGCAAGATTTACATCTTTGTGGTTCGTTAGCGAAACCACGCTCAGCATAGAACTCTTGTTCACCTGCTGTAAATACAAATTCTGAACCACATTCTTTACATACTAATGTTTTGTCTTCGTACATGTTAAAATACCTCACTTTATTTTCTTTACCCATTTATTTGTAAGTCTATTACAAATATCAGGCTGTATTATTTTTAATCAAATATTAATTTGATTATTAACGAAAGTTAAATAAGACCGTAAATCGGTCGCAATTTTCGTCGAATTCTTTGTATAGCATTATCAACAGCCTTTGGGGTAGTATTTAGCTTGTGCGAAATAGTTTTGTAAGAGTATCCGTCAAGATGTAAGGTTAAGACTTTATTCTCAAAAGGAGACAATATTTTTTCTACCGTGCAATAAAATTCGCTAATCTGTTCTTGTAAAAATACTGTTTGCTCGGGTGAACAATAAGTATTATCCAAAGTGCTTTGTTCAGTTTCCTCTGAAATAGATGAGTAATCTTTTAGAGGAATACTTTTATTTGAAAGTGCAGACTCGACCGCAGTTGATACAGAAGATTCTATACATATACGCGCAAAAGTGTTAAACTTGCTCTTTTCCTTGTCGTAATATTTAACAGCTTTCATTAGTCCTATTAAACATTCCTGAACCAAATCCTCACTTTCGACACCCGGTAAAGAGTAACGTGAAATACGTTTCATAATATACGGAGTGTAGCGTAAAATGAGTTCAGAATCGGCAAAGAAATTGCCTTGTCCCACATAAGTTATTAAATCTTCATCAGACAAGTGTTTAAAGTTTTTATCCATAATGCACACAATTACTTTCCATAGAAACTACGTTAACATAATAATACTTTAATTACCTATACTTGTCAAGTACTTTGTTATAATTTTCTTAATTAATTTTTAACTTTTGTTTAAAATTTTATATTTATTAAGGCATTTTTTTGCATTTTGTCGTGAATTTTATTAAATTCTTATTTCAAAAAAACATAGCTTGATTTTAGCAAGTAATTAGGTTATACTAATTTCATATGTAACTTTTGTTTTAATATGGAGGATAAAATATGCATATTACTCTGGAGGCTGATTATGCTGTAAGAATAGTACAGTGTTTGGCAGCAAATGCAAAAAGAATGGACGCAGCGCAGATATCTGAATATACAGGAGTCACCCTTCGATTTTCACTTAAAATTTTGCGAAAATTGGCAACAAATGGAATAGTCGCATCTTTTAAGGGAGCAAAGGGCGGATATGAACTTGCAAAATCCCCCGAAACTATCAGTTTGGCAGAAGTTTTGGAAGTCGTTGAGGGTAAATATGCCCTTTCAAGATGTGTTGCGGAAAAAGATTATAATTGCAATATGAATACAGAAGCTTGCGGTATGTGTAAATTTCATGCAATTTTTTCCCATGTTTCAGATATGGTAAGAAATGAACTGGAAGCAGTTAAGTTTTCTGATTTAACCAAAACTGATTGCAGTAATCACAAGAAATAAATATTTTTTTATAATTATATTTTTAGAAAAAGGGGTGATTTTTTATTATGAAAAAATATTTAATGACGGGTATACTTTTGTTTATAACCATATTTATGGTTGCGTGTTCAAAACCTATGCCTACCGAGTACAGCTTGGAAACTAATATTTTGGCAGAAAATATTGACAACAGTACTGTGCAGGTATTATTTGGGGATAAGGCAAAAACAAAAATCTATGTTGCTTTGGAAAACAATGAACCGTATACCGTATCGTTAAAAGAAAATTATGTACCGCAAAATTCCAAAGTGGAAATCTCTGATAATATTATTATAATAGAATCCCATACCGAAGGAACAGAGCAAATTCCTTTTGTCGTAAGCGCAAAGGGTTATGATACAACTGAATACATACTCAATGTTGTATCAAAGAAAAAGACAATGGAAGTAAATTATACTTGCAATCTTATTGAAAATAGAGTCGAAAAAGTATCGGAAGATAGCTATAATATTTTGATTGATACTGATGATACAGAATTTATTTTTACAAATACCGCAAATATTCCACTGAACTTTTCACTTGACGGAGATACTTTTGAATTTACAAATACAGATAACACAGTAAAACTTAAAGCAGTGAAACCCGGAAAGTCTGTTTTGAAAATTACCGCGCAAGATAAAAATTATGAGGATTACAATAAGGAACTTAATTTAAACTGTTTTTTACCTCGTTTGACAGGCAATATTGAATACAGCAACAATAAGGTTGATGATGTTGAAAGAGATACAGTATTAACAATAACGCCGAAATTTGTTGAAAAAAACACAACTGTCAATGTAGACACAGACAGTGAAGTAAAAGTTACAAAAAAATCAAACGGCGCAATAGAACTTATAAGTTCAAAAGTAGGAAAACATAGTGTAAAAGTGACTGTAAGCGCTGACGGTTACAGTGATTATGAAGATAATTTTGAAATGAATGTCATACCAACAAAGGCAAAACTGTCTTTAAGTAAAAAAGAATGTATATTGCCGATGGGTGAGACAGAGACAGTTAATGTGGTGTCACAGGAAAACGGAACAGTAACTGTACAAAGTGACAATGAAAATGTACAAGCTACATATACAAACGGAAAGATAAGCATTGCGCCACAAGCTGTCGGTAAGGCAAATATTACTGTTACTGTAAAGGCAGACGGTTATTTTGACAATACTGTTACAATACCTGTTGTTATTGCAAATTCTGTAAAAGATTTAAATCTTGATAACAATAAGCTTTCGGTAGCTTTGGGCAAAACGAGTACTGTAATTGTCACTGATTATACAGAGGGTGACATATTTTATTTTGAAACAAACGGTAATGTAACAGTAAAAAACGAAAAAGAGAAAGTCAATATAACGCTTAACAGTGGAAACAGCGCCACAGTAACTGTGTCTGTACTGCGAAACGGAACAGATATATACAAAGGTAAGATAACAATTACAAAGAAACTGGATACTGTTTCAACAAATTCAAAATATCAACAGGTTTTGGAAGAATGTAACAAAAACAGAAGTTATGAAGGTCTAAAACCGCTTGTATACAGAAATGACATACAAAAAATAGCTGATGTCCGCGCAAGAGAAATAGTAGGTTTATTTGACCATGCCCGTCCCGGAAATAAAACATGGGACAGTGTTTTTGCGGAAAACGGAAAAAAATACTATATACTTGTTGGTGAAAATTTGGCAATGGGCAGTAGAAATTCAAGCGGAGAAAGCCTTGGGGACCCCAGAGTGCTTGTAGATGCTTGGATGGGTTCACCGTCGCACAGAGCGAATATAATGCACAGACAATTTACAGGTATGGCAGTTTCCTGCTATCAGGAAAACGGAACATACTACTGGGCGCAGATGTTTATTGTGGATTAATGTAAGGAGATATATTTTGGATATTACTTTACTGTCAAAAGATTATTTTGTAAAAAAACTTTTTGATACGGATATTTGCTAATATTTAAAATCTGTTAGTTTTAATTAAGTCAGATTGGGATATGTAAAGGGGAATGTTCAAAGTGAAAAGTTTTGGCTAAAAAATATACAGTTACAATAATGAGCAAAAAGCTATAACTTAATAATAATTAATCGTAGGAGTTGATATTTTTTATCTGCTCCTTAGCGTGTCAAAAAGGTATATCCTTTGTCATAATGACGAAGGATATAGAAGTTTTACTCAATTTTTTTCAAAAAATTGCGGTTCTTAGGCAGAGCCTAAGACGTTTTCCGCAGAAAACGGAACGCTTTTGCCGTGTAAGCGCATTTTTGAAGGTGAATTTTGGCATAAATGCCAAAAGAGGAAACTTTTTGCAAGAGAAAAAGTTTCTTTGAAATTAC
>JAHHTQ010000031.1 GCA_020024555.1 Angelakisella sp.
AGCTAATATAAAAGTTATAAGATAAATATTGCAATAGGTCACTGTTTCTATGTACAGTGACTTATTTTTTTGTATTTTTTCGGTAGTTGAATATTACCTTTTTATATATTCAATAAAATTTATATGTAGTAGGGATATCGACAGTTGTATTTTTTATTTGTTAAAAAAAGAAAATAATTCAAAAATTTCATAATCTACTTCATTATTAACATTTAATAACTATTAAATTAAAGAATATTTATATAAATATCAAAAAAATAAAATTATTTTTTAAAAAAACTGCTTTTTCTATTGCAATTATAACAATTTTATGATAGCATATTAATGTTATGTCATACTATAATAGCGAGGTGAAGATAAATGAAAGAGGGACTACATCCTAACTATGTACCATCAGTTATAAAATGCGTTTGTGGTAATACAATAGAAACACGTTCAACAAAACCTGAAATCCGTGTTGAAATCTGCTCAAAATGCCATCCATTCTTTACAGGTAAACAAAAATTGATAGATGTTGGCGGTCGTGTTGATAGATTTAATAAACGTTTCAATATGAACAATGGTAAATAATTACCTTGAATAAGGGTAACGAATAATAAGGAGATTGCATATATTTATGCAGTCTCTTTGTTTTTGCCTTTTCGTTGACAATATATTGTTGTTATAGTATACTAAAATCATTATATTTTTAATATAATTAAGAATAAGTAGTATGTTTTTTATGAAAAGAGAATGGAGAGTGTTATTTTTTATGGACCCTGATACTGTCAGTATTTGGATTTCCCTTGTTTCGATTATTTTGGCTAGCGTGGTTGTTTTCTGTCAAAAAACCATTTGCGGAGTGCCTGATGCGTTTTCAAAACAAATATTTGAGGAAGGGGAAGAAAACAAATTACTACGTATATTGTTAAAGAGTCCCCGTAGATTTAAGTCTTCTATGCGTTGTGCATATACTTTTTTACATCTGACTTTTGCGGTGTTTGCCTTATCATCAATAAGAAATCTGCCTATTTTTAAAAATCAAAGCATTGTTATAAAAGATTTGGAACTTTTTGTATGTATAACAGTTCTTTCGTTAATAATAATAGTTGTTTCCAGAGGAGTGGCAAAGAGACTTGCAAGAACAGCAGGTGTAAAAAATGTTAATTTTGTTGCAAAGATAGCTTTTGCAATATATATAGTTTTTTATCCGTTAAGAGCAGTATGCGACTTTTTGATAAAAATAATTTCCAAAATTTTCGGTGCTGAATATAAAGAAAACGAAGACTATGTAACCGAAGAAGAAATAAGATTTTTGATGGACGTCAGCGAGGATATGGGTGGTATTGAGCAACAGGAAAAAGAGATGATAAACAATATCTTCGAGCTTGATGACCGTACAGTTGACTATATAATGACACATCGTACGGATACTGTCTTTATAGAGAAGGACAGTTCACTTAATGAAATACTTGATATAGCAAGTAAATATGGCTACTCCCGTTTCCCCGTTATGGGAGAAAATGCAGATGATATAATAGGTATTTTTAATGTTAAAGATTTATTGCAACTGATTAAAAACAAGGAAAAGTGCAATAATTTTAAAGTTACAAAATATATGCGAAAACCTATTTTTGTTCCTGAAAACACACGTTGTCGAGATATGTTTTCACAGTTAAACATAGCCAAAACACAAATAGCCATTGTTATAGATGAATATGGCGGAACATCAGGTATAGTGACTATGGAGGATATTGTGGAAAGCATAGTCGGTAATATTCAAGATGAATATGACAGCGAAGATATGGATATTACAGAAATAACGAAAAACAGATATATTTTTAATGGTGATATCGGTCTAAATGAAGTAGAAAAAATATTTAACTGTGATTTGGGCGAATACGAAGAAGATTATGAAACACTTGGCGGACTGATAATAGGACAGCTTGAAAGAATACCTGCAAAGAACGAAAATGCGTCAATTAAGATACAAGATATTAATTTTAAGGTAAAATCATCTAATGCAAAGCAGATATTGACTGTTATTGCTTATAGAGAAGAAAAAGACGAAGAACAAAAAGAGAATGTGGAAGTAAATTAATAAAAAGAGAGGTTTTTATTATGGATTGTGTATTTTGCAAAATAGTAAACGGTGAAATACCTGCAAATAAGCTATATGAAGATGATAAATGTGTTGCGTTTTATGACCTTGCGCCACAAGCGCCTGTACATTTTTTGGTAATACCAAAGGAACATATAGAGTCTGCGAATGTATTGACAGAAGAAAATGCGAAAGTTATCGGACATATTTTCTGCGTAATAGCAAATATAGCAAAGAAACTAAATCTTGAAAACGGATACAGAATAGTAAATAATTGCGGCGAAGATGGCGGTCAAACCGTTAAACATCTACATTTTCATATTTTGGGAGGAAAGGCTCTTTCTTGGCCACCGTATGATAAAAGTGCAGAAGTATAATATTTTTATAAAATTAAAAGAGAGTTTTTTTAATTTAATATTTATACGACCTATGCTTACTTTTGGGGCAGTTGTGATAACAGTTATCACAGCTGTTCTTTTTTTGCATAAAACGTATGTTTTCGTTATTATTTTACTTTTAATTATTTTGTGTTCAGTATATAGGCGCAATAAAGTTTATACAAGCTTGTATTTAGTTGGACTAATCCTCGCTTTGTTTTCGCTTTATAATTTGCAAAATAAAATAAATTATGCAAATAATTTGATAGGCAGTACAGAGACCGTTTATGCAAGAGTGGTGGAAATTGGAGGAAAAAAATATTTATATACAGATGAACAGCCCTGTAAATTACTAAAACCTATTGCAAAGACAGATGAATTGGAGACAGACACTAATGTAAGGATAAGTTTTGAATATAAAGACTTTATAATGGATTATAATTACAATATTTTTTCAAAAGGAATACTTTACAGTGTTGTTCCGCAAAAAATAATATATAGTAATAAATATGAATTTGAGCCACTGTTATGCAAAATAGAAAAGAAGAAAACAGATATAATCAATAAAATATATATTAATGAAAAGTCACTTCATATAGGCACACTTTTAGGTATGATATTTTCGGATAGGAAGTATATAGATGAAAGAGACAGCGAAATATTACTTAAAACAGGGCTGTACCATTTGTTGTCTGTATCCGGACTTCATATTTCAATAGCATTTTCCTTACTGTTTTTTGTGTTGCGTAAAAAGAAACATAAAAAGCTAAAACTTGTTATAAGTATATTGTTTGGAGTTTTGTTGTTTATTATGTCACAATATTCTCCGTCTACATACAGAGCGGCAATGCTAATAGTTTTTATGAATTTGGCTGATTGTTTTGATAGGAAATCTGACAGTTTAAACACGTTGGGTTTAATTTGCGGGATTTATATACTGGTTATCCCTCTTGCGATTATAGATTTGTCGTTTATAATGACAGTTTTTATTTATATGATTTTAATAATTTTTTATAGCAGAGTAAATGATAATTTAATGCAGATTTTTTCGGTACTGAAAAATTTAAAAAATAAAAAATGGTTTAAAAATTTATTGGGAGCTTTTTCTGTTTCCGTTGTGTCGTACGTTGCGGTTGTACCGTTTTCACTGTTTGTTTTTAATAATTTTTCTTTTGTTGGTGCAATAGTATCGTTTCTTGTTATTCCGTTTATGCCCTTTGTTTTATGCTTTGGTTATTTGGGCGTTCTGTTTTATAGTGTCGAATTTTGTCGAATAGGACAAATATTTATAAAAGTTTCTGTTTTAACAGTAGAAATTATAATTAAGATTGCAAGAATTTTTTATGAAAATGACACTTATTTTATAAATACCATATATCGTAAAAATTTTTATTTTGCGCTTTTGTTTGTCGGAATAATAATTTTTATGTTTTTCTTTTATATAAAAATTAAGTTTAAAAGTCCATATACGCGTTTTATTGTTTTTATATTATGTATTTGCATTAACACAGTTTTCTTTACATATTATAAAGTTACGAACAGTGATTCTATAATAATGGCAAATGACAGCAGGTCGGCAATTTTTAATATTGATGATAATATATGTGTGATAGATGCAAACAATAAAAATGATTTTTTTAATACACAAAGATTAATCAATACATTAGATAGAGAGATAAGCTTATTTATTGACGGTAAATATAAAAGAAGCAAAACAGATTTTAATTATTTGAGAGGTGTCTATACTGTTAAAGATGACAGAATATATACGCAAAATAAAAACTTATGGGGAAATCTGGAAAGATATAATCAATATGTTATAGATAATTATATTTTAAATTTGGTAACAGATAATATTATTACCATAACAACCAAAGACTATAAATTTGCATGGATATTTGGGGAATATGGAGAGAATATAAAAGAAATATCGAATATTTTAAGAAGATTAAAAGTAGATATTATTATTACTCAAAATACAGATGTTTTAATATTATCAAATGTTTTTAAATATTACAATTTTAACGGTAAAGATATTATATTGTTAAAAAAGTTTGATTAAATTAAAATATATAGTATAATATTTGTAGATGAATATTAGTTTAATACTTTAAGAGAGGGAATATATGTACGATTTAGCAGAAGATTTTGAAAAAGAAACGGCTGTACTTGCGGCAGTTGATACAGGCGAATATGATTGCGAAACCTCAATAGCAGAATTAAGTGAGCTTTGTGAAACTGCCGATATAGAAGTTGTAGGGATAATTACACAAAAGAGACCTACGCTAGATGTTGCAACTGTTCTTGGTGAGGGTAAAGTAGAGGAATTACAGGATTTGGCAGAAAAGCTAAAAAGTAAAATGATAATTTTTGATACAGAGCTGTCACCGGCGCAGATAAAAAACATAGAAGATATTTGTAACTGCCCTGTTCTCGACAGAACAATGCTTATTTTAAACATTTTTTCTCGTCACGCAGTAACAAGTGAAGGTAAATTGCAAGTAGAACTTGCTAATTTGCGCTACCAACTGCCGAGATTACTCGGAAGAGGAGTGCAGATGTCAAGACAAGGAGGTGGTGGAGCAGGTGGCGGTGGTGCCAGACGTGGAGCAGGTGAAACAAAGGCAGAAGTAGACCGCAGACATATTAAAAAGAGAATAGAGACACTGCAAGATGAATTAAAGGAAGTAGCCAAACGTCGCCAAATGATACGCTCCCGCAGAAAAAAAGATTCGGTTATAACTGTTGCAATAGTAGGGTATACAAACGTTGGAAAAAGTACGTTGCTGAATTATTTGACACAGGCAGGCGTGCTTGCCGAAAACAAACTTTTTGCAACCCTTGACCCAACAAGCCGAGGATTGACTTTGTCTGATGGCAGAGAAATAATGCTTGTTGATACAGTAGGACTTGTTCGCCGATTGCCACACCATTTGGTAGAAGCTTTTAAGTCTACATTGGAGGAGGCAGCGCAGGCAAACCTAATATTAAATATCTGTGATATAACAGACCCAGATGTCGAGGAAAAGAGAAAAGTAACATTAAATGTTTTAAAAGATATGGGCGCGGAAAATATACCTGTGATAACTGTATATAATAAGTGCGATAAATTGACGCAAGACCCGCTTGTATTAAAAAATGAGGTTTTGATTTCGGCAAAGACAGGAAAAAATATAGATAAATTATTAACAGCCATTGAAAATGAATTACCAAAGTCTCATACCAGATTACTTATTCTAATTCCTTACGAAAAAAGTTATGTGGAATCTAAAATTTTACAGAACGGAAAAGTCTATTCCAGAGAGTATTTAAACGACGGAATTGCCCTAGATATCAATATTGACAACAAAAATTTGTACTTAATCGATACTAAGTGGGTTCAACATCATAAATAAAATTTCATTTTATAGAATATATTTGTTAATAATTATATATTATAATACTCGCATACAATATCAGAAGACGATGATATTTATATATTCTTATTGATTCTTAGGAGGAATTTAAAATGAAAAAAGGTTTAGTTATAATGATGAGTTTAGTATGCGCTATGCTATTGGCAGTGGGTTGTGGTGAAAAAGGCGACGATATGCAAACACTTCCAACAGATCCGTCAACAAATGTTATTGAGGAACTGCCAACAACACCTGATATAACAACACCGGAGTCAACAATGCCGGAGTCAACAACACCGGAAACAACAACACCGGAAACAACAACACCGGAGTCAACAATGCCGGAGTCAACAACGCCGGAGTCAACAACACCGGAGTCAACAACACCGGAGTCAACAACACCTGAGGCAGAGAAACCGGAAGGTGAAAAAGTTGAAGCTGAAAAAACAGAGGGTGAAAAACCGGAAGATACATCATCACAAAGTGGGGAAGATGCATCTAAACCGAATAAATAATATTTAATTAATTTTGGAGGGATATAAGTGAAAAAAGGTTTAATAATAATAACTACTTTGATGTGCTGCTTATTATTGGCAGTAGGTTGTGGAAAGAAAGATGAAGAATTGTCGCAACTTCCTGATACTTCAACATCAGTTTCACAAAGCGCACCTGATTCTAGCGTACCGGAGAGTACACCGGAAAGTATACCGGAAAGCACACCTGAAAGTAAATCGGAAGATACTCTTAAAAAAGATGAAAACGGCAATGCTATGAATAAGTTTACATTAAAATTTAAAGATGCCAACGGTAAAGATGTAGATATGGAATTTTCCGAAGACAAAGCAGTTAAAGAAGGACATATGACACTAAAAGATGTTAGCGCAACCGTATCAGGAAAAGAAATTACATTCTATGCAAAGAAAGGCACGTCAGTTTCTTTCTTTACCCGTACAAAAGGTTCAAATCTTGAATTTAGTGAAAAAACTACACCCAATATCGTAATTGATGTTGATAAAGCAGCTGCATCGGAAATTGTATTTGAATATACAATCAATACTGAAACAAACAAAATTGATAAACAAGACAGAGTTTCGGAAAAATTACTTGAACCAAAAGATACAGCTTATATAGAACCAAAAGCATAATTTATATTTGAATAAATTAATTTACAAGGTGGTTTTTCCCACCTTGTTTTTTTGTATAGAAAAACGCTTCTGATATTTCTATTAGAAGTATCAGAAGCGTTTGCTTGGCAAAAGCGTTCCGTTTTTTGAAGTAAAATGGTGTAATCAATAGAAATAAACTTCTGATGTATTTTGTCAAATACTTCCTTAGGAGGCGTTGCCGATATAACGTGTATTTTTTTGTTTGTCTATAAGCTATACTCTGTGAATTAAATCTGTATATGTAGGTATGCCCCAATATTTTTTGGCAACAATGGTTTCGGCATTGTCACAATGCACGCGCACCTTTTCCATAGCAGGAAGTATAATATTACACATATATCTACTGCGTTCCACGTGGTCACTCGGTTGATTGTTGAGTAAATCCTCCAATCTGTCCACTGCCGTGCTTATATTGTCTATTATTTTTGATAATGAAGTTAATGTGTTTTTTATATATGTTTGCTCATATCCTGTCGCTTTTGAAAAATCAACTGCTGTTTTGGATAACATCTTAACATATCTTATAATTGCAGGTAAAATCTGTCTGTTTACCATTTCTATCAGTGTTGATGCCTCTATTGATATTATCTTGCTGTAATTTTCGGTCATAATATCATATCGTGACAAACATTCTGACTTGCTTAGTACATTATAACGTGACAGTAGTTCTATATTGTCATCTTTGAGTAGCGCTTCAAAGCCTTCAACCGCATTGTTTATAATTGAGAGTCCTCTGCGTTCAGCCTCTACCACCCATTTAATATCATAGTTATTACCGTTAAATATGATTTTGCTATGATTGTGCATAGTTTCAGCCACTATATCGGAAAGCGTTTCTTCACTGTAACCAAAATCTTCAAAGTACTGTGAAAAAGCATCAAAGCTATCTGCCATTATCGTATTCAAAACAGTATTTGCCATAGCTATGGATTGTGATGAACCTACCATTCTGAATTCAAACTTATTACCTGTAAAAGCAATAGGCGATGTTCTGTTTCTGTCGCTGTCATCACGTGATAAAAATGCTGATGTAGGTACGCCAATATCCAATATATCGCCCGACATAGCTTTGTTCTTTGAACCTTTGGCTATATCATTCAGTAAATCGACCAAATATTGTCCCAAGAACATTGATATAATAGCCGGTGGCGCTTCCGAACCACCCAGACGTCTGTCATTTGTGCCACTGGTTGCCGATAGTCTCAGTAAATCAGGATATTTATCGACAGCGCGTATGAAAGCGCACAAACTTACTATAAACAGGGCGCTGTTTTGCGGGTCTTTTCCCTGATTAAATAAATTTATTCCTGTATCTGTAACAAGCGAATAGTTGTTATGTTTACCCGAACCGTTAATTCCTGCAAAAGGCTTTTCGTGTAGCAAACAAGCAAGCCCCTGTTCCTTTGCAACTGTTCTCAGTGTCTCCATTACAATTTGATTGTGGTCGCAGGCAACGTTGCTTTCGCTGTACATACAGGCAAGTTCGTGTTGCGCAGGCGCCGATTCGTTATGTTTTGTCTGGGCAGGCACACCCAGTTCCCACAATCTGCGGTCAACTTCCCGCATATAGTTATCTATTTTTATTCTTATTCTTCCAAAATAGTGGTCATCAAGTTCCTGTCCCTTTAATGTCTTTGCGCCTATTAATGTTGTTCCGCAAATTTTTAAATCAAGACGTTTTTCGTATTGTTCTCGGTTTACAATAAAATACTCCTGTTCTGCGCCAACCTGTGAAATTACTTTTGTAACATCTTTTAAATTCAGCGCGTGGCATAGACGAACTGCCGACTTATTGACAGCGTTCATTGAACGGAGCAAAGGAGTTTTTGTATCGAGCGCCTCACCTGTATATGAGCAAAACGCAGTTGGAATATACAGAGATGTGCCTTTTACAAACGCAGGCGAAGTAGGGTCCCATGTAGTATATCCTCTTGCCTCAAAAGTAGCTCTCAGTCCGCCTGTCGGAAAAGATGAGGCATCAGGCTCACCTTTAAACAAAGCTTTTTCCGAAAATTTGTATATAGCGTCACCCTCACCGTTAGGCGTTATAAAAGAATCGAACTTACCGGCAGTTATTCCTGTCAATGGCTGAAACCAGTGTGTATAATGTGTTGCGCCTTTTTCAACTGCCCAATCCTTCATAGCTTTTGCAACTGCTTTCGCAACTGTGGGTGAAACAGTTCCCCCTTTTTGTGTGCTTTCGACAAACTCCTCATAAATATGCGGAGCAAGTCTGCTCTTCATTACTTTTCTGCTAAAAACGTTTTCTCCGAAATTTTCTACTTTATCGTTATCTTGCAAAGTTAGGCTCATACTGTTTCTCCTTTGTTATGATATATTAAAATTATTAATTACAATAAATGTATTCCATTCGCCTCTGTTATTTCTAACATTTCATCAGGCCAAACCGATGCCTGTACTTCACCAACATGTACTTTTTCCAGTAAAACCATACATATTCTTGATTGACCTATACCACCGCCTATTGTCAATGGCAATTTGTCTTCCAACAATAATTTATGATACAACAGATTTTTTCTGTCCATAGCATTTCTTTCTTCAAGTTGTTTCAGTAACCTTTCTCTGTCTACACGCACACCCATTGAGGATAGCTCAACTGCTCTGTCAAGTGGCTCGTACCATACCAATATATCACCGTTCATTGTCCAGTCATCATAATCGGGTGCCCGTCCGTCGTGTGGCTTACCGTTGCTTAGGTTACAACCTATCTGCATAATAAATACTGCTCCGTATTCTTTTGCAATCAGGTTTTCTCTCTCTTTGTCTGTCTTATCGGGATACATATCAAGTAGCTCTTGTGTGGTTATGAATTTAATCTCTTTCGCAAAATGACGGGACAGCGCAGGGAAACGCTCGCAAATAATATTTTGAGAATCAATAAAGACTGCCCATATTTTTTTAACTATTTCTTTTAATGTATCTGTATTTCTTTCTTCTCTGCTTATAACAAGTTCCCAGTCCCATTGGTCTACGTATACCGAGTGCAAATTATCAAGATCCTCATCACGACGTATTGCGTTCATATCTGTATAAAGCCCGGTATCCGGCGCAAATCCATAGTTTTTTAATGCCATACGTTTCCATTTTGCCAATGACTGAACAATCTGTACATCTGCATTAAGATTTAATATATCGAACTGCACAGGACGTTCTATGCCATTTAAATCATCATTAAGCCCTGTTTCGGGACGGACAAAGAGCGGCGCTGATACACGTGTAAGATTAAGAGCCTCTGCAAGTTCTCTCTCAAAAGTATCTTTCGCAAGCTTAATTGCTACTTCTGTTTCCAAAATATCCAATTTTGATGTGTAATTGTCGGGTATAATTAACCCTCTTTGTTTAGTAACTCCCACTACTGATTACTCCATTTCTGTTTTTTTGTTTATTAAATAATCTATTGTTTTATATCCCAATAAAAAACCCGCAACAGGTGGCACAAATGGGGAACTCCCCGGTGAATGTCTGCCGTTTTGACTGTCTGTGCAAACTCCTTTTATTGCCGGTTCTTTTGAATAAACTATATTAAGTGAAGATACGCCACGTTTGTTTAGCTCTTTTCTCATAATTCTTGAAAAATTACAGCCGTTTCCTATTGTATCTTTTATGTCGCCATAACAAAGCTTTGACGGATCTAAGCGATTGCCTGTACCCATTGACGAAAATATCTGTATGTTTTTTTCTTTTGCTGTTACTATCAAATGCAATTTTGATGTAACTGTGTCAATCGCATCTACTATTACATCAGGCTTTAAATCAAATAAAAAATCACTGTTTTCAGGGGTATAATTCTCTTTAAAAACCTTTATATTACATTGTGGATTTATATTTTTGTACCTTTCATACGCCACTGCTGTTTTGTCTGTATCCAGTTTATCTTGCGTTGCTATTAATTGTCTGTTGCAATTACTTAACGATACAGTGTCATTGTCAATCAGTATTAAATTCCCCACCCCGCATCTGCACAGTGACTCGGCGCAGGCAGAACCTACTCCGCCAATTCCCACTACCGCAACAGTACTGTTCATTAATATATCCATATTTTCTTCGCCCAAAATAGCCGTCGTGCGTACTCCAAAATCAAACATTTATATTACACCTCATTGTTATAAATAACTAAAATAAACCTATCAATATGTATATATTATCATAATAGAATACGTGTGTCTATTAAAATATAAAATTTATTGAAATAAATATATAAATATGTTAAAATTACCTTATTTAATATATTAAATTTACATTAATTTTTATATGGGAGGATAACGCTTGTTTTTGTGCGGGATAGATAGTTTGCAAGTTGACAGAATGAAAAAAATACTTTTAAATCAGCGATTTATTGAACGTGTTTTTTCTCCTTATGAAATTGAATATATAAATAAAAAATCCAAACCATACGAAACCGCGGCAGGACTTTGGTGTGCCAAAGAGGCTTTTTTAAAGGCTTATGGAACAGGGATTGAAAATTTGAATTTATGTGAAATAGGAGTTATACATAACGAAAAAGGAGCTCCGGTTTTTAAATTAACCGATAATGCAGAAAAAAGCTATCCATATAATTGGGTCTCTCTGAGCATTACACATACGAATGAAACTGCAACCGCAATGGTTATCTTACAAAAATAACAAATTATTTTGGGGTGTGATGAAAATGTTTATTACATATAAAGATATAAAAACAGCAGAAAAATTACTTTCATTAAGCGGAACGTCTTATTGGGAAATGGTTGAAGACGCAGGAATAAATATTGCTCTGTTTATGCGTGAACAACTGAATATACAAGATAAAAATATTTTGTTTTTGTGCGGAAAAGGCAATAACGGCGCAGACGCGGTAGTCACAGCCGGTAAAATAAGCAGTGTCTGTAATGTTTCTGTTTATTTTGTTGACGGGGAATTTAAAACCAAAGAGGGCGAAACTGCGCTTGCGCAAATGCCACTATCGGTTAAAGTACTCGAAAATATAGAAGAAAAAGATTTTGAAAATGCAGATATTATTGTTGA
The DNA here is from genome assembly GCA_020024555.1 of Angelakisella sp. Lineage (GTDB taxonomy): Bacteria > Bacillota > Clostridia > Oscillospirales > Ruminococcaceae > Angelakisella. The sequence goes on from JAHHTQ010000031.1 coordinate 12,041, forward strand.
CGGAATATATGGGGTAGGTTTTAAAGGAAAGTTAGCGGAAAAACTTAATCCGTTGTGCCAAATGTATAACAACTCAAAAGCCTACAAAGTTGCAATAGATATTCCATCGGGTGTGGAGTGTGATACAGGTAAGTATTCCATATTCTTTAAGCCAAATATGACTGTTGTTTTATCAACAAAGAAGCCGGCGCATTGTGTAAACTGGGCAAATTACACTTGTGGCGCAATACACGTAATCGAGAACAAAGTCAGCCAAACCATTAAAGACAATAATTTTGGCACACAACTGATTGATAAAAGCAATATTAAAATCCCAAAACATTCCCCTTGGTCAAATAAGGGGAATAACGGTAAACTTACTCTTATTTGCGGTAGCGAACAATATATAGGCGCGGCGTTGCTTGCCTGTCACTCAGCTCTCCGAACAGGCGTGGGGTATATATATTTGTTTTCTGTTCCAAAAGTTTGTAACGCTGTAAGTCTGGCTTGTCCCGAAGTAGTCTGTATCCCGATGAAAGAAAATGAATTTGGCAGTATAGATAAATCCAACATAAAGACTATTTTGGAAAGAACAACCAACTGTACGGCTATTGCGCTGGGTTGCGGTATGGGAGACAACATACATACGCAACTGATTGTCCGTTCTATTATCAATCGTTCAAAAGTTCCTGTAATTATTGACGCAGACGGACTGAATTCAATTAAAGACAAAGTAAATATTTTACAAAATCAGCGTAACTGTCCTGTCGTAATTACTCCGCATATAGGAGAATTCAAACGTTTGACAAGGGGTAGCGTGTCTCAAAACAAAGAAAGTTTGGAAGATATTTGCAAAGAATTTGTTAAAGAAACAGATGTTATCTTGGTGCTTAAAGACTTTATAACAAAGATATATAACAAAGATGAAAATATATGGCACTTTGGTGGTAACGACGCGCTCGCAAAAGCAGGTAGCGGAGATATATTAACAGGTGTAATCTCTGGCTTTGCGGCGCAAAATATAGGCTTAGTTGACGCTGTTAAACTAGCCCTTTATCTGCAAGGCAAAACAGCGGAATTATTGTCCAAAACAAATCATAAACTGCATATTTTACCGTCTGATATGCCGTATTATTTTGGCAAAGTCCTAAAAGAACTTGAAGAATAATATAAAAAATATTGAAAATTAAAAGACAGACCGAAAGTAAATTTTATACTTTTAGTCTGTCTTTTTGCATAAGATTATTATTGTAGCATAGTTTATATTATCAAGGTGGTGTTCTATATCAAATACTTTTTTAAAACCATATTTGTATTTTTTTCAATTATAATATTCTGTTCTGCCTGCAATAAGCCCAATATTATACCCAAAACAGAAGAAAAATTAGCGCTTCCGCAAACCGCAAACGGTGAATTAGCCATTTTAGGTAACAATTCAACAAATGACTTAATATTAAAAACAAGCGTTACATTTAATGAAAATACAGTTGTTATAAATACGAATAGTGATAATAGCGGTGATTTTACATATTGTATAGATAATCTGAATGTAAATATTGCAACCGATGAATTTACCATACCTTTTGAAAAATCAAAATTGCCAAATTCTTCGCCAATCAAAGAACTGTATAATATCTTTACTTGCTTTAATGACAGTGAAAAGTATATAGAAAAAAGTACCGATACCATAACTGCCGAAGCTATGTGTAACGGTACGTCTTGCTATATTGTGTTTGATAAAGAAAGTTTTCAACCAATACAGATACAAACTGTTGATTTTGTTTTTAAACTTGACCATTAAAACTTTCCGCAATATATGTATTAACCTTGCATTTGCATAGCAAAAGTTTTTGCAGTACAGGTAATACAACTCTTTCTGTTGCATTGTGTCCGCAGTCATATAGTGTAAGTCCCATATTCGCGCAATCTATAAATTGATTGTTTTTAATATCTGATGTTACAAAAGCCTGTATATTGTGTAGTCTGTTACATTCCACAGCAATATCCGCGCCGCTTCCGCCACATATTCCCACTGTTTTTATTTTTGTATCAATATTTCGGTTATATCGTGGAACAATATCCAAGCATTTTTCCAGATGCTTGGAAAATTCGTCTGCTGACATTTCTTCCGCAAGCTCTCCAACCAGTCCTATATTTTCTTGCGTACCTATCGCCCGCAAATTGATAAGTTTTATTTTTTCGCCCAGCGCTGTATTGACACCGCCATCGGCAATATCAAGGTTTGTATGCGCGGATATAACAGTAATATTATTTCTTATACATTTATATACAACTGTATTTGCGCATACTCTCTTTATTCCACTGAAAATTATTGGGTGGTGTGAAATTATCAAATTGCAGTTTTTGCAAATTGCCTCATCGATAACCTCATTTGTAACGTCCATTACAAGAAGAACACCTGTCACTGTATTTTCTTTGTCCCCAACCAGCAATCCGACATTGTCCCACTCACAAGCTGTATCAAATGGAGCAAACTCATCTACTATATTGTATATATCCTGTACTTTCATATAATCTTTACCTCATTATATATTACATATTAATTTGTGACTTTAATTTATCACACAACTCTTTATATTTTAAATATTCTTCTCTGTCTTGATTGTGTTTTAATCCAAATATTTTTTTATCCGTTTGCTCTATTATTTTTAATATATATTCTCTTGCGTAGCTGTCAGTGTCTACACATATTTTTCCCATATATAAATCATACAGGCTATAACTTTCTTTTGTGTCTGTCCATTTTGTCTTTATTACAGAATATGGACGATTGCCCGCAACGGTACATTTTTCCTCCAATATCACAAAACCGTTATCAAATAAAAATTGCCTTAACAGATGGGGTTTTGTCATTGGTTGCAAATAATACATTCTTTCGCTATGCGCCTTATAGTCACTGTCCACTATAATCTTTGATATTAATTCGCCGCCCATTCCCGCAACTATAACACTGTCAATATCTTCCTCTACGCTTCGCAAACCGTCTGTCAGATATGTTATTATTTTGTCTTGTAAATTTAGTTTTGTGATTTCATTAATTGCGCTTTCAAGAGGCAATTTATTTATATCAGTTGCTATGCCCTGTTTTGCCTTACCACCCTGTACCAAAGAACAAATTAAATAGCCATGGTCAGTACCGACATCAGCTATTGTGTTGGTACTTTCTGTCATATCATAAATTAATTGCAGTCTTCTATCCATTGATGTCACCGATTATTTCCTTATATAAATCTATTGAAGCAAAATATGATTTTTTAATATCTTCTTTTTTCAGTTGTTTCCCGTAAGGCTTTACTCTTAAACAAATTCTGAAATCTTCAAAACCTTTTAAATCTTCAAAAAGCTTTGTATCGGTCAATAAATATCCTACTTCTTCTGCTTTTACAGGTGTTTGTTCAGGGATTTCGCTACCGTCTTTGTATGCAAACATCTCAAATGTTTCATGGAAAAATTCAGGGCTGTCAGTTATAAAAACAGTGCTTTGCGCTAAGTCCAAATCTCCGGCAAGTCTTGTCATACTTGCCATTTGTGTATTTGGGTCAAGCTGACTGTTTTCATTTACCGCAAGCTGATAATAATTAATTTGCACGTCTACTTTTCCGTTGCCGTCGATGTCTTTGCAAAGAGGTCTTAATTTGTCTTCCAAAACTCCAATTTGTTCAAAAGACAAATATTTTTCTGTAAGTATGCCTATATTATAATCAGGAGTGACCTTTGTAACCATATCATAAATAAATACGCCTATCATTACAAGAAAAATTGTTGCAATAATAATTGGCTTTTTGTAATAAAACCAAAAATTATCCCATTTTTGCTTTGGAGTCATAACAAGTCCTTCCTCAGCTTTTATGCGTTCACGTGATTTTTTCATCTTTCTCCCCACTTTTTACATTTATACTTTAATTTTTATTTTGCAATCCATAATGCTGTTGAACCACAAGGGAGAATAAGTCCTGTTCTCTTTACCGGCAAACCAATATCCGACGCAGATATTTCTCCCTTATATTTTCCGCCTACCGTAACACCGAGTATATATTCCATAACAGACGGCGACAGTCCTGTTGTATAGCTGTTTATCGCCATAAACAGTGGATTATCCGTTAAGACTTTTGACGTAAGTTCCACTAAATCATATACGCTGTCTTCAAGCTTCCATATTTCGCCACCCGGCCCTCTGCCGTATGACGGTGGATCCATTATAACAGCGTCATAAAGAGAACCACGTCTTATTTCACGTTCAACAAATTTTTTACAGTCATCAACTATCCAGCGAATAGGTCTGTCGCTTAGTCCGGATAACTTTTGATTTTCCTTTGCCCACGCAACCATTCCTTTTGATGCGTCAACATGGCAAACTTCTGCTCCCGCAAGCGCGCAGGCAAGCGTTGCGCCGCCTGTATAGGCAAATAAATTCAGTACCCTTATCTTTCTTCCGCTGTTTTTTATAAGGTCCATAAACAAGTCCCAGTTTACGGCTTGCTCCGGAAACAGTCCCGTATGTTTAAACCCTGTCGGAGAAATTTTAAACCTCAAATCTCCGTATGAAATCACCCATTCATTTTGTGTAAGGTGGTATGTCATCCACTTACCTCCGCCCTGCGCCGAACGGTAATAACGTGCGTCTGCTCTTTTCCACATCTCATTTTTTGGCGTATTCCATATTACCTGTGGGTCGGGACGTATAAGTAGACTATCTCCCCAACGTTCCAGCTTTTCGCCTGCGGAAGTATCCAAAACCTCAAATTCTTTCCAATTTTTTGTATATCTCATCTGTTATTATCCTCTTAAATAAATTTTGTACACTTTTAATTCTATCGTAAGAATATTATATTATTGTTACTTTTCTATCTGATTTTTGTGAATACTTATATTTATGCCAAAAATTCCCCTATACATTTTGCGATATCGTTTACAATATCTGTTATTTCATCTATATTGTCACCCTCTGCCATTACACGAATAAGCGGTTCTGTTCCTGATGGGCGGAGTAATATTCTTCCTCTGCCACTTAGCTGATTTTCATATTTGTGTATTACTTCCTGCAATTCCACGCTTTCGTTTATGGCAAGTTTCATATCTGTTGTCGCTTCAACATTCAAAAGTACCTGTGGGAATATGTTAATGATTTTTGCTATCTCGCTTAGCGATTGTTTGTATTCCGCAATTATTTGCAAAAGCTGAACTGCCGTAAGCTCTCCGTCCCCTGTCGTCATATAGTCACTGAAAATTATATGTCCGGATTGCTCTCCGCCTATACAGTGTCCGTCTTTCAGCATAGCTTCCAAAACATATCTGTCGCCTACTTTTGTCTTTATAACATCAATATCGTTCTTTTTACCGAAGTCCATAAAGCCGTAGTTTGACATAACAGTTACAACTGCGGTATTGTTTTTGAGCTTATTCTTTTCTTTTAAGTGTTTTGCAAATATTGCTATCATAATATCGCCATCAATAATATTTCCCATATTATCAATACCTAGACATCTGTCTCCGTCACCGTCAAAGGCTAGCGCCAAGTCATAATTATTATTAAGAACCATATCTTTTAAGAGTTCTATATGAGTAGAACCGCACTTGTCATTTATATTGTCACCATTGGGCTTATTATGAATATAGGTGGCATTCAGCCCTATTTTTTTCATAAGTGTCTCCGCTGTCATTGATGTAGAACCATTTGCGCAGTCTATTAAAACTTTTAAATTACTGAAATCTGCCTTTACCGTACCGGCAATATAATCTGTATATTCTTCTATCGGATTATTATATGTATGTACTTTTCCTATTTTGTCGCTTGATGCAAACTTTGGCGCAACTGTTCTGTTTAATATAATATCTTCTATTTCTTCTTCGGCGCTGTCCGAAAGCTTCAAACCGCCTTTACCGAAAACTTTTATTCCGTTATATTCATAAGGGTTGTGGCTTGCCGAAATCATAATACCTGCATCTGCATTATTTTTGTTTATTATATATGCAACAAGCGGAGTCGGCACTTCCCCCAAAAGCACTACATTCGCGCCGCCACTGCACAGTCCTGCCGATATTGCGCATTCTATCATTGATGATGAACGTCGGGTATCTTTACCTACATATACTGTCGGCATTTTGCCATTTGCAAGTTCTGTCAAAACAGTCGCAAGTGCCTCACCGACACTTATTGCAAGTTCAGGGGATAAATCCCTGTTAGCAATACCTCTTATTCCATCTGTACCAAATAATTTTCCCATAATACTATCTTCTTTCTATCAGTTATAAATATAAAAAATGAAAAATATCAAAAATAAGACGGCATTTATCAGTAAAACTGCTATAAATTGCCGTCATATAATAAAATTAACCGTCTTAATTATTTATTATTATGCGTAGTCACGCAAAGATTTACTTCTTGTTGGGTGACGAAGTTTACGCAAAGCCTTTGCCTCTATTTGTCTTATTCTTTCGCGTGTTACGTCAAATTCTTTGCCAACTTCTTCAAGTGTCCTTGCTCTGCCGTCTTCCAAACCAAAGCGAAGTTTCAATACCTTTTTTTCACGTGGGGACAGCGTATCGAGAACCGCTTCAAGCTGTTCACGCAAAAGTGTGTGTGATGCAACATCTGATGGTTCAGGAGTATCCTCATCAGCGATAAAATCACCCAAATGGCTGTCTTCTTCCTCACCGATAGGTGTTTCGAGAGATACCGGTTCTTGCGCGACACGCATTATCTCACGTACTTTATCCACAGGCAAATCCATTTCTTCGGCTATTTGCTCAACTGATGGGTCATGTCCGTTTTCGTGCAAAAGTTTTGATGTAACTTTTTTCAACCTGTTTATAGTTTCAACCATATGTACAGGTATTCTAATAGTACGCGCTTGGTCAGCAATAGCGCGTGTTATGGCTTGTCTTATCCACCATGTAGCGTAGGTTGAAAATTTGTATCCCTTTGTATAATCAAATTTATCTACTGCTTTTATAAGCCCCATATTGCCTTCCTGAATTAAATCCAAAAAGCTCATACCACGGCCAACATATCTTTTTGCAATACTTACAACAAGACGAAGGTTAGCTTCGGAAAGTTTTTTCTTCGCATTAATATCGCCCTGATCTTTTTTGATTGCCAACTGTATTTCTTCATCTGTGCTTAGGAGAGGAATTCTTCCTATTTCTTTTAGATATACTTTTACAGGGTCATCAATATTGAGTGAATCATTGTATGATGTATCTAGCTTTGAAACTTTTTCTTCGATATCTGTTTCAATCATACCGTCATCTTGTACTTCAATATTGTAACTTTCAAAAGCCTCGTAAAGCGCCTCTATTTGCTCTACGTCAAATTGCAGTTCGTCAAGAGCCTCGTTTATCTCTTTTGAAGTAAGTCTGCCTACGCTTTTTCCTCTTGCCAAAAGGTCTTTGATTATTATTTTTTTGCGGTTTTGTTTATCTTTCGCGCTTTCTTTTTTTGTATTTTTTACATTCTCTTGTTCTGCTTTCATTATATTTCCTCCACATCATTTAATTACATCTTATTTTTTGCAAGAGTATTTAGATAATTTTCAAAATCTTTGTCACTCAAATTACCTATATCCTGCTTACTTTTACTATTTTTATGTTCTTGCAGTAATAAAATATACTCATCTACCTCTGCATCGGCAATTCCTTTTTCATTTAAATAGGAAAGAATTTCGCCCATTCTGCCTATTGCCGTTTCTGTTACCACTCCGCTCAGGCTTACAAGGTTTGGAAGCAGTCCTTGCGATATTCTTTCTGTAATTACATTATATAACTCCCGATTAAATTCCGACACAATATGTTCTGGTGTTATTTTTTCGGTAATATAAGTAAGCTTATCCGGATTATTCCACAAGTAACCGATTATTCTTTCTGATGCAAGAGCCTCCTTGGGAAATTTTTGTTTTTCAAAATCTCCTTTTGTCAAAGGACTGGTCTCTATAAATGTATGTATATTATTTATTTCCTTTTTTTCATTATATGATGTATTCTTTTTTACTGCTAATTTTACCTGCGCCAAAAGCACGGATTTATCAGTATTAAGTTTTCTGGCAATTTCTCCTATGTATACTTCTTGTCGTATAGGGTTTGATATTGCAACCATAATAGACACAAATTTTTGCAAAAACTCTATTTTTTGTTCAGGGTTTTCTATATCATAGGTATCAAATAATTTTTGTATTTCATATTCTGTTGATGTATTTGTGTTTTTTAGTAGTATTTCAAACTTTTCCGCTCCATATTTTTTTATAAATTCATCGGGATCTTTTGCGTTCGGTATAGTCAAAATTTTTGTCTTTATTCCTGTCTTATCAAATATTGTTACCGCGCGTTTTGTTGCCTTTTGTCCTGCCTCGTCGGAATCGTATGACAGCACTGCGTTATTCGTATATGTTGAAATAAGCCTTGCCTGTTCTTCGGTCAATGCAGTTCCGAGTGTTGCCACAGCATTATCAAATCCCGCTAAGTGCAATGAAACAACGTCCATATAACCTTCACACAAAATCAGTTCGTCACGCTTTGTATTTTTTGCAATATTAAGCGCAAAAAGATTTTTACTCTTTTTATACACCAGCGTATCGCTGCTGTTTAGGTACTTAGGACCGTTTTCTCCCAACCTTCTGCCGCCAAAACCAATAATGCCACCTCTTAAATCAATAATCGGAAACATTATTCTGTTTATAAAAATATCGTACATATAACCTTTTTGCGATATTTTTCCCAGATAGGCATCTTTTATTTCATCATTCGTGTAACCCTTTGCTTTTAGATAATTTACAAGACTGTAACTGTTTTCATCGGCAAAGCCTATTCCAAAGCGATTGACTATATTTTTGGAAAGTCCTCGCTCTGCCAAATACATTCTTGCTCTCTTACCGTTTTCTCCCATTAAAGAATCATAAAAAAATCTTCCCGCCAGCCTGTTCATTTCAAGCATTCTTATTCTTTTGTTTTTTGTTAAATCATCGGAACGCTCATCAGGCACTTCTATTCCCGCCTGTTCGGCAAGCATACGAACAGCGTCCATATATTCGAGATTTTCTATTTTTTTGATAAAAGTAATAACATCTCCACCGGCGCCGCAACCAAAGCAATAAAAAGATTGCGTATCCGGATAGACTGTAAAGGAGGGTGATTTTTCCAAATGAAACGGACAAAGTCCTGTTAAAATCTTTCCTCGTCTTTTTATACCGACATATCTGCTTACAACACTTTCTATATCACATTTATATCTTAATTCTGACAAAAAAGCCTCATTTAACATTAGACAAAATTCCCCTTTCCTTACAATTAGTATTTTTATACATCGCATATATTATTATACTGACAATATTTATAAAACCCTTTAAAATTTTTTTAAAAATAAAAATTTTATTAAAATGCAAATAAAAATTTTTATTGACAATAAAAAATATGTGGTATATAATGTATTTGTACAAATGAATATTTGCTTATCAAGAGTGGCGGAGGGACTGACCCTATGAAACCCAGCAACCTGCTTATACAGTAAGAAAGGTGCTAATTTTTGCGGTTAAACCGAGAGATGAGTTTTTTGTGACACTCGGTTTTTACGAGTGTTTTTTTATTGCATATTATTATAAAATATGATGCTAATACTTAATTATATCATAGATTATATGATTTTGCAACAATTCGCAAGACCCTTTAAGTAAATATTTAGGCAATTTTTTAAACAATGAAAGGGAAATGAAAAATGTCAAAGAAAAATTTTTTATTTACAAGTGAATCTGTAACAGAAGGTCACCCTGACAAAATATGTGACCAAATTTCAGATGCCGTACTTGATGCAATCATCGCAAATGATCCTAACGCGCGTGTTGCCTGTGAAACAACAGTTACAACAGGTAACATATTTGTAATGGGCGAAATAACTACAAATACTTATGTCGATATTCCTGAAATTGCAAGACAGGTAGTCAGCGATATCGGTTATGACCGTGCAAAATATGGTTTTGACTGCAATACTTGCGGTGTTATAACATCAATTAACAAACAGTCTCCTGATATTGCGCTCGGTGTCGATCACTCAAAAGAAGCAAAAGAAAACGGCACAGAAAACGATAACGGCGCCGGTGACCAAGGTATGATGTTTGGTTTTGCCTGCAACGAGACAGAGGAAATGATGCCAATGCCAATAGCTATGGCTCACCGTTTGGCACGTAAATTGACAGAGGTTCGCAAAAACGGAACACTTCCTTACCTTCGTCCAGATGGTAAAACACAAGTTACTGTTCGTTATGAAGACGGTAAACCTGTTGAAATTACAACTATTGTTATTTCTTCGCAACATAGCGATGATGTTACAAACGAGCAAATTCACAGTGACATCATAAAAGAAGTTATTACACCTGTTGTTCCTGCTGAACTGCTTAAAAACACAAAATATCTAATAAACCCAACAGGTAGATTTGTTGTTGGCGGTCCACAAGGCGACAGTGGTTTGACAGGCAGAAAAATTATTGTTGATACATACGGTGGCTGGGGCAGACACGGTGGCGGAGCTTTCTCAGGTAAAGACCCAACAAAAGTTGACAGAAGCGCCGCTTATGCTGCAAGATGGGTTGCTAAAAATATTGTTGCCGCTGGACTTGCATCTCAATGTGAAATTCAACTTGCCTATGCAATAGGCGTTGCCGCTCCTGTGTCGATAAATGTTAATACATTTGGCACAGCGACAGTTGAAGAAGAAAAAATCGAACAAGCTGTCAATAAAGTATTTGATTTGCGTCCGACAGCCATTATAAACACTCTTGACCTTCGCAAACCTATATATCGACAATTAGCCGCTTATGGACACGTCGGCAGAATAGACCTAGATCTGACATGGGAAAAGCTAAACAAAGTAGACGAACTTAAAAATGTTGTTGCAAGTCTATAATATATAAGTAATATAAAACGCTTTTAATAGAAATTGAACTGCCCCGATTTGCGCGGACAGTACGAAAAGAGACTACTTATATGTTTTGAGCTTTGTTCGATAAGATTTAAAATAAGTTTTCAGCTAACGCATTATTATATGGAGCGCCACGTCTTAATATTGACTGTGTAATATTATTTTGGCATAAAAATTCCCCTATGGTAGTTTATTTTATTCTACCATAGGGGGTTACTTTTTTTATGTCCGTTTTTAATGTACTCGTTCAATTCTTAAAGTTAGGTTTATTATATATTATAGAAAAGTTCTTCGGTTATGTTTGGGGTTACGCTGCCACCGGATATTTCTGTTATTTTTTTTGATAAGCTGTCATAATATTCTTTTGCCAAAATAATTGTAATATTTACATTTTCTGTAAACTGTGTATCTATTGTTTTTACGTTGTACTGAGGTAAGATATATTGTACTTTTCCGTATAGGTCATAATTAAGGTTTATATCTACTTTGTAGCAAGGCGTCATATTAAGAATTTCTGTTGCCTCTATTGCCATTTTTGCGCCCTGCGTATATGCCCGTGCAAGTCCTCCTGTGCCCAATAGTATGCCACCGAAATATCGTGTGACAACAACGACAATATCCACCAGTTTTTCTTTTTCAAGTACTTCGAGTATAGGTTTGCCTGCTGTTCCCTGTGGTTCTCCGTCATCGGAAAATCGTTTAAGGTTATTTTCTCTCAAAGAATAGGCATAAACATTGTGTCTTGCGTCTTTATGTTTGCTTTTTATTTCGTTTATAAAGGCAATCGCTTCTTCTTCGGTTGTTATATGATTAATATAGCCTATAAATCTTGATTTCTTTTCTGTAAATTCATCTTGCGCATATCCGCTTACTGTTATATATGGTTTATTCTCTATTTTTGCACACTCCCTTATAGTATTACAGGTGTTGTAACATCATATCTCTTTGCGGTAGTAAGGATATAGTCTGTATTTTCGTTAAACCCATTTTCGCTTAAAGCATTGAATGTTGTTTGTCTTGCTATATCAGGCGTATTGCTTTCGCTGCTTAGGTGAGACAAAATAAAGCGGGTTGTACCTGTTTTCGCAAGCTCAACAGCCATTTGAGCGCACTGTGTGTTTGATAAATGCCCTTTGTTTGAGCGTATTCGTTGTTTGAGAATATATGGGTATGAAGATATGGAAAGAAGCTTTTCTTCATAGTTAGATTCAAGCACAACAAGGTCACAGCCTTCTATACCTTTTTTTACCATACCTGTAACTTCGCCTAGGTCCGTTGCATATCCGATAGCGCGTTCGCCTGCGTTTATTCTAAATCCTATTGAATGTTTTGCGTCGTGTGGGGTGTCAAAAGGACTTACTGTCATACCGGCAATTTCTATTTTACTGTTTATTTCATACATAGGCGCAGAAAGTTCACCAAGGTTTTCTCTTATATAATCAATGGTTTCGGCAGAAGCGAATATCGGTACGTTTACTTTTTTTGTAAGTACGGGAAGCGCTTTTATATGGTCGGAATGGTCATGGGTAATAAGTATTCCTTCTATTTTTTTAGGGTCTATGTCTATTTTTTGCAGTGAAGAAAGAATTGTTTTGCAATTTTTTCCTGCGTCTACAAGCAGTCCTCTGTTTTTATGTTCTATATATGTAGAATTTCCACTGCTTCCACTAAATAATGGACAAACTTTTACCAATATAACAACTCCTTTTATGTGTTTAATTTCCTAATACATTGTAATCAAAAAATAAAAATCCGTCAAGACATATATTTTATATAAAAAATTAAAACTCTCTCTTGATAATTAAAGAGAGAGTTTGAGGGTATCGAAAAAACCTATTGCCAAAAAATATACGCCAAAATGGAATTTTAAATAAACTTTTTACCTTGCAAAAGCGTTCCGTTTTCTGCGGAAAACGTCTTAGGCTCTGCCCTTAAACCGCAATTTTTTGAAAAAAATTGAGTAAAACTTTTATATACTTCGTGATTATGACGAATGGTGATATCTTTTTTCTTTAAAAAAAGTGTGACTTTAAGACTGTTTGGTACACTTTTAATGGATTGCCACGGGGAACAGTCTATTATAGGGTCAGAGCAAACTACAAGTTCGTCTGGTTGTCTTGATTCATATAATCATATTACTTTTGCTATTATTTCATCAGGCGTATCAATTATTTTTATATCTGCGCCAAGACCTCTGAACTTTTCAACAACATCTTCGTATCCACGTTCAATATGCACGATTTCTTCTATTTCTGTAATACCGTCTATACATAGTCCTGCAATTATCATTGCCGCGCCGCCACGCAGGTCTGTCGCTTTAACAGGTGCTGCTGTCAGTTGCGCTCCGCCTGTTATTACAGCTACTTTACCGTCAACGGTAATCTTTGCGCCGAGTCTTACAAGTTCATCTATATATTTAAAACGATTGTCCCAAACGCCTTCCGTAATAATACTTGTTCCCTCTGCGCCAAGTAACATAGCGGCTATCTGAGGTTGCATATCTGTCGGAAAACCCGGGTGTGGCATTGTTGTAACGTTTATTGCTTTCAGCGGTTCTACCCTATTAACACGTACCCAATCATCGCCTTCTTCTATTGTTACACCGGCAGAACGTAATTTTGCGGTAATACTTTCAAGGTGCTTTGGTATAACATTTTCGATAATCGCATTACCGCCTGTTGCCGCAACTGCCGTCATATATGTGCCCGCTTCTATTTGATCGGGTATAATAGTATATTCAGCGCCGTGCATTTCTTTTACACCGCGAATTTTAATAATATCAGTGCCTGCGCCACGAATCTCGGCGCCCATACTGTTAAGGTAATTGGCAAGGTCAACGATATGCGGCTCTTTTGCAACGTTTTCAAGAATAGTTAAGCCATCTGCCTTGCAAGCGGCAAGCATAACATTCATTGTAGCGCCAACAGACACAACGTCAAAATAAATATGTGTGCCTGTAAGCTTTTCTGATTTGGCGTTTATCATACCTTTTTCTATCTCAACAGTTGCGCCCATTAGCTCAAAGCCTTTTATATGCTGGTCAATTGGACGTACTCCAAAATTACAGCCCCCCGGCATCGAGACGCTTGCTGTACCCATTCTTGCAAGAAGCGAACCTAAAAAATAATAACTTGCGCGCATATTTTTTGCAAGTTCATAGGAAACTGTCGGTGATACGATATTTGTTGTATCTATTTCAACTGTCTTTTTATCTATTAATCTAACTTTGGCGCCCATTTCTTCTAACATACGCAATTCAAGTGATACATCATTTACATTGGGTATGTTATGTATTATTGATACACCCTCACCCAAAACTGTTGCAGGTAAAATGGCAACAGTTGCATTTTTTGCGCCACCTATTGATACTGAACCGCAGAGTTTTTTTCCTCCGCTCACAACTAATTTTTTCAAAATAAAAACTCCCCTACTACGTTTTTATATTTTAGAAATATATTTCGTAAATCTCAATTATTTTTATATATAAATATCATTATTTTTGCTAAATTATATTTTTTTATTAAAATATATAATTTTACATACTATATCACAGACTGTCAAAAAACTATTGTCGGAAAAATATGCACAAAAGATGTACTTTCAAAGAAACTTTTTCTCTTGCAAAAAGTTTCCTCTTTTGGCATAAATGCCAA
>JAHHTQ010000032.1 GCA_020024555.1 Angelakisella sp.
ATTTCAGTTCTATCTAATTTACCACCAGCATCCTGTAATACAGTAAGAATTGGTTTTATTAAATATGCGATTTTACCATCCGAAGAAAGCTTTTTTAATTCTATTTCCATATAATCACCTCAAACTATATAAATATATTATTTATTATCCACATAAAGTAAAAATGTTCTTTTAGTAATCAGTAAAAGCAACATAACTATCATAAAACTTGCGGAAAGAACAATAATCGAAACAATTTCTTTCGCTATTGTGTTATTAACCTGCGTTAATACAATAGATAGTACACCTGCAATTAAAGATAACGTCGTAGAAGTTATTATTGATACAAAGGTCTCCTCAGCTACTTTTTTCTCAAGTGCTTTTTCGCTATCAATTTTCGCTACCAATATTGCTGCAAATCCAAACAACACTGTAAATATAATAGAGAATACTGTTGTAAATAATTCTGCTAAATCAATAGAAATTATTAACTTTAATTTAAAAACCACTACAACTGCTGCCATAATAGGAAAAACTACAAAGCACAAGAAATCCCATAGTGACAACCTCTTAGTTTTAGCATTTCTAAAAACTTTCATTTGCTCACAGATTATTTTTAATAATCTTACTTTTCTGTTTCCAAATAACATTATCAACAAGAGAACACCTACAAAAATCGCCCAAATATTTTGATTATTCATTGCTATTCTCCTCAGCTTTAATGCTTTCATAATAGTTATCTGTTATTTCTGACAATGATTTTACAAAATCATTTGAATCTGCATATTTTTGATGGAGTTCTTCGGTTATATCATAATTTCCTAATATTGAATCAAAGTCATTCCATTTTACTTTTTGACTTCTTTTCCCAACACTTATTGCTATTTCTGCATCGTTATAATCTTCTGAAGCTGGACATTCTAATTTTATTCTTGCAAATGCAACATCTTTGTCAATTTGCCCATTGATCATTTGTTTAATAATATTCAAAACATTATTGTTTACTTTAGATTCAAGATTCAGACCTAAATCTCGAACAGCTTTTTGTTTCTTTCGTTTATTCATATTCTCAGCTATATCTGATGAAATATCATTTTCAAAATATTGTAAAATAAGTTTCTTAGGGACTACATCATCCTTCGTATCCATAAGTGGCAAATATAGTTCCATTTCTAATTTGATACCTTTATTTTTCAACATTTGATTAGCTGTTTCTAAAAATACTGTCTTACATCCAGAACCGTTTTGTCTATGAAAAATTATTACAAATGATTTATTACATTCATACATAAATATTTTATGTTCGTAAAGCGCTGCACTATCTGCACCAAAATCATACTTTTTTCCTGTTGTTGTTTTTATGATTTTAAATGGCTTTCCTTGTTTACCGGCATAAGGTTCAAGCATCCATCTATTAGTCTCGTTATATGGTACTCTATTATGTACTTTATCTTCTGGCAAAAAAATAGCTCGTTCTGTACTTTTCCCAACAGCTAAATCCGAGGTGAATTTACTATAATCGTCAACGAAGTTTGAAAACGTATAATCTAGTGATTCACCATCCTTTATTTTATTTTTTAATTCTTCCTTTAATGGGTTGTTGCGTTGCAAATAACTGAAGGCACACTTGTACGCTGTCAATGTTTCAATCCTAGACATTTATAACATCCTCACTATATATAAAATATTACTTCCCGTATTTTTCACACACTTTGTTCCAAGCTATTTTATGTTCAAAATTAATTTCTGTATTATCCGAAAGATTTTTCACATATCTTTTCACAAAAATATCAGTATTATCTAATAATCTTAAATAATATTTCAATGTTGGTATGATTCCATTTACTATTATTTGACAACCGTGTTCATCTCTAATTTTGCACACTATTTCATTAATAGAAACTCGTTCATCTTCATTAGGAGCAACTGTACTTAAAAGATAATATCTTTGAACTGGCTTTTCACTAATTTTCTTATAGGCATCTTCAATCATTATACTATCTATTGGTATATCGAATTTCACCTCTACAACCTCGTAAATAGAATTATCAATATCATTTCTTACAACTATATCGCCAGTTTCACCACTACTTTTATCACAACTATTATGTGATGCTAACTCATCAAGATGTTTACCCTCAAATCGTTTAAGTTCTTCAGTTATACATTGATACACACTATACAGTGCTACCACTGGTAAAATAGAAGCACCTCTACTTTTGTATTTGAAATAGAAATGTTCACATAAAGCACTCATAATTTCATCAATAGTCATTTCTGTTTCTTTTTCAATTGGATTAACTAAAATTACTGTTTTTGCTTTTTTACATTTGATGCTATAAGACATTATAGCTAACAGATATTCATTTGGATCAACATCATTCACTTCAATATCATTTAGTATATTTAAAAAACAAGCTTTAACTTTTTTATTTTGAATTTTACCAGGGAAATCCAATCCATAAGGAATATTTTGTTCCAAACTTCTTGTTAACCAACCACTTTCTTTCATTGCACCTAAAAATCTCTTTTGTTTCATAAAAGGTGTGACATATTTAGTATCAAAACTTCTTCCACTGTAACCGTTTTCCATATTTTTTTGATGTCTTCTTACATCTTGTTCAGGATGAAGCGATTTATAAATTAAGCTAGTAAGTAAAACTGTAAAAACACCTTTAAATGTTTCTTCCTTATCAACTATTATTTTAACCATATCTAATTGTGCTTCTGTTAAATTAACACCTGAGAAATCTGTCATTTCCTCTGCTTTTGCATACATTTCTTCTAAGAATTTATTAACATAATCCATACTTTCTACTCCTTTAAAAAATTGATTTTGAATTTCTTTTGCAACAGATTTAACCATATTAACACATATGGCATTTCCTACCCTCGCATATAAATTTGCATTTCTTCCAGTCAATTTGTAATTATCCGGAAATCCCATAAATCTATAGCATTCTTTAATAGTTAATTTTCTTACGATATCTCCATCTTTAATAAAATATCTTCCACTAGATTCCTGTGAAGCTATAGTAGGATGAATTCCATTTGCATCATATATTCTATTTGGTTGTTTGTGTACTCTGGACAAATGTTCTGTTCCTGGTCTAACACCAATAGTTCTTATTTTTTTGTTTCTATATCCGCAAAAAATCAATCCAGATTTTGGCTGCCTTTTTATTAGACTATCATCTAATAAAGTGTATGAATCAGCAGGTAATATCTCAAAATCTGCATTTTTATCTAGAAATGGTTTCATTGATGATACTTTGTTTGTTTCTAATTTAGTAAAATCAAAATTAATACCATTTTTATTACCAACAATAATTATTCTTTCTCTGTTTTGAGGAACCCCAAAATCTTTTGCATTCAAAACCTTGTAAGAAACGGAATAACCTAATTCTGATAATGCACTAAGCATTACTGTTAGCGTCTTCCCTGAATCATGCTTTTCTAAATTCGAAACATTTTCCAAAATAAATGCTTTAGGTTTTTTTTCCTCTAAAATTCTACATATATCAAAGAAAAGTGTTCCTCTTGTTTCGTCATAAAAGCCCTTTTGTTTCCCACAAATAGAAAAAGCTTGACAAGGAAAACCTGCACATAATATATCGAAATCAGGAATAATTTTAGCATCTAATTTTGTAATATCACATTTAGGATTTTCTCCAAAATTCAATTCATACATTTCACAAGCATGATCATCTATTTCACAGCTAAATACACATTCAGCACCTATGCTTTCTAAACCAAGCCTAAATCCACCTATGCCAGCAAATAAATCTATAAATTTTATTTTACCCATATTACACCTCATTTTTATTATCTAAATTTTTTATTTCACATACATCTTCAATATTGCAATCAAGTGTTTTGCAAATCTTTGCAAGGACTTCTAATTGAACGGACTCATTTTTGCCGAGTTTAGCCATTGCATTTGAAGAAATACCTGCTTCTTCACGCAGTTTAGTTTTATTTATATTCTTATCTATCATTAGTTTCCAAAGTTTGTTATACGAAATAGTCATCATATGCCTCCGTTCTTTTATAACAATTTTATTCATTATACCACAATTTTCTTTATTTTTCAATTTTATTTCGTATATTACAATTCAATATTTAATTTCTCAACGAAACATCTTATTTTTAATTGTTTGAAGAATAGGATGTTTTTATTTTTTCTATGCCAATTAAAAAATAAAATTATTTTTGTAATTTTAGCCGTATGATTACCCACTTACAGTCCAAACAAGTGAAAGAGTATTTTCTTAAACATCATCCCTTCAAAGATCACAAAGAAAGGAGCAAAAATGAACTTTGAACAAAGAAATGAATATTTTACGGTAAGAGAACCCAACAGCTTTACTTTCTATCGAGTGCCTAAAGTCTTGTTTGTAGATGATAAATACAAGTCTGTATCAACTGATGCAAAATGCTGTATGGCTTATCCTTGATCGTATGTATTTGTCCTCAAAGAACGGATGAATTGATAAATATGGTAGAGTTTATCAATTCTTCACCATTAAGCAGGCTCAAAAGTTATTGCATTTTGGTCACGACAAAATCATTCCATTATTCAAAGAACTTGATGATGCAAATCTCATTGAACACAAGCGTCAAGGTCAAGGCAAAGCAAACAAAATATATTTAAAGAAGTTTTAAGAAGTAGGCTTTTAATAATTCTAAAAGTCGATATAACAGAATGAAGTAATACTAAAAAAGTTAGATATTTACCAGCCGAAAGAAAATAGATAACTATCTCTTGTATATAGTTATCTCCATACATATAGCTATTGATTTAATGAGTAAAATCAAAGATAAAGCATCGTAAAATGAAAAAAAGTGTAACCCCATTTCTGAGGTTACACCATCATTCTTAAAAACATCCTTATTAGCACGGCGCTAAACGGGGAGTCTTTTTTTATGTCCTACATTATTGAGAAAAGAGCACTTTATAGGACTATGTTATTCTAATGGTATAGCAAAAAACAATATTGACAGATAAGTAAATATCTGTTACCACTAAGGAGGCAAAGATATGAAAGTAGAACTTTCAGTAAATAGTATCATTGAGGCTTTACACAATGCAAAGCAAATAAATGATGAAACATACTTTAAGATCATCAAAGAGTTAAAGAAGGGAGAGAATAATCGTGATTAAGGATTGGAGTGCAGTTACTGATAAAACATTACTTAGGGTTGCATTTTACGCTCGTGTATCATCTGAAAAAGAGGCTCAGCTATCTGCTTTCGAAAATCAGTTGACTTGGTGTGAGGAATTACTTGACAAAAATCCAAATTGGACAAAAGTAAATACTTATACTGACAGAGGATTTTCTGGGACTCAAGCGGAAAATAGACCTGGCTTTATGCAAATGATTCAGGATGCCTTTCAGGATACTTTTGATCTCGTTGTTACAAGAGAAATAAGTAGGTTCGGAAGAAATGTGGAAGATATCTTGAAATATAATCGTGAACTCAGAGAGCATAATGTTCAGGTTTTTTTTGTAAATGATAATTTTAAATCTATCGAGAATAAAAGTGACGAGATATCGTTTTTGTTGAAAGCATTTAATGCCCAGCAAGAGAGTAAAAAAATAAGCGATAGAGCAAAGGAGGGTCAAAAGCAGGCGAGAAGGAAAGGTGTATTGTATGGCAATGGAAATATTCTAGGCTATGAGAGGATAAGAAAGGCATCTGATTACGATAAGAAAGACCATATAGGAGATAAATCGCTACCGACATTTAAAATAAATGAAAGTCAGGCAGAAACCGTTCGCAGAATTTTTGAACTGTACAAAGATGGAGTAGGCTTAAAGAAAATCAAGAATCAACTTATGAAGGAAGAGAGAAAAAACAGCAGTGGTCAAGTAAAATGGTATGAGTCTAGTATAAGTAGAATGTTGGATAATCCAATGTATATTGGTAAGCAATATCAATGTAAAACGACCGTAGATGATTATATTTCACATAAGACCATTAAAAATGACAAGTCGCAATATGTTCTTATTGAGGGAGACTTTGAGCCGATAATATCTCAAGAATTATTTGATGCAGTACAAGCATTAAAAAAGTCTAAACATACATATTTTGAAGGAGCTGTATATGGTAAAAAAATCTCGAAAGATAAATGGTTAGATAAACTTGAATGTACTTGTGGTTCAAGATTTCAAGAATATGTATGGAGGCATAATAAAAAGACTGGAGAGGTCATAAAAGGCTATGCTTGCCGTCACAGAACTGTGTCTGGCTCTACTAAGTTTAGACAGATAAATGGGATTATTGGTGATGATATAACCTGTAATTTGCGTGCACTTCCTGAATGGAAATTTGAATATATGGGGTTAAAAATCTTCTCTGGAATCTGGGGTGATAAAAAGGAGAGCGTTTTATCCACCTTTGATCATATTGTAAAGAATTATTCCTCCGCAAAAAGCTGCACCAGTAAAAAACTTAATAATTTAGAGTCACAGCTCAAAAGATACAAAGGTAAGCAAAAGACACTTATAGAAATGCGTACTGATAATGATATAAGCAAAGAGGAGTATAGAATTACTAAAGAAAAATACAATAATGAGATAGAATCTTTAAAAAAGGAAATCAGTATTCTTCAGTCTCAGCAAGATGTAAATTCAGACATTAAAGATTTAGAGGTTATAAAAAATGTACTATCAAGGTTTGTTGATTTTAATGGAGAAAAAATTAGCGGTGATATTGTCAAAAGTTTTGTTGATAGAGTTATTGTTAACACTGAGAACAGTTTTGATTGGCTTATAAATTTAAGTGGAGATGCTGAAAAATTTATCTTACAGCACGGATCTCATACAACAAATACACCATATAATTTGAGAGCACAGAAAACTGCTGACCTACTAGGCAGCAGATATGAATTATTGTTTACTTTGTATTTAAACTTTGAGGATGCATTAGCTTTTAAAAAGAAATTTGGCAAATATATTAGGACTAATCAATGGGAAGACATTTTAGTTAAAGTATATGTTCGTGTTAAATAATGTAAGCACTCAGAATACATACCGTATTCTGAGTGCTTTTTGTTTTGTTATTATTGACATTTTAAAATTTTACTCTATATGTTTTAATTATCATCGTAACTATATGGCTTTCTGAACAGTTGAAATATTCGTATTTTTCTACAATCAATGACATTAACACCGCTCAAAATCCATAAAGGATTTCTGTGTTTTTGCCTTATAATTACCAATTATATGCGTAAAATTTGTAAATTTCTTTGTTTAAATAAACCTCCTAATATGATATAATGTATCAAAAGATACAAATGGGGAGGATTTTACTATGAAATATAGGATAGTGATTACAGTAGTTTTAGTAGGTATGTTGGTATTAGGTGGCTGTGGAAATAAGATAACTGACCCAGTAGAACCAATAGATACAACTGAACAGATTGAAACTAGCGAGACATTGGAAAATACTGCAAATGAAGAGCAAACTCCTGACCAAACAGAACCAATAGATACAACTGAACAGATTGAAGTAAGCAAGACATTTGGAAAGATTGCCTACGAAGAACTTACTGAAAAGCACATTCAGCTTTTTGAACAAGCTGGCAAAATTAGTGTTGATGAACTTAAAGCTGGTGATATTACAATGGATATGATGGAAATGAGACAGGACGATATAATTCGTGGGCATATTGAACTGAATAATTTACCTACTAATGGTATTGAACTGTTTAAACAGTGGAAAGAAAAGACAGGATACTATAATCAGTTTAGCAAGGACACCCTATATGAAAACGGTCGTAATGATGGTGGCACTACTAGTTTGGATAATACACAGAAACCAGATGTTAAACCTGATGGCAACAAACAAGAGAATAACAATGGTAGCATAGATGATAGTACAGGTACAATACCTGTTCAACCTAACAAGCCTATTAAGACACCTGAACAAATAGAGCAACAGAAACCTTCTAATAACGATGATGATGTACCACCTTTGACAGATGAGTACCTAGATGAACTAGCGAAGGAATGGTGGGGAAGCGACGGAAGCGGTAAATCTGATAACCTTTGGGAAGTAACAGGAGACAAAGGTTATTGGCAATAACAACTTAGCTGATTGAAAGGGGAGATGGTAAATGGTTAAGAGTAAGGCTACTAAAGTATTTATATTTGCTTTGGTAGTATTGATGATATTCACCTCAGTACCATTAAATATATTTACAGCGATAGAAACTGCATATGCAAATAATGGATACACAGGAGATGGCGGTGGTAATCATGGGGCTTCCAGTGGTGGACAATGGGGAGGTAACTGGAGTACCACACATCAAGGTGTACGTGTAGGCATAGTTGATGCTGATGGTAATAATGTACTTCAAGGACGCACAGTAGTAGACATAGTATTTGATAAACCACCCAGTGAAGGGTACGTGATGAAAGGTAATAAATTTGAGGTGCCTGATGTAAACGGTCAGTATATAGGTACAATACCTATTGGATTATTAAATACATATCTTAACAGAGCAGTAGAAAACAGTAATGGTTTACACAAGCATCATTATAATGGAGGACAACCACTTCCAGAGTATAAAGATGCAAATGGAAATATTATATTCAATCCTTCAAACTATTTAGGGCTTCCAATGCCTTTGATATATAAAAATGGTGTATTAACTGGTAATGGTTTAGCTGTTAAGGAATTTTTTATTAAAGGGGCACTTGGTTCATATTCAGGTTTAGGTGGTGGAGGTGGTGGAATCACTATTGGAAGTGGTGATATATTACTAGGTTCTGGTACTAGTCCTGTTGGACCAAATCATTCATTACCTCCTGTACTTAACCCTGATGGCGATTCCGAATCTAATAACACAAATTTAGAACTTGTTAAACATAAATATTATGGTGTAATCAGCAGAGATTGGATAAGAAGACATGCAGAGAGAAATAAGGATAAGCCATTATCTTATTTAAGGTCCTATAGCAATAGACATAGTATTTGACAAACCACCTGCACTTATAAGCGCAGAATGATTGGGACTAATCAATATTACATCAATTAAGAGTGATACAGGCTTAATAGTTAAGAGTAAAGCTGCCGGAGTAATAGTAGTAGCTTTGTCAGTACCTATAACATTTATATCTACACCATTGGGCGCTTCTTTAAAATCTGACACGATAACAAAGATTTTATGATTACTATGTATAGGTAGCAGTAGGGCAAGCTGCTATCAAAGCTGAGAAATAATTTATATTTCAGTATAAGCAAAGTATAATATAAAAATTCCGTCTATTGTGATTTGTTCACAGTAGGCGGATTTTTGTTTTATTATTATTTTTTTATTTATTAAAAAAAGGCTTTTACTTACAAAGAAAAGTAAGAAAAAGCCATTCAGTGACAGTTAAGTCTTTTATGTTTATTGTTTTTTGTTTTTATTGTAAATGATATTGAGACCTTTTAGAAGTAGTGTATTATCGTATATTATATCGTGTTGACACAGTGGTACAATAGCTTGCGCAAGTCCGCCTGTCGCAACAATAGTTGGTTTTTCGCCAAGTTCTTCCTCTATTCTGTCAATCAATCCGTCTATTGCGCAGGCGTTACCGTAAACAATACCGCTCTTCATACAGTCCACTGTGTTTTTTCCTATTATATTTTCAGGGGTTTCCACACTGACTGACGGTAGTTGTGATGTGCCTTTTGCAAGTGTTTGTACAGACAGTCCGACACCTGGCATTATCATTCCGCCAAGATACGACGCATCTTTTGCAATGACAGACAGGGTAGTGGCAGTACCCATATCTATAACAATGGCGGGTAATGAATACTCGTTGATGGTAGCAACAGCGTCAACTACAAGGTCACTGCCAAGTTGGGCAGGATTATCAATCTTTATATTAAGTCCGGTTTTTATGCCGGGACCTATTACCATTGGTTCTTTGCCGATAAGTTTTTTTGCTGAACGTTTAAGCGTATTTGTTATTGGTGGAACAACCGATGATATTATACAATGTTCCAAACTATGCACATCAATGTTGCTAAGCGCCAAAATAGAAGATATTTGCATAGCATATTGGTCGTCGGTATAGATTTGTTCGGTTGCCATACGCAAAACAAGTTTTACATCGTTATCTTCTATACAGCCAAGTACGATATTTGTATTTCCTACATCTATGGCTAAAATCATTGTCTGGTTTCTCCTTTAATCTTTAATTATATCTTTTTAATATAGGGATAAGGGTTTTACATAAAACAGTAGTTAAAATTGCGGCTACTATTGCCTCCGGAATACCGTTTACGCATATAATAGTGGTTATTGCCGCATATATGCCTGTGGTAAAACCGCTTGCCGCCCCATAGCTTTCGCCGAAAAATATGTATATCATATTCATAACAAGAAGCGTATTTGTCATAGAGCCTAAGAAGCCGGAAGTGACAAGTGACAGAACAGATGGCTTTGTTTTGTTTCTTGTCAAAAGCAGATTAATATAGTATGGTACTATTCCTGTAAGGATACGAGGGACAAAACATATAACCAAGCTCCATAGATTTCCGCTGAATTCAGGTGAAAATGAGTAGAAAGGAGTAAACACAAATGATGTTAAATTTGGAGCAATCGTTGCCTTGATAAAGCTTGTAATAGCAAAGATAAGACCCAAAATGCCACCATTGACAGGGCCAAGCAAAATTGAACCTATAATTACAGGTATATGTATAGTAGTTGCATTTACTACACCGAGCGGTATATAGCCAAGTCCGGGAATGGTTGCCAGCACAATGATAAGCGCGGCAAACATAGCTAATTGTACCAGTTGTTTTGTCTTGTTTTGTTGTTTCATAAATTAACCTCCACTGCCGTTCCATTTATATATGGATATAGCGTAAAATTATTTATAAGATATACCTATATTCAGTTTAAAAAATACCAAAAAAAATATAGTCTGCGCAAGTGTCACAGCATTATTTTAATACAGGTATTCTTATATGTTATTATTATACGGTATTTATACTTTTTTTTCAATTATATAGTAAAAAAAAATACTTTAAAACTAAAACAGGATAACAAATATATACAAAGAAAAAACAAATTATTTAATTAAAACATAATTTAAAATAATGTTTTAATGATAAAAAATAGATATATTAAAGTTGTTGTTTGTATATAATAACTATTTTAATTTAACAATCTTGACAATTACTATCAAATATAGTAATATATAAACAAGCAAAAGAAATATTAGAGAATAAAAGAAATATAGTAGAAGGAGAAGAGTCCAATGTACTGATTAAGTAAAGAGTTAAGTTCCATTTTAGCTTTCCGAAAAAGTATTTGTAAGAAAAACAAACACAGATGAGTAAGAAAGGAAAAGTCCAATGTATTAGTTTAATATATACATCAGGTTAGATGTTCCATAGAATTTCAATTTGATTTACTTCTATATAATAATAGGCAGATTTTGTTGAAGAAAAAAGGGGATTAATCCAATGTATTATTAGTGACTAAGTAGAGGAGTTAAATAATATGGATAACAAACTCAATAAGTTGGAGGACAAAGAACCATTTTACTAAGTTTTTGGAAAGGGGTGGTACCAATGTACCAAGAAGAAATAAATTGTGGACATTGTAACTACCACAATTTTATTTGATTGACGGAAACCGTTTAGGTTGTTAAAAACAAATAATATATAATGTTAAGTAAATTGGGTACGATATTACAATGTTGATTAAGTTGCAATTAGTATATAAAAGTAATTTCTGTATATGTTTCTTGCGGAGCATATAAGTTTACTTTTAACTTAATTGTAATTATAAAAATACATAACCTTTATATAATATATGGTTATTAGATTGAAGGGGAAGATTTTTAAATAATTTAATGTTGCAACTACCTATGTGTAGCGGATTTTGATTAGTATAAATACAGATAAGTTGAAAAAATGAAAATATAACAAATAGTTGTAAAGAAAATTATTTGTTTATAAATAAAGTTTCTACAATAAAACAATATATAAAGTTTAGATTGTTTATCCGCATTTACATATAAAAATTTAATAATGATTAATAAGTCCACTGATTGTAAAGAAAGTCAGTGGATTTTTTTGTTATATTGTAAACGAATATGAAATGAAAAAGGCATATAACCAATCATTACTGATAGTTTTATATGCCTTTTATTCCACATAATATTATTTTTTTCGCTTGTTGAGCTTGCTCTTTTGTAAGAGCCGGTACACCTGCTAATTTATATTCTATGTTTAATTCTTTATATTTGTTTTCGCCCATTGTGTGATAAGGCAAAACCTCCAAAGCCTTAACATTTCTTAGCGTAGCGATAAATCTACCAAGACTGTAAAGTTCCTCTTTATTGTCAGTCCAATTTGGAACTATAACGTGACGTATCCAAACAGGTTTATTCTTATCGGATAGATATCTTGCAAAAGCAAGTATATTATCGTTTTTGTGACCGCAAAGTTCTTTGTGCATTTCTGTATCAATATGCTTAATATCAAGCATTATAAGGTCAGTGTATTCCAACATTTTGTCAACTTTTTTGATGTATTCCAAGTTTTCCGGATTATACATTATTCCTGAGGTATCCAAACAGGTGTGGATACCTTTTGCTTTGCATTTTCTAAATAACTCGGTTAAAAAGTCAATCTGCATCATAGGCTCACCACCCGATACGGTTATGCCACCTTTGTCACCATAGAAATCTCTGTTACGGTTATATTGTGAGATGATTTCCTCAGTTGTCATAAGAAGCGCTGTACTGTTATTAATATCCCAAGTATCTGGATTATGACAGTACAGACACCTCATAGGACAACCCATAAGAAAAACAATCATACGAACCCCCGGACCGTCAACAGTTCCAAAGGACTCTATCGAATGTACTTTTCCTATAATATCCATAATTAAATGTTGTCGTGGAATGTTCTTGATATAACTTCATCTTGTTGCTCTTTTGTAAGTTTGTGGAAGTTTACAGCATAGCCTGATACTCTGATTGTAAGTTGCGGGTATTTTTCAGGGTGAGCTTGAGCGTCTAAAAGTGTTTCTTTTGTAAATACGTTTACGTTTAGGTGGTGACCGCCTTTTTTTACATAACCGTCCAGTAGTGATACTAGGTTATCTACTTGTGTATTGTTCTCTGTATACATAATTATTTTCTCCTTTTCAATTAATTGGTATTGTTATTTTCAAAAGGTAAAATTTATTACTAAACTCTACCTTTTGAAAAGTGTGCATAAGCTTATAAATTATTCTCTGTCAAGACCTTCTTGAAGGTTTCCCATAGCGTCGCATGAAGCGCAGCCACAGCCTGTGTTTGCCAAGTCTTCGGGTTTTAGGCTTTCCAGTTCTACGTCTAGTTCTGATACAACTGTCATTGTTTTACCAAGAGCATCAGGAATGATTGAGAACGTATTTGAAATACCGTCTTGCGCATCGCTGAAAGGTAGTTTTGATACAGAAGCAAGGCTTGCAACAGCGCCGTGTGTATCACGTCTGTGCATTGGGTTTGCGCCCGGAGCAAAAGCTTCTCCTGCTTTACGTCCGTCAGGAGTAGCGCCTGTATTTTTACCGTAAACAACGTTAGATGTAATTGTCAGTATTGAAGTTGTGGCAATACCACCTCTGTATCTGTGGTTGCCTTTTACGTAGCTCATAAATTCGTGTACGATGTTTGCAGCAATTTCGTCAACTCTGTCATCGTCATTGCCGTATTTAGGGAAGTCGCCTTCTACTTCGTAGTCAGTAGCTATGCCGTTTTCGTCACGGATAACACGTACTTTTGCGTATTTAATAGCTGATAGAGAGTCAGCAACAACTGATAGACCGGCGATACCTGTTGCAAACCAACGTGTAACGTGTCTGTCGTGTAGCGCCATTTGCAGTGACTCGTAGCTGTATTTATCGTGCATATAGTGGATAACGTTTAGCGTATTTACATATACGCAAGCCAGCCATTTCATCATTGCTGAGTATTTGTGCATAACTTCATCATAGTCTAGGTATTCAGAAGTGATTGGACGG
Source organism: Angelakisella sp. (assembly GCA_020024555.1). Lineage (GTDB taxonomy): Bacteria > Bacillota > Clostridia > Oscillospirales > Ruminococcaceae > Angelakisella. The sequence goes on from JAHHTQ010000032.1 coordinate 14,000, forward strand.
AACTCTGGACCTACTTGTTTCTTGCTGATTTCGTCAACACCACCGTTTATTGCGTATAGCAGACATTTAGCAAGGTTTGCGCGAGCGCCGAAGAATTGCATTTCTTTACCAACACGCATTGAAGATACGCAACAAGCAATAGCATAGTCGTCGCCGTGTGTAACACGCATAAGGTCATCGTTTTCGTATTGGATAGATGATGAAGCAATAGAAACCTTAGCGCAGAATCTCTTGAATGATTCTGGTAGTCGTTCACTCCACAAAACTGTTAGGTTTGGTTCCGGAGCAGCGCCTAGGTTGTGTAGTGTGTGTAGGTAACGGTAAGACATTTTTGTAACCATTGATCTACCGTCAATACCAACACCACCGATTGACTCTGTAACCCATGTTGGATCACCTGTAAACAGTGAGTTGTACTCAGGTGTTCTTGCAAATTTAACAAGTCTTAGTTTCATTATGAAATGGTCAACCATCTCTTGAATTTGTTCTTCTGTAAATGTTCCGTTTGCAAGGTCACGCTCTGCGTATATATCAATAAATGTAGATGTTCTGCCAAGTGACATAGCAGCGCCGTTTTGTTGTTTAATAGCGCCTAGGTAACCAAAGTATAGCCATTGAATAGCCTCTTGAACGTTTTGCGCAGGACGACCTATATCAAAACCGTAGATGTTACCAAGTTCTTTTAGTTCTTTTAGCGCTCTTACTTGCTCAGCAAGTTCTTCACGATGACGGATAACGTCAGAATACATAATTGTTCTTGTTGTATCGTGTTGATATTGTTTGTCTTCGATTAGTCTGTCTACACCGTATAGAGCGACACGACGATAGTCACCGATGATACGACCACGACCGTAAGCGTCAGGCAGACCAGTTATAATATGGCTTGAACGACAAGCTCTCATTTCAGGTGTGTAAACATCGAAAACGCCTGCGTTATGAGTTTTTCTGTGTGTTGTGAAGAATTCAGCAACCTCTTTGTCAACTTCATATCCGTTATCTTTACAAGCCTTTTGTGCCATTCTTATGCCACCGTATGGTTGTAGTGAACGTTTGAAAGGTTTGTCAGTTTGGAAACCAACAATAGTTTCATTATCTTTGTCAAGATATCCGGGACCATGGCTTGTTATTGTAGAAATAACTTTTGTGTCCATATCAAGAACACCGCCGGCTTCTCTTTCTTTTTTAGAAAGATCCATAACTTGCGCCCAAAGCTTTTTTGTACGCTCTGTTGCCTCTGTCAAGAAGTCTTCATTACCATCGTATGGTGTGTAGTTTGTTTGGATAAAGTCACGTACGTTTATTTCTTTTTGCCAAATACTTCCTTTAAAACCTTGCCATTCTTTTTGCATATTAAACTCCTATTCTGTCAATAAAAATTGACGATAAAATTTTTACATAGCAATACTTTTTTGAGTAAATTAATTAGTTTTTTTATTTACATTATAAGAATACTATACCTATGTTTTAATGTCAATATAGGTATAGGGTTTGTACACTAATCTTGTATACTTTGTATAATATTTTTTTTTAATATGCCTGAATTTGTATTCATTACACGAAGATTTTTTATATGTTTTTCTTATTAATATATCTTAAAAAGTATAGTAATATATATATATTATTATACCATTGTTAAATTTTATACAAAAAATCAAATGATTTAAATTATATACTATATGTAGTGGTGTTATATTTTTAATACCACTATCTATTGATAATTATTTTTTTAACAAAAAAATATGGAGTAGGATAAATTCCGACTCCATAAAAATTTGTAAAAAAATGAACGATTTTAATTTAATTTTTTGTTTGAAAAAACATAAGTGCTAAGTGTGTCAGAATTAAAAGAAACTTGTTTTAGTTCAGGATTATATTCAAATTTAAGCGGATATAAATTATCGTAAATATATCTATACACATAAGAGTTGTCATCAAAAGATATTTTGTTTTCATCTAGGTTTACAGTCAGTTTTCCTTTGCTGTCAAACTTGCTTTCGGCAGGAAATGAAAGAAATTCAAGCTCCGCATCAGGGTATTCTTTGACAATTTTTTCGATTTTTTCGTTAGTTGAATATAAATTTACCGAATTTATTCCCATAATATTGTTTTCGTATGTCCAGTTCTCACCTGTAAAGATGATGTTTTCGTTGTTGTTTATTTCGCTTATTCTGTCAAGTTGGCTTTTTCTGAAAATAGGAGACTTACTGTCAACCGCGATTGCTTCACCGTTATTTAAAAAGTTTATTTTATTGTCTTCAATACTGTTATAGCCTACTTTGGTATATGGGTTGACAGTTATATTTTCATCTTTTGTTTTTAGATTTATTCTAAGTTTTACAGGTTTTTCATTTATAAAATTTGCGCAATCCGTATCAATCTTAACATAGCATAGTCCGTTTTCTTCAATGATATCGGCATTTTCTATTGAACTGTATCCTGTCAATGTGCGTATGGATATATTCATTTTATCCAAATCCTTTGCTGTAATTTGCATAGGTTTTGTTCCGTCGATTGATATTAATAATGGAAATTTATAGGTGCTTAGCGGAGTTAGTTTATCTGTAAGGATATTAACCCCATTTATATCGGTACCCATATATATACCGTTTATTTTTGCAGTGGCAGTTGTAGATGTCAGTATAATTGCACAAGCAATGCAACACAATAATTTATTTGCTGTTTTAGTTTTTTTCATTAATAAATCACTCCTACTTTTTCTATTAATTTTATAAAAAATATAAATATTAATAAATAAAAAACCTGTAACCTCTATAACTATTATTTGCGTATAACAGTTATGAAAATTACAGGTAAATTTTGTTATTTTTATAGGATATTTTTTGTTATAATAAATTTTCTTCCAAGATAGTTTTTGCGGTTTTTGGGTCATTCATCATCATTAATATATAATAATCGCCAAGTTGGTATATTTCTCCGTTTACAGCAGTGTTATAGGAATTATAAATATCATAGTTTCTAAAATGATTTATTCTTGCAAGCTTTATATTTGTAAGCGCTTCGATTGTTTTGTTTTCTTTTCCCGGAATTGGCTTCATAATAATAAGGTCATCTATACCAAATCGGCCGTCGGTATATTTTCCCCAAACTTCCAAGTAATCTGTGGATTCAATATAGAAATCGGTGAAAAGGCTTTCTGCTGTGGCTTCCTGTACGCCTATTGTGGATATATTAAAATATATATCGTTCAGCACAGTTTCAAGACTGTTTTTTGTTTTGTTTTTAACATCGTCTTGTACAGTGTATTCTTCCGCAGATGGCAGAGCGTATATTGATGAAAAATTTTGCAAAGCAAAAAGGGCAATGACAATTATCAATGAAAAAAATATTATAAATTTTTGCATAAAATATCCTTCCTAGTCTATAAAAAAACAAAGTGATTATCTTTTTTAAGATGAAATTTAATAACATAGCTCTGTTAAGTATATCATAATAAAAATAAATTTTCAATAAAAACAAAACGTATATTTTGTAAACAAAAAACATTGTTAAAACTATAAAAAACAGCCTCAACAATGTTTTTTTATATTGATATTATTCTTCGTGAATGTTTATGGCAATACTTAATTCATCAAGATTTTTCTGTTCTACTTCTGATGGGCAAGCAGTCATAAGCTCGCTTGAATTTTGAACTTTCGGGAAAGCTATAACTTCTTTGATATTGCGTTTTTGCAGAAGTAACATAACAAGTCTGTCAAGACCGAAAGCCATACCGCCATGTGGTGGAGCGCCGTATTTAAATGCGTCTAGCAAGAAACCAAATCTTTCGTGAGCCTGTTCTTCTGTAAAGCCGAGAGCCTTAAACATCTTTTCTTGCATTTCAAGGTCATTGATACGTATACTACCGCCACCTATCTCGTAACCGTTCATAACTATATCATAGGCTCTTGCGCGGCAATTGGCAGGGTCAGTTGTTATATTTTCAAAGTCGCATAGCATAGGAGAAGTAAACGGGTGATGTTTTGCAACATATCTGTTTTCTTCTTCGTCATACTCAAACAGTGGAAATTCCGTAACCCATAATAGGTCAAATGTATCAGGTTCTATCAGATTTAGCTTTTCTGCAAGATGATTACGCAAAGCACCCAAACTGTCGAATACAACTTGATTTTTACTGTCGGCAACTATAAGTATAACGTCGCCTGTCTCTGCGCCCATTTCTGCGCGGATTGCATTTGTTTCTTCTTCGCTTAGGAATTTTTCATAAGATGATGCAACGTTTTCTTCTGTAAAACGGGTATATGCAAGACCTTTTGCCCTGTATGTTTTAACGAAGTCAACAAGTTTGTCTATTTCTTTACGTGTAAGTGTTGATACAGCGTTTTTTGCAACTATTGCGCGAACAGAACCGCCCTCGGCGATTGCGCTGTTAAATACTTTGAATTCAGTATTTTTCAGTATTTCGCTCAAATCGTGTATTTGCAAGTCAAAGCGGGTATCCGGTTTATCACTGCCGTATTTTTCCATAGCCTCTTTGTATGGTATACGTTTAAACGGTGTTTCAATGTCTTTGTTCAGTATTTCTTTGAATACGCGTTTTAAAAAGCCTTCGTTGATTGTCATTACATCATTTTCGTCAACAAATGACATTTCAAGGTCAATTTGTGTGAATTCAGGCTGTCTGTCCGCGCGCAAATCTTCGTCACGGTAGCAACGTGCAACTTGCATATATCTGTCGTAGCCTGACAGCATTAATAATTGTTTGTATAGCTGTGGAGATTGTGGCAAAGCAAAGAATTTACCCGGTTGAACACGTGATGGTACTAGGTAGTCTCTTGCGCCCTCAGGAGTACTTTTTATAAGAGTAGGTGTCTCTATCTCAATAAAATGTTCAAGGTCATAGTAGTCTCTTGCGCATTTAACGATTTTGTGACGCATAATGATAGCGTCCTGCATTTCACGTCTACGCAAATCCAAATATCTGTATTTTAGACGAAGTTCTTCTTTTACGTTTGTTGTGTCTGTTATTTCAAATGGAGGAGTGGCTGCTTTTGCAAGAATACGTAACTCGTTTACGTATACTTCTATATCACCGTTGGCAAGTTCGGTATTTTTGCTTTCACGTTCACGAACTATGCCTTTTGCCATTATTACAAATTCACTTCTTACAGATTGTGCTTTTTCACGAAGTGTTGTTTCTGTTTCATCATCGAAAGCAAGTTGCACAATACCTGTTCTGTCTCTTAAATCAACAAAAACAAGCATTCCTTTATCTCTTATTTTTTGCACCCAACCGCAAACAACAACTTCTTTGTTAATGTCATTTTTTGTTGTTTCTCCGCAGTAGTTGGTACGTTTTAGTCCTTCCATAGTATCAGCCATTTTTCTGTTTCCTTTCGTATCATTTATAAAAAAATATGATTATCTAAAAAAATTATAGTTGTTCTGCCGCATCTGCAAGCGCCGCATAACTGCTTTCCATAATTACTTCATATATTTTGTCGCTGAAATCACTGCCTATGCTTATTTCGGTAATATTACCGTTATACATACATTTCAGTTGCGCTTTTTCATTTTCAAGTTCGTTATCGCCGATAACCATTGTATACTTAGCGCCTATTTTGTCTGCATATTTCATTTGCGCTTTTAATGAACGTCCAAGCAAGTCGCACTGTGCAAAGAAGCCCTCCTCACGCAGACTGTTTGCAAGAACAAATGCCTTGACAGTAGCTTTTTCGCCCATTGGAACAATGTATACGTCACAGGTTTGTTTTTCCGGAAAGTCTGTCTTTTGGTCTTCCATTATCATAAGTATTCTTTCAATACCCATAGCAAAGCCTATGCCTTCAAGGTTTTGACCGCCTATTTCCTGCAACAGTCCTGCATATCTGCCACCACCGCCGGCTACTATATCATCACCGTCTTTGTCCTTACAAATAAATTCAAAAACTGTGCGCGTATAGTAATCAAGTCCACGTACGATAGTTGGATTTACTTTGTATTCTATATTTGCGCTGTCAAGCAAAGTTTTTACTTCTTCAAAGTGATTTTTACAGTCATCACAAAGATAATCAAGCATTAACGGAGCATTCTTTGTTATTTCTTTGCATTTTGGCTCTTTGCAGTCAAGTATACGCATAGGGTTTTTGTCAAACCTTTCGTGACAAGTTCCGCAAAGATTTTCTTTATTTTCCGCAAGGTATTTTTTCAGTGCTTCATGATATTTTTTTCTGCACTCCGGACAGCCTATACTGTTTATTTCCAAACGTATATTTTGAATATTTAGAACATTATAACATTCTCTTGCAAGAGAAATTATTTCTGCATCGGCAATAGGGCTGTTTGCTCCGTACATTTCCACACCGAATTGATTAAACTCACGAAAACGTCCTTTTTGTCTTTTTTCATATCTAAAACAGTTTATCATATATGAAAGCTTTAACGGTAGGGCGTTATTGACAAGTCCGTTTTGAATGGCTGCGCGGGCAACGCCTGCTGTGCCTTCCGGACGGAGTGTTATGCTACGGTCACTTTTATCAAGGAAAGTGTACATTTCTTTATTTACAACATCAGTTGTTTCACCAACTGAACGTAAGAATAATTCCGTATGCTCAAAAGTCGGTGTTCTGATTTCTTCAAAGCCAAATAAATTAGCTGTTTCAAGCAAAGTTTTTTGTACATACTGCCATTTGTAGCTCTCACTTGGTAGAATATCCTGTGTACCACGTGGCGCATTTGTAATTATTGCCATATTTTCTCTCCTCACATTTAATTTTTATGTGCAAATTAAACTTAAATTTTGTGTTATTTTCCTTATATAATATAATTACAGAGTAATTTGAATATAGTTATACTCAAATACTCTGTATTTTTTAAATTTGTTATTATAAAAGAAATAACATAATATAAATACTAGACAATTATACTAGACATAAAAAGTAATGTCAACAAAACAGCAGTATTTATAATTATCATTTTTTAGGATTAACGATATCACGCCAGTCAAGGTCACCGTTTTCGAGCGCGTGAATAAGCGCCTCTGCGGTTGCAATGTTTGTAGCAACCGGAATATTATATACGTCACATAGACGCAAAAGTGTCGCTTCGTTTACTTCGTTTGATTTTGAACTTATAGGGTCTCTGAAAAACAGCAGTAGGTCAATTTCATTACAGGAAATACGTGATGCTATTTGTTGGTCACCGCCCTGTGTACCTGCCATAAAGCGGGTAATATTAAGACCTGTTGCCTCTCCTACCATTTTTCCTGTTGTACCCGTTGCGCAAAGGTTGTGTCTGCTCAATATTCCACAGTAGGCAATACAAAATTGTACCATCAATTCTTTTTTTGAGTCATGCGCGGTTATTGCTATGTTCATTACTAAAAGCTCCTTTCATTTATATGCGATTTAATTATTTATATAAAACCAAGTCGATATCCTCGCCTAAAAGTCTTCTAGCAAGGGCATTTGCCTCAATTTTTAATTTATTTTGGTATTGATATGGTTTGGTTAAACAGTTTATATTATCCAGTGGCAACGCGCCAAGTAAAGAAACCCCAACCACATCAATAACCGTATCTAAGTCTTCTACACCGCAATCATCATCAAGAGACAGGGGTATTTTGTTTATTACTGATTTTGTGTTTTTATAATTGTGTTCCATAAATATCTTGGCAATTTTTCCTGTTGCCCTGACATCTGCTATTTGCGGTGTTACTGTAAATATTGCCATATCAATTACAGTAGATATATTTTCATGTAAATCTGTAAATCCGGCAGGGCTGTCTATAATAAGAAGGTCAAATATGGTTTTGTTTTTATTGATAAATTTAATTAAGCTTTCCTTATTATAAACATAATTATAGTCTGTCGGCGCGCAAATATACCAAAACTCCATATTTTTGGTCTTTATGATAGCTTCCTCTTGTTTGATATTTTCGTCCAAAACGTCACCTAAATTATAAAGAACAGGCGCGTTATCGTTTAATATTAAATCAAGAGAGCCCAAACCACAAGATGTTTCTATCAGCAGTACTTTTTTTCCGAGCTTGGCAAAGCCGTTGGCGAGTGACAGCGCAACAGTTGTCTTCCCCGAACCGCCTTTTCCTGATACTATGAGAAAACTTTTCTCCAAATAATTATACCTCTCTCTGTATAAATTCGTTATTGGTCACAATAAAAAGCCAACAACAATATTATACTCTTGTAATCTATGTAAATCAAGTTAAATTTTAATAACTATTTTTGTGCAAAATATTAATCGTTGTTTTGTTTTTTAAAAAAGTCTGATAGAAAGACAAATCTATCAGACTTTAATGCTTGATATTAATTATTTTTTAAGAATAAATTGATTAACGGAATTCTTTAACATAGTAGCTTGACTGTTAAGCTCTTGCGCAGATGCCGCGCATTCTTCGGCAGTGGCGCTGTTTGTTTGTATAACACTGTTTACTTGTTCTATACTTTCAAGTATTTGATTAATATTTGAAGTTTGATGGTCAGATGCATTGGAAATTTCATCAATGTTAATACCAAGTTCTTTTGACTTTTCAACTATATGGTCAAAAGTTTTTGCTGTATTTTCTGTTATTGTTGTACCGTTATTAACAGCAGATACTGTTTCTTCAATCAATTTAGTTGTATTTTTTGCGGCGCTTGCAGATTTTTGGGCAAGATTACGTACTTCATCGGCAACAACGGCAAAGCCTTTTCCCGCAACGCCTGCACGGGCAGCTTCAACAGCGGCATTCAGCGCAAGTATATTTGTTTGGAAAGCTATATCGTCAATTGTTTTGACAATTTTACCTATTTCATTGGATTTATTGCTTATATCTTCCATAGCAGTCAGCATATTTTTCATAAGAGCCTGGCTTTCCTGTACATATTGCGCATTTTCTTTTGATAGGTTGTTTGCAATATTTGCGTGGTGTGCGTTGTTTGCTATCTCCTCGGATATATCCTGTATATTTTGTGACAACAGCTCGATTGCCGATGCTTGTTCTATTGTGCCAGAACTCAAAATAGTACTGCTGTCAGCTATTTGGTTACTGCCTACTTGAACTTCATCTGCGCCGATTTCTATGTTGTTAAGCGTATAATTTAAGTCGCTCTTTATTTTATCGAGTGATTTAATTATAGGTTCGTAATCACCTATATAAACTTCTCTGTGTCTGCTTTCTACCGTAAAGTCACCATGCGCCATTTGATCAAGGTTATAGGTTATATCATCAACAAGTGATTTAAGGTCAAAACACATATTTTTCATATATTTTGCAAGTTCGCCAAGTTCATTTGGTTTGTTATATGTAATTTCTACATCTAAGTGACCTTCTGATATGTTTTTTGCTACATCTACAAGTGTTTTTATAGGTTTCAGCTTTTTGTTTATTGCCAAAGCGAAAAATATAACAACAGATATGCCTAAAAGTGATATTGAAGATAGAATTATGGTTAGTTTCATAGTCTTTGCAAAAGCTTCTTTTTCATCAACCATGAATAATATACTCCAATTAAGGTCAGTTTGTTCAAGTTTAAGTGGTTTTACAATAATAAATATGCGTCTTTGGCTTGTTTGGCTTACGGAAGTTCCATTATATGGTGTACCGTTTTGTATTGCTTTTAGTATTTCAGGGTTAGCATTTGATAAATCAAATTTTTGACCCACAATATTTTTTTTATTGGATATGGAAACAATAGTATCCTGAGATGTTGTTATTAATGTTAATGCAGATTTATATAAGTCGGACGTCATATCAATACTATCTAAACTTGACAAATTGATATCTGTATTTGCAACACCTATAAATGTATTGTATTTATAGAGCGGAACACTCAGTGTAATAAGCCATACGCTTTCGCCATTATCCAGTTTATATTCGTAAGGCTCTGTTATATGTACCGCTTTCAGATTTTTTGAACCTGTGTAGTAGTCACCGTTTTTATATTCGGCATAGTCGTTGTGAGATACTACATCAATTTTTCCGTTATTGCGGTAAGCATAAACAGAAAGACCGTCAGGTGTATCCGGAAAAGCCATATTCGGCTCAAAAGCTGTATAAGAACCAAAAATATGTTCATTTTTCAGTATTGATGAAATTGATTGTTCAAGCATTGGTTTTGCAGTTTCATAATCCAAATTTGTGATGTTTATTACTTCGCTTGCCAATCCGTTTGCCGCTGTCAGCATATTGCTGAAATAATTATTGAGTATATCGTTGTTATGATTAGTGATAAACTCCATATTTTGATTAATATTATTTTTTTCGTTGGAACTCATAGTTATGGTTGAATAGCCGGTTATACTGACTACTACAAACAACATACTTACAAGAATTGTGAAAAAAATTTGAAAACTTATATTTTTTGTATTATATTTTTTCATAGTGATACTCCTTCCTTTAATCAAATATACCAAAAAAATACAGTATAGGAAAATTATAGCATACATAATGTTTTAATCAATAAATTTGTATGCTTTTTTGCAAATTTCTACAAATTTTTGTATATTGGCACAAATTATATAGTAAATAATAGAATATGTAATAAAAAATATATATAATTAATATTTTTTTATAAATTTATACTTTACTGAAATTTATTCATTGTATTATATAATAAATAATTAAATTGTAGATTATTTTAGCATAATAGCATTGAATTTTATTTGATAATAGCTTATACTTATAACATAAGTTATTGTTAAGGAGTATATTGTTAATATGAAAAAAACAGCGGCGCAAGAATTAATAGAGTTTATAAATAAAAGTAAAAGTACATTTCATGCAGTGGAACAAATGAAATCAGAGCTTATGAAGAACGGTTTTATCGAACTGTCGGAGGCTGATGAGTGGAAAATACAAAGAGGGGGAAAATACTTTGTAACACGTAATGACTCATCTATAATTGCGTTTAGAATGCCTATGGAAAAATATAAAGGTTTTCAGATAATGGCAAGTCACAGTGACGCGCCGACATTCAAAATAAAAACAAATCCTGAAATGAGTGTTGAAAATAAATACATAAAGCTAAATACTGAAAAATATGGCGGAATGTTGATTGCGCCATGGTTTGACAGACCTCTTTCCGTTGCCGGAAGACTTATGGTAAAGACATCAAAGGGCATAAAAACGGTTCTTGTAGATGTTGACAGAGATATTTTGCTTATACCAAATCTTGCTATACATATGAACCGTAAGGCAAATGACGGATATACATACAATGCGCAAAAAGATACGCTTCCGTTATTTTCAACATCAAAAGAAAAGGGCGGTTTTGATGAATTGATTGCCAAAACAGCAGGTGTTAAAAAAGAAGATATAGTTTCAAGCGAACTATATCTATACAATCGTGAAAAGGGTTTACTGTGGGGTGAAAACAATGAATTTGTATCATCTCCGAGACTTGACGACCTAGAATGTGCGTTTGCGTCATTAAAAGGAATAATTGACGGAAAAAGCAAAAAGAATGTAACAGTACACGCTGTTTTTGATAATGAAGAAGTAGGCAGCGGAACAAAACAAGGCGCTGCAGCAGGATTTTTGCAATCTGTTTTGAAGAGAATAAATATGCTTGATGGCAGAAATGATGAGCAATATCACATTTCTCTTGCAAATAGCTTTATGATATCCGCAGACAATGCGCATGCGCTACACCCAAACTATACCGAACTAAGCGACCCGACAAACAGACCTTTTATTAATGACGGTATTGTAATAAAATCCAGCGCAAACCAAAAATATACAACCGATGCAGTATCGGAAGCAATATTTAAAATGATATGCGATAAAAACAATATTCCCACGCAAACATTTGTAAACCGTTCGGATATGTTGGGAGGTTCTACGCTCGGAAATATATCAAATTCACAAGTTGCGCTGAACACTGTGGATATCGGATTACCGCAACTTGCAATGCACTCACCGTTTGAGACTGCCGGTGTACAGGATATAGAATATCTTGTAAATCTTGCCAAAGCATTTTTTGGTAGTTCAATATCAGTTTCAAATAAAGAATTTAACATAATATAAAATATAGAATATTTAAGAAGATTTGGAAGATTATGAATAAAATTGTTTTAAAAATCCTATAATTTTTAAAAGACAATGGGTATATGAAAAATATATTCTTGTAAAATAAAAAAAGACGAATGGAGAAATACAAAATGCAGATAACAGATATTAAGATTCGCAAATTATTTGAGGACAACCGTCTATGCGCGCTTGTATCAATAACTATTGACAATGCCATAGCAATCCACGACATAAAAGTAATCAGAGGGCCGGAAAGACTGTTTGTGGCTATGCCAAGCAGAAAAGACGATACAGGTGTTTACAGAGACGTTGCCCACCCAATAACAGCCGAGGCGCGTAGTTTATTGGAAAATGCTGTTTTGGAAAAATATAATGAAGAACTGGAAAAAGCAAAAGCTCCAAATAATGAAGATGTAGAATAAACATAATAATTACAAAAAAAGCTGAGGAAAACTTCCTCAGCTTTTGTCTGTTGAAAAACACTATTACCAGAAAAATATGCACAAAAGATGTAATTTCAAAGAAACTTTTTCTCTTGCAAAAA
>JAHHTQ010000033.1 GCA_020024555.1 Angelakisella sp.
AAATTTTGATTTTTACTTTACAAATACTCTGTAAACCCCTTTTTCAAGCCACTTTATAGCTTTTAAAAAATTTGCGGTTTTTTTAGTTTTTTTAGGTTTTTATGTCATTGTCTAAACTTTGATATCATTAAAAAATAAAAAAATAACTTACTTTGCTATTTCAAAAGTAAGTTATCATAATAATATATTATTAAATTATTTAGCATTTTTTGCTGCTTTTTCAAGAGCAACTAGGTAATCGCCAATTGATATTGTGCAAGAAGTAGCCAAATCTACCGGCGCCTTTTTCTCTGTTAGCTCCATTTTCAAAACATCTTCTACTTTCTTACCTTTGCAGTATTCTTCTAACGCAGCTATCTGCTCATCATATTCTTTCTGTATAGGTGATGCCGCTTTCATATTATAGTCAGCGCCATACTCTTTTTTTGATTTTATATTTTTCTCAGGTTCTGTTTTTGCTGAACCATCAGCGCCGAATTTTGCTTTACCTTGTGTAACATCAAAACTTACGCTTACAATAACGCCATTCTCATCAATAGATAGCGCGCATGATGTTGTGTCTACTTGTGTAGAACCGTCTTTTTCGCCTGCCGCTGTAATTTTTACGTTCGATACCATACCCAAACCTGTTTTGATTGTTTGTGTTGTTCCTCCCTGTGTAGAACCACAAGCAGAAAATGTAGCTATCATTACAACAGCTATTGCGATTGAAATTATTTTTTTCATTTATATACCCTCCATTTTTTAAATGTTACTCAACTATTATATGATAGGTTAAGACTGTAAGTATATATAAATTGTTAAAAAAATATTATTTTTCTGTTAATTTATATATAATTTTAAAATTTTCATTATAGAATGTAGTAACTTTAATGCAATTTACTCTTACTATTTATATGATTTAATTATTTAGTTTTGTTGAGTAATTTTTTAAACTATGATAAAATCATTAAGTAAGATACTAAGAGAAAATTTTATACCAGGATACTAAGATTATGAAGAATATTACATATAATATAGATTATACTTTGCCAAAATCCCAGCGTACAGTTGACATAACCGTAAAAAAAATAAAGCAAACATCTAAATGTAAAATAAGCATATCCATTCAACTGAAAATATTGGTTACAATTCCATATAAATTATCGAAAGAAAAAGTTATAAATTACATTGCTAAAAACAGTGAATGGTTGGAAGACGCATACTTCGATATGGAAAAAAAGGCGGCTCAAAAATATAATAAGGATATTTTTAAAAATGAACCTATAATGTTTTTAGGCGCAAAGACAAAAATTACTGTTGTACAAAGTCAAACAAACTTTGTTGAAAGAAAAGATGATGAAATAATCATTTATACAAGAAAAACTGATGATAATAATTATATATCAAAAATATTTACAAATTACTGTAAGGAAATACTATTTAATATAATAAGCCATTATGTAAATTATTATCTGGAAATTATACCTGATATAGATATCACGCCTGAAATAAAAATTCACAAAATGAGAACTATGTGGGGAAACTGCTACTATAACAAAAATCTTATGTGCTTTAATTTTGATTTAATCTTCACACCTATATCTGCAATAGAATATATCGTTCTTCATGAATTGTATCACTTTAAGCACCACAACCACAACAAAGATTTTTTTGAGGATATAGAAAAACTTATGCCAGACTATAAGTCAAGAGACGCAAAACTAAAAAAATATTAATACAATATTAATCACCTAAAAAGATATACGACATATATTATGGTATGAGGTGATTTATTATGAATTTAAGAAATGGCGAAATATCAATAGCCGAAATACTGAGATACCCTCCCGCTCGGGAATATTTACTGTCAATATATCCGATGCTGCTAAGACACCCTATGATACATAAAGCGCATAAATTAAAATTAAAAACCGCTCTTGTTTTTATAGGTGATGCCATCTCCGATAACAAAAAACAGGAAATTTTAGCTACACTCTCAAAGTTATAATATAAAAACAAAACATACTCTTTAAAATTAAGATATTTTCATAAAATTAAGAGTATGTTTTGTTTTTTAATTTTTTATATTAATATTAATCATCATATAACAGTTCTTCTAATTCTTGTTTTATAGAAAATAAATTTTTTTCTGCTTTTTGGGCTTCAAGCGCAAGTTTATTTTCATAATAACTTTCATTCTCTTGCAGTTCCTTATATCCTTCCGCTTTTACTTTTTCTATGGCTTGCATAACCTTATTGACAGAAGCTTTGTAGTCTTTGTCCAAACCTATCAGGTTATTGCTGTAATTTGTACTTATCTGCGCCAGTGTGCTTTCGCTTACGCCACCCGTTATTCCAAGACTTGCCAGCTGTTGCGGTAAAGCTTTTTTACTCTCCATAAAGTCAATATATGCCTGTTTTGCGGAATTTTTGTAATCTTTTTCAAGCTGTGGCAAATTACTTTTAAGCGAAGATATTTGATTATTTATAACTGCTCTTATGCCTTGTTCTCTTTGATTTTTTGCATTATGCAAATATTCACGTTGAGAATTATATTGATATTTAATTTTATCCATATAAGCATTCATGGACTTCTTTTTTTTGGCTGTTTCGGTCTTTCTTTTCTCCTCCCTCTTTTTTTCCTCCTCTCTTTTTGGCGTCTCATCTCTTTTGTTATTTTCAGATTGCTGAAATTTATTTTTATTGGGATTATATTCAACCATTAAACCATTTTTGTCATATACCAAATGCGGACTTCTATTATTTGGACTATATATTGATGAATTAAAAATCATAGTTTTTTATCCTTTCTTTTTACATATTTATTTTGCTTTTTGCTATATTAATTTTTCCACATAGTCCTTAAAACTGTTAAATTCTTTGTTAAGGCTTGTTAAATTTTCTTCCAGTTTATAAGTCCTTTCAACTACTCTGTTGTGTTTATCAACTTTTTCTTCTAACTTTTGCAGCCTATAACTCATTAATTTATTCGCTTGCTTTATACCGCCATACGTTCCGATTAGCGTTCCTACAAGCGACAATAGAGCCACTGCTATTGTTTCCGTCATATTCCTACTTCTCCTTTTTTATAATCGTTCTTTTTATTCCGTCATAAATACCGTTGCTTGCTGTTGAAACAATTATTGCATTAAACAATATAAGTGAAAAAGCGTTCCAAGAAAAACCTGTTGTAAAAGTAAGCGCCAAAGTTAATATAAAAACAGCAACAATATAACTTAACAGCTGTGTCGGTATCTTTATATATTTATCCACAACATTTTTCAAAAACTGTACAATGAGCGATGTCATTGTACTTGCGCCGGCGTATGTCGCCAGTATCTCCCAAGTTATATAGCCATCTATTGCCACAAAAATCCCTCCTTAATAATCACTTATTGTCAATACTGTTCAGTTTATTTAATATTCTTTCAAAATAGCTTTTGTTTTCTTTTTGCATTATTTCAATATCGCTTTCAAATTTTTTCAGAATATCCGCAACAGTATCTTCTTTCTTTATAGTTGGATAAACCGTATCTTCTCTTTTTACCCAACCGGTATTTATATCTTCTTCATTAAAGAAAAAGTTTTGATTATCACTTAACCAAAATACATCAGCGGGATTTTTCGTACTGTCTATACTGCCTTTTTTTATAACATTACCACTTCTGCCAATACCATAGGCATATTGTGGGTAATTAATATCCGTATCAAACTCTATATGAAGATGAGCGCCACTTGTATATGCTCCTGTATTCCCGTATAGACCTATTACATCACCGACATTTACCGTTTGTCCCACTTTTACCGTAATTTTTTCCAAATGGAACATTCTGCAAGCCAAATTTACCGTTTTTCCGCTTTTGTTTAATACTACATCTCTGTAAACAATAACAACTGTATTTCCAAGCCTGTCTTTTTCGTGACTGCCGTCCATACCACAAGCGACAACATCGCCTTTTCCAAGCGCAAAGATTCTCCTGTCACCTTTTGTATCTATCAAATCCATACCATAGTGATGAAATCCCCACGAATTTTTATATGCCTGCGACTTATATCCTGCTGTAATTTTGCAATTATTCATAGGCATTAATAGTTTTTGCATATTAGCTTATCCCCTCCTTTTTATGTCATTTTATTCTATGTAAATATAATATTAATCGTGTACAATTTCTTATCTTACAAATTTTCCTTTAATAGAATTCTTTGTAATACCCAATATTCCAAAACCTTCATTTACCTTTGCGTTGCTTACGATAATTTGCATTGTAATATAATTCTTACATTTTGTCTTTATGGCAATAACCTGCGGAGAATTACTGCCATTAAATGTAAATCTTGAAAAATCAATATCTGCCCAATCAAAAATATCCATAAATTCTTCATCTACTTTTATTTTGTCTTTATTATCCGTTTGCAAATAAACCGAAACGCTTGAACGTGGATAAGGTTTTAATTTTACGGTAAATCCATTTTTTAACAGTGTCTTATATTTTGAAAAATCTCCGTCATCATCTGCCATAGTAGTAAAAGAAGCCTCTATCGGCATACCGTTGTCGCTATATCTTTTCATATCGTGAATATCCGTATTAAACCTGCAAACCTCACCTTTATGAGTACCAAAATATAATACTTCCTGATGCGATAAGAAACATCTTGCATATATGTTATCCCATTGATAACATTCGTATATAAAATCACCGTTTGTCTTTTCGGTATGCACCTTTTTACTGTTTCCGTCAAGTAAATACACATTTCCGTTAATACTTATCATATATCTGTTTTGGTGGCTTATAACTGTGGCATCTTTTAGATTATCTTCTTCTATGATAGCATTATTTATAAACCAACTTCTGTTTTGAACCGTATCGTTTGCGGTTAAATTGTTTTTTGTAATTGCATAAACTCCTCTTTCCGACAAAAAAACCGCTTCATCGTCAATCGTACCTACGCTGTTTTTTGCAATCATACCAATACCTACAATGCTTTGTTTTGTTGTAAAGATAATCTTATCATTTTGCTGAATTGCTGTTCTGAAAAAAATTGTACTGTCCTGCGCATTACTTTCTTTTATTATTGCAAGGCTGCTTCCTATTTTGCAATAACCCATTATCGCAGTGCTTTCGTTTCCAACAATATTATAGCTTGTATCGGCAAAATATGTCGGGTCATTCAGTTCGCTTATCCAGTCATAATTTTTATATGCTGAATTTCCCGAAATAATAACCCTGTCATTATTTCCATATCCGTAAAGGGTTGATATTGTACAGTTTTCTATTCGTTCTCTGTAACCTTTTGTTATATATTCAAATGTAATAAGCACATTGTCACGCCCCACTACTTTGGGATTAGGCGGGGCTGTTTTGAATGTAACCTTTCCGTCAGCCAAATTTACACTGTATTCCTCGGTAGCAAGAATCTTATCATCAACCTTTATTTCATTTACGGCTTTTATATTTTTGCTTGACAAACAATATTCCTTACTTGTGCCATCACCCAAAAAACTGTTTTGTCTTTTACTTTGCAATAAATTAATATGTTCATACACTTTTCCGCCACCGTTCGGACTTCTTGCGATAATATGCAAAGGAATTTTTGCTGTTTCAGATACGTTTTTTATTTCTGTACCGTTATAGTATAAGTATTCTTTACCTGTAAATATATAAAATATATTTTTAAAGACAAAACCAACGCTTTTCGCATTATTTATATCTGATTTTATTACTGTTGGCGTTTGACCTACTGTCCATTTATAGAGCTTTGTTCCGCCATGAATAATAAACTCATCTTTCCCCTTAATATTTGCGAAAAATATTGCATTGACAGGGCTTTCCACAACAGCGAGTGTCCTATACCCCACTCTTTTTTCCGGATAACCGTCACTGTCTGAAATCAGATTAGGCGCATAGGGACTTCGGCTTTTATCTATATTCGTAGGGTCAGACGCCATATCTATCCCTTTAAACTTTGTATATAGAGAAGATATTATTTTGATATTTATCACCCCCGATACTTTAATTAAAATGTACTACTTGCAGTGAGTTTGACTGTGTGTTGTCAATACCCAGTATTATGTGATTGTATATATTTTGTATTTGTGAAACATCAATATTTATATCACTTGCGCCTATAACTATCGCCGCATAGAAAGGTATAGCCTCCTGCAAATCAAGTTGTATCTCAAATTCATAATCATCATCTGTGCTGTCGTCAATACTTTTCGGAAAGCAAAAATATTCTATAACAACATCTTTACTGTCTGTATTTTTGTTTAACATAAATTCTTTATTTATACAAAAACCTATATTTTTTGACTTTCCGTTTTGCCAAACACGTCTGATTGAGATAAAATCATTAGGCATAATATATTTATTTTCACTATTCAACAAACTTTCAAGACTTACCCTTTTTACAGGACGCTTTATTTTACAAAGTTCTTTTTGCGCCATATCAATAGCCATCGCCAATTTTGAAATAATATATTCATCTTGTGTATTTTGTATTTCCGGAATATATTCGTCCATTAATTTCAAAGTTCTTGTTTTTGCTTCTTTAAATGTCAAATTAAACTCCTCGCTTTTTTAACAAATGGGACGAAAAGATATTTCGCCCCACTATCCTAAATTTACTTATTTAAGTATTATGCGTCTTTTGCTTTAATTACATATATTTCTTTTGGTCTGCAAACTTTTCCGCCAAATGTGTTAAGACCTTTTACAGCGTCACTGAAAAGTCCCTGCGGACGATATGCTTCCACTTCGTTAATACCTCCGGCAAATGCAAAACCTTTCGCTGTTTTTATTATGATATGCGTACCGTGACTGTCAGTATACAGGTTGTTTGTCATCTTTACGTTAAAGCCCATATATTTTCCTACAAGTCCGTTTTCCAATAGCTTATCATTTTCGTTTTTTGCAGATATGATATAATTAATCATCAGCATATATAGTTTTGGTGAAAGATAAATTGTGCATTTGTCTTTTTCCGAAACACCGTTTCCCCATAAATACTCTATACCGTCATCAATGGCTTTTTTTGCCGCCTCTGTTGTATTAATGACAATCTCAACCGATTTACTTGCTTTTGTCGCGCATTCTTTTGCTATAAATTTATCCCGTTCCTCTGCCATAGCCCTGTTGGATTCTTCCATAAGCGCTTGCATAAGTCCCTCTTTTGACTGCGCTTCATCAATATCATCAACCATAAAATTAAAAAATTTCGCTTGGTCGATTTTCAGTTCAACCGCATTGTCGTTTACCGTATTCGGAGTTCCGATATCCGAACCTGTATAGTTACCGATTGTCGGACGCTCAACCCCCAGAATTTTTACGGTTTTTCCCTTTCCTACCTCACCTTTAAAGCGATAGTCGCAGTCATTTTCAAATACTGTCAATTTTGGAAGTTCATGTTCAATATATTTTGACCATATTGTTTCCTTAAAATTTGTATAAGCCATTCTTTTAAAATCTCCTTTTTCTTTTTTTTAATATCTATATAAAATAAATTTTTGTATGTGGCAACTAATTTCCAAAGTCATATTACTGTTGTTTGTCTCTTTGTATAGTTTCCACATAAAAACTTTATGTGCAAAAAATTAATAATTGCCGTTTATCTGTGTAGTTTTGACAGACTTTTTATAGCGCGTTCAAGTATATCCGGATTATCCAAATCATCTTTTGACAGACGTTCCAACTCATCAGATGAATAGAAATCTTTTATTGTTCCTTTTGATGAACCAACCTTTCCGATAACGGGAATACTGTCTCTTTCTCTGTTTTGCAGTTTTAATACAAGTTCATAAGCCTCGATATTCGACAGCCCAAGTATCCTTGCAATACAAAATATTTCGCCCAAATCATCAATACTTTGCGCTGTACAGTCTAGGTATTCAGCTTTTATTTCCTCCAAGTCATCACTGAAAATCTTTTCATCTTGCTCTCGTTTCATACGTTTATACTTTTCCGAAAGCTCATTATACTCAGGTGAATTTCTTAAAATATTTTGTTTTTCAAATTCCTTTTCCTGTTGCTGTTTTGATAGTTCAAGATTTTTACAAATTTCTTTATAGTCTCCGTTTATACCGTTATCATTTAACAGCTTTATAAGAACAGCCAATAGTTCTATTGCTTTTTCTTCTTTTTTGTTTACTGTTTTTTCGTTAAGCATACCTTTTCCTCTTTCTTTCAATTATTTTTCTTCAATAAAACTTTTATCGCACAATACGCAATTTTCATTTACGCATGAATATATATCTTCTTCTTTTTCTCTGTGTTTAAAAACCATTTCGCAATTACACTTCTCGCATATCACTGTTTTCTTCCCCCTCTCTTTCATAATTTGAATTGTTTTCTGTTATTCTGCGTTTTTCTATTATTTTCATAAAACTTTCACGTGGCGCAACTGCATTTTGCGGAAGCGCTTCAACGTATTCTTCAAAAGTTATATATCCGCTTTTCAGCGCATTTTCCAATGACTGTTCTTCTGCATATTTACTGAAAGAATCAGTAGGGGAAATATCAACCCTCACGCTGTCCCTTAAACGCAAAATATCTTTTGGCAAAATCAATAAATTACTGCTTACCAATCCGTCGGGATTATATACAGACCAAATATCCAAAAATATTTTTGCTATATCCTCAACAAATTGTTGATATGTTTTAATATATTCGTTTATCGGCAGTGCCGATTGTTCCCGTACAGCCATAATTGCAACGCCACTGGCTTTCGTAGGGTCAATTTGTCCGATAGCCGTATCCGACGCTCCCGCAAGGTCACGTGTTTTATTTATCAGTTCATTTGCGAGTATATGCGCATCGCTTGCCATACTTGCGGGTTCTAGGTAGGATATATAGTCACGGACATTTCCGACAACTCCGTCTACCTGAATACTTGCCCCAGCCTCAAACAAAGCTTCGGGATTAGCGATAGCGTTCACGTTATAAACAGGCTTTCCGTATGCCGCCAGCTTTACAGTAGATAATCTGTGAACCAAATTTTCGTTGCATTTAACCTGATTGGGAATAATCGGCAAACATTCGCCTATACCGTGAGCAGTACCGTTTTGCCTTGTCCAAATCATACTTGCTATTGGGTATAACGAAAGTCCCACAGGCTTTCTTCCCTTTTTCTCATATATAATCGCCGTGTCCGGCTGATATATAACATTTTTAACGCTTCTGCTGATATGCACTGTACCGTCAATTTTTGTCATAAACAGCAGTGATGTGCATTTATGTTCTTCTGATTTAAAAAATAAAGATTTTGCAAAATGCGAATTTTCATTATCTTCATCACTTCTTATTTCATCAATAAGTTTCTGTGAAATTCCGTTTTTCTTTGCCTGTTTCTTTACTTCTTCTACAAACAAACGTTCTCTTATAATTATCCAAGGCTGACTCTGTATATCACAAACCGTTTCATCACCAAAGAAAATATCAATATTCGCTATATTTTGAGCCTGCGCCTTGTCATTATAAAAATACAGATAACTGTCCCCGCTTATACAAGCGTCTTTTACAGCATAACTGCAAAGTTTATCAAGTTTTGCCTGTTCCCAATGTTTACGTGCCAGTCGGTTAAGTTCCGCGCATATTTCCTTTTCTTTTCCTATTTCATCACTGCCGTATATTATTGAAACTTTATTTTGCATAACGCTGTTAAATCTATAATTTACAGTAGGTTTAACAAAGTTATAGCAAGGCAAATTTTTGTCTTTTACATCACTTTCAAACCACTGGTCACCTTCATAAAACTTATATGCGCGCTCTCTGCGGGAGTCCAGCTCCATATATGAATGATTGATAAGTCCTTCTTCATATTTTTTCCATATATCCGTTAAGTTCTCTTTCAAAACGACTCTCCTTCCTATACTACTGTTACTTTTCCACCGCCTACTATATTGTTTGTGGATTTTCTCTCAAAGCTGAAATTATATTGCGTTTCTGTCTTTTTGTTATTTTCAACACTCTTTTTCGGTATCCATTCACTGCAACCGTATCTGAGCGCCGCCATAGCATCATCGTTAAAAGGTACGGGGCTGTCTGTATAGTTACCGTTTTGGTCTTTTTGCCAGTGCCACTGTGAAATCTCGCTTATCGTGTTTATGCAGTTCGGATTAATATATATTTTACGTCTTTTTAGCCAATCGATAGCATAAGTTACACTTCCGTCAAACTTGTAGACCGCTCTTGCCTTGTAGCCTGCGCGTTGCCAAGTTATAATTCTGTCCGGCTCTGCGCTGTCACAAATCATAGGTATGTCTTTCGGCAAATCTCCTGCCATATTTATAATATCCTCCGTATTTTTTTCACGGAGATATATTTCACTGCAAATATATATATCACCGTCTTTTATACCAATTTGCAATATAGCGTTCGCATGGTTAAAGCCAAAATCCTGCCCAATACGAAAATCATCAAAATTAATAATTTTTGTATCGAAGTCTTTAATTTCATAATTATTAAATATCAAACCGCTTGTTTCGCCCCACTCACCCAAGCCATATACTCTGTAACCGTCAGGGTCAATTTCTTTTCTTCTTTCCATTCTTTCATAGTACTGCGCATCACAAAACTTATTGTCTCTGTATGTACTGTGATGACAAAGCACATTTTTATCTTCTCTGTCAAAAAATACTTTCTTTATCCAATGTGACGATGACACAGGATTGAATGTAAGTCTTATTTGATAAAACAAATTATTCGGCAAAACACCACGAAGTCTATCGTCAAGTATTTCTAGGTCACTTTGCAGAAGTTCTGTCGCTTCCTCTACCCATATATCCGTCAGCTGTCCGTTGGTTGCGGTTATAGACTTTAATTTTTCCCGCTGTTTATCGTCATTTACACCACCAAAAAGAATTTCGTTACCATTCAGCGTACAAGTTATCTTCATAGGACTTGTGGTAATATTAAAATACTTATTCAGATTTAATCTGGTAACAGCCTTTTGCAATTCGGCAAATGTACTGTTACGGTTACTTAAATCTATCTTTCTTACGCAAAGCAGATTTCTGCCCTTTTCACTGAGCAACCGCAAAATATAGAACTGCGCCGTATCAACGCTTTTTCCGCTTCCTGCGCTGCCTTTCATACATACATATCGTTTTTTACAATGCCATATTGGTTTAAAAATTGTGTTTCTCTCTATATTTCTAAGCATCTTTAATCACAACTTCTATGTTTTCATTAATTTTTTCAATATCATCACTCTTTGTGTTTTTGTCAATAAGCTTTGTAATAATTGTTGTAAGGTCACCTATTTTTATTACGTCCAAATCACTTATCGCATTATAGATAGCCTGTCTCTCCTTAGCTGACATTTCTTCGTCTTGCGCTGTCTGTTCCAGTAAATTAATCAATTTACTGTGATATTTATCGGCAAGCATCAGTCTTTTTTCCAATAGTCCCAATGCGCCATACAGCACTTGATTGATTTTTTCATTTTCTTCTGTTGGTTTATTTATTATTTTTTCATTATTATACAGAGCCACCCAACGACGTACTGTTCCCTGTGAAATTCCGAGTATTTCCGCTGTCTCCATATAGCTTTTGTTTTTTTGATAAAGTTCATAAGCTTGTCTTTGTCTTTCCAATCGTCTGAGTTTTGCCTGCGTATAGTTTTGTTGCTCGTTTATTTCGCTATACCTCCTTAACTTATATATTTTCAAAAATATGAACGTATGTTTAGATAAACTTACCCAATCATATTTAATAAACATTTGTTCTTTTTTGAATGTGAGTGCAATTATATCCTGTGTTTTTAAAAATGTCAATACTTTTTTTAAAAAATTATTTATTGGTTTATAAATAACAGAAAATTTACAAACAACAAAGGGAGAAAATCCTTCTCCCTCAAACTGTCAAAAAATGTATAGTCATTCGTCATAATGACGAAGTCTGTAAAAGTTTCTTTGAAATTACTCTCTATTATCCTTTAATCAGATTTTAAAATAATATTTACTTTAATATTTCTCTGCTTTCGGCTATATCTTCAATGAATTTATAATGCGCATTAAATAAAAACTTATCATTTACTTCTTCTGCGATTAGCTCTCTGTCTATAATTTTTTTATATTGTTTCATTTCGTCTTCTTCGTTTTTTATATTAATATTCGCAAGTTCTTTCGCTTTGTTAAAATCTATTTTTTCACTTGTGGTTTCCCTGCATAGATATACGTTTTTGACAAGTTCTATCGGTATAGGCTTTCCCATAACAGACAGTTTTTTTGCAAAAGTCAGTGTTTTACTGTCCGTATCCGGTATTTCTCCGAAAGAAAATACTTTTTTCCCAAAAAAATATATGTCTATATGTTTCATAACACCTGTGGAAGTATATTTTTTCTGTTCAATATCAATCGGGATAGATATATCTTCCTCTGTCTCCGCAAAAATTTTTGCCCGTGATTTTAACAATCTGCTTTTGTTGTTGCTATCCTGCGTTATGCCACTTACCAATATTTCCCCTGCCTGAACGCTTTCTCCGCTTTTCACAAGTGGTTGACCTTCATAAATTTCGGTGGAAACAATAAAGCCGTCTTTTTTTGCCACTATATTGCAAGGAGTATGCGTATCCATAATTTCTTTTGCGTTTGTTGTCTCCCTTATCTTTATTTCGGCTGTGCAACCTTTTAAATTAACAGCCGACCAACTTATATGTTCATTATTTATCATCAGCATTCTTTCTATGGTTTGCGTATCAATATTTTTGCGAAAAGCGCCCCGAAAAATTCCCATATCATGTAGTTGCGCTTCAAGCAAACGCGTATCCGTCACACTGTTACCGACAATATTAATATCAAGTATAAATAAATTTAATATATATGGCAAAATCAAGAGACAAATCAAACCTATTATCAAACCCACTCTCTTTTTATAGGTATTAATATATATCGGTACGCCTTTTTTTGATACTGTACAATATTTTATATGCGCGGATTTTGCCAGATTTTCAACTTCTTTAAGTTTTCTGTACGGTATTGATATATACATATTTTTCCCGCAGTGTCTCATATTAAAAATCGTAATACTTTTTTTCTGACAAATATATAAAAATCTTTCCGGATAGTTATCTGTAATTTTAAGCGTTACTATTCCTCTAAAAAAACGTATAAGTTTAATAAACATATATAGCCTCACATTGTTAATTAAATATACTCAATCGAAATTATTTTACCTTCTATTATAGCAGAGCTTGAATTCATAGCTTTCATAGTGAGCAGTTTTCCCTGAAATTTAATAATTAACTTCCCCGAACTTAGACGAATACAGTTATCGTTATATTCCAAAATACTCTTACTGCCTTCTATTATCGCTTGATTGTTGTCGAGGATTTCAACACGAAGCTTTGGAATCTGTGAAGATATGGCGCTTTCGGATTTAATTTTTATTTTATCCATATTTTTTTTATTAAACATATCTTTTATATTCATCTTTTGTCCCCCTAGTATAAGTTTATTTGTGTTAAAAACTATGTATCTATAATATAAATATATATAATAAATATATTGTTGCGGGTGGTTTGGTATGATAAAAATATATAATAAAAATAGTGAAGACAAATATATTCATATAAATTATTGCATTAAAAATACAATCTATGCCATATTTTGTATAATGCTCATTATATATCTGTTTATAAGTTCGCAAGAAATAAAAACAAACATTTTGTCATCACTCAAAATATGTGTTGATATATTAATTCCTTCACTATTTCCGTTTTTGATTATTTCGGGTATACTTTCCACAACTTATTGCGGTTATGTGCTTTCCTATCCGCTTCGTCCGATATGCAAATATATCTACGGTATACCAACCGACACTGCGCCGGCGCTTTTTACGGCATTTATCGGCGGATATCCGGCAGGTATCAATGCGCTGATAGGCTTACGTGATGTTGGCGTAATAGATAATGAAACCTGTGACAAATGCAGTAATTTTTTTATATATTCTTCACCGCCGTTTGTTATAACAGTTATCGGACTGGGAGTATTTAACAGTATAAAAGCAGGGATATTTATTTACGGAATTCATCTATTGGCAGGACTTTGTTTAAGATGGATTACATATCCGCATATAATTAAATCAACTGTTAAAAACAAAGTTAAGTATCACTATGAAGATATAGGCAGCGCCATTGTACATTCGGTTACCAAAAGCATAAATATCATAACCTCAATGTTTGGTTTTGTTGTTATATCAAATGTGTTGTTATTGGTACTAAAAAAGATAGGTTTGACAAATTTATTGTTACAGTTGTTTTATAAATTAACTTTTGGTATAATGGAAGATATTGCAACAGAAACGTTATTTAGTGGATTTATTGAAATTTGCAGCAGTATTCCAAGATTACAGGGTTTAAGTTACAATACAAGTATGTGGATAGCGCCATTTATTATTTCTTTTTGTGGAATGTGCGTTATTTTTCAGTTAAAATCATTATGTGACAGTAATAATATTAATATTGAAAATATTGTTGCGTTTAGGTTTTGGCATGGAATTTTAACCACAGTTCTTTCTTCGCCCATAATGTATTTTTCTTACAGAACACTGCGAACTTTTGTATCACAAAATACATCGTTACAGATACAAAACAATAAATTAATGTCAATATTATCATTATTGGGTATAACAATAATTGTTCTGAGCGCTTTTTGCGCTTTCTATGCAAATATATTAAATTATTATAAAAACATAAAAATCAAACATATTAATGAGAGGATACAGTTGTGAAAAAAGCTTTATTTGGAAATAATATAGAACCGTCATGTTCTTATTGTAAATACGGAAAATACAATAATTCTGAAAATATAATATTATGTGTGAAAGTAGGTGTGGTCGAGCCATACGACAGTTGCAAAAAATTTAAATACAGTCCGCTCAAACGCACCCCCCCGCAACCGATATCAATAGAAAAATTTGACGTTCGGGATTTTGATATAGAGTAATAAAAAAAAATGAGGAGTACTAAAAAAATATGAAGAAGTTTAAACAACTTTTCTGTATAGCGTTAAGTTTATTTTTAATATTATCAATGTGCGGTTGCGGTAGCGACGCATTTGGCGATGATGATATTTATTTGGTAAGTTCAACTTACTTTATGGGGCAAGCCAAAGGATACCATGTAGATACCGATAATGAAAGCGCTATTTTCAAAACCGCCCAACCGACGCTTTCCGAGCAACAAGAAAATATTAACAAGTGCTTGGATTTTGGAAAAAATCATAACTTTAATACGGCATTTGTTGATGTGCATAACGAAAACGGTTCTATATATAAATCAAAGTATATAAATCTCGATAAACGAATACCGACAGATGATAATAATTATGATATGCTTGGATATATGTGCGCGAAAGCTCAGGAACGTTCTATGCAAATTTATGCGGTTTTGGATTTATATAATCTGAATATTATAAATCCCGAAAAAGTAAATATAAATGATATTGTAAATAATCAAAATGTATATGACCCGCAAAACCCAAAAACACAGGATATTATAAAAGATATCCTTACAGAACTGTTAAATAACTATGATATATCCGGTATAGTCTTAAAAAACATTGATGTTCCTTTCAATGCTTTTAATGTATCTACCGAAAAAACACAGGAAATAATAACAGATATTGTTGAGCATATTGAGAAGAAAAAAGCCACAACATCTATATGTCTGTCATTTGACTTTGATAACAAAGAAAGTATTTTCAATAAAAAATTTATAGAAAATCTTAATAAAAACCTAAATATAAATATGTTTATCCCTACAACTCAAAACAAAATAAATACAGGATATATTGACTTTGTAAATAATGTAGTAAATTTAAATTTAGGTGATACATCTATCTATACAATAAATGAATATTCAAATGACAACGCAAACGAACTGCAAAACCAACTGCTTGCGAATGCCGCTCACAGCGCCTTTGAAGGTTCAATTATCGGAACATATACTGAATTAAAAAGTCTTGATGATATAAATATGACGATGATAAAGAGCGGATTTAACGCAGGAAACTTTAATCCACTGAAAGTCGACTTATCCGTACAGCCAAAGTTAAACATATCTTATCCGGAAAACAATTTTGTTACAGATAAAGATACCGTATTTATTATGGGAACATCATCACCCGATAAGCCTATTACAATAAACGACGAAGAATATAAACAAACCACATCAAACGGAACGTTCGGTATTCATTATAAATTGAATTCAGGTGAAAATATAATAAAAATTTCTCAGGATAATACTACTTGTGAGCTTTTGGTAAATTATACGAAAAACGCTACCCAAAAGATAACAGCTATTCCCGATAACGCGCTCTTTCCCACAACATCAATAGGTTATGACAGTAACGAAACTGTCAATATAAGCATAACCGCTCCTGCGCAAGCTACCATAACCGCAACTGTTCGGGAAACCACGGTAGTATTAAAACAGACTCAAACCGCCGATGAAGGTATGCCTGTTGAATATACTGGTTCATTTTCTTTGAATAATGTGGAAGTTGGAAAAGATGAAGTAAAAAGCCTTGGTAAAATAACCTATATAGTGGCATCGAACGGAAATAACAGTGTACAGACATCAAAAGGGGAAATTGTTGTTGCCGGCAGAAATATACCGCTTGTTGCAGAAGTTTTGCCACATTCATCAGCGTTGCTTGACAGCGCAAACGTTGATAACCACAATGGTTTTATAAATAAAGGAGCAAAATTTGCAGTAAGGGGAAAAACTCCGATAACCGTAAACGGATATAAGCAATATGCCTATAAACTATCCAATAACCAATATATACAGGCAAGTAACGCAAATATTGAAAGCGTACCCGAGGAGTGCTATTCAAAAATTACTGAGGCAAAGACGCAAGCCCTCGATAAAAATCAAGTTATAACTTTTATCGGAGCAACACCGGCAATAACAGGTGATTTAAAAGAAAAAGCGCTCGAACTTACTTTTTTTGACACAGATATACAAATCAATACCGATGATATTATCGGAGGTATAGTTACAGAAGCAAAGCTTGAAGACAAAGGCAGACTTGATATTCTTACTTTGACATTTAATACTGATATATGGGGATATGATGTATCCTACAAAGACGGAAATACAGAAATTTTTATAAAGACACCACCCTCAATAGATATAACGCACGAAAAACCATTGAGCGGAATAAAAATTGTATTGGACGCAGGACACGGAGGCAAAAATCCCGGAGCTGTCGGTGTCGCGGGAACAATGGGTCCCACAGAAGCTATGTTAAATGATGCTTATGTTTCGGCAACACGATTCAGACTTGAACAGATGGGCGCCAAAGTAGTAACCACAAGGGAAATTTTGGCAGAAGATGTATCTCTTGATGAAAGAATGAATATATTGAGTAATGAAAAAGCGGATATATTCTTATCGCTACACCACAACAGTACCGATAAAAGCAAGGATTTAACAGATGTCAGTGGAATGGAAGTATATTACAATACACCAAACAGCAAACTATTTGCCGATACTTTAATGAAAAATTTATCATCTTCAACTATGAGCAAATCAAGTGAAAGTCAATATGCAAATTACTTTGTAACACGTACGAATATATGTCCTGCCGTATTGTTTGAATTAGGTTATATAGTAAATCCGACTGAATATGAAAAGATAACAAAAGAGGAAAATTTATATAAAGTTGCAAATGCTATCTCACTCTCAATTCTGGAAATCTTGAAATAAATTGGGTAAATTCTACAATCTTTTAATTATTTTTAATTAATTTTGCCATAGCTAACAAAAAGAAAGTTGAATTTTTGGTATTTATTATATCTGTATTTTATTGAATTATTCTTTTAAATATATTATAATAACATAGTAATATTTATTATATTACTTACATTAAATTTGAGCTTTCTTTTGCAATATTTATATATAAAGATGATTAGTGAAAAACCAAAAATTCCCTGATGAATATTCATCAGGGAATTTTTGGTTAATTTTATATTTTAGAAAATAAGACAATACCGCATAAATAACATCTATAAATTCAATGTAATTATGCGGTACTGTCTAAAAAATTATTATTTTACCATTTTAATTATTTCTTCTTTTTGTTTAACGCCTACGGAACGTGTTACTTCTTCACCGTTTTTTAGTACAACAAGCGTTGGTATGCTCATTATTCCAAAACGTTGTGCAAGCTCAGGATTTTGGTCAATATCAACCTTGCATACTTTAAAATCTGTATTTTCCTTTGAAATTTCATCTATTGTAGGCGCAAGCATTTTGCAAGGACCACACCATGTTGCCCAAAAGTCAACCAAAACAGGTTGTGTTGAATTAATTACTTCTGCTTCAAAATTTTCGTTTGTTACTACTAGTGCCATAAAAAAAATACCTCCGATAATATTCATTCTTTTATTATTATTTGTTTTTTTATTTTGTTTATGTATGGTTTATCTTTACCAAGTGAATATATAATATCACAAAAATATAAACTGTTCGGTGATATTATCACATAAAAATTATAAATTTCTGAGTTTCTCTATATTAAGCAATTTAATTTTACCACGTGACAGTTCCACAAGTCCTTCTATTTGAAATTGTTTCAAAAGTCTGGTTACAACCTCACGCGCAGTACCAAGATCACGGGCAAGAATATCGTGTGTGATAATTAATATGTCACTCTGTTCCAAATCACGATGTTCAAGAAGCTTTTGCGCAAGTCTGTTTGCCATATTTGAAAATGCAAATTGACTGAATAGTCCCATTATTTCAGAAAATTTTTCCGAAACCATTTCCAAAACATATTCTTTTACCTGAATATTATTGTCACTTATTTGTTTAAAGACACATTTCGGTATAATAATCAAATCCGCATCTTCTTCCATTTCCATATTAATGGTAATATTCATATTTTTTATCATACACGCGGCGCTCAGTATACACGTCTCACCGGGAATAACTCTATACAGTGTAATTTCCTCACCGTTCAGTGAAGTAATATACGCGCGTGCCCGTCCTTTTTTTATTGCAATAGGGCCTGTGCATTCTTCACCACCGTGTGTTATTATCATACCTTTTTTTTTGTGCACCTCTATAATTCTTGTTCTTATAAGTTCCTTTTCGTCTTCTTTTAAATACTTCCAAAAAGAAAAATTGCTCTCAAAAAAATCTTCCATAAATATTCCCTCTTATCATAATTTCTGAAAAATTATATAAACCAACGTTTTATTAAAAACATCATTCTACCATATCCATAATCCTTATCACTATGCACATTGGCAGCTACATTCCACATATACACAGTATTTCCGTCAATCTCCAAAGAATTAATATTATTAATATTGGTTATTTTTTTCGGTATATCATCTTCTTTTACACCAAGCGGCAAAGGTTTCTTATATATAATGGTACCGTCATCTTTAATATTTTCTATCTTAACATCAAAAACCACGCCTGCCGCCTCACCATAGCAATAACGTTTAAAAATAAAATTCCCGTCATAATAAGAAAATATACAATCCCTGTAATGATGATGCCTGCCTTCTCTTTCAAATCTAAATCCGACAGAATTTGATTTTACTATATCTTTTTTTAATTTTTTTTTAAATTCAGATATTGTCATAAAATACTTCCTTTTAAATTAAATTTCCCCATAATTACTATTTTAAAATATATAAATTTATTACTATTGTTGCTTTTTTTCCTAAAATATGATACTATACTATTATGATATTACTTTTATGTATTTTGCATAAGTGAAATTACTATTTTGTTTAACAAAAATTACAAAAATCAACAACCATATCAAAATGGAGAGCAAATATGAAGAATACCATATTAATCATTGATGATAGCACCCTTATCAGAGATCATCTTACAACAAATCTATCATCTGAATATATTATACTACAAGCAGAAAACGGAGAGCAAGCTATCGAAATTATAACAAATAATTTTGATGCTATAAAAATTATTCTGCTTGACTTAGTAATGCCCAAAATGAACGGAATAGAGTTTTTACATATTTTAAGTAAACTGGTAGGGCAAAAAGATATTCCCATATTTGTTATAACATCACAAAAACGTGAAGATTACGAATATACAGCGCTTAAAATGGGCGCATACGATTTTTTGCAAAAACCCATAAACATAGACTTATTAAAAATTAAAATAGAAAATGCCATAAAACATACTGATAATAAAGACGAAATAATAAAATTTGAATCTGACTTTGATAAATTAACCCAAATTTACAACAAACACAAATTTTTTAAAACAGTGGGAGAAATGCTAAAAATATATAATCAAAAACATTTTGTATTTATCTTACTGGATATAGATAAATTTAAACTTATCAATACTTATTTCGGTGAAAAAACAGGTGACGCTATTCTGTGTCGTATAGCCGAAAATTTACAAAAACAATTCTCACCTATGACAAACTCTGTTTATGGCAGAATTGCCGGTGATATTTTCGCTGTATGTTGTGAATATAATCCAAAAGACACAGAAAATATTATTCAGCAATGTAAAAACAGTAAACATCTATTTGAAAACCTCTATCAAAACGTTATCATAAATCCAAGTATCGGTATATACTTTATTGATGATAATACCTTACCCATAACACGTATTTTTGACAGAGCAAAGCTTGCTGCCGAAAAATGTAAAAACAGCTATACTCAAATATGCAAAGTATTTGATATGTCTATTGAAAAAGAAGTTATGCTTGTACAAGAAGTAACAAATGAAATGCAATCAAGTTTGGACTCCGGTCAATTTAAAGTTTTCTATCAACCTAAGTTTGACTTGCGTACTGAAAAAATTATAGGCGCCGAAGCCCTTGTCCGTTGGGTTCACCCCAAAAAAAGCATTATTCCGCCTGATAATTTTATTCCGTTATTTGAAGCCAATGGTTTTATAACTGAACTTGACAGTTATATTTTTGAACAAGTATGCTCACATTTAAGAGAGTGGATAGACAGCGGAAAAAAGGTAATTCCAATATCTGTAAATTTGTCCCGTATAGACCTATATTCCACAGACTTTTTGTATAATATAAAAAAATGTATGGAAAAATATTGTTTACCACACAAATTTTTGCATTTGGAAATAACTGAAAGCGCGTTTGCCGAAGACACAAATCAAATAATCACTGTCTTAAACCATCTGCGTAACTATGGATTTTACATAGAAATGGACGACTTTGGCAAAGGATATTCTTCTTTGAATATGATAAATGATTTACCTTTTGATACAATCAAGCTTGATATGAGATTTTTGAGCGGAAATAAATCTTCCAGTCGTTCATATAATATTTTGGAATTTGTGGTAAACCTTACCGAAAAACTGAATATTCCCGCAATAGCAGAAGGTGTTGAAACAAAAGAAGACTTGCAAATTCTAAAAAAGATACATTGTCCATACGGTCAAGGCTATTATTTTTCAAAACCTGTCAACAAAGAAACTTTTGAAAAGTTACTTTAAATATCACTGAAAAATTTTGATGAATGTAAACAAATAATATAAATAAATTAAAGGTATAACCATTCACCATAATGACGAAGTCTATAAAAGTTTTACTCAGTTTTTTTGACAGACTGAGAGCGTTAAGGAAAATCCTTAACGCTCTTTTGTTATTGGTGTGAAAAATATTTCTGTTTTTTTACTATTGCAACAAATCCAGTATTCTGTCTTTTGACATAGTCATAATATCGCCATCTGTATTCCCCTCTATACTGTCCATAAGCTTACTCTTTTTCTCCTGTAAAGCAAGTATTTTTTCTTCTATTGTATCTTTTACAATTAGGCTGTATACATGAACTTTTGATTTTTGTCCCATACGATGCGCCCTGTCTGTCGCCTGATTTTGCGCCGCCAAGTTCCACCATGGGTCATAGTGAATAACAATATCCGCTGATGTAAGATTTAGTCCTGTTCCTCCGGCTTTCAGTGATATTAAAAATATTGACGCCTCACCATTGTTAAACTTTTTTACAAGCTCGGCGCGTTTTTCTTTTGGCGTAGAGCCTTGCAAAGTAAATGTTGATATTTTTTCTTCTTTCAGTTTCTTTTCTATAATATCCAGCATTGTTGTAAATTGTGAAAACAGAAGTACCTGATGTCCGCCCTCTACCGCGCGTCTGCACAAATCGACACAAGCGTTCAGCTTACAGCTTTCACCCTTATAGTCCTCAATACTTAGATGTGGGTCACAGCAAATACGTCGCAAAGTTGTAAGCATAGAAAGTATCTGAACCTTATTAATATTTTCTTCGCTTTCGATTGTTTTCTTTGTACTTTCAACACAAGCATTGTATATCTTGCGTTCTTCACTGTCCATTTGCACACGATGTATATGTTCGATTTTCGGAGGCAATTCTTTTAGCACATCTGTTTTCAGCCTCCTTAAAATAAACGGTGAAACCATTTTTCTCAGTACATTTAAGCTATATTCACTTTCTTCTTTTATTATAGGTCTCTCTATTTCTTCCATAAACTTATGATGTGAATATAGATATCCAGGCATTAAAAAGTCGAATATACTCCAAAGTTCGCTCAAACGATTTTCGATAGGTGTACCCGTCAGCGCGAAACGAATTCTGCTCTTGATATTTTTTACTGCCTTTGTCGACAGAGCCATTGAATTTTTA
Organism: Angelakisella sp.; assembly: GCA_020024555.1. GTDB lineage: Bacteria > Bacillota > Clostridia > Oscillospirales > Ruminococcaceae > Angelakisella. The sequence goes on from JAHHTQ010000033.1 coordinate 22,611, forward strand.
ATATATTGAGCCTCATCAAGTATACAACTGTAAAATTCAATATCTTTGTATTCGTCAATGTCTCGGCGAAGTAAATCATAAGATGTTACCAAAACATCATAATTTTTATATGATGCTATTAATTTTTTGCGTTCATCTGCGCCACCTATTACCATAAGTATTTTTATATCATCGATAAACTTATGCGCTTCTTCTGTCCAGTTAATAATAAGTGATGATGGGCAAATAATAAGTGAAACGGCTTTTTTCTTTTCCCTCTTTATTGAGTCAAGATATGACAAAACCTGTACTGTTTTACCAAGACCCATATCATCGGCAAGTATCCCTCCAAATCCAAAGCTGTCCAAAGTTTTTAGCCATCTGAAACCTGTCTTTTGATAGTGTCGCAACATTCCTTCAAGTTTTGGCGAAGGATTAAAATTGCTGTATTCAACTGTATTTATATTTTTAATTATATTCTTAAATGCCTCATCACGTTTTACATCTATTACTTCATCGGATTTTAATAAATTTTCCATATACGGAACACGATACATCGGTATTTCTATACTGTCTTTCTTTAAATCCTTATCAGTAATTGCAAGAGTTTCCGTCGCTTGCGCCAAATCTTGCAGACCGCTGTCTTCAAGTGAAATAAACGTACCGTTTTTCAGTCTGTGATAATTCTTACGCAACCGCAAAGATTTAAATATATCCATAAGTTCTTCACGGGGAAATACAGGCGTATCCAGTGACATATTAAGCACGCCGTCGCTTACGGAAAGTCCAACGCTTACACGTGGTTTTTGTATATTGATTTTGTCTAAATTATCGCTTACAAGCACCTCTCCGTATAGCGAAAATTCCTCTATATTTTTTACCATAAAGTCATATATGTCTTCGGTATTATCCATATAGAATAGGGTTTTATCGCCCTGCGGTTCTTTAAAGAATCTTCTTACAAAATTTATATTGTCTATTTCCGCGCGCAAATTTCTGTTTATTTGACTTCTGTAATCTGTGTTATTCAAATAAGCATTCTCTATAATAATATCGCCATATTGAAAATCCACTTTTGCGGTGATTGAGCCGTCTTTCAACATATCAAAATAAAATTTTGTTATAAATTCATCAGGTAAATATTTTGATAAAATTTGTTTACTGTCAACAATACGGACAATATTTTCTATCTCGGGCAAAACGCAACTGCAAAAAGTCGCAAGTTCATTTTCACCTATTGTCATAGGTGTTACAAGTGAGTTAATCAAAGGATAAGCTCTCTCGCTCATTTCTTTTGTACAGTGGTAAAAAGCTGTTTCATCTACTGCGTATAGTTCGCTTTGGTCCTTAATAAATGATACATTTTCTTTGATGTACACATTTACTCCGCCGAAGTCTTCCATAACCATTAATGTAATTATGGGATTGCCCTCTACAAATGTTATTGGTTCTGCGGATAAATCGCTTGCCACAAGTTCATCTCTGTAAAGATTAAAAAACTTTAAAAATGAATTTCCCCTCAGTGTCACTCTGTTTTTATTTATTAAGTCACCCAAAAGCAAATTTGTATCATTCTTACTTTCTTCACGCGCGTTTATAAGCAAATCTACTATCGCTCTGCCCTTTTCGTCAAAGATATCCTTTGAATGTACAAATTGCAGTTCTTTACCATAAGTAACATCGTGGTTATACTTAATATCTTCCAAAAACTGATCAATTTTCTGTACAACATAGGCTCTCTTATTCGCCCTGTTAATTCTCAGTGATATTTCCGGATACTTATATGACATATGATAGTTAATATATCGTTTTAAATGTATTGTAGGAGTGACCGTAATTAAATCATAAGGCTTTAACTGTATATCTGTGTGCATAGTTAAATATGCCCTAAACATCTGCAAAGCCTTAAAGTCTGTTTTTTCATCAATAATTTTTTCTTCCATCGATTTATTTATATATACCAAAAAAACAGCTATTATATGTTCACAATTAGAAAAATCCTTGTAATACTGACAATCACATAAAATATTTACACTGTTTCTTGTATGGTTCAGCGTTATTGATACATCATACACATCTTCTTCCACAACCGATGCGGTAATAAGTGTTTCAGTCAAAATTTCATCATTTACTTTGTCTTCCGATATATAATTTTCTATTTTTCCATTATTATATAAATCCAAAGCTTTATAATATAATTCTTGTCCGAAATTCATTTTTAACCAATCTATGGTTATATTCATTAAACATTTTCTCCATTCAAAAA
>JAHHTQ010000034.1 GCA_020024555.1 Angelakisella sp.
ACCTAAAAGAATTTTCCACAGGAACAAAACCGCTATGCGAATATTCATTGCCATTACTGTTTAAAAAAGCTTTGTTATCGGCAAAGCTATTGTTTCGATATTCTACCTTATTAAAATTATCAGAAGTAAAAGAACTTGTCATATTATGCAAATTATTTGAGTTATACATTTTTCCGATTACAGAATCAAAAGATATTTCCTGTCCATATCTATTAAATATTTCTTTATCTATTTCTATATTGAACATATTTGTATTAAATATATTCTCAAAGTTAAATTTGTCTGTAACTGTACCGGCGAGCGTACATTTAAAAGCCGGTGTACAGTTACTCTTATTTATAAGGTCTATATAGAAATTTATAATATTGTTATTTATATCATTATGTGTTGTAAAATTAGGTAATAGTGTTAATTGGTTATTGCTGTTAATAAAAATATCATTAGCGCTGATATAAAAATTATTATATTTTATTTCGTTATTAAATAAACCTGCAAGGTCACTATTAAGCAATTTTAGAAACTCGCAGAATTCTATTTCAGAATATAGAGACTGTACATATTCGCTTAGTGATATAACATCTTCAATATAATATTGACATAAATAAAGTTCATAACTTTTATATAGCTTAGGCATTATTATTTTGGCATCTATATTATAATTGTTCTGTGAAAAATAATTATAGATATATGGTGAAAAAGTAATATTTAATGGATATTCTTTTATGATTTCAACATTATTAAATGTCATATTTTAATTCCTTCTTTTTAAATATATTGCCACTGAATTTTAACATTTAACTTAAAATATGTCAAATAAAATAATTATAAAGTTTTATAGAACCCGTCCGTTTGACAATGATGTGTTACAAAATCAGAAAATTCTTCATTAGTTAAAAAAAGTTAATGTAATCAGCGGAAGAAAGCCAATTAAAAAGACATATATGGAATTTGTTATACTTTTTGTTGTATATGGCAAGTTGTTTTTTTAGTCAGCAAACGAATAAAATTTCTGTATTTAATAAAAATATTTATTAATATTAAAAATCTATTGAAATATAGCTAATATTATGGTATACTTGCAAGGTATGAAATAATGGGAATGGAGGTATTTTTTATTATGACAATGAGTATTGGCGCAATAGTTGGCGCAATTTTAATGATTATTGTAAGCATAATTATTATTTGCGCAGTTGCAGCGCAAAACCCGAAAAACGGAGATGGCGTAGCCGCTCTCGGTGGTGGTAGCACATTTGCAAGCACAAATGACCGTTCAGTAGGCGGTATGTTAAACAAATTGATAAAACTGCTGGTTATAGCTTTCTTTGTTCTTACAATAGTAGTTTTTATTTTTGCAAAATAATTTTTTGAATTTTTGTAATGAATAAGTCCATACGAAAAAATGACGCAATTAAAAAAGAACACAATATGGTAAAAACCATATTGTGTTCTTTTTTGTTGATTGTTTAGCAGTATAAATTATTATAAATTTTGATAAAGATAGGGCATTTTTTTGCGTGTGATATTGGCAATTAATATTTTTTTAAAAATCAAAATAAATATACATCGTTTGATTATCTCCCAAAACTATCGATTTTTGTCAATAAGTACACGCTGTCATATTATAATAAACATTTTTCCCCGTATAATTTGCTCTTACGTAAAACCCATATTCTACCGTTATTTTTGTCTGTTTTAAAAAAATTTAACCAATCGAGAACAAATCGGTTGGAAAACATTTACAGATATATTTTAAAATTTTCACTTTCCCATATATCAAATATATCATTTGCTATATTTTTTTGCAATAACAATACGGTGTATAGGCATTCACAGTATACATCGTCTTCAAAAACCACAAACCTTAAATTATGCGTATCCAATATTTTATTGAAATTTATAATGCTTTCTTTGAAAGTATCTTTATTACCGCCGTCCGTATAAAAAGTATCTCCTGCGATATGCGATTTTATATCAAGATAATCAATATTTTTCTCTTTTATAAAAACAGAAAACTCATCTTCCAAATCTTCCGTATATCCGCCAACTTGTATACCGTATTTATTTTCGCATAAAAAAGCAAAAATAAAACATTCAATATCCAAACCGTATTCTTCCATAACATCCAAAAAATCATCATAAGTTTCTGTAAATAATATATAATTTACTGTTTCTTTGTTTAGATTATAAAAAGTTTTATAGTTCTCATTTTCCAGTAAATCAATTGATTTTGTAAGCTCAGTCATTTCTTTTGCAGATAGTATTTTTTCTGCCAAGTCAAAAGCTCTCATAACTTTAATTTTCCTTTCAAAATATACATATATTATAAAATATGGACATCTTCAAATATCGCTTTTAATTCATCTTTATTCGTATATAAAAATTTCATTTGCAAAGTTAAATCATTAATCTCATTGTCTGTTGTCAAATCATAATCAATGGAAAAACCACTATTGTCATTAAAAAAATAATATGAAAGCTGATGATATTCATACTGTGGTGTAAAATTACATTTAACACCGTATTTATCAATATACGGAAGTTCATTACACTCCAAAAAATCATCAATCAATTCTTTTAATAATTCAGATGATAAGTCTTTCATCTCTGCAAATTCCTGTATTTTGTTATATTGTTTTTCAGCTAAACAATTCACAACATTTTTTACAACAGCTTCTGCTTGTTTTTTTGCACATTCTATATTCATAATCTTAAATTATATCCTCCGTATAAACTTATTCAATATTTTGCATAAGTTCAAGTATTATACCGTCCGGATCTTTAAAATACAAAGCCTTACTTTTTCCAAAACCTGATTTTGTAAAATCAAAAGTTTGAGGAGCAGAAAGACATTCCACATTGTTTTTCAGTAAATGCTCATAAACCTTATCAATATCGGTTACATTAAAACAAACTTCCGATATTGATATTTTGGTAAGTTTTGCTGTGTTTTCTTCTGCGTTTTCATCAGTAAACTGTATAAGCTCTATCGGTGGCGCAAATATCTCATCACTGCCGTTTAGGTATGCAACCCTTGCTCTGCAATTTTTTCGCGCGAACAGTAAGTCTGTTTCTTCGCCCTCCATTATCAATTCACCTTTATATTTTAAGCCCAGAATATCTCTGTAAAAAGCAATGGACTTATCCATATCGCTGACAGTCAATCCTATGTGCATAACTTCATTTATCATATAAAAATACCTCCAAAAAAGATTTTTAATCATATTATTCAGACTGAATTATAGCATATAAAAATGAATTTTTCTATTATTGTATGTAAAAGATATTTAGCCTATAAAAAAACAATACTACTCACTTTAACAGTAAGTAGTATTATCAAATCTATACATTTTTATAACATCAGTTTTTTCCATTTCCTTATTTGGGTTCTAAATGTTCCAAAAGGAGCAACAGTATTTATATGTATACATTTATATACTTCCCAAACTGCTGTTTTTGTTGCTTCATCAGCCCAAACTCTTTTATGCGGTAAAAACAGTTCTTCGTTACTCATACTGTCAATCATATTATAAATACAATTAATATTTTGGTCTAATGTGTTTTTTAGTTCTTCTAAACTTTTATGCGAATATGTATCTGTAAACCACTGATACAATTTTCCAAGTTCATTCCACTTAAAATTTTCTGACGGAGTCTTTACTTTTAAGCCGTTTTTTTCATCATTTTCCCATTTCAGTAAAAGTGTTGTCCAACCCACCTGATATGCAAGATTTTCTGCAGGAGTTCTATCAACATCTTCATATCTCTTATCCTTATCATCTTCTGATATAGTATCAAATTCAGATATATATTTTAGATAGGCTTTTTTTATTTCGTCTTTTAATTCATCTTTGTTTTTATATTCTCTCATTATAAAGCATAACTCCCTTAACGTTGACCTGACGCATATTCGCCCATATTTATATCGAGAACATCTCTTGCCGGCTGAATAAGAGCTTCTTCATATTGGCAAACCCACTGCAAATCAAGGTTCATTTTACCGTCAACTATTCCGTCAACGGTATCCCCGTCGTTTATGGGGCAGTCGTTTTGCAATAGATATGACGCTAAATTATATGCGTGGTTTACTACCCAGTTTGGATCGATATTATGAAAATGATATTGCAAATCCGGTAAGAACAGAGTACTCATACCTATTGTATCAACAATCATATCCTCAGTCCCCTGAATATTGAAAAATCTTGCGTTTACGCCAAAACGTATAAATCTGTCAACGCCTTTGACAGTATTGTTTCTTATTTCTTCCGCCAAAATCAGTTTACCGCACTTTTGGAAATAAAACGCCTCGCAAGTTGGGTATAGCTCAGCAAGCGCATCTAATGCGTCCATATTAAAATTTGCGCGTTCCTGCGCTTGCAGTCCTGAGGCAAGGAAATCAACTGCAATTACCTGATATTTACACTCAGACAGTATTCTGTCTCTGTCTTCCATACAGTCCCACATCTGACTTTTTACAAAGGAGTCTATCTTTGTTGCGTCAAATTCATTACAACCTGTTATCATTAATTGCGCAGGTACTTCGTTTTCTTTAAATTCAGCAATATAGTCATTCATTGCAAATCCGGCTGTTTTTTCGTCATAACAAAAGTTCTCTGTTTCTCCGCAATGACGTTCTATAACTTCTGTCATTGTTTCTTTGTCGGGCATAGATACTTGTTCTTTAAATAGCATTTGAATTAAAAAAGGGCCACCTGGCATAGTTTCTTTTTCTTCTAAATTTTGTTTATAAACTTCATCATTCATCATAAAAAGACTCCTTATTCAATTACTTTTACTGTTTTTTGGGATATGTTTTGCTTACCTTATTACTGATAACGTAAAATCCTGTTTAAACTGTTTTTTCACTATTTGTTTTTATATCCCTATTACAGAATATTTATCTTATTTCAAAATCTTTGCTTACAGAGTAAGATATTGGTTTCATAGCAACTTCTTCGATTTTTAAGTTTTCATTGTCTTTTTTCATAGTCTGCAATTCGCTGTATGTGTTGCTAAACATAATATATTTACCGTATATACTGTTTTTGTTTTTGGCAAAAACACTCGAATCAAGTAGTTCAAAGAAATTTTGTTTTATTAGCGTATAGTCTGTTAATTGAGCTTTATATAATGTAACGGGTGCGTTTTTGCCAACTTTTATCATCATATACTCAGGGAATGAAGCATCTTTAAATGCGTTTTCAGCGCAAATTTCAGGCAAGAAATAATAACATTCTTCGGCTAATGTCTTATCATTCAACTCTTTTTTCAAAATTTTCAGATAATCTTTATATTGCTTTTTATCCTCGCAGTTCATAACCAGTTGAACAGCTTTTGTAATTGCGTTTTTAATTTTTTCTCTGCCGTCTTTTCCGAAATACTCATATTCGGAAACTGTTGCTTTTTCTTGCGAAACGAAAAATGTCATTATTTGTGATGTAAATTTTTCATCGTCCCATTCTTCAACCATTTTCAAAAACAGCGCGCCAAGCTCTTTACTGTCTACTTGATTAATTTGACACTCGCTGATTTTTGTTCCGTATATATTGGAAAGATTTAGTTTAACATAGCAGTTTTTTTGATTTCCAAGTCTTTTTGGAAGTTCGTCTTTTAATATGTTCCAATAAGGATTTTTTTCTTTAAATTCAGGTTTTTCTCCGAAAGCAACTATGTTTCCAAAATAAATTTTCCAGCTGTGCGTATTTCCCATAAAGTCAGTTTCTATAACTGTATCGGCTTTTTCATCGTTTTCCAAAGCCATAAATTTTTCCATAAACGACCACAAAAAAGAAGAAGTTGCCATATCTATCGCTTCTACGGCGCTGTCGCCCATTCCTATTGTAGAATCCAAAAGGTAATCTTCCCAATTCGGCGCAGATATATAAAAATCAATAACTGCTGTTTGGTCTGTCAATTCACTTATACGTGGCAATAGCGTAATATCCATATCAGGATAAAAAATATAGCTGTCGCCTACAATATCTTTTGTTTTCAATTTGTTATGTACATTATTCCATAATATATATTTTAAAGCCTTATCCTTATCTAATTGATGTCCTTTAAAATCGTCAATTATTTTTTCTAATTCTGTCATAGTGTTTCTCCTTATAAAAAATTTTCCATTGATTAACGGTGAATGTAATATAAATAAAATAATTACATTCATTAATAATATCTTCTTTATTATAACATATTTAAATAAATATTAAATCATTTATTTTTGTCTTCTTTCATTATTTCAGATAATTGTTGCATCGCAGTATCTATATATAGATATACCCCATCTTTATCACAATGAAATAAATCAGAAAAACATTCGCTTTCGTTTGGTCTGATTGGATTTGGCGTAATTACATCTGTCGCTTCAAGTATTCCGCATTCCAGCTCCTTTGCCTTTGACAAAGCTTTTTTTAATACGTCAAGTTGACCGTCGCTCCACAAAGCTTCCATATCTCTATAAACCTGCGTATTATTTTCAATATCATCAAGCAGTTTAATAACCTGTTTTTGTCCTATATACACACCGCTGCAATAATTTTCTGTAATATTATTGTTTATTTTGTTTGGATATGCGTGTGGAATAATATCTTCCCAAGGCGTTGTGTATTCTATATACTCAGGTTTTTCAGCAATTAAAAATGAAAATGCGCTTCCACGGGTATAATAATATTCTCTGAAAAAACCCTGAACAACAGCCATATAAAAACCATGTGTTTTGTCGAAAATATCATCGTCTTTTGTCTCTGTTCCTACTTTAAGCACATTAAAGTATTTTTCGGCATATAAAGGTTCTATTCCATATTGATTTGCAAATTTCAGTATTTCATTTTTACTTTCTTCCAAACATTTTTTTGAAGACTTAAAAAAATTCGTCTTATTAAGTTTTTCTTTTATCAATTCCAGTTTTTGAAAATACCAGTCATTCATTTCTTTTGGTGAAATGGGGTGAAAAGTTACATCAAAACCCATAATTTATCTCCTTTATCACTTTTTATAATTTTTTTCAGTAACATTTACGCATTAAAATTTACCTGTTACAAATACCAATACGTCTGTAATTTATAATATTGTTCATTTTCGTAGAATATAATTTCTTTTTCCTTTTATATGGTTGCAGTAAATTTGCAAATATATATATTTGATATTGTAGCATTATTTTCCTGTTTTGCGTAGATATTTTTTCTTAATAAATCAGATTTTTTATGTAAATATTTGTACGGCAGAAACTTATTTATATGCGACTGTATATAGATTTATTATCTTTTATATACAGAGCGTATTTTTTGATTATTTTAAATATAATATAAATGCCGAAATTTTTTTAAAATGTTTTTTAAAAATTATTTAACCCAAATTTTTAACTGTTTTTTCAAACGTTTCGCCAATATAAAAGTTATCCTTTATTATCAAGATTTTTAGGAAAATCAATATTATCCGAATATATGTCCGATTCATAGACTTTCTCAAATTCTTCGTATGAAATTATCTCAGCAAAAAATTCAGGTTCAATATTGATTTCACTGACAGTCGGCACAGGAGCTTCTGTTATAAAATCAAATCCTTTTTCGACAACTTGCAATACTTTTCTGTCAATAAAAACTTCTGCAAGTCTTATTCCGTATCTTTCATTTTGCAAATCTACTTCATAAAATCAAAGAACCGGAGTATTCTTGTCTGTATATCTCCAATAGCATTTAATATATTCATATTTATTTGTCATATACCCTCCGCAAATAAAAATAAACTTTTTTATTTGTTATACTTTGAAAAAAAACCACAATTTACCCACTTTTCAATACAATTCACAATTTCGTCTTTTGATTTTGACATAACTTTTTCCAAAGGACAGTCCCAATCATAATTTTTTATCATCAATAAAATATACTGTCCGTTTTTGTTATGAGAGGGATACCAACCTAAATCAACGGTTAAATTTGCGTTTTTGTTATACAGTTGCAGTAAATCTTCATTCAGTTCAGATAAATCGTCTTCACTGTGTTTATTGATGTCATATTCAGTAAAATTATTGAATGTTATTTCCCAACCTGTCGGTAGTCTAAGAGGCTGTAAATCATATTTCATATATATCTTCCGTTTAAAATTTAATTTTATTGACGCCTGCTGTCAGTCAAAGTTATATCTTTGCGCATATGTCGTCACACAATTTGTAATACAATTTTGTTACTATGGCTATCTTTTGTCGTTTTCCATATTTATAAAATTATGGGTTAGCTTATGTTTTTGGTATAGGTTTTATTTTATAATTTATCAGTATTAAATTTCTGATGTTAATCCCACCAAAAATACCACTTTTTAGATGCGCTTAAATTTATAGGCTCATTTTGTTCAAGATCACAGCAAAAAGCGTATTGTTCTTTCGTAAGTTCTTCAACACTTTCCTGCGGAACAGGGTTTGGTAAAATATATTCCAAAGTATCGCCTGTCATAACAGCCGGTACTGCCCCATATTTCTCATACCAATGTTTTGAAACTGCCATTAATACGTCTGTATCCGGACAATCGTTCCAAGCTCCAAACGGGAGATATGCAAATACTTCCCATGGATTTTTGACAGGTATTCTCAATAAAACCAAAGGATACGTCATTTGAGAGCCATAGTTCCAATAGCTTAAAAACACATTGTTTTCTGAAAAATTTTTCACTTTATTCAATATGTTTTCCGCTATTTTGTCCGTACCGTATTTCTCAGCAAGTTCTGACAATACCGTCTTACCGTCTTTTACTTCGTGACTGAGAACATTTTTTCTGTAAATTTCAACTTTTTCTTTGTCAAAAGAATACTCGTTCTCATCGTTTGTTTCTGCGTCCGTATTGAATAAAAACTGTTCCCACAAATTTTCGTCCGGCACAACCAACATAGGTATATATCCTTCTCTAATACCTATTCGTCTTTCATAACTGTATACAGCGGTTATTGGGTCATCATTTTTAAGGGAGGGGAAATACGGAGATATATATTCATCTCCGATATATTCAGTCAGCGCATTTACCAAATCTTTTTTCCCTTTATAATCATTATAACTTACATCTTGATTTTGCCATATATCCCATCTTTTTTGAATTATATTTGCCATAGCCTGATAATAATCTTCGTTAAACGGAATGAATAAGTATGCCTCGTCATCAAATTCTTTTGAATGATAACGTTTTTCTCCAAAATATTCAAAAGCGTAGTTATCTATATCAGCCGGAAAAGATGGAGTAACAAGACTGTCGGCATAGTAATACTCCGCAAATGCTTGACCTTCTTCATTAAAATATGATTTTAGCAACAGGCTCTCTAAATTATCACGTATAAAAGGACGCAAATCCGTATTTAATGGGTCTGCCTTAAACTTTTCAACATACGCTTCGTTCCGTTTCAAAAAGTAATCGTTCATCAAATTATGTTCTAAGCACCAACGCAAATAAATTGCCATATGGTTAAATACATTTATTTCATCTACCGGTAATTTTTTTTTATATAGCGTATCTATTCGCCAATTAACTATGTCCATAAACATATCATCATCAACTGTCACATTTGTTCTGTTGGGATCTATAATAAAGTCTGTATCCGACATTTTTTCAAATAAGGCATCTAAACCGTTTTCGATTTTATATTGAATTTCTTCCCTATATAGAGGTATTACCTGATAAAAATTTACATTATCGCCATTTGGAATTTGACAAACATAGGCTTCGTCTTTTACGTTTACAGGCGTAACTAACATACTTCCGCAAAGCTCCGTACTTTTATCAAAAGATTCTTCTCTGTCGATAGTATGTCCCCATGCCAGCCATGTATCATTTCTTTTTGCCATACGTGCTATTTCTTTTAAAAGACGTATTGGCCAATACCATTTTTCATCTTTCTCATAAATTTTCCATTCAGGTGGGAGAGCGATAACAAGTTCTGCTCTTTCAAGTTTATATTCTGCAAGTTCTTTCGGTATATTCATACTATACGCGCCCATACCCATAGTAACGAGTTGATAATACGGTTTTTCTTCGCTGGGTTCTATAATGCAAATATCAATATGTAAATCGGGAGATTTCTTTTCGTGAAAAACCGTATCAAACGAACCGTAATATTTATCTATATGACTGCTTATCACATCTATTTCTTCGCTGGTGTATATATCCAAATTTATTTTTTTGTTTTCCGACATTTTATTTTACTGCCTTTCTTTAAAAATTTAATTTGACGTATAACTTATTTTCAGTGTCTTTTGTGGCAACGATACACCGTCGCTTAAAGAGATACTGTGCTTATCTTCGGCAGAAAAACCTATTGTTTCACCGTCGTTCAATGTTGCGTCATATTCAAGCACATAGCTTGCCATAGCGACTATAAAATCATATACGTTTGAAGGCTTATCGTCAACATCAAGCACTTCTATTTCATATTTACCGAAAGTCTCCATACCGTAAGTATAGGCGCAAACACCTTTTTCCGATTGGTACAATCCAAACCAAACCCAATTTAATATCGGTAAATCACCGTCTTTTATCATATCTGAAAAATCAATGTACATACGAGGTTCAAAGACTGTTCCGCTTGTATATACCCCAATGGCATTTTTTTGTTTTGCGCAAACCGACGCAACTTTAACAAACAGCTTGCCACGTTCATAAATATTGATGTCGTTTCCCAGTATTGCTACTGTTATATGAGCTTTATGGGACTTTGTTATTTCAACAGCATCTTTCCACATATAATTATTCTCGGCATTAATTTCCGCTTCTCCGTTTGGCACAGGCGCAGACATAAGACCAAGCACTACCGCCATATCGTCAACAAAAAAGATAAGTGTTTCGTCTGTCTCATCTTCGTCTTCCTCTACATCAATATTCCACTCTTGCTTTAAATCACTTATTAATTTCGTCTTATCCCAACTGCTGTCTGAAAGCAGTACAAACCCAACAAAGCCCTTGCTCTCTTTATTTTCTTCGGCTCTCTTAGCTTCCTCTATCCAGTACTCACGGATTTTCTCTACCATTTCCTGTGATTTTTCCACTGCTGTGTCTTCGTCATATTCTTCCATTTCGCTGAATATATGTCCGCAGTGTTCCAATGAATCACCCTCATAACCACCGCAAACACCAAGCAACCATTTGCCCAATACATTCTTTTTGTACTTAAAGATATAGTATGTCATATCATAAAGACCAAATGTTCCTGTGCATTCAATTTTAAAAGGAGCTTTTCCTAATTCATTTGGGTGTGACAGCCAATCTGTCATTGCCTGTTGAGCTACGTTCATTTGTTTGTTATTCATATTTTTATTTCTCCTAATTTTTTATTTACCTAAAAATTAAATTATATAATAAATACCTTGTATCATATTGACACAAGGTATTAAAAAGACAAGGAACTTGCTATTAATCAGATTTTTATAAAACAAACAAAATAATACTATATGCTATATAATAACATATAGCATATTAAAAAATCAATAATATTTTTTAATTGTTTTAATAAAATGTGTAAAAATTATTTTTTATGCTATATTTAATACGATATCTTCGTACAAAAAACTGTAAATACAATAAATAAAAATAATTTTCATATTTTATTTAAAAAAAGTATCAAGATGTATATTTATGCGATTGCAATAAGTGAATTGTCTTGTGATTTTGCTATTCTTCTGATTCTCAGTTAATGTTGTTAATCTATAAAACATCTATTCCAATGATAAATCTTTAATATACATTACTTCAACTGCATTAAAAGATGTTTTTGTTTTTTGTGATATAGTAAATCCATACTTTTCATAAAATTTACGCGCTCTTGTATTTTCTTCAAAGACCCATAACATAACTTTTGTAAAACCTGCGTTTTTTATTTCTTTAAGCACATAATCCATTATCATTGAACCATATCCTTTGCCCCAATTTTCTTTTAAACTATGTATACATATTAATTCCGCATAACCCTGCATATCTTTCTCTCGTGATTTATCCCAAAAAGCAATACAGTGAGGCTTACTGTCAATGGATAATACAGTACCGTTACCGATATTGTTTTCCAGCAAATATTTATACATTTCTTCTGTTTTTTTAATATCTGTCATTTTCTCCAAAATTTCATCAGAAAGAATTTTGTCAAATGCTGTTCGCCAAGATGTTATATGTATATTCGCCAGTATTTTTTCATCACCAATTTGTACTTTTCTGATTTCTGACTTTTTTTGTTCTTCTTCTCTTTCTGCAAGTTTAATTATGTCATAATAAATACCGATAAACTTATCAATATCGCAGTCTACGTGCCAATGCCCGAAAAACCAATTTTCAAACTCAACTGTATCCGCTATTTTTTGAAAATAATCCTGTAATTCTTTTTCTCCTTTTGCAAATTCATTATCGGGAAAAAGAGTTGCCGTTTTACTGTTGACAGTGTGTGTGATAATATAATCTACTCTATATCCTTCTTTTTGCAAATTGGCAAGTCCTCTTTCGTATTCTTCTTGCGAGGGCATTTCCCTTTCCCACCAACTGATATGTTCTTCACGTATCATTTTGTCGGTGGAATATGCGCCGCCAAAGGCAAAAAACTTCTTGCCGAATATTTCGTATACATAGCCTCTCATTAAATGTATAATTTTATCTCCTATAAACTGCGCCTTTCCACCGTGCCAATCTGTTACAGGCAAAGCATCTATGATATCAAAATTTTCGTGGTTGCCGTCTACCCACAAAACAGTGACAGGCAGACTTTCCAGCATTTTTCTCACATAATTGTCAGACTCGCCATTGTCCCAACAAAGTCCAACATCACCAAGAATAATCAAATAATCATTTTCGGATAGTTTTGTTTTTTTTATTTCTTCTTCAAAAAATCTTGTTACTTTCTTAACTTCTATATATCCGTGTATATCTGCCGCCAAATAAACCATATAAATACACCTTTCTTTTTTATTAAAAGTTATTTTGTTCTCTCGTCTGTTACTATATGAACAATGTCATTATGCTTTTCGCTTAGATATTTTTGCATAAAAGTAGGAAACGCTTTATATTTATGGAGTTCATTAATTGGTATCCAGCACATTTCTTCTTTTACGCCATTTGTAAAACTGTTACTGTCAAGTTCCTGTGTTCCACGTGGTTTCATTATATAATAAAAAGATATTTCGTGACAAAATAAATCTTTTTCTTCAAAGAAGTTCTCGTGAATAACTGCCAACCTGTCTATTTCATAATTTACGCCCGTTTCCTCAAAAACTTCTCTCCTTACCGCGTCTTCCGCTTTTTCATTAATATGCACAGCTCCCCCGATAGAGTAATAATAGTCTTCATTTGAATTAGTGGCAAACAGAACACAGCCGTTTTCTATAATAATAGCTGCCGCGCGATATCTAAACCAATTATTTTCTTTTGTAAATCCGCAATCATATAACATAATTTTATTCTCCTAAAATATTATTTTAAATATTATATCATAAAAAACATATAATTTCATTTATAGTAAAACAAAAAAACAGTCTTGCGACCAAAGATATATACCCTCCTTACCTGAAAACCGATAAGGATGGTATATATCACTGTATAAAAATTTAGGTTGGTTTTATTATCATAATATAAAATTTTATAAAATATATTTTATTATAATAAATTTTTTTATTGGAGGAACTTTTGTTATGATGAAATATATTTTCGCGCTTTTAATCTTTATTATTTTTATTTATATTGCCATAAGACTGAAAAAATATATTGTACCATATATAATTTCCGGAATTTTGGGAATATCTGTTTTATTTTTGATAAATCAATTTTTACATATAAACAATATTTATCTTCCATACAACATATTTACAATAGCATTGTCTTTTATCGGGGGAATACCCGCTGTTATAACAATGATAATCTTGCAAATAATTTAGTAGAGCGGTGGGTCAATAATATCAGATAAACCTATATACAGCGGTGAAAATTTATTTTCCAAATATTCAACGTTGTAATTGCTCATTGTTGTTTCTTC
This sequence comes from Angelakisella sp., assembly GCA_020024555.1. Taxonomy (GTDB): domain Bacteria; phylum Bacillota; class Clostridia; order Oscillospirales; family Ruminococcaceae; genus Angelakisella. The sequence continues at coordinate 13,979 of JAHHTQ010000034.1, forward strand.
TTTAATATACGTTACAGGTATCTTTATAATAAATGTTATTTTGTCTGCGTCTGTGTTAACAAAAATTGTACCGTCAATTTCATTAATTACGGATTTTACTACATTGAGTCCTATACCCATACTGTTAAAACCTGTATTCGTTGTACTGTTAAATGGAATAAAAAATTGTGATATATCCTTTTTATCTATATTTTCAATAGTATTACTTACCAAAATAGTAATACTGTCTTCGTTACTGATGCCTTTTACCGTAACAACAGTATCTTTGCCACAATGTAAATAACTGTTGCTTATAAGATTAATAATTGCATAGGACAAATGACTCATCGAACATTTAACATAATCATCGTTTTGCGGTAGCTCATACGAAAAATCCAATTTATTCATTTTAAAAAGAGCATTGATATCGGAAAATAATTCTGCAAGTTCGTTCCAAATATTCACAACGCTATACTCATTGTCTTCTTTATTACCGGATTCCAGTGATATTATATTCAGATTGTTAATATTCTTTAACATCTTGAAACAAATTGTATTTATGTTGCTTATTGTATCTTGCGCATCATAAAAATGATTTTTCACCGCGCGATTATTTAAATCTTCAAGCATACAACAAATACTTATTATATGCTCCTTAAAATTTCTGTTTATTTGCAGTTGGCTTATTTTGTTAAGATTATCAAAGATATTATTTAAGCTGTTTTCATTGTCACCTGTATCATTTATTTCATTCACCAAATATACAAGAATATTATCTGACGTATCCGCTTTTACAAAAACAAAATTATAGTTTTGATTTTTATATTTAGCATACGGCATTTTTACGCTTGTTTCTTTTTCTAATAAATCCAATATATTTTCACGTTCAGCCAGTGAAAATATTGTCTGAAAATCTGTCTTTAAAGATAATTTCTTATAATTATTTAATACAAAATTATTAAAATCCAATATTAAAAAATCCGAATTTATAAGCCAAACTCCCATAGGTATGTCTTTTAAATCTTTTGACAAAACATTTTTACTATTCATACATAACCTGTTACATTATTCTTTCTCAATTTTGATTTATTATTTTTTATTATACAATAAAAGTCAAGTTTTTTCTTTTCACTTTTTAAACAAATTTTTTTTGTTTTTAAGTATTTTTTTATTGTATTTTGTTTGTTTTAAGATAATTATTATATTTTGGAAATATATCTCCATAATAGTATTTGTTTTAAAATAAAAATTATAAACAATAAAATATATATTTTTATATGTATATTTTCCCTTTTTTTTAAAAAACTATAAGTATAAAAATTAATTAAATAGGGTGTTTATTATTAATCAAAATAAATTAAAAAAGAATAGTTTTATATTTTTCATAAGCGGTATGGTGGCTGGATTTTTGAATGGGCTACTGGGAACAGGTGGAGGAATAATACTTGTAACCACATTACAAAAATTAAAAATCGAAACCAAACAATGCTATGCGACATCTTTATCAATAACACTTATTCTTTCTGTTATTTCCTCAGTATTTTATATTAAAAACGGATTTGTAAATATAAGTGATTTTATTCCTTTTCTTCTTCCCAGTATAATAGGTGGTTTTATCGGCGCTGTTTTTCTCAAAAAAATATCATCAAACTTATTAAAAGTATTGTTTGCCGTTCTGCTTATTGTTGGTGGAACAGTGTCTTTGTTTAAATAAAAAATGCCAAAAAAAATAAAGGAGTGAAATAAAAATATTACAGTTTATTGTAGCGACTATTGCGTCTATATGCAGCGCAATGGGGCTTGGCGGCGGCACTATCTTAATGATTTATTTTCTGATAGTGGGTCAGGTCCAAAAAAATGCGCAAGGAATAAATCTACTTTTTATTATACCTATATCTTTAATTGCTACTGTCATTAATTATAAGAATAATCTTATCAACAAAAAGATACTGCCTATGTTGATTTTCGGCGGAATTATAGGATTATCAGTTGGAATACTGGCGCTTAAATATATTGATAACAAAATACTTAAAACTTTTTTTTCGGTATTTTTAATTTTTCTGGGTATTCGTGAAATAGTTATGCTGATACTTGAAAAAAAGAAAAATAAAAAAGATTAATTTGCATAAAAACAAAAAAAACGGTTCAAAATATCTATATCAAAGACATTATCAATATAAGTTATAAACATTTATATTTAAAGAGCCTTAATATAAAAGGCGGAACGGAGAAGAATATGATTTCAAAAAATAATCGTTTTATAAAATTTGTAAAAGATAAGGGATTTTATATTGTACTTGCAGTATGTATAGTATGCGCATCAATAGGAGCATGGGCAACTGCGAACAAAACACTTAATACTATCGATGAACACAATAAGCAATTAACGGAACAATATGTACAAAATGAGGTGAAAAAGTGGGAAAGCGGAAACAAATCTACAATTACAAATCCTCCGCAAAGTCAAAAGCCAGCGGAAAGCAATTCTTCGGTGGCAACGGATACCAAAAAAGACAATGTGAAAAAGCCTGCGCCATCGTCCTCTTCATCATCATCTGTGGAGTCGCCATCAACGAATACATTAGGGTCAAAAGAATTGTCAAAGTCGCAAGTGACGGAGCAAAAGTTGGAGCAAACCTTGTATATCTTGCCAATGGACTCTTTGGCAGTCATTGAACCATACAGTAACGGAGAACTTGTAAAAAACGAAACGCTGAATGTATGGCGTTCGCATAATGCCGTTGACCTAAAAGGCGAGGCAGGAGACAGAGTTTGCGCAGTATCTGACGGAGTGATTATTGATATGGGCGTAGACCCACTTTGGGGTGGATATGTTGAAATTAAACACCCAGACGGCTGTCAAAGTAAATATACGGGAATAACAGCCGAAAAATCTTTAAAGAAAAACGATAACGTAACAGGCGGACAAAAAATAGGCGCGCTGTCGGATATTCCAGCCGAAAGCAAAAAAGGTGTGCATCTACACTTTTCTATGACACGAAATAAAGAATATGTTGACCCTGCAATGTATCTGCCTCTAAAAGAAGAAAACTTTAAATAAACTAATTTTTTAAAAAAATATTCATAAAAAAATTAAAAGTTATTGTACAAAATCTCTGTACAATAACTTTTTTTAATGGTACAATGTATATATATCATTTTACTACAAAATAAGAGGAGTTTTTTAGATGTCGTATTTTATATGTAAACAAGGTAATATACCTCTTATGGATACACTGCCCGTATATAAAATAATAAATTATCCACTGGAAAAAAATGATTATAAACCGTTTGCCCAAACTAAAATATGTTTGTGTCCAACAAAACTTGTTATTGAAATGCTGTCTTTTGAAATGTTTCCAAAAGATGAAAGTACAGTAAAAGCAGTAATATATAACCCGCTTACAGACAAGTTTATTGATATAAACGCCGATGCAAATAAAAACTTTTTTGTCAAAGACAATCTTAATAATGATATTAATTCCACACTCAGATATATAAAAGGTGAAGATTTACAAGGGGTTTACTGGGGCGTTGTTGCGGAGATAGACATAAACACACTTATACGCGCATTGGATATGGATAGCATAAAGGCGAATGATAAGTTACTGTGTAACTTTTATAAAATATCCGAAAATATCGAAAAGCATCATATCGGAAGTATGTACCCAATAACATATAAAAATAAAACAGATATATATCAAAAAGATAATTTAGCTGAATTTACTGTAATCAATTATGGTAATACAGATAATTGCTAAATATATTATATATAAATAATTAGCAATATCTTAATATAATAAAATTTAAAATAAATCTCATAAAGGAGGACGTATTATGAAATTTTTAGGGTTCCTTTTAAAACTTGGCATTGCAGTAGGTGCAATATTTGCATTGTTTAAATTATTAGAAATTTATTTGGATAAACATCAAAATTCATACGTTGTAGATGAGGATTTTGATATTGAAAACTAATTAAAAAACAATCTCCCTTGTGGGATAAAAAGCAAGGTGTTCGTAAAAGAGTATCTTGCTTTTAATATTTCTGTGTTAAAATAAATATTATATATTATATATATTTATATATTTAAAACTAAATTTTTATAGGAGTGGTTTTATATAATGAATAAAGAATTAGAACAAAAAATTGATACTTACGTAAAAGAAAATCGTGAGACCATTATCAATGACCTAAAAGATTTAATAAAATATCCAAGTATAAGCCAAAAGGGCAAAGACAATACGCCTTTTGGAAAAGATTGCGCAGATGTGCTTGACGAAGCGCTGAATAAAGCCAGACACTATGGATTTAACGCTAAAAACTGCGACTATCACTATGGGTTGGCTGAATATGGCGCAAGCAACAAAAAAATCGGTATCTTCTCTCATCTTGATGTTGTACCGGCAGGTAAAGGTTGGCAGACCGATCCGTTCACAGCAGTTTTAAAAGACAAATATCTAATAGGTCGTGGTGTTGTTGACAATAAAGGCGCGGCTGTTTTGGGGTTACACATTATGAACTTCTTTAAAACAACAGACACACCGCTAAACAGCACAATCAGTCTTTTCTTTGGTTGTAGCGAAGAAAAAGGTATGGAAGATATAAGATACTTTGTTGAAGAACAACCAATGCCTGAATTTTCAATAGTTCCTGATACAAATTTCCCTGTTTGCCACGGTGAAAAAGGTATACTCGAAGTAAATGCAAAATCAAAAGCAGAATTAAACGATATAGTTGAATTCAAAGGCGGACTTGCAAGCAATATGGTGCCTGACACAGCGTACTGTGTATTTAATTTTAACGAAAGCCTACTCAAAGAAATAAATGATAAAATAACAAGTGATTTTAACGTTGAAAATGATAATACCACAATTAAAATAACAGCTAACGGTATGTCAAAACACGCATCACAACCCGATGGGTCAAAAAATGCCATCGCTATGCTTGCAGGCTTTGTAAAAGACCTTTCTATCAGCGAAACTGACAAGACACTTATGACAGAGCTGTTTAATGCCACAAACAACAATCACGGCGAACCATTCGGCATAGACGTAAGTGATGAGCCAAGCGGTAAACTAACTTGTATATGCGGACTTGCAAAAACTGTTAATAAACAAATTCACATTAACTTCAACATTCGCTATCCTGTTACAACAAAGGGCGAAACTTTTGTTGAGAGTATGACAAAATATTTTGTAAACAATAATTGGGAAGTTACAGATTTTGACGACAGCGCCCCTGCATACCTGCCAAAAGATGATCCGAAAGTACAGGCGCTCTGTGAAATATACACAGAACTTACAAATAAAGACGCTACGCCTTACGTAATGGGAGGAGGCACATATTCCCGTTGCCTAAAAAATGCAATAGGCTTTGGTATGGAAAGCGGTTTGGATAATCCTGATTTTCCTATCGGTCACGGCGGCGTGCATCAACCTGATGAGGCTCTTGACCTAGATGAATACTTTGATGCGCTTAAAATTTACATTTATTCAGTAGTTAGAATTGACGAAATAATCAATAAATAATTATAATAAAATACAGATATATATTACAGAATAAATAAAATATGAGTATATGATATTCATATTTAAACAAAACAAAAACAGATAGAATGTAGATACACTCTATCTGTTTTTTTATCTGTAATATTAATTATTTGGCTTTATCAAGACATTCTTTTACAGCTTTCATAATTCTGTTTGAAGTTAGTGTAGCACCACTTACTGTATCAACATCAGGGCTGTTTTTTGCTACGATTGCTGCCGGTATATCTTTTAGAGCGGCAGCCGCTATTGCATCTGTTTCTTTATTTGAAACGATTTCAACATTTGCTATCTTGCTGTCTTTAAGAGTGACTTTTACTTCCATTGTGCCTTCTTGACCATCAACAGTCGCTGTATATTCACCATCTTTAAAAGCAGCTGTCATATCATATTTTTCTGTATTTGCTGTATTTGCTGTTGCTTTTTCAAATAGTTTTTCATCTAGCATTTTGCTTGCTTTTTTAACTGTGTAGCCTGTTGCCATTTCTTTTGTCATAGCATTTCTTGCAGCTATTCTACCAAATGATATTGGTCCCATTACGCCTGTACCACCTGATACAAATTTACCCCAAATACCACCAACAAATTCGCCTGCGGCATATAGACCCGGGATAACATTGCCCGCTTCATCAAGTACTTGCATATCAGGGTTTGTTGTAACACCACCAAGAGTAATTATACATAGAGATTTCAGTGGAACGGCATAGTATTTGTCGCCTTCTACTTTGTTTACTGCTAGGTTAAACGGTGTAACTGTACCGTCAAATGAACGTCCAAAACTGTCTTTGCCTTTTGAGTCAACAGCTTTGTTATATTCTTCTACTGTTTTCTTTAAATTTTCTGCATTGATACCTGTTTTTTGTGCAAGTTCATCAAGTGTAGATGCTGTCACAACTGTTTTGCCACCCGGTGTACCCTCACCGAATTTAAATTTGTACATAAAATCAGCTTTATTTTCTGCTAGGTCAGCAAGAATTTTATCTGTGAATATGTCGTATTGAACAGCTTGTGGTTGTTCTTCTAGAGCTACTTCACGAATAGAGTTATTTGCCTCTGTTTCGTCCATAAAACGATTACCGTCAAGGTTTACGCAAATACCACCTGTTTTCCATGTGTATGTAGATGCTATTGTACCTGTTCCCGGTACATCGGCACTTTCAAGACCCATTGGGAAAGTTGGTATATAGTTTAGGTTGTTTACATCTGCGCCTACATTTTGTACAAGTAGCAAACCATTACCATCAGCAGATGATGGGCCACCTGTTAGGTAGCTTGCGCCATTTTCTGTATATTTACCCATTAGCGCTTTATTGGCTGAATAACCACCTGTTGAAACAAGTATACCATGTTTTGATGTATATTTAACTTTTTCTTTTGTTTGTGTATTTTCACCGATAACTGATGTTATTTGTCCTTGTTCATTTGCTACCAGCTCAATACCTTTTGTATTGTAAAGAACTTCTATTTTGCTCTCTTCTTTAATCATTTTATCAAGTAGCTCATGAGCAGGGGCTTTGTAGTTTTTAGGATCTTTTGGCTTTGGTTTATATGTTCTTTGAACTGAGTATAGTGGATGTTCAGGAGCAAAAACCGCTCTTTTACCATCTTTGTCCTGAGAAAAAGTATAGTCTTTTAGACCATTTTCCCATAACCAATCAAAAGCTACTGTACTTTCTTTTACGTATGCTTCTAGATGTGGACGACTTGGTTTTCCACCAAAATCACTGCCTATTCTAAGCAAATCTTCCAGATATGATTCTTGTGTATCTTCTATTTTGTCTTCTTTTTGAAGAATTGTCTCTGCGGCTGACATTGAACCACTTGTAAAGTTTAATGAACCACCTGTTTTTGATGTCATTTCCAAAAGAGTAACTTTTTCAGCGCCGTTTTTTACAGCCTCAATTGCTGCTGACATACCTGCTGCACCTGCGCCGACAATTACCAAATCAGAATTAACCTCTTTCAGAGTTTCTTGTACTTCCGGTGTTGTAGATGTACTTTGAGATGTAGGTTCTGATGTGCTTTGTGATGTTTCATCTTTTGATGATGAACTTGGTGTATCTGTTGCACCACAACCTGTAACTAATGTTAATAACATCATTGCTGCCATCAACATACTAATACACTTTTTCATTTTTGATTTTTCTCCCTAAATTTTTAATATTTAGATATATTTTCGTTAAATATCTATCAATAAGTATTATAATCCCGAAAATAAAAAATACAATCAATTTATCAATATAAATTTTAACGAAATTATAACTACACTACTTGCATTATTTATGAATTTATGGTATTTTATTCGTACACACATTTTATAGTAATAAAAATATTAAATAGGAGGTATATTATGTATACAAAAGAACTTACACTATACAAGGATAAATTGAGTAGTGAGCTTGAACAATTTGACTTTGAAATATATAGTTTTAGCAAAAGGAACACTATTGAGCAACCACATCTTTACAATGAAATTTCTACATACTATCGCTTTGTTGTTGTTACAAACGGCAGCGGATATTTTAACTGTGACGGTATAAAATATCACCTTAATAAAGGCGACGTAGCCCTTATTTCCCCATATTGCGTATATGATACCGTATTTGAAAGCGAGTCATCTTCATTCACATCTTATTCACTACTTTTTGACTTAACAGATGAAAAGAAGCGTTCCGTCTTTAAAAATATGTTTTCGGTGGACAATATAAGTGTATACACATCTATTATTACACCTACTGTTGTCCCAATAATCGAAAATTTTTATGTTCAATCCCAATCACATATTCAAGGTGGAAATTTCTCTATAAAATTACTACTTCTTCACGCGCTTTTGGCGATTCAGCTTAAATTTCCCCAAAATAACAATACTATTCAAAAGCTTCATAATTACAGCGCAAACGAATCTGAACTTGTTAGCAAATGCGTAGATTACATAAAAGATAATGTATATAAAAACATTAAAGTAAGCGATATTTGTGCATACACAAATGTTTCGCAAAGTTATCTTTACAGATGTTTCCAAAAAACATTTAAACTGTCAATAAAAGAATTTATAGATATGTATAAATTCAGACAAATAGAAATTGATCTTGCGCAAACAAATCTAAGTATTCAAGAAATTGCCGAGAAATACAGTTTTTCTTCGCTATATGCTTTCAGTAATGCTTTCAAGGCAACTTACGGCGTATCCCCTGTAACATACAGACACAACTGTCTATTATCAAAGAGAAACTGATTTAAGAGGTTATTTAATGAAACAAATAGCTATTATCGGCGGAGGTAGCGCGGGACTTTTTTTAGCCTCCATTTACAATAAGGAAAAAACAAAAATCACTATATTTGAAAAAAACAATAAGATTGGTAAAAAACTTTTGACAACCGGAAACGGTCGTTGCAACCTATCAAATGAGAATATTTCAGCAAAAAGATATAATAAACCTGATTTTGTGGAAAACGCTATAAATGAATTGTCTCCACAAAAATTAAAAGCAATATACAAGAATATGGGACTGCTCACAAAAACGGACAGCGAAGGACGTATATATCCTTTATGTGACAGTGCCGCCACTGTACTGGATTTACTTTATAATCGAATTATGCAAAATAACGTTGAAATAAAGACATTTTGTGAAATAGAAAAAGTTATTCCACAAGGAAGTAAATTTTTGTTAAAATGTAACGACAACAATAATTATTGTTTTGATACAGTTGTTATTGCCTCAGGTGGAAAAACAGATATTTTATGGGATACAAAGCATACTGTTAAAAAATTTTCACCTATTCTCTGTCCGCTTAAAACAGAACTTGCTTATTTTAAAAAATTATCCGGCACAAGAGTAAGCGCAAATATAACTGTTCTAAAAAACAATAAGCCGATTTTCAGCGAAAAAGGTGAACTGATGTTTCGTGATTATGGAATCAGCGGTATAGTAGTATTTAATGCATCTCGTTTTTATTCTGATAACACAGTTTGTGAAATTGATATTTTGCCTATGTATACCGATTACGAACTACTGGATATTTTATATAAAAGGCAAAAACAAAATAATTTAGGCAATATACTGACAGGTATATTTAACACAAAATTAGCCGAGGAAATATATAAGTTTTCAAAAAAGAAAACTCCTGAGGAATTTACTGACATTATAAAACACACAAAAGTCAAACTACTGGGTATAGGTGATGAAAAACAGGCGCAAGTAACACGTGGCGGTATAAATACCGATGAAATTGACAGCGCTACTATGCAATCAAATTACTACCCGAATTTATTTATCATTGGCGAAGCCTTGGATATTGATGGAGAGTGCGGAGGGTTTAACTTGCACTGGGCATTCAGCAGCGCATATATTGCGGCGCAGAATATATAATTAAATCAGATAATTTAAAATTAATACATAAAAACTTCAATATATAAAATACCCTAATACTTATTTTTAGCAAATAATAAAACAAGTATTAGGGCTGATTTTTATATAAAATTCAATTATGTTTATTTTGAAAATAAGGAACACTATCAGCAAACAGTTGCTATGATTTTACTCTTTTTATGGTGTTAGAGCATAAAAAGATGTAAACAAGAATTTTTGCTCACGTCATACGTGCGGCGGTTCGCCAAAAGGCTTATCATTGCAAATAATAATAGTCTGACGTGAGAACAAAAAATAAGATATAAACATAAACTTTGCTCACGTTCCACGTGCGGCGGTTCGCCAAAAGGCTTATCATTGCAAATAATAATAGTCTGACGTG
>JAHHTQ010000035.1 GCA_020024555.1 Angelakisella sp.
GTAACCAAAACACATTTAAGAGGGTGTTCCCCCTCTTAAAATACTCCCCCCTTTTTATAGTTCGGTTATTGTCATAATTTTTATTGTGATGTATCACTCGCTTACGCTCGAATGATACATCAGATTAGCTTTGTTCATCTACCATTGTGTAATGGGTAATTTAATCTTTTTTTCAGTATCATTCGCTTTCGCTCAGATGATACTGAAAGGAGAGTTTTTTACTTGTTTTATTTGTTTGGGATAGTAATATAAAAATTAAAATAAATTTTGGGTAGTAGTGGGTATTATTTTGCTTTCATTATGACGTGAGAACATAAAAAAAGACGTGAACATAAACTATGCTCACGTCCTACGTGTCGAAGTACTCGACTGGTGCGGGCAAAGAGACTTGAACTCTTACGGTCGCCCACTGGCTTCTAAGACCAGCGCGTCTGCCAATTCCGCCATGCCCGCATATTTATTTTTTGTTGCCGGTTGCCCTTGCAACGTTATTTATTATATCGCATAATTATATATTTGTCAACACTTTTTTTGTTTTTTTTGAAAAAACTTTTAGCATAAACCAAAAGCTGTGTTTTAAAGCCTTTTTACAAGCTATATTTATTATAATCAATTGATTTTATCATATCTTTATGATAAAGTAATACTGACAACACTGACAATTTTTTGTGGTGCTGTTCTTTTATATCAAACATTTTTTATAAGGAGAACAGAAATTATGACAAAAATATACGGACATAGAGGATTTAGCGGTAAATATCCCGAAAATACAATGTTGGCTTTTGAAAAAGCAGTTGAAATAGGCTGTGACGGTATAGAACTTGATGTGCAACTGACAAAAGACGGCGAATGTGTAATTATTCATGACGAAAAAGTTGACCGTACCACAAACGGCACAGGTTACGTTAAAGACCATACGCTTGATGAAATAAAAAAACTAAGCGCAAATGCAAGTTTCGGGGACACTTTACCTACGCAAAGAATACCTACCTTACGTGAATACTTTGAATATATAAAGGATAAAAACATTACAACGAATATTGAAATGAAAACAGGTAAATTTTTATACAAAGGTATGATAGAAAAAGTTTGCAAGTTGGTAGAAGAATTTAACTTGCAAGACAGAATAGTCTATTCATCATTTAATCACTATACCTGCAAAGAATTAATGGAATACGATAATTCATTAAAATGCGGATTATTAATTGACTCTTGGTTGCTTGACGTAGGCAAATATGCAAAAAAACATAACGCTTACAGTGTTAATGCAGGTTATTCGTTTTTGACCAAAGAAATATGCGATGAACTACATAGAAATAACATTTTGGCTATGGCTTGGACACCAAATGAAACAGAAGATATAAAACAACTGATTGAAAATGGCTGTGATATAATAATTACAAATTACCCCGACCTTGCGCAAACATTAATATGACATAAAAGAAAAATAAATTTCATAAAATATATAAGTGTCGATAAAAAATATAAAAACTATTGACACTTATATATTTTTATAGTAAAATACTTTTATACATAAAAGCATTAAACCATAAAAACATTAAATTAATAAAGCGTATATAACAATTTACAAGGAGACAAATATAATGAAAAAAATACTTTCGTTTATTTCAGTATTACTTATGGTAACGATGGTTAGCGGTTGCAACAATATAGATAACGGAATGATTAAAATAGGCATAACGCAACTAACCTCGCACGACGCGCTTGATAAATCATATAACGGGTTTATCGACAGACTTGCCGAGCTTGGCTATAAAGATGGTGTGAATATAAAAATAGATTATCACAATGCGCAGGGCGATATGTCTAACTGTGTTACTATTGCTGACAAGCTTGTAAATGATAAAAATGATTTGATACTTGCCATTGCAACACCGGCAGCTATGACAGTTGCCACAAAAACAAAGGAAATACCTATTTTATGCACATCAGTTACTGACCCAGCCGCTTCTAAGCTTGTAAAGGACAATAACAAACCTATGACCAATGTTACAGGTACTTCTGACCTAAACCCAATAGAAAAACAAATTGACTTGCTTACGCAAATAGTCCCACAGGCGAAAAATGTAGCTGTTCTGTATTGTTCCAGCGAGCCAAACAGCGAAATACAGGCAAAACAAGTTGAAGAAATCTTAAAATCAAAGGGAATAAAAACCATTCACGCAACAGTTGTTACTTCAAATGACATTAAACAGGTTGTGGAGTCACTAAACGGCAAAGTTGATGCCCTATATGCGCCGACAGACAATGTAATATCAGACGCTATGGTTACAGTTTCCGATATATGCAATACTCTTAAAATTCCCACAATAGTCGGTGAACCTGCTCTTGTTGACAAAGGCGGACTCGCAACTTATGGTGTAGATTACTATAAACTGGGCAGAGATACGGCAGATATGGCTGTGGAAATTTTATTCAAACGTAAAAAGCCACAGGATATGCCAATACAATACAGTAAAGATGTTTCATTGGTTATTAATGAAAAAACAGCGAAAACCATTAACGTTAATATTCCAAAAGAACTACTTGAAAGCGCAGAGAGAACAGTTAAATAAAAAATTTATTGAAAGAGAGAATTATATTTATGGAAATAATATTCGGAGCATTCGGACAAGGTATTTTATGGGGAATAATGGCGCTGGGAGTATATATTACATACAAAGTTATGCAATTTTCCGACCTTACGGTAGACGGTAGCTTTGCAACAGGCGGCGCAGTGGCGTCAGTACTTATAACACTTGGCATAAATCCTGTTATATCACTGTTAGTCGCTATTGTTGCCGGACTGCTTTGCGGAATGATTACAGGATTTCTGCATACCGCCCTGAAAATACCACCTATTCTTTCAGGTATACTTACAATGATAGCTCTTTATTCAATTAATTTACGTATACAGGGTAGAGCCAACGTATCGCTTCTTGGTGAAGAAACCATATTTACTTGGGCGCAAGATAAGTTTAATTTATCGTCGAATTTATTAAATATAATTATCGGATTGATTTTTTCCGTAATTATTATCACTGCTCTTTACTGGTTCTTTGGTACGGAGCTTGGCAGCGCCATACGCGCCACAGGTAACAACGAAGATATGGTTAAAGCGCAAGGTGTAAATATTGCCACGATGAAGATACTCGGACTAATGATAAGTAACGGACTTGTTGCCCTTGCCGGTGGGCTTGTTGCACAGTCACAGGGATTTGCGGCAGTAGATATGGGTACAGGCGCTATTGTTATAGGTCTTGCCTCAGTAGTAATCGGTGAAGTAATATTCGGCAATCGTTTTTCTTTTGCATACAGAATGGCAACTGTTATTTTCGGCTCTGTTATATATCGTCTTGTAATTGCGGGCGTATTACAACTTGGTATGCGTTCAACAGATTTAAAACTGTTTACAGCAATAATCGTTGCTCTTGCCCTTGCCTTGCCTGTATTCAAAAACAAAATAAAAACGCTTAAATACAGTAATAAATAATATATTAATAGAATTGGAGAAAAATATAATGCTTACTCTAAAAAATATATCAAAAACATTTAATATAGGTACGGTAAACGAGAAAAAAGCGCTGCAAGGACTTGATTTTAAGCTCAATGACGGTGACTTTGTAACAGTAATAGGCGGAAACGGCGCGGGTAAGTCAACACTACTCAATATGATAGCGGGGGTTTTCTCTTGTGATAACGGTAACGGAAAAATAGAAATTGACGGAGTAGACGTAACCAAAATGCCTGAACACAAACGGGCAAAATATGTCGGCCGTGTTTTTCAGGACCCTATGCGTGGCACAGCCTCGGATATGGGTATCGAGGAAAATCTGGCTATGGCATACAGACGTGGGAAAATACGTGGTCTTGGCTGGGGAATAACCGACAAGGAACGCAAAGAATATGAAAAACTGCTTGCCATGCTGGACCTTGGTCTGGAAAACAGACTGACATCAAAAGTAGGACTTTTGTCCGGTGGACAAAGACAGGCGCTGACACTTCTTATGTCTACGCTGAAAAAACCTAAAATACTTCTGCTTGACGAACATACAGCGGCTCTCGATCCAAAAACTGCCGCAAAAGTACTTGAAATTACACAGAAAATGGTTGAAAAAGACAATATAACAACCCTTATGATAACACATAATATGAAAGACGCCATACGTATGGGTAACCGTTTGATTATGATGCACAATGGCAAAATAATATATGACGTAAGCGGCGAAGAAAAGAAAAACCTGACAGTAAAAGACTTATTGGCTAAGTTTGAAAATATTTCGGGTGACGAACTTGCAAATGACAGAATGTTAATGAACTGATATAAAAAATAACAGAATACATAAAAAGTTCTTTCCACAACTTAAAAATAACTTTGTGGAAAGAACTTTTTTAATTTGAATTTTTATTTATAAGCGAACCGCTTATAAGTATATCTCTTTCTTCTTCTGTCAATTCGTCTATATAAAGATTTGCTTTAATAAACTTATTGTCTCTTATAATATAAACCTTAAATTCATTTTGATTATTCAATAAATTGCCATATATATTTTCAATATATATATAGTCATTAAGTTTTATATCTTCCGCATTTTTTGTAATAAACGGTATTATACCCCAGTTAATCAGATTTGAGCGATAGCGTTTTGTGGCATACTGCAATGCTGTATTTGCCCAGCCACCCAAAACTTTTTGACAGGAGGCGGCTTGTTCACGCGCCGAACCGTCCCCGACTTTCTTTGAGAAAAATGTGCTTCCTACGCCTATATTTTGTATATCATCTATTTTTACACCATTGTTTTTCAAAATATCAATAACTTTGGCTATATCTTGATTTTTTGTTATGTGTATTCCGCTTTCCCTGTCAAGTTCTATTTTTTGAATAGCTTTTGCCTTTTCGACATACTGCGGAACTTTTCGTCCCAATGTAAATTCAGCTAACCTATACGGATTACTTCTGTATGATGATGCCTCGCCCGATGGAATAAGCTCATCGGTTGTTGTAACTTCATCATCAATATAGGCTATACATTTAAGCAATAGATTTTTCGGAAGGCTTGGCATTTTAGGCCACGGTCGGATATTAGGGCCTTCTATAAGTTCTGTTGTCTTATCTGCCAAACCCATACAGTTCTTTATACGGTTACTGTATATAGTACTGTTAAAATAATATGCTTTTTTGGTTTGTGTAAAACTCACTTCCTCCGCTGAGGTAAGTTTTCCCTTATTTACAGCGGTCGCGGCTATTGAACGCGCGTCCATTAAAGCCACTGTCGCTATCTGTTCTTCTATCGGTTTGGAGCCCTCTCTGTTGGCAAAATTACGTGTTGTATGACGAATGGAAAGCTCGCCGTTTGCCGGAGTATCTCCTGCGCCAAAGCACGGTCCACAGCAAGCAGAACGTAAAATAACCCCGCTGTTCATCAATTTTTCTATACTGCCGTTTTTCACAAGTTCCATATATACAGGTTGACTTGACGGATACACACTCATCGAAAACTTTTCGTTACCTATGCTTTTACCGTTCATTATATCGGCAGCCGCGCATATATTATCGTATATGCCACCTGCGCAACCCGCTATTATGCCTTGTTCCACATAAATATTCCCGTCTTTTATTTTGCTCAATAAATCAATCTTAATATTTTTGTTATCAAGCTGTTCCATACATTTTTCTTGTGTATATTTTAATATATCATAAGGATTTTTCTTAATATCTTCAATAGCGTATACATTTGACGGGTGAAACGGTAGCGCTATAACAGGTTTGATTTTAGATAAATCAACATAAATTAAACCGTCATAGTAAGCAACTTCGCCACTGTCAAGCTTCTTATAATCATTTTTTCTGTTATGTATTTCCAGATATTCTTCTGTCTTTGCGTCTGTTTTCCATATAGAAGTAAGACAAGTGGTTTCGGTAGTCATAACATCAATACCATTACGAAATTCCATATCCAAATTATGAACACCGTCACCTATAAATTCCATAACTTTATTTTTAACATAGCCACTCCGGAAAACTTTTCCTATTATTGACAGAGCTACGTCATGTGGGCCTACCCACTTCATTGGCTTTCCGGTCAGATATACGGCAACTACTTCCGGCATCTTTATGCAGTATGGTTTATTTAGCAGTTGCTTTGCAAGCTCTCCGCCACCCTCTCCTATCGCCATTGTGCCAAGCGCTCCGTATCTTGTATGACTGTCTGAACCCAGTATCATTTTGCCACAGCCTGCCATCATCTCCCGATTATACTGATGAATTACCGCAAGGTTGGGTGGAACATATACCCCGCCGTATTTTTTTACGGCAGAGAGCGCAAATGCGTGATCATCTTCATTAATAGTACCACCAACAGCGCACAACGAATTATGGCAATTTGTAAGAATATACGGCATCGAAAATTCTTTTAAACCGCTTGCGATAGCTGTCTCTATTATGCCAACGTATGTTATATCGTGGCTTGTAAGCGAATCAAACCTAATTTCGAGATTTTCCGTATCGTTTGACATATTATGACTTTGTAATATCGAATATGAAATGGTATTTTGACGGGCGGATTCTTTATCTATACTCTTTCCTGTAAGCTCGGCTATTTCATTTGTTACTGTGTCGCTTTCTTCAAGAATTGTCTTTCCGTTTATTACATACGCGCCTCTACCGTATAACTTTATCATACCCTACTCCCCTTTTATTAAACAGTATATAGCTAATTATAGCATACAAATAAATCTATATATATTGTAATAAAACCAAAAAAACTTCATACTTTTATATGCGCTGTTATAGTTTTTATTAAAAAAATACAAAATATACAAATATTAAAATATTTTACCTTGACTTAAAATATTTTAATATAGTATAATCGTATAATAGTATACAATTATGCCGAAAATCATATTGAGGAGGAACAAAATGCACTTATTATCACAACAAAGTTTATCTCTTTCCGATACAGTTTTTCAAAAGCTGGAAGAAAGAATACTTAGCGGGGTCTATAAAGACGGAGAAAACTTAACAGAAGTAAAAATTTCACAGGAACTCGGCGTAAGCCGTACACCTGTCCGTGAGGCTCTGAAACAACTGGCAAAAGACGGCTTAATAGAAATTGTGCCAAACAAAGGCGCTGTTGTTGTTCCTTTTAGCGAAAAAGATATCACAGACATTTATGAAATACGTATGAAAATAGAAGGACTTGCCTCCCGCAAAACCGCAATACAAATAACAGATGAGCAAATAAAAGAACTGCGTGAAGTTGTGGATTTACAGGAATTTTATGCATCACGTCTTTCGGAAGAAAACATAAAAAAACTCGATTCCGTATTTCATCAAAAAATATATGAATTTACAGGAAGCAAAATATACGAACAAATTTTATCTATACTTCATCACAAAATAAAAATGTTCCGCAAAACATCAATGGCATCTAACGGTAGAGCCGCCACCGCTGTTCAGGAACATAGGGAAATTTTTGAGGCAATAGCAAATCATAATCCGGATTTAACAGAAAAACTTGTGATTGAACACATAACAAACGCAAGAGATAATTTAACAAAAACATTTAAAGTAACAGAAAAAGATGAGAGCATTTTATAAAGAAAGGGAAAAATGTGAAAGAAGAAAAATATATTGAGACAGCAACCGCGCATTTTAAAGAGTTGCTTAAAAGCCAAATAGCGCGCGCTCAAAATATCGAACACAATAGTGCGGTCACAGACTTTGCGCAAAAAAAACAAATAAAGATAGGATTATGCAGCGGTGACGGAATAGGCCCGATAATAAT
The DNA here is from genome assembly GCA_020024555.1 of Angelakisella sp. Lineage (GTDB taxonomy): Bacteria > Bacillota > Clostridia > Oscillospirales > Ruminococcaceae > Angelakisella. The sequence goes on from JAHHTQ010000035.1 coordinate 7,788, forward strand.
AAATTCCGCAAAAAAAATACTGACTGTCCTACTAAAAAAAGAACTTCAAGAAAATAAAATTATTTTTGAAGAAATAAACGGACTTACAATAGAAAACCGTATTAAACAAGGCGCAAGTGTTCCCGAAGATGTTTTGATACAAATTAAATCTTGCGATGTTTTTTTAAAAGGACCTACCACAACACCCGATACGCAATATTACGGAAAAAATATAGAGAGCGCGAATGTTACGCTTCGCCGTGAACTTGACCTATTCGCAAATGTCCGTCCAATAAAAATTCCGTCAAAAAATATAGACTGGGTATTTTTCAGAGAAAATACCGAGGGAGAATATGCTCTCGGAAGCCAAGGTATAGATATAGATGATATACTGGCTATGGACTTTAAAGTTACAACGAACAGTGGCACTCGAAGAATAGCAAGAGCCGCCTTTGAATACGCAAAACAAAACGGCAAAAAAAATGTAACCATTGTTACCAAGGCAAATATACTGAAAAAGACTGACGGAAAATTTTTGGATATATGCAGCGAAATAGCAAAAGAATATCCTGAAATTAATACCACGCACAAATATATAGATATTATGTGCGCAAATTTGATTGACAAAAATACCAGAGATAAATTTGAAGTCTTTGTTTTGCCAAACCTATATGGCGACATAATAACCGATGAGGCGGCGCAAATACAAGGTGGGGTAGGAACTGCGGGCAGCGCGAATATCGGTAGCAGATACGCAATGTTTGAAGCTATACATGGTTCTGCGCCACAAATGATTATCGATGGGCTTTTGGAATACGTAAATTCGGAAAGCATCTTGCGGGCAAGCGAAATGATGTTAAGACATATAGGATTTACAGATTACGCAAATACGCTTGACTTCGCCTTAAACGAGTGTAAGATTATTGTTGACGGGACAAAAAACGGCGCTACAACACAGGAGTTTACAGAAGAAATAATAAATATTATCAATACAAAGCTTATGTGACCATAACTGTTACAGAAAAATATATTTAATTTATTAAATATATCAGTCTCTTGGAAAAGTCTAGTAAAATCAGACTTTTTGGACAGACTGATATATTTTTATATTTTCTTAAAATAAATATAAAAGTATTTTTTGTATTACTCATTTTTTATAAACTTACAACATACTTTTATTATATATAATAAAATATTTGTTGAAAGGCTATACTAATGAAAAAAAACACAAAATTTACAGTAATAATTATAAATTTTTTAATTTTTGGACTTGTTTTTTTCCCAATAAATGTGTATGCTTTAATAGATGTCACTAATCAAAATACATCTGTAAACGCAAAAGCCGCTGTTGTTATAGAAGCAAGCACAGGAGAGATATTATTCGGACAAAACGAAACCGAAAAACTCCCTATGGCAAGCACAACAAAGATAATGACAGCGCTGCTTACCCTTGAACAGCCTGACCTAGACGAAGAATTTACCGTTGACAGCGAGGCAATAAAGGCAGAGGGCTCGTCAATGGGGCTTTGCGAAGGAGATACTGTCACACTGTATAATTTAGCCGGAGGTATGCTCTCCGCATCGGGCAATGACGCCGCAAATGCCGCCGCTGTAAAAATTGCCGGCAACAAGGATAAATTTGTGGAAATGATGAACGAACGGGCGAAACTTCTTAATATGAAGAATACCCACTTTGCAAATCCATCGGGACTGCCTGACGACAATCATTATTCAACCGCAAAAGATATGGCAATTCTTGGCGCTGTGGCTATGCAAAACCCAAAGTTTAAAGAAATTTCATCAAAACCGTATATACAGTTAAATTTTGGCAATCCTCCGTATAAAAGAACTCTCAGAAACCACAACAAACTTTTAAAATTATATGAGGGGTGCGTCGGTGTTAAAACAGGATTTACCGACAAGGCGGGCAGATGCCTTGTCTCCGCTGTTGAAAAAAACGGTATAACGCTTATCTGTGTCACGCTGAACTGCCCTGATGACTGGAACACGCATATTTTTTTATACAACAAATATTTTAACTGTGTAGAAAAAAAGACAACCGTACCCATAAACAATTTAAAGCTTAACGTTGTTGGTGGAATAAAAGACAGTATTACAGCAAGCGGTCAAGGTAATGTAGAATATATTGTAATTAAAGACAACAGTGTAATAAAAGAACTTACAACAAAAGTATACACTGACAAATTTTACTATGCGCCAATCAAAAAAGGTGATATAATGGGAAAGGTTGAATATTACAAAGACGATATTTTAATATCTGCAACAGAACTGCGTGCAGACGAAGATGTACTTGATATAAGAGAAGAAGAAAAAACTTTGTTCCAAAAAATACTTGATTTTTTGAGAATTAACGAATGATAAAATTACATAAGAACAACACAAAGGAGAACCAAATGAGAGAGAGAATACAAAAAGTACTTACGACAGCAGGCGTACTATCCAGACGTAAAACAGAAGAATATATAAAACAGGGTAAAATAACAGTAAACGGTCGTCCTGCCGAGATAGGTCAGGCAGTTGACCTTGCGCGTGATGTGGTCGTGGTTGACGGACAACGCGTATATGCGCAAAAGAGAAAAGAAAAAATCTATATAATGATGAACAAACCGCGTGGCTATGTTACCACAACAAGCGATGAACTTGGCAGACGTTCTGTTATGGACTTATTGCAAGATATAGACGAAAGAGTATATCCGATAGGCAGACTTGATAAAAATTCAGAAGGCTTACTTTTGTTTACAAACGACGGTGATTTTGCAAATAGACTTATGCACCCAAAAAGCCTTGTGGCAAAGACATATCGTGTAACCGTTCGCCCAAAAATGACCGAAGATCAAGCTATTCAGCTTTCTGTCGGCGTAGATATAGGTGAAGGTGAAATAACACAACCTGCGAATGTTGTTATACTGGAATCCAGCGCCGACAAATCCTCTGTACAAATTACAATCACAGAGGGCAAAAACAGACAGATAAGACGTATGTGCGAGGCAGTCGGACTTGAAGTTGCAAGACTTCGCAGAATATCAGAAGGTCCGCTGAAACTTGGTATGTTGCAACCGGGACAATGGAGAGAACTTAAAAAAAGCGAAGTAATAGCTTTGAAAAACGCATCTCGCGCAAAAGACGCTCCGCTCGAAGGACTAAACGGCCCTGATACTCCTACAAAAGCTATGGGTTCTTTTGGAAAAGAAAAAACAAAAAAGAAAAAAACTTATACGAAAAATTATGACAGACAAGACAATAACCATAACAAAAAAACTTATGCTAAAAGTTTTGATAGATTTGACAGAATGGACAATGACAACAACTACAACAAAAAATCTTTTAAAAACAAATATATAAAAAATAAAAATTAAATTCTTATACAAGGGGCAAATGTCTTTCTGTAAAAATAATTTTAATATAATTTAATTTAAAATTATTATTTATTTGCAAAAGAAATTTCACCCTTGTTTTTCATATTTTTATATTATAATTATAAAGGAAACCAAAATAAAATGCTAAATACCGAACAACTGTTGAAAATGCTTGTACGACTTATAGTACTTTTTACGGTTCTGCCTGTACATGAATTTGCCCATGCCTATGTTGCGGATAAACTTGGCGACCCCACGCCACGATACAACGGGCGCCTTACTCTAAATCCATTTAAACATCTTGACTTTTTCGGCTCAATACTTATAATGCTTGTAGGTTTTGGTTATGCAAAACCTGTGCCTGTATCCACAAGATACTTGAAAAATCCTAAACGGGATTTTGCGCTGATTGCTTTTGCAGGCCCTATTTCCAATATCATAATGGCTTTTGTTTGTATGACAATTTGCAAATTGATTATTCTTATATTTGCCGAAAAAATCTTTACAAGTATTATAATTTTTTCAGCTTTTCAGATTTTTGAAATAGCTACGCAAATAAACATTACGCTGGCTGTATTTAACCTTCTGCCTATACCGCCACTGGACGGCTCCCGACTGGTAACAGCATTTTTGCCGGACAAAGCATATAACTTTTTCTTACGCTATGAAAAATATATAATGTTTTTGCTCTTTGCCCTTATTTTCTTAAATATACTGGATAGACCACTATACTATCTGTCAAACAAAGTTTTTGATTTTATATACACAATAACAAGTTTTATACCTATCTGACAAATCTGACTAAAATAAAAAGGAAGTGAAATTTTGAATTTATTCAGTGATAAGGATTTTAAATATATAAAAGGCATAGGGGAAAAACGGGCTGCCTCCTACAATAAACTTGGCATATATAGACCTATTGACTTATTAAATCACTTACCACGGAAATATATAGATTTTACAAAGCCTTATACTATCGAAAATGCGCCAATCGGCGAAGCTGCGCCGATTATCGCAACTGTTTCGTCAAAGGGCGGCGAACAGAAAATACGTAAGAACTTTTCTGTATTTAAAGTAAATGTTGTTTCTGTATCCGCAAAACTTGTCATAACTTTTTTTAATACCGCATATACAGTATCCGGACTACAAGTCGGCGAAGAATATATCTTCTATGGTAAAATAGAAGACGGACTGATATCAAAAGAAATGCATTCACCGGAAGTCTATTCAATAACCGAAAAAGGAAAACTGTTCCCTGTATACCCCGCAACGCTTGGGTTATCCTCGAAAATGATAGGAAGTAATATAAAGTCGCTTTTAAATATTATTGACAGCGAGAGCTTACCGCTTTTAAAAGAAAATTTACCTCTTGATACTATAAACAAATATAATTTATGTGATAGAATAACAGCGTATAAAAACGTTCATTTTCCCACGTCGCAAAAAGATATAGAAACAGGGCGAAACCGTCTTATCTTTGAGGAATTGCTTTGTTTTAGCATAGCGCTGACACGTATGCGAAACAAAAAATCAAAGATTAAATCTATTCCTATGAAAAATATATCTATTGATAAGTTTTGGGAAACACTGCCTTTTTCTCCGACAAATGACCAAAGAAAAGCTGTGTACTCAGCTATTGACGATATGTGTAAACCATCTCCGATGAGTAGATTAATCGAAGGTGACGTTGGTAGCGGTAAGACAATCGTTGCGGCTGCCGTATGCTATTTTGCTCATCTTAACGGATATAGCAGCGCATTAATGGCGCCTACTGAAATTCTCGCGGAACAGCACTACAAAGGTCTTTGCGGATATTTTGAAAAACTTGGGGTAAGGCTTGCGCTACTGACAGGCTCAACCACCGCCAAAAACAAAAAAATTATAAAGGAACAACTCGCAAACGGAGAAATTGATATTTGCATAGGTACGCACGCGCTATTGACAGATGATGTTGTATTTAAAAATCTCGGACTTGTAATAACAGATGAACAACATAGGTTTGGCGTATCGCAAAGAATGGGACTCTCGCAAAAGGGTGACACTGTTCATATCCTTGTTATGAGCGCAACGCCAATTCCCAGAACATTGGGACTTGTACTATATGGAGATATGCAAATATCGGTTATAAAAGAACTGCCGAAAGGCAGACAACCGATAGAAACATATTTCGTTGACGGCAGCAAAAGAATACGCGCATATAACTATATTAAAAAACATCTTGACGCAGGACTGCAAGGCTATATAATATGTCCTTTGGTCGAAGAAAACGAAGAATCCGTAAGCAATAAATTTTCGGCTGTTACCTTGTACGAAGACTTAAAAGATGATATTTTCAAGAACTATACTGTTGGACTACTGCACGGCAAAATGAAACCACGGGAAAAAGAACAGGTGATGTCAGACTTTGCCGCTCACAAAATAGATTTATTAATTGCAACAACCGTTATAGAAGTAGGTATTGATGTGCCAAACTCCGCTATAATTGTTATAGAAAATGCCGAAAGTTTTGGACTTTCACAATTACATCAGTTACGTGGCAGGGTTGGACGTGGCTCGGCAAAATCTACATGTATACTCATATCCGACAGCAAATCAGATGAGACAAAGACAAGACTTAAAGCGCTGAAAAACAATAATGACGGTTTTGCCATTGCCGAATTTGACCTGCAACAACGTGGGCCGGGAGATTTTTTCGGTATGCGACAACATGGCATACCGCAACTTAAAATCGCTGACCTTACACAAAATTCGGATATTTTTGAACAAGCAAAAAACGAAAGCGAAATTCTTATTAAAACTAATAATTTTGCAGAAAAATACACAGAGTTAAACACACGTATAGAAGATATGATGAATATAACAAGTGTTTTATAAACCATATTATTACCATAAAAGGAAAAAGTATTAAATGAAACAATTAGTGTTTAATATAAATGACGGGCAGTGCGAAGGTCCGTTAGACCTTGTTTTACAGCTTATATCAAAGCATAAACTAAACATACTTGATATAAATATAAGCGAACTTTTAAAACAATACACTGCGCAAATAGAAGAATGGCAAAAAGAAAAAACAGAAGTTTCAAGTGAATTTTTGGAAATGGCTGCAAGACTTGTATATATTAAAACAAAAGAACTTCTTCCAAAATATGAAGAAGAAGTGCAAAAAGAAAAAGATGAGCTGGTTGGACAACTGCTCGAATACAAAGCTTGTAAGCACGCGGCATTTTTGTTATCGCAACAAAGCAACGGGTTCAATAGTTTTGTAAGACCAATGCAAAAAATTGAAAAAGACAATACATATAAAGTCACACATAAGCCACAGGAAATTTTGCTGGCATATAATGACGCTATGGGACGTGGCAAACGCCGACTTCCACCACGTGACGAAGTTTTTACCCCACTTGTTGTAAAACCCGTAATATCTGTATCTTCTAAAATTGTCAGACTTTTGAGACAGTTTTATCATAACAAAAACTTAAAGTTTGATGACGCTTTTGCGCTAAATACAGATAAAAGTGAAATGGTAGCCACTTTTTTGGCAATACTTGAACTTATAAAGGCGCATAGAATAAAGATGAGCGAAGATAACACAGAAATGCGGTTTTTGGGCAGAGAAAAAGATACAGGAAAAGAAGAAAGCAAAGGTGATAATATAGAATGAGACTTACAGAAAGAGAACAAGATGTTCTTGCGATAATATTTGCATCGGGTGAGCCGATAGAGATACAAAAAATAGCCGAGGCGCTTGAAACTACTACCGCCAATATTATATCAGCGGTAGACAGCCTGTCGTTACAACTGAAAAATGACTGCTATCCACTCGAAATCAAAAAATTAAACACATCATACCAAATATGCACTTGCGGAGAATTTGAAGGAAAAATACGCAAAGCTCTGACTATCGGTAAAAATATACCACTGTCACCTGCCGCTATGGAAACTCTGGCTGTAATCGCATATAATCAGCCTGTAACACGTCTGTTTATCGAGCAAGTGCGTGGTGTGGACAGCAACCATATTGTCTCCACACTGCTTGAAAAAGGCTTGATAGAAGAAGCCGGCAGACTTGACCTCCCCGGTAAACCTATCTCCCTTAAAACAACTGATGTTTTTTTACGTTGCTTCGGACTTGAAAGCATTGATGACTTGCCGGAGGTTTTGGAAGAAGACTATATAGATGATATGATTGAAGAAAACACAGAATTAAACGCAGACAGCGAAACTCAGGAGTTTACGGAAGTATAATTATTTTTGACAGGAGATAAGACAGTGATAGGTAAAATTATATTATTTACAATACTTGTTTTACTTGCTATAATTTTAATAGTACTGATTTTACCTTTTGGTTTTGTTATTTTATATGACAACGAAATTTTAAATATAGATATTAAAATTTTTAATCTTATAAAAATACATATATTGCCGTCTAAGGAAAAGGAGAAAAAAAAGACAGGCAACAAGAAAAAAGGTAAATCGACAAAATCAAAAAGTACTGAAACCATACAAAAAACTGACAAAAAGAAAAATGAAAAAAACAAGTTTAAAATAAGCGAAATAATAGAGCTGATTAATGATATTCTACCACTACTCGGAAATATGCTGTATAAATGGTTAAAGGGAATAACGCTTACAGAATGTACCGTAAGCATAGTAGTATATAACGAAGATTTTGCGAAAACAGGTAAAAAATGCGGTGAGCTTTACGGAGAACTTTACGGCGGATATACCATTCTGTCACACTACATAAATATACAAAACTTTAAACCAATGGTTACGCCAAACTATATTAACGATTATTCTTCAACTTATGCCCTTGTGTGCGGAAAAGTAAGACCTATAACCATAATTGGCGCAGCAATAACATTCCTACTAAAAGGTGGCAAAAAAATATATAATACTTTTGCAAAATAAAGTACTAACATAAAAAAGAAAGGAAAAGAAAATATGTCACAAACATCAACAGGAGATTTAATAGAAAGCACGCTAAAAAATATGAAAGACCTTATTGACACAAATACCGTTATAGGCGCGCCGATAACGACACCTGACGGGGCAACGATTTTGCCTGTATCAAAGGTTAATTTCGGTTACGGAATGGGTGGCGGAGACTTGCCTTCCAGCCAAAAATCAATGTTTGGCGGTGGTAGCGGCGGCGGCGTAAGCATTACCCCCATAGCTTTTTTGGTAATGGATAAAGGTAACATAAAACTTTTACCTATTCAGCAGTACAACACCACAATAGACAGAATTGTAGATATGACGCCTGATTTTATGGATAAAGTCACAGGTTTTATAGACAGTTTTAATGCGAAAAAGAAAAATAAAAACAATACAACCGCAACCGTTGAAGATATTCAATAATAAAATTACTTTTTGGATAATTTAACAAAAAATACCTCTATTATCGTTTATTTGGATAATAGAGGTATTTCTTTCTATATTTTATTTAGTTTTGATAGATTTAAGTTTTAAGTACATTTTATCATTGTCTTTAAATTCTATCGAATATGTGTTTTGACAGGCTATTTTTGTTATTTCGTTTTCAATCGGCGCAGCCCCCCGAAATTTATACTCTACGCTGTAATCTACAATTACGCTTCTTTCGTTCCAATTTATATCGACGTTTGATATATCATCACAAGCCCAATTATACCCTATTCCAAATTCCAATCCGCTTGTATATTCTTCATTCTCTTTATCGTAATCTAAGCCTATATTTTCAAGATTAAAATTTTCAATATCAAAAACATCTTTCAGTATAGTATGTATAGTGTTTTTTTGAATATGGTATATATGGTTTTCATCACAATATACAGATTTACTGTAAATTGAATTTTCATATCCGTACTTAGAATTGTGATACAGCATTACAAGAGTGATAAAGTTATATAGAGAACTTGGATTATCGGTATTTGGAGCAGTCAAGACTGTTGTAGGTTTTTTAGGGTCATTTGAAAATCCGACAGTAGAGTTCGCCAAAGCGTATGTAAGAAGTTTAGCTGTATCTGTCAAAACAAGTTCGTCTTTTTTCGTAAGTTCATCTGTTGACGATATGGTTTGATTATTTTCGGATATACTTTCAGACACATTGATATCAGTTCTTGCGCAAGCTGATAACATAAACATTACAGATAATATAAGAATAATGCTTATACTCTTTTTCATAACCGTTACCCCCAAAAAAATAATCATATTCTGCGGATAATATACACCACACAAAATATGATTATCGTTTTATTATTGATTATTTCATCATACTAGCAACTTCGTCAGCAAAGTTATCTTCACGTTTTTCGATACCTTCGCCTTTTTCAAATCTTACGAATTTGCTGATTGTAATTTCTGTGCCAAGTTTTTTACCAACTTCGCTTACAAATTGTGAAACTGTTAGGTTACCGTCTTTGATAAAAGCTTGGTTTACCAGGCAGTTTTCTTTGTAGTATTTGTTGATTTTACCTTCAACCATTTTTGCTTTAACTTGCTCCGGTTTATTTTTGTTTTTCTCATCATTTTCCATTTGTGTCAAAATGATTTCTTTTTCGTTTTCGATTACTTCAACCGGAACTGATTTTTCGTCTAGGTAAGCCGGGTTAATAGCTGCAATTTGCATAGCTACATCTCTACCCATTTCTTTAAATTCTTCTGAACTTACAACAGAGTTGTCAGCTACATTGAAAGCTACCATAGCGCCTATTCTGCCGCCACCGTGTACGTATGTTGAAACAGCGCCCTCGTATCTTTCAAAACGACGAACTTTCATATTTTCACCTATAACAAGGATTAGTTCACGTAGTTCTTCTTCAACTGTACCGTTTCTGCCGCTAACTTTTGTTGTCATTAGTGTATCTAGGTCAGCTGGGTTTACTTCTGCAACTGTCTCTGTACAATCTTTAACAAATTGCATAAATTTATCGTTTTTGGCAACGAAGTCTGTTTCTGCGTTTACTTCTAGGATAGCGCCTACGCCGTTTTCTGTTGTCAAAGCGTATACTGTTCCTTCTGCTGCTATTCTGCCGGCTTTCTTTTGAGAAGCTGCCAAACCTTTTTCACGCAAAATAACGATTGCTTTTTCCATATCGCCTTCTGCTTCTGTCAAAGCCTTTTTGCAGTCCATCATACCACAACTTGTTGTTTCACGTAGAGCTTGTACGTCTTTAGCTGTAAAAGCTGCCATATCTATATTCCTCCAATTTATTATTTACAATATTATTTATGGTATATCTGTAAATATACCATATTCCAAATAATACGAGTACGATTTTTATTGTTACTAAAAAAACGTAGCCCGTATTACAAAATTCTTTAACACTAAAAGTGTAAATTAAGCCTCTTGAGCTTCTGCCTCAGCCTCAGCTGCGCCTTGCATACCTTGTCTGCCTTCAATGATAGCATCAGCCATAGCGCCTGCAATTAGTTTAACTGCGCGGATAGCGTCATCGTTACCGGGAATTACATAGTCAACTTCGTCAGGATCACAGTTTGTATCAACGATAGATACAACAGGAATACCTAGTTTGTGAGCTTCTGCAACAGCGATTTTCTCTTTGCGTGGGTCAACTACGAATAGAGCGCCAGGAAGTTTTTGCATTCCACGGATACCGCCTAGGAATTTTTCCAGTTTCTCTATTTCAAGAGCAAGTTTAGCTGCTTCTTTCTTTGTCAATCTGTCGAATGTACCTTCGTCACGCATTTTGATTAGTTGTTCCAGACGGGCAATTCTCTTTTTGATTGTTTGGAAGTTTGTCATCATACCGCCCAACCATCTAGCGTTTACGTAGTGCGCGCCTGCTCTTTCAGCTTCTTCACGAACACTGTCACCGGCTTGTTTCTTTGTACCTACAAACAGTACTTCTTCACCGTTTTGTGATAGTTCACGAACAAACATATAAGCTTCTTCAAGTTTCTTAACTGTTTTTTGTAGGTCGATAATATATATACCGTTTCTCTCTGTGAAGATGTAACGAGCCATTTTAGGATTCCATCTTCTTGTTTGGTGTCCAAAGTGAACACCTGCTTCTAGCAATTGTTTCATTGATACTACTGACATAATAGTTTCTCCTTTTGGTTTTTTAAAAATATTTTTCCACCGCTCTGCGCATTTTAAATAACAACCACCAAACAAAAGTGGCAACCCTTATTTAATTGCAGGCGTGTGTTTTGCCATAATATTTTATCACAGCTTAACACAAAAATCAAGCTGTACATACACAAAAATTATACCATTAAAAAATGTTTTTTGTATAATTTGTATTTATAAGTAAATAAAAACTAAAAAACATATTATACTATAAAAAAATAACACTCATATTTTATATTTTACACAAAAATTAATATTATTTAATAAAAAATGTTAAAGGTTTAGTTGTTGTTTAAATATTTATATTATGATAGAATAATAAAGACTATGTAAAAATATTATAACAGGTATAAAAAACAACAGATAACTGTGGAGGATATAATACCAATGAACACGGTAAATATTGACAATAAAAACGAAACAGAAAACTTAATTGAATGTAAAGATGTATTTTTTCGCTATGATAACAGCGAAGAACAGAAAGAAGTACTTGGCGGAGTTTCGCTTAATATCAAAAAAGGTGAATTTTTGGCGATACTCGGGCATAACGGAAGCGGAAAATCAACAATAGCAAAGCATATGAACGCCATACTTGTTCCCACACAGGGAACAGTAACCGTTGAGGGAATATCTACCGCCGACGAAGAAAAACTGTTTGATATCCGTCAACACGTAGGTATGGTTTTTCAAAATCCCGATAACCAAATAGTTGCCACTATCGTCGAAGAAGACGTTGCATTTGCGCCGGAAAACCTTGGTATAGAACCCAGTGAAATTCGCCAGAGGGTAGACCATGCGCTAAAAGCCGTAAATATGTATGAATACCGCGAGCATGCGCCACACAGACTGTCGGGCGGACAAAAACAACGTGTTGCAATAGCAGGCATAATCGCTATGCGTCCTGACTGCATAGTACTTGACGAACCGACGGCTATGCTTGACCCAATAGGCAGACGTGAAGTTATGGCTACGCTAAAAGATTTAAACCAAAAATACGGTATAACAATAGTTATAATTACTCACTATATGGACGAGGCTGCGCAATGTGAAAAAATAGTTGTAATGAACGGTGGCAAAATTATAATGAAAGGCGCGCCGAAAGAAGTCTTTTCGCATGTTGAAGAGCTGAAAAAAGTAGGGCTTGATGTTCCGCAGGTTACAGAACTTATGTGGGAACTCAAAAAAGAGGGCTACAACGTACCTACGGACATAATAACAGAAGAAGAATGTATAGAAGTGATTTCAAACCTTCTGTCAGAAAAAATATAAGGAGTAAAAAAATGTACAGTATAGAAACAAAAAATTTAACATACAAATACTCAATAGGCACTCCTTATGAAAGAGTGGCTGTAAATGACATTTCATTGCAGATAGAAAAAGGACAGTATGTAGGCGTAATAGGACATACAGGTTCAGGAAAAAGCACACTGATACAGCACTTTAACGGACTGCTTCAACCCACAAGCGGAGAAGTATATATAAACGGCGAAAAAATGTGGGAAGACAAAACAAAAATGCGTGACTTTCGCTTCAAAGTCGGACTTGTATTCCAGTACCCCGAATATCAACTTTTCGGCGAGACTGTCTATGAAGATATATCTTTCGGTCCGAAAAATATGGGGCTGGACAGCGCCGAAATAGACCGACGTGTAAAAGATGCCGCATACAGCGTAGGTATTACAACCGAACAACTGGAAAAAAGTCCTTTTGAGCTATCGGGCGGACAAAAAAGACGCGTTGCAATAGCGGGCGTTATGGCTATGGAGCCGGAGGTGCTTATTCTTGACGAACCGACAGCCGGACTTGACCCTAAGGGACGAGATGTAATACTTGGACAAATACGCGAATATCACAGCGAAAAGAAAAATACCGTTCTGCTTGTATCTCACAGTATGGAAGATATAGCGGCAAACGCCACAATGGCTCTTGTTATGAACAAAAGCAAGATGTTTGCCTATGACACAGTGCAAAACGTATTTGCAAAAGGCGAAGAACTGTCGGCAATAGGACTTTCTGTTCCGCAAATATCACGCGTATTTACAGGTCTTGGAAATAAATTTCCAAATATCGACAAAAAAACTTATACCATTGAACAGGCAAAACAAAATATTCTGTCAATACTCAAAAACAAGGAGGGAAATATATAATGATTAAGGATATTACTATCGGTCAGTATTTCCCGGGTAAATCATTCATTCACAAGCTAGACCCACGCATAAAGATAATATCAACTTTCGCATTTATCATATATCTATTTGTATCAAATACTTTTACAGGGCTTATTGTCGGCGGTATATTCGCCTTGCTATGTTACTTAATAGCGAAAATTCCGCTTAAAATTATATTCCGCAGTTTAAAACCGATTGTTCCGATTATTATTTTTACTGCTGTACTGAATATGTTTTTTATGGAAGGCGATGTTCTGTGGCAATGGAGATTTATCAAAATAACATCGCAAGGTATACGCACCGCAATATTTATGTGTATACGTATAGTATTTTTGATAATAGGCTCAACGCTACTGACATATTGCACATCTCCTATCGCGCTTACAGACGCAATAGAGAGACTGCTAAAACCACTTGCTAAAATAAAAATGCCCGTACACGAACTTGCAATGATGATGACTATTGCGCTTCGCTTTATACCGACGCTTATCGAAGAAACAGACAAAATTATGTCGGCGCAAAAAGCGAGAGGCGCGGATATCGAAACAGGTGGCATTATCCAAAAGGCAAAAGCTCTTATCCCTATACTCATACCACTTTTCGTATCGTCATTCAGACGCGCAGACGAACTGGCAATGGCTATGGAATGTCGTTGCTATCACGGTGGCGAAGGCAGAACACGTATGAAACAACTACGCTATTGCGCGCGTGATATATTTGCTGTAATTGCATTTACAGCTTTGTTTACAATAACAATTTTACTTAATATATACGCAAGTGGCTTATGAGAAATATATTATTAAAAATAGCGTACAGAGGAACAAACTACTGTGGATATCAGGTTCAGCCAAACAAAATAACCATTGCGGAAGTTTTGCAGGACGCAATAGAAAAAGTCTTTGGCGCAAGATATGATATCAAAGGAGCGTCACGCACAGACGCCGGAGTACACGCAAATAATTTTGCTGTAACATTTAAAACAGAAAAAAATATCCCCACGCAAAATATAATACGGGCATTAAACGTACATTTACCAGATGATGTTGCCGTAAAATCAGCACAGGAAGTTGATATTGATTTTCACCCAAGATATGACGCGGTAAAAAAACGATATATTTACAAAATTTGGAACAGCGTGGAAAAAAATCCGTTTTTTACGGATATGGCTCTTCATATTCCACAAAAACTAAATGTGGAATTAATGCAAAAAGCAAGCAAAAATTTTGTCGGAACTTATGACTTTACGGCGTTTTGCAATACAGGTTGCAGTGTGGAAGACAAAGTACGCACCATATATGACTGCGCAGTAACAAGGGAAAATAATTTTGTATATGTATCTATTGAAGGCGACGGTTTTTTATATAATATGGTCAGGATTATTGTAGGCACTCTCCTTTCGGTATCTATGGGGAAAATCCTCCCGAGTGAAATTACGGATATTATAGAGAGTAAAGACCGTAAAAGAGCAGGCATTACCGTTCCGGCGCACGGACTGTATCTTGACGAAGTTTTTTATAATAATATGGAGTAAAAAAATGAACATAAAATTATTAAGAAAAAACAGTGCAATTCCAAAACGTGCGACTATGTACAGCGCCGGTTTTGACTTGGTTGCAATTATTGACGAAAAAACAGAAATAAAAAAAGGCGTAACCACAAAAATACCGACAGGCATTGCAGTTGAAATTCCGATAGGATATGTAGGACTTATATTTGCGCGCAGTGGACTGGGAGCAAACTATGGCGTAATTCCGGCAAATGCCGTAGGCGTAATCGACAGTGACTATCGGGGAGAAATCTTTGTTCCACTGACTTGCCACAAAGAAGAAAGCTACATTGTTGAACCAATGGACAGAATAGCCCAACTGGTAGTCGTTCCCATATTCACAGAGGAACTGACCGTTGTAGAGGAATTAGACACAACGGAAAGAAATGACGGTGGATTTAACTCAACAGGCAAAAAATAAAATATGAGGTACAATAAAAATATGCTTGTAACAGATAAAAAAATAGTTTTGGCATCACAGTCACCAAGAAGAAAAGAACTTCTTTCACTTATATTTAATAAATTTGATATAATACCGTCAACTGACGAAGAAAGTATTAATTATGCGCTGGAACCGCATAAAATTGTTGAAGAACTTGCTGAACAAAAGGCAAAGAGTGTTTACAATAAACTGGTAGATAAATCTTCCGTTGTAATAGGCTCTGATACGATAGTTTATTGTAACAATAAAATTTTACTGAAACCCAAAGACGAACAAGATGCAAAAGAGATGCTTACGCTACTGTCAAACAACACTCACAGTGTTTTTACGGGTGTAAGCATAGTTACAGAAAACAAAACAGAAACTTTTTATTGTGAAACAAAAGTAAAATTTAATGAGCTGTCACACGGAGATATAACAAAATATATAAAAACACACGAACCTATGGACAAAGCGGGGGCTTATGGTATACAAGGATACGGAGCCGTATTTATAGAAAAAATAGACGGAAACTATCACAGTGTAATGGGACTGCCTGTTTCAATGCTATACAATAAAATTCAAGAATTTTTATAATAAACTACATATTTTTTTATTTTAATATTGCAAAACTGCGAATTTACATATAATAAATATAACTATTTTATAAACATAAAAAAAGTGTAAACATTATATAAAAATTGTTGTATAAAGAATAAATTTAGGCTATAATATTAAATATATGTTATAAAGATAACATTTCAGCGTGTCAAAAAAAGATATAGTCATTCGTCATAATGACGAAGTCTATAAAAGTTTTACTCAATTTTTTTCAA